>NZ_JBIVXA010000008.1:0-406911 GCF_044768965.1 Streptomyces sp. NPDC090798
CGGGGCCCCCCCGCCCCCCCCCCGCCGGGGGGGGGGGGGCGGGGGGGGGGGGGGGGCCCCCCCCCCCGGGGGGCCCCCCCCCCGGGGGCTTGGGGGGGGGGGGGGGGGCGCCCCCCCCCCCCCCCCCACCCCCCTTCGACATACCGGAGGAACTCAGACCTTCTTGGCCGACTCGGCCTCGCCCCTCGCCGCCTCCACGGACTCCCCGGATTCCGCGGGCTCCTTGGCCTGCGCGGGCTCCACGGGCTCCTTGGACTGCGCGGGTTCGTCGGACTCGGTGCCCGTCTTCGCGTCGGCCTCGGTGTCCGTCTTCGCGTCGGGCTTCTTGCCGTCGGACTTCTTGTCGGTCGTCTCGTCGGCCTTGTCATCAGCCTTGTTGTCGGCCTTGTCGTCAGCCCTGTCGTCGGCCTTCTTGTCGAGGGCCACGGCATCTCCGTCGGGGGTGTCCCCGTCCGGCTCGACGACCTCCTCGCGTCCCGGCCGCAGCCGCGCCGACACGACGATGTAGGTCACCGCGAGGAGGAAGACCACCATCGCGGTCCAGTCGTTGAGACGCAGGCCCAGGATGTGGTGGGCGTCGTCGACACGCATGTACTCGATCCAGCCGCGGCCGACGCAGTACGCGGCGACGTACAGCGCGAACGCCCGCCCGTGGCCCAGCTTGAAGCGGCGGTCCGCCCAGATGACGAGGAAGCCGACACCGACGCACCACAGCGACTCGTACAGGAACGTCGGGTGGTAGTACCCCGGCACGCGCCCGTCCGTGGAGGACGTGATGTGCAGCGCCCACGGCACGTCCGTCGCCTTGCCGTACAGCTCCTGGTTGAACCAGTTGCCCCAGCGCCCGATGGCCTGGGCGAAGACGATGCCGGGGGCGAGGGCGTCGGCCCAGGCGGGGAGCGGGATGCCGCGTCGGCGGCAGCCGATCCACGCGCCCACCGCACCGAGCGCGATCGCGCCCCAGATGCCGAGGCCGCCCTGCCACACCTTGAAGGCGTCCACCCAGTCGCGGCCGTCGCTGAAGTACAGCTCGTAGTCCGTGATCACGTGGTAGAGCCGGCCGCCGACGAGGCCGAACGGGACGGCCCACACGGCGATGTCGGCCACCGTGCCGGGGCGCCCGCCCCGGGCGATCCAGCGTTTGTTGCCGAGCCAGACGGCTACGAAGACGCCGATGATGATGCAGAACGCGTAGCCGCGCAGCGGAATGGGGCCGAGGTGCACCACACCGTGCGACGGGCTGGGAATGTAGGCAAGTTCCATGGCAGGGTCGACGCTACCCTGCCGGACCGGACCCACGGCAAGCAGCCCGGCTACGGGTCCATAACAGGGGCCCTGCCAGAGGCCCTGCCAAAGACCGTGACAGAGGCCACGACTCGGGTCAGGACGTGAGCCACGACATGAGCCGCCCCCGGCCCGTGTCCGAGCCGGGGGCACAGGGCCGGCGCGGGACTCAGGCCTTGTTCGCCGCCTCCACCATCTGCTTGAGCTTCGCGGGGGTCATCGTCCGGTCCTCGTAGATGTTCTTGCCGCCCAGCAGCACGGTCGGCGTGCCGCGGAATCCGCCGCTCTGGAAGGCCGCGTTCGACTTCACGACCCAGCTGTTGTGCGTGCCGTCCTTGACGCACTTCCGGAAGGCGGGGGTGTCCAGGCCGTCGACCTTGCCCGCCAGCTCGATGAGCTTGCTGTCGTTCGAGAAGTCGTCGGTGGTTTCGCTGGGCTGGTTCTCGTACAGCACGTCGTGGTACGCCGTGAACTTTCCGGCGTCCTGGGCACAGGCCGCGGCGTTGGCCGCGTGCCGGGAGCCGCTGCCTCCCCTGCCGTCGTCGATGAGCGTGACCAGGTGGTACTCGACCTTGAGCTTTCCGGCGTCCACCAGCTCGTGGATCGTCGGGCGGTACACCGTCTCGAAGGCCTGGCAGGCTGGGCAGCGGAAGTCCTCCCAGACCGTGAGGGTCGACTTGGCGCCGTCCTTGCCGACGGGGATCGCGAGGCCGTCCTTGCCGGTCGCGCCCGAGGGCGACACGGCCGGGCCCGAGGCGGCGTTCTTCTTGTCCTTGCCCGAGTTGGCGGCCAGGACGCCCACCACCCCGGCAAGGGCCAGGACGCACACCACCGACGCGCCCACGATCAGCGCCCGGCGGCGCCTGTCCGAGGCCTTCTGCTTCTCTCGCTCGACCGCCATCCGCTCGCGGGCGGTGCGCTTTCCGTCACGGTTCTTCTCGCTCACAACCGGCAGAACGAACCGGGGAGGCGCAGCGCGCCTCCCCGGTCCCAGGTCCACCCGTTCGAGTGAGCGGATTGTCCGTTGCGTACGCAACAGAACGCGTACGCGCCGGAAGGTGTCTCAGGCGGTGCCGCGCACGCCCTTCGCCAGATCGCCCGCGAGGGCGCGGACCGCCTCGAGACCCGCGGCCTCGTCCGCCGCGTCCAGCATGCGCTTGACGAAGGCCGAGCCGACGATCACGCCGTCGGCGAAGCCGGCCACCTCGGCGGCCTGGGTGGCGTTGGAGACACCGAGGCCGACGCAGACCGGCAGCTCGGTGGTGGCCTTGGTGCGCCGCACCAGGTCCTGGGCCTGGACCCCCACGGACTCCCGCGTGCCCGTGACCCCCATCAGCGAGGCCGCGTACACGAAGCCGCTGCCCGCCGCGGTGATCTCGGCGAGCCGGGCGTCCTTGCTGCTGGGCGCGACGACGAAGACGGTCGCGAGGCCGTGCTTCTCCGCGTGCTCGCGCCACAGCGCCGACTCCTGGACGGGCAGGTCGGGCAGGATGCAGCCCGCGCCGCCCGCCTCCGCCAGTTCGGCGGTGAAGCGCTCGACGCCGTAGCGGTCGATGGGGTTCCAGTACGTCATGACGAGCACCGGCTTCCCGGTGGCCCCGTGCGCCTCGCGGACCGTGCGCATGACGTCGGCGATCTTGACGCCGCCCTTGAGGGCGATGTCGTCGGCGGTCTGGATGACGGGACCGTCGAGGACGGGGTCGCTGTGCGGCAGACCGATCTCGACGATGTCCGCGCCGCCCTCGAAGACGGCCTTGACGGCCGCGATCCCGCCGTCGACCGTCGGGAACCCGGCCGGCAGGTACGCGATGAGCGCGGAGCGCCCCTCCGCCTTCGCGGCGGCGAGGGTGTCGCTCAACAGCTGGATGTTGCCGCTCACTTGGCGTCCCCCTCGATCTCGGCGGTGTCACTGCCGGCGTCCGGCTCGACGACGGCGTCGGCGGCGGTGTCGTACAGGCCGAAGTAGCGGGCGGCCGTGTCCATGTCCTTGTCGCCGCGCCCGGACAGGTTGACGAGGATCAGCCCGTCCTTGCCCAGCTCCTTGCCGACCTCCAGGGCCCCGGCGAGCGCGTGGGCGCTCTCGATCGCCGGGATGATGCCCTCGGTGCGGGAGAGCAGGCGCAGGGCCTGCATGGCCGCGTCGTCGGTGACCGCGCGGTACTCGCCGCGGCCGCTGTCCTTGAGGTAGGAGTGCTCGGGTCCGATGCCCGGGTAGTCGAGGCCCGCCGAGATGGAGTAGGGCTCGGTGATCTGCCCTTCCTCGTCCTGGAGGACGTACGACCGCGACCCGTGCAGGATGCCGGGTTCACCGGCGGTCAGGGTCGCGGCGTGCTCCCCGGTCTCCACGCCGTGCCCGGCGGGCTCGCAGCCGATGAGGCGTACCTCCGCGTCCGGGATGAAGGCGTGGAAGAGGCCGATGGCGTTGGACCCGCCGCCGACGCAGGCGATGGCCGCGTCGGGGAGCCGTCCGGCGCGCTCCAGGATCTGCCGCCGGGCCTCGACGCCGATGACACGGTGGAAGTCGCGGACCATGGCGGGGAAGGGGTGCGGCCCCGCGACGGTCCCGAAGAGGTAGTGGGTGTGGTCGACGTTGGCGACCCAGTCCCGGAAGGCCTCGTTGATGGCGTCCTTGAGGGTGCGGGAGCCCGACTTCACGGCGATGACCTCGGCGCCGAGCATGCGCATGCGGGCCACGTTGAGTGCCTGCCGCTGGGTGTCGATCTCACCCATGTAGATCGTGCACTCGAGGCCGAAGAGCGCGCAGGCGGTGGCGGTGGCCACGCCGTGCTGACCGGCGCCGGTCTCGGCGATGACGCGGGTCTTGCCCATCCGCTTGGTGAGGAGGGCCTGGCCGAGCACGTTGTTGATCTTGTGGGACCCGGTGTGGTTGAGGTCCTCACGCTTGAGGAAGACGCGCGCGCCACCGGCGTGTTCGGCGAACCGGGACACCTCCGTGAGCGAGCTCGGGCGCCCGGTGTAGTTGACGAGCAGGTCGTCGAGCTCGCGGGCGAACTCGGGGTCCGCCTTCGCCTTGTCGTACTCGACGGCGACCTCGTCCACGGCGGCGACCAGCGCCTCCGGGATGAACTTGCCGCCGAACGCGCCGAAGTACCCCTCGGCGGTGGGAACTTGACCCTCGGGGTCGGGAATGAAGAACTCGCTGGGCATGCGGATACCTCGCAGGGGCGACAGCCCCGGTTACAGGTCGGACAGGGGTCACGTCAGTCGCGCACGCACAGGTCGCCCGGACGACACCGTCCGCTTCCCGCCCACCCTCCCGCAGCCGGAGACGAAGCCCGGGAACGAGCCGAGGCAGCGAAAAGCGGCGGCCGGGAAGCCCGCGGCCGAGCCGGGCTCCCGTCGCGACGGCGAGCGGCCGCCACGACGTGGCAGGAGGGAGTCGGGGCCGTCAGCTCACCGCGGGGTGCGGCGGGCCCGGAGCGGCGCCTGTATGCGTGCGCCGGCGGGCCATCGCATGCCGTTGACCTGGCCCGGTTCATCACCGATGACGTACCGCACACGGCGCCCGTGGACGCGGCGGGCCGGTGCCCGGCAGCCGCGGGGCCGACAGCCGCGGGCGAGCCGGGCGTAGGGATCGCGCGCCCCGGCGGCAGCCGCCCGCACGCACGCCACTCCCCCGTCGGGGCGTGGGCCCGGACGGGTGACGGCGGTGGCGTGGGGCGCGCTGTGCACCGGGGTGTCAGCTCCGTCCGTGGCGCAGCGCGGGGTGGGCCCCGGCCGCGACGAGGTCGGCGACCGCCGTCTTCGGGTCGCGGCCGGTGACGAGGGACTCGCCCACCAGGACCGCGTCGGCGCCGGCGTTGGCGTACGCGATGAGGTCGTGCGGCCCGCGGACGCCGGACTCGGCGACCTTGACGAGGCCGGACGGGATCTCGGGAGCGACCCGCTCGAAGGTGGTGCGGTCCACCTTGAGGGTCTTGAGGTTGCGTGCGTTGACACCGATGACCTTCGCGCCGGCGTCCACCGCCCGCTCGACCTCGTCCTCGTCGTGCACCTCGACGATCGGCGTGAGCCCGATGGACTCGGCGCGCTCGATGAGGGACTCCAGGGCGGCCTGGTCGAGGGCGGCCACGATCAGCAGCGCGAGGTCGGCGCCGTACGCGCGGGCCTCCCACAGCTGGTACGACGTGACGATGAAGTCCTTGCGGAGCACGGGGATGTCGACCCGGGCGCGGACGGCCTCCAGGTCGGCCAGCGAGCCGCCGAAGCGGCGCTGCTCGGTCAGGACCGAGATGACGGCCGCGCCGCCCGCCTCGTAGTCCGCGGCCAGGGCCGCGGGGTCGGCGATCGCGGCGAGCGCGCCCTTGGACGGGCTGGAGCGCTTGACCTCACAGATGACCTTGACGCCGTCGCCACGCAGGGCGGCCACGCCGTCCTTGGCCGGGCGAGCCTTCGCCGCGCGCTCCTTGAGCTCGTCGAGGCTGACGCGCGCCTGCCGCTCCGCGAGGTCGGCACGGACTCCGTCGATGATCTCGTCGAGCACACTCACGCGAGCGGCCCCCTTCCCTGACGGTGAACGGTTGAGCCTGTCGACCCCAGACCGCCGTCCCGACGGTCATGATGGGTCACTCCGATGGTATCCGGAGGAAGGGCTGGGCATCACATCCGGTTGACGCCGGTCCCACTACCTGGACATTTGTCATTTGATCAAGGATGCAGCCAGCCACCGAAGGGCAGGTTCCGGACAACGGTGAAGACCAGGAGCAACACGCCCGCGCTCCACAGGTGCACGGGCCCCAGGTCGATCCGCAACGGCCGTCCGCGCGCCGAGCGGACCGCCCAGACGGTCCACACCACCGCGAAGACGAAGTAGCCCGTGCCGGCGAGCGCGTTGTCCGTGAGCGCTGTCGCGAAGTCCCCGTGCACGAAGGCGTGCGCGCTGCGCAGACCGCCGCAGCCGGGGCAGTACACGCCCGTGTAGCGCAGCAGCGGGCAGACGGGGTAGTGCCCGGGCTGGTTGGGGTCCACGGCCCCGACGTACGCGAAGGCGCCGACGACGGCCGCGAGCACCCCCGCGGGGACGACGAGTCTCCGCGGCACGACCCACTCGGCGGGGCGGGGCCGCGTCGCCCTGCGGGTTTCGGCGTTCACCCGTGGCATTCTGCCCGTCCCGGGCGTGGCGCGCTCGTCGCGGGCGTGGCGCGCCCGGGGCGGACGCGCGAGAGGCGGTCCCGGCGGGAGTGCCGGGACCGCCTCTCGAGAAGCCCTACGGGGTCAGCTCTCGGCGCCGACGGCCTCGCGGACCGGGTGCGCGACCGGGTGCGCGGTCTTCTTCGGCTGGCCGAGACCCGCCGCGCGCATGGCCATGCCGACGACACCGCCGAGGACGACGATGACCATGCCGGCCCAGAAGCCCAGCGGGTTGGCCATCACCATGAAGGCACCCGCCACGCAGAAACCGATGAAGGCGATGATGACACCGGTCCAGGCGGCCGGGGTGTGACCGTGGCTGCTGCCCGCCATGACTTGCTCCTCGTTGCTGATTACGTGTGTGAGTCGGACGCTCATCGTCCATTCTCCCGTACGCATGCCTGCGGCGGGAGCGCGGGGTGGCGACTGGCACGTCACATTCTGCACGTCACGACCGACGTCCCGGGCCGCAGAGCCCGGCCGGTCCGACCGGTTCCGGTCCCAGGACCTGCCGTTTGGATCACGTCCTGGGCCGCGGGGTCAGGTCCCGGCCGGATCCGGCCCCGTCGGGTCCTCGCCCCGGTCGAGCGCCTTCCAGATGTCCTCGGGCCGGTCGGGGTCGACCGGCTTGGCCTTGCGCGGCCGGGGCGTCCCGTCGCGCTCGTAGCGGCCGGACATCGCGGGCCACTGCCGTCCGTAGCGCAGCGCGAGCAGCCCCGCGAGGAGGATGAGCGCGCCGCCCGCCGCGGCCGCGTAGGGCCAGGCGGTGTGGCTGAGGGCGCTCGCGGTGGCGGCGGTGTCGCCGGAGGCGGCCGCGGCCTTCTCGTCGAGGGCGGAGCTGTCGCTCGCGCCGAGCACCGCGGCCACGACCGTGCCCGCGCCGGAGAGCGCGAGCAGGGCGGAGACGAGGAAGCGCCCGGAGCTGCGGACGGCGAAGACGGCGACGAGTGCGGCGAGGCCCACTATGGCGAGCGCCGCGGGCACGCCCGTGACGTCGCTGCCCTTGGCGGTCAGCGGGAAGGCGCCGCCGGCCACCGTCGCGGTGCCCTCCGACCAGCTCTGCCGGGTGGAGAGCAGCGCCACGGCCGCGCCGAGGGCGCCGCTGAGCAGGGCGACGGCGAGGCTACGGCGGCCGGACCGGGCGGGTCCTGCGGCTTCGGATCGGGGGGGAGGTACGGCTGTCACGTACTCCACTATCGCCCGAACCCCGGGCGAACCGTCACCCGGGGTTCACGTGAGCCTCGTCCTATTGCCCGAACTCGTACGGCAGGCCCCGGTTTCCGTCGCCTCCTACCGGCCGAGCCGGTTGGCGGTGTGCACTGCGCGCAGGACCGCGGCGGCCTTGTTGCGGCACTCGTCGTCCTCGGCGACGGGGTCCGAGTCGGCGACGATGCCGGCGCCCGCCTGGACGTACGCGGTGCCGTCGCGCAGCAGAGCCGTACGGATGGCGATGGCGGTGTCGGAGTCGCCGGCGAAGTCGAGGTAGCCGACGCAGCCGCCGTACAGTCCCCGCCGGGACGGTTCGAGTTCGTCGATGATCTGCATCGCGCGCGGCTTGGGGGCGCCGGAGAGGGTGCCGGCCGGGAAGCAGGCGGTGAGGACGTCGAAGGCCGTACGGCCCGCCGCGACGCGTCCGGTCACGGTGGACACGATGTGCATCACGTGCGAGTAGCGCTCGATGGACATGAAGTCGACGACCTCGACGGAGCCGGGCTCGCAGACCCGCCCCAGGTCGTTGCGCCCCAGGTCGACGAGCATCAGGTGCTCGGCGCGCTCCTTGGGGTCGGCGATCAGCTCGTCGGCGAGGGCCTGGTCCTCCTGGACGGTGGCGCCGCGCGGCCGGGTGCCCGCGATGGGGTGCACCATCGCCTGCCCGTCCTCGACCTTGACCAGGGCCTCGGGAGACGAGCCGACGACGTCGAAGCCGTCGAAGCGGAAGAGGTACATGTACGGGGAGGGATTGGTCGCCCTCAGGACGCGGTAGACGTCCAACGCGCTCGCCGTGCACGGCGTTTCGAAGCGCTGGGAGGGGACGACCTGGAAGGCCTCGCCCGCCCGGATGCGCTCCTTGACGTCCTCGACGGCGTCCTGGAAGTCCGGGCCGCCCCACAGGGCGGTGTACTCGGGCAGCTCGGAGGGCGGGAGCGCGGCGGGCGGCTGGGAGACCGCGCGGGAGAGGTCGGCCTCCATGGCGTCGAGGCGGGCGACCGCGTCCGCGTAGGCCTCGTCGACGCCCGTGTCGAGGTCGTTGTGGTTGATCGCGTTGGCGATCAGCTGGACCGAGCCGTCCCAGTGGTCCATGACGGCGAGGTCGCTGGTGAGCAGCATGGTCAGCTCGGGGAGCTTCAGGTCGTCCCGCTCGCCGGGGCCGATCTTCTCCAGGCGGCGCACGATGTCGTAGCCGAGATAGCCGACCATGCCGCCGGTGAACGGGGGCAGGCCCTCTCCGTGCGGTGTGTGCAGGGCCTCGATGGTGGCGCGCAGGGCGGCCAGCGGGTCCCCCTCGACGGGAACCCCGACGGGCGGGGTGCCGAGCCAGTGGGCCTGCCCGTCGCGCTCGGTCAGGGTGGCTTGGCTGCGGACGCCGATGAAGGAGTAGCGGGACCACGAGAAGGACGCGCGGCCGTTCTCGGCGGATTCCAGGAGGAAGGTGCCGGGGCGCTCGGCGGCCAGCTTGCGGTAGAGCGCGACCGGCGTGTCGCCGTCGGCGAGGAGCTTGCGGCTGACGGGGATGACACGGCGGTCGGTGGCCAGCTTGCGGAACGTCTCGAGGTCCATGGCGGCTGACCTTACTGATCCAGTGTCGGTACGCCGGAATCGGCGCCCTGGGTGTCCGCGGAGGCCGCCTCCTTGAGGAGCACGTCCTCGTCGAAGCAGGTGCGGGCGCCCGTGTGGCAGGCGGCGCCCACCTGGTCGACCTGGACCAGGAGTGTGTCGGCGTCGCAGTCGAGGGCCACGGACTTCACCCACTGGAAGTGGCCGGAGGTGTCGCCCTTCACCCAGTACTCCCGGCGGCTGCGCGACCAGTACGTGCAGCGGCCCGTGGTGAGCGTGCGATGCAGCGCCTCGTCGTCCATCCAGCCGAGCATCAGCACCTCACCGGTGTCGTACTGCTGGGCGATGGCGGGGACGAGTCCGTCGGCGCTGCGCTTGAGGCGCGCGGCGATCTCGGGATCCAGGCCGCTGGAGCTGCTGGGCGGGGGCGTGCTGGTCATGCCGACCATTGTGCCGCGCCCGTGGGACGTACCCGCCGGTTGTCCACAGGCCGGACCGCTCGTCCCCCGCCTGCCGGTGTCCACTGAGATGCCAGGGGCGGCGCGAAGCCCCTCTGGGGCCGGGGTGGCCGGTCGACGGGTGGGCGGACTCCTGTGGCGGTCGTAGGCTTGCTGGCATGTCGACCCATGCCAAGCGTGAACGACTTCTCCTCGCCGACCTGTTGGAGACCGAGGGCCCGGACGCGCCGACCCTGTGCGAGGGCTGGAGCACCCGTGATCTCGCCGCGCACGTGGTGGTGCGCGAGCGCCGCGCGGACGCCGCGGGCGGGCTGCTGATCAAACAGCTCGCGCCGCGTCTGGAGCGGGTGCAGGCGGAGTTCGCCGAGAAGCCGTACGAGGAGCTGATCCAGCTGATCCGTACGGGCCCGCCGCGCTTCTCGCCCTTCGCGCTGAAGCAGATCGACGAGGCGTCGAACACGGTCGAGTTCTACGTCCACACCGAGGACGTGCGGAGGGCCCAGCCGGACTGGACGCCGCGCCCGCTGGACCCGGTCTTCCAGGACGCCCTCTGGTCCCGCCTGGAGCGCACCGCCCGCCTCGCCGGCCGTGGCGCCCCGACCGGCCTGGTGCTGCGCCGCCCGGACGGTCAGACGGCGGTCGCTCACCGGGGCACACCGGTCGTGACGGTGACCGGCGAGCCCTCGGAGCTGCTGATGTTCGCCCTGGGCCGGCAGAAGACGGCCGACGTGGAGCTGGAGGGCGACAAGGACGCGATCGCGAAGCTGAGCGAGACGAAGCAGCTGGGGCTCTGAGCGGGCTCACTGAACCGGGTGGGGCTCCGGATCAACCGGGTGGGGCTCCCTCCGGACCGCAGGACCTGCCGAGGCCCCGGGCGGCCCGCTCAGCGCGGCAGCTCGGCGCGGCGCAGGGGGCGGGAGCAGAGGGCGATGATCCCGCTCAGGGCGCAGATCGCGGCGCAGGCCGTGAAGACCGGGCCGGTGTCCCACCGGTCGACGGCCCAGCCGACCACCGGGAAGGTGAGCGGCGCGACGCCGAAGCTGACCAGGGTCGAGACCGAGATGACCCGACCGGCGTAGGCGGGTTCGGTCTGTGCCTGCACCAGCGCACCGCTCAGGGCCCCGCCCAGCCCGGCCAGCAGTCCGATGAGCAGGGCCACACACGCCCCGGCGACGGCGGACGCCACCTGCGCGAGCCCCCCGATGGCCACCGAACCCGCGACGGTCGTCACCGCCATCACGAGTCCGGCGCGGGGTACCCGCCCCCGCAGGGCGAGCAGCAGGGACGCGGCACCCGCGCCGGTCCCGAACCCGGCGAGCACCCAGCCCATCCCCGACGACCCCCACCCGCGCTGCTGCGAGAGCAGGGTCAGGCCGAGGTTCATCGGTCCGACGAACCCCAGGTCGGAGAGGGCGATGGCGAGCACCAACGGGCGGAGGACCGGGTGCCGGCGGATGCGCCGGAGCCCGTCGCGGAGTTCGGCCATGACCGCTCCGCGCGCCTTCTCGTCGTCCCCGGGCCGTTGCCCCACCCGTATGGTCAGCAGCATCGGCAGGGACACCCCGATCAGCAGGGCGGCCAGTCCGAACGCTCCGGCGGTACCGCCGAGGGCCACGCCCAGGCCGCCGAGCGGACCGCCGAGTACGGTGGCGAGCCGGGTCGACAGGCCCCGCATGCCCTGGACCCGGGCGAGCTGGCTCCGGGGGGCGAGCAGGGCGGGGAGAGCGCCCGCGGCGGGCAGGAAGACGGCGTCCACGACCCCGAAGACCACGGCCACCGCGCCCAGCGCCCAGAGTCCGGGGCTCGTCGCGAGGAGCAGCCCGGCGGCGGTCAGGACGAGGGCACAGCGCACCGCGCTGCTGCCGACGACCACGCGACGCGGCCCGAACCGGTCGGCGACCACTCCCCCACCGAGCATCAGCAGGGCGCGGGGGACGGCGCCGGCGGCCGACACGAGCCCGGCCTGCGCGGGCGTCCCGGCCTGGACTGCGGCCCAGGACACGGCGATGTAGTAGACGTTGTCGCCGATCGCCGACGAGGTGTACGCGCCGAGCCAGCGCAGCACGTTGGAGTCACGGTGGGCGGGCCGCTCGTCGGCCGCGTCCGACCGCACCGCGGTGACGCTCATGGGGTGTGTCCTCTCAGACCGGGTTCAGACGCGGACCAGACCAGACCCGGATCAGACCCGGATCAGACCCGGACCAGATGCGGACCAGACGCGACTCAGACGCGGAACGGGAAGGCGTACGTGTGCACCGCGACGTTCTCGCGGCCTTCGGTTTCACCGGCCTCCTCGGCGGCCCGGCCCCGCTCCGTGTAGGCCTTGAGCAGGGCATGCATGTCCGCGACCAGCTCGGACAGCTCACCGGCCGTCAGCCGCATCGCGGACTCGGAGGACTCGGCGGCGCGGTTCCACTCGGGCGTCCAGTGAGCGCGTTCGTCGAGGTAACGGCGGTACAGGTCGGTGCGCTGCTCGGAGAAGAGCCGACTGGCCGCGGTGTACACAGCGGCCTTCTCGGGCGCGCCGCGGAAATCCTCGTCGCGGATGCTGACCCCGTCCGAGGCGGGCTGCCACCAGCGCTCCCGACCGTCGGCGCTCTGTGCCGGCGCCTCCTCGATCACGCCGTGCTCGGCCAGCTTGCGCAGGTGGTAGCTGACCAGTGAGACGGCCTCGTCCACCTGCTCCGCCAGCTGGGAGGCGGTGGCGACCCTGGCCACGATGAGCCCCCGGTAGAGCTTCATCCGCAACGGATGGGCCAGCGCCTTGAGCGTGCCCATGTCCGTGATCCGGCGGTTCTCCTTGCTTGCCATGCCCCCGACCATAGATACGAAAGAAAAGTTGCACAACATATTTTGCGCAACTTATCTTTTGCATCTGGCGACAAGTGAGCCCCGGCCACCCAGTGACCGGGGCTCAGCGCACCGCGCGCACCGCCGGCGTCAGCGAACGGAGTGCCCCGCCCCCCGCAGCGCCTCCTTCACCTGGCCGATCCGCAGATCCCCGAAGTGGAAGACGGACGCGGCGAGCACCGCGTCGGCGCCGGCGGCGATGGCGGGCGGGAAGTCGGCGAGCCGGCCCGCGCCCCCGCTGGCGATGAGCGGCACGCAGACGTGCCCCCGGACGGCCTCGATCATCTCGATGTCGTAGCCGTCCTTCGTGCCGTCCGCGTCCATCGAGTTGAGCAGGATCTCGCCGGCGCCCAGCTCGGCGGCCTGGTGCGCCCACTCGACCGCGTCGATGCCGGTGCCCTTGCGCCCGCCGTGGGTGGTGACCTCGAAGGTCCCCCCGGGAGTGCGCCGGGCGTCGACCGACAGCACCAGCACCTGCCGCCCGAACCGCTCCGCGATCTCCCGGATGAGCTCGGGCCGGGCGATCGCGGCCGTGTTGACCCCGACCTTGTCGGCGCCCGCCCGCAGCAGCTTGTCGACGTCCTCGGCGGTGCGTACGCCGCCGCCCACGGTGAGCGGGATGAAGACCTGCTCCGCCGTGCGGCGCACCACGTCATAGGTGGTCTCGCGGTTGCCCGAGGACGCGGTGATGTCCAGGAACGTCAGCTCGTCGGCGCCCTCGGCGTCGTACACCTTGGCCATCTCGACGGGGTCGCCCGCGTCGCGCAGGTTCTGGAAGTTGACGCCCTTGACGACCCGGCCGTTGTCCACGTCCAGGCAGGGGATGACTCGTACGGCAAGGGTCATGCTGCGGGCACTCCCGGTTCTCCGCTGGGGCGGAACGCCTCCACCTCGACCTCGACGACCAGACTGGGGTCCACGAAGCCGGAGACGATGATCATGGATGCGGCGGGCCGGACGGCGTCGAACAGCTCTTTGTGAGCGCGCCCGACGTCGTCCACGTCCCGGGCATGGGTGACGTACATACGCGTCCGTACCACGTCGTCCCGGCCCAGACCCAGCTGCTCCAGCGCCGCGAACGCGACGTTGAACGCGTTGATCGCCTGCTCGTAGGGGCCGCCCCCGGCGATCTCGCCGTCCACTATCGACGTGCAGCCGGAGACCAGCACCAAGCCGTTCGGCAGCTCCACCGCGCGGGAGTAGCCGAAGGCGTCCTCCCAGGGTGCGCCGGTCGTGACACGTCGTACGTCGCTCACTTGGCTACCGCCTCCAGGGCCTCTTCCAGGGTGAACGCCTTGGCGTAGAGGGCCTTGCCGACGATGGAGCCCTCGACGCCCAGCGGCACGAGTTCGGCGATGGCGCGCAGGTCGTCCAGGGAGGAGACCCCGCCCGACGCGACGACCGGGCGGTCCGTGGCGGCGCACACATCGCGCAGCAGCTCCAGGTTCGGGCCCTGGAGCGTGCCGTCCTTGGCGATGTCCGTGACGACGTAGCGCGCGCAGCCCTCGGCGTTGAGGCGCTCCAGCGTCTCGAAGAGGTCGCCGCCGTCGCGGGTCCAGCCGCGGCCGCGCAGCGTCGTACCGCGTACGTCGAGACCGACCGCGATCTTGTCGCCGTGCTCGGCGATGACCTTGGCGACCCAGTCGGGGGTCTCCAGGGCGGCGGTGCCGAGGTTGACCCGGGTGCAGCCGGTGGCGAGGGCCGCGGCGAGCGTGTCGTCGTCGCGGATGCCGCCGGACAGCTCGACCTTGATGTCCATGGCGCCGGCGACCTCGGCGATCAGCTTGCGGTTGTCGCCGGTGCCGAACGCGGCGTCCAGGTCGACGAGGTGCAGCCACTCGGCGCCCGAGCTCTGCCAGGCGAGGGCGGCCTCAAGGGGGGAGCCGTAAGAAGTTTCCGTCCCGGACTCGCCGTGCACGAGCCGGACGGCCTGGCCGTCGCGGACGTCGACGGCGGGGAGGAGTTCGAGCTTGCTCACAGTGTTCCGATCCAGTTGGTGAGGAGCTGGGCTCCGGCGTCGCCGGACTTCTCGGGGTGGAACTGCGTGGCCCACAGGGGGCCGTTCTCGACGGCCGCCACGAAGGGCTCGCCGTGCGTCGACCAGGTCACCAGGGGTGCGCGCAGCGCCGGGTTGCCGACTTCCAGGGACCAGTCGTGGACGGCGTAGGAGTGCACGAAGTAGAAGCGCGCCTCGGCGTCGAGCCCCGTGAAGAGCTGGGAGCCGGCCGGGGCCTCGACCGTGTTCCAGCCCATGTGGGGCACGATGTCGGCCTGGAGCGGCCCGACCGTGCCGGGCCACTCGTCGAGACCCTCGGTCTCCACGCCATGCTCGATGCCGCGCGCGAAGAGGATCTGCATACCGACGCAGATGCCCATCACCGGGCGGCCGCCGGACAGCCGTCGGCCGATGATCCAGTCGCCGCGGGCGTCCTTGAGACCTTTCATGCAGGCGGCGAAGGCACCGACGCCGGGCACCAGCAGCCCGTCCGCGTTCATGGCCTTGTCGAAGTCACGCGTTATCTCGACCTCGGCGCCCGCGCGCGCGAGGGCACGTTCGGCGGAACGCACGTTCCCGAAGCCGTAGTCGAAAACGACGACCTTCTTAGGAGCGGTCAATTCCACACCTCCAGCCTCATGACGCCCGCGATCAGACACATCGCGGCGCCGATGGAGAGCAGCACGATGAGGCTCGCGGGCATCTTCTGCTTGACGAAGGAGTAGACACCGCCCAGGAGGAAGAGTCCGACGACGATGAGGATGGTGTTGAGGCCTGTCATGGCTTTACAGCGCGCCCTTCGTGGAGGGGAGGATGCCGGCGGCGCGCGGGTCGCGCTCGGAGGCGTATCGCAGCGCCCGGGCGAGCGCCTTGAACTGGCACTCCACGATGTGGTGCGCGTTGCGCCCGTAGGGCACGTGCACGTGCAGTGCGATCTGGGCCTGGGCGACGAAGGACTCCAGGATGTGCCGGGTCATCGTCGTGTCGTACTCGCCGATCATCGGCGCCATGTTCTCGGGCTCGGTGTGCACGAGGTACGGGCGGCCCGACAGGTCGACGGTCACCTGGGCGAGGGACTCGTCCAGCGGGACCGTGCAGTTGCCGAAGCGGTAGATGCCCACCTTGTCGCCGAGCGCCTGCTTGAAGGCGGCGCCGAGCGCGAGGGCGGTGTCCTCGATGGTGTGGTGCGAGTCGATGTGCAGGTCGCCCTCGGTCTTCACGGTCAGGTCGAACAGACCGTGCCGGCCGAGCTGGTCGAGCATGTGGTCGTAGAAGCCGACGCCCGTCGACACCTCGACCTTGCCGGACCCGTCGAGATCGATCTCGACGAGGACCGACGTCTCCTTGGTCGTCCGCTCCACTCTTCCGACGCGGCTCATGCGCTCTGCTCCTTCTTCAACTCACGGACCGCGTCCAGGAACGCGTCGTTTTCGGCCGGGGTGCCGGCGGAGACCCGCAGCCATCCCGGTACGCCGTTGTCCCGGACCAGGACGCCCCGGTCGAGGATCTTCTGCCAGGCCTCGTGGGAACCGCCCTCGCCGTCGAATCGCCCGAACTGGACGAAGTTCGCGTCGGACTCGGTCACCTCGTACCCGATCGCACGCAGTTCGGCGACCAGGCGGTCCCGCTCGGCCTTCAGCTGCTCGACGTACCCGAGCAGCGTGTCGGTGTGCTCCAGGGCGGCCAGGGCGGTGGCCTGCGCGACGGCCGACAGGTGGTAGGGCAGCCGTACGAGCTGGACCGCGTCGACGACCGCGGGGTGCGCGGCGAGATAGCCCAGGCGCAGTCCGGCCGCGCCGAACGCCTTCGACATCGTCCGCGACACGACGAGATTCGGCCGGCCTTCGATCAGCGGCAGCAGCGAGTCGCCGTGGCTGAACTCGATGTACGCCTCGTCGACCACGACCATGGACGGCTTGGCGGCCTGCGCCGCCTCGTACAGCGCGAGGACCGTCTCACCCGGTACCGCGTTGCCCGTGGGGTTGTTGGGGGTGGTGATGAAGACGACGTCCGGGCGGCTCTCGGCGACGGCGCGCGTGGCGGCCGCCAGGTCGATCGTGAAGTCCTCGTCGCGGGGGCCCGCGATCCAGGCCGTGCCCGTGCCGCGCGCGATGAGCGCGTGCATCGAGTACGAGGGCTCGAAGCCGATCGCCGTACGGCCGGGACCGCCGAAGGTCTGCAGCAGCTGCTGGATGACCTCGTTCGAGCCGTTGGCCGCCCAGACGTTCTCGACGCCGACCCGGTGCCCGCCGGTCCTCGTCAGGTACTTGGCCAGCTCCGTACGGAGCTCCACCGCGTCGCGGTCGGGGTAGCGGTTGAGGTTGCGGGCGGCCTCGCGGACCCGCTCGGCGATCCGCTCGACGAGCGGTTCGGGCAGCGGGTACGGGTTCTCGTTGGTGTTCAGCCGTACGGGCACGTCGAGTTGGGGCGCGCCGTAGGGGGACTTGCCGCGCAGCTCGTCCCGTACGGGAAGATCGTCGATACCGGTCACTTGCTCTCTGGAACCTTCCACCCGAAACGAGCCTTGATCGCCGCCCCGTGGGCCGGCAGGTCCTCCGCCTCCGCGAGCGTCACCACGTGGTGCGCCACCTCGGCGAGGGCGTCGCGCGTGTAGTCCACGATGTGGATCCCGCGCAGGAAGGACTGGACGCTCAGCCCCGAGGAGTGGCAGGCGCAGCCGCCGGTGGGCAGCACGTGGTTGGAGCCCGCGCAGTAGTCGCCCAGCGACACCGGCGCCCAGGCGCCGACGAAGATCGCGCCCGCGTTCTTCACCCGGCCGGCGACGGCGGCCGCGTCCGCCGTCTGGATCTCCAGGTGCTCGGCGCCGTACGCGTCGACGACCCGCAGGCCCTCCGCCACGCCGTCGACGAGGACGATCGCGGACTGCCTGCCGCGCAGCGCGGGGACGATCCGGTCCTCGATGTGCTTGGTGGCCGCGACCTGCGGCTCCAGCTCCTTCTCGACCGCCTCCGCCAGCTCGACGGAGTCCGTGACGAGGACGGCGGCGGCGAGCGGGTCGTGCTCGGCCTGGCTGATCAGGTCGGAGGCCACGTGCACCGGGTCGGCGGTCTCGTCCGCGAGGATCGCGATCTCGGTGGGACCGGCCTCGGTGTCGATGCCGATCTTGCCCGTGAAGTAGCGCTTGGCGGCGGCGACCCAGATGTTGCCGGGGCCGGTGACCATGTTGGCCGGCGCGCAGGACTCGGTTCCGTGCGCGAACATCGCGACGGCCTGGGCACCGCCGACCGCGTACACCTCGTCGATGCCGAGGAGGGCGCAGGCGGCGAGGATCGTGGGGTGCGGGAGACCCCCGAACTCTTTCTGCGGCGGGGAGGCGAGCGCCATGGAGGCGACTCCGGCCTCCTGCGCCGGAACCGCGTTCATGATCACGGACGAGGGGTAGACCGACCGTCCACCGGGCGCGTACAGGCCGACGCGCTCGACCGGTACCCACTTCTCGGTGACCGAGCCGCCCGGCACGACCTGCGTGGTGTGCGCGGCGCGGCGCTGCTCGCGGTGGACCAGGCGGGCGCGGCGGATGGACTCCTCCAGGGCCGCGCGCACGGCCGGGTCGAGCTGTTCCAGGGCGCCGGTGAGCGCCTGGGCCGGAACCCGTACGGATTCCAGCCGCACCCCGTCGAACTTCTCCGCGTAGTCGATCAGCGCCGCGTCCCCCCGATGATGCACGGCCTCGCAGATCGGACGCACCTTCTCCAGGGCGGCCTGCACGTCGAAGTCGGCTCGGGGCAGCAGGTCGCGCAGGGCGGAGCCCTCGGGGAGGGCGTCGCCGCGCAGATCGATTCGGGCCATACGAAGAGATTGCAGCACGGTCCCAATTCTCTCAGACGGCGATAAGACGCCGGACGCCTGTATCAATGGCTGATACAAGCCGTCCCAGGCTCCCCCTGGAGATCTCCGTCACCAGGAGCGTTCGGCCCGTCACACAGCGGGCATGAACGGCTGTACGAACCCGCGAGTAGCTGGGGAGGGAGGGACGTGACGTGACCGAGGGTGCCGGCCTCCGCAGGGGGGATCTCCCGGACGAGTTGACCGCCACCGAGGCCGGGATGTGGCAGGCCTTCCGCAACGGCAGCGTGTACGACCTGCGCGGCGGGGACACGACCGTGGACGATCCGCACGGCGGCCATCCCTGGGGGCCCGAGCGCAGTGTCCGGGCCCGGATCGTGGCCTGGCTGCTGCTCGACGGCCCGCCCGCCCTCCAGGGCCGGGTCGCCTCCCTGAAGCTGACCGGCGTGCAGATCACGGACGTCCTCGACCTCGCGGGCGGCACGGTGGTGCCGTACGTCGAGCTGAAGGGCTGCCGGTTCGAGAAGGAGATCCTGCTGCCGGAGGCGCACTTCACGACCGTACGCCTGGTCAACTGCTCGGTGCCGCGCCTGGAGGCGGCCCGGGTGCACACCGAGGGCGATCTGCATCTACCCCGCTGCCGCTTCCACAACGGGGTGCGGCTGACCGACGCGCACATCGGTACGGATCTGCTGCTCAACCAGGCCGTGGTCTACCGGGACCGGCGCGGCCGCTCGCTCACCGGCGACGGCATGACCGTGGGACAGGACCTGCAGGCCGAGATGCTGGAGTCGCACGGTGAGCTGAGCCTGCGCGGCGCCACCGTCGGCGTCTCGCTCAGCCTGCGCGGCAGCAGGCTGAACAACCCGTACTCGCGGCTCGCCCTGAACGCTCCCCAGCTGACCGTCAACCGCACGCTCTACATGACCCCCGCGGGCCTCGGCAATCCCCTGCTGACCGGCGGCACCACCCCGGCGCGCGGGACGCTGGTGCAGCGCTTCGAGTGCCAGGGCGGGATCCGCCTCGACGACGGACGGTTCGGGGACGCCCTCGACTTCGAGCGGGCCCGTTTCACCTTCGACGACGACCAGGAGCTGTCCCTGCTGCGGGTGCAGACGCCCGAGCTGCGCTTCCTCGGGGAGCGTCCCGAGCGGGGCAAGGTGGTCCTGTCGGGCGCGCGGATCGTCAATCTCGTCGACCGGGCGGACAGCTGGCCGGCCCCCGGCAACCTCCACATGGGCGGCTTCAGCTACGAGAACCTCGTACCGCAGGGCGCCTTCCCGCTGACCCGGCGCCTGGAGTGGGTGGCGGCGGCGACCGCGGAGTACAGCCCGGAGCCGTACGAGCGGCTGGCCACCGTGCTGCGCGACTCCGGGGAGGACGAGGACGCGCGCGAGGTGCTGCTCGCCAAGCAGCGCCGCCGCCGCGAGACCCTGCCGCTCGCGGCCAAGCTGTGGGGGTACGCGCAGGACTGGACGGTCGCCTACGGGTACCGGCCCGGCCGGGCGGCCCTGTGGATGGCGGTGCTGTGGGCGGCGTCCTCGATCGCCTTCTCACACGCGACCCACACCCCGGTGAACGGCGGCCATCCGCCGTGGAACGCCGCGCTGTTCGCCCTCGACCTGCTGCTGCCGGTGATCGACCTCGGCCAGGTGGGCGTCTGGCAACTGCACGGCGGCTGGCAGTGGCTGGCCGCGGTGGTCATCCTCCTGGGCTGGATCCTGGCGACGACGGTGGCCGCGGGGGCGACGCGGCTGCTGCGCCGCAGCTGAGGGGCCCGTGGGACAGCTTCCGGCCATCCTGTTGACAGGTGTTCAATAGTAGAACAACAGTCACTTTTTACCCACCCTTGACTATCCGACATACAACCAAACGAGGGTTACGAAAGTGTCACCGCACACCCTCTGGTACAGCTCCGACCTGCGGCTTTCAATGGTCGACACCATGGCACTGCTGCGCGCGTTCCTCCGTACGGCCCGGATGGTCAAGAACACTTCGCGCCTCGCCGCCGGACTGCCCGCCGACGACGAGGTACTGCTGGACGCCCCGGACGAACGGCTCGCGCCGGCCCTCGTCGCGGCGGCCCGCGGTGAGTACGACATCGCGGCCAAACTGCTCGCCGCCACCCGTGAGGCCGCCGAGTGGGAGAACCGCGACCGCTACGCGAGACGCCTCGCCGCCTTCGCGCGCACCCGCGACGAGTGGCTCCAGACCTGGCAGAGCGAGTCCCCGCACGACCCGGACGCGCTCCTGGTCAAGGCCGAGCTCGCGGTACGACGCTGGTGGGAGTCGCCCGCCCGGGCCGAGCTGCTGCGCGAGGTCGGCCCGCTGATCGGCGCCGCCGCCGAGGGCGACCCGCGCGACCCGGTGCCCTGGCGGATCGCGCTCGACCACGCCCGTGGCACCAACGCCGGGCACACCGAGTTCGAGAAGCTGTGG
This sequence comes from Streptomyces sp. NPDC090798, assembly GCF_044768965.1. NCBI lineage: Bacteria > Bacillati > Actinomycetota > Actinomycetes > Kitasatosporales > Streptomycetaceae > Streptomyces > Streptomyces sp. NPDC090798. The sequence continues at coordinate 20,761 of NZ_JBIVXA010000008.1, forward strand.
GCCGAGGCCGTACGCCGCTCCCCGCACCACTACGGCTGCCATGTGGCCGCCCTGAAGTACCTGTCGGCCGCCTGGTACGGCTCGCACCGCGAGTGCTTCGACTTCGCCGAGCGGGCCGCCCAGGACGCGCTGCCCGGCTCACTCGTACAGGCGCTTCCGGTGCGCGCGGCCTTCGCCTATCTGACCGAGGGCGGCCGGGCCGTCATCCCGCGTGAGCGGCTCGACGAGGCGGCCGACCTGGCGATCGCGGTCTCGGCGGCATACGCTCCCGCCGACCCGTGGCCCGCGGAGGTGCGCAACCTCCTCACCTACGTCCTGATCAGGCTGGAGCGCTGGCAGGACGCCCTGGACCAGCTCCGTCTGATCGGCCCGTACGCGACCTCGTTCCCCTGGGACCGGGTCTCCGACGACCCGCTGGGCCAGTTCCTGGAACTGCGCGACGGGGTCCGCCTGGAGGTCGCCTCGGACATCCCCCTCCATCCACGGAGTGAGCACGGCGGACGCGCCCGCTCCGGCGACCATTAGGCTTTCGCGTCGTGACCACCGTCCGGCTCCCGCTCTTCCCCCTGAACTCAGTACTGTTCCCGGGGCTCGTGCTTCCCCTGAACATTTTCGAGGAGCGCTATCGCGCCATGATGCGCGAACTGCTGAAGACCCCCGAGGACGAACCGCGCCGGTTCGCCGTCGTCGCCATCCGCGACGGCCACGAGGCCGCGCCCACCGCACCCGGCATGCCGGACCAGACCGCGCTGCCGCAGCGCGGTCCCGCGGCCGGGTTCGGCGAGGACCCGCTCAAGGCCTTCCACGAGGTGGGCTGCGTCGCGGACGCGGCCACCATCCGGGAGCGCGCCGACGGCAGTTTCGAGGTACTGGCCACCGGCACCACGCGGGTACGGCTCCTGTCGGTGGACGCCTCAGGCGCGTTCCTGACGGCCGAGCTGGAGGAACTTCCGGAGGAACCCGGCGACGAGGCCGGCGCGCTCGCCGAGGGCGTCCTGCGGGCCTTCCGCCAGTACCAGAAGCGGCTGGCCGGCGCCCGCGAACGCTCGCTGTCCACCGGCGCGGACCTGCCGGACGACCCGGCGGTGGTCTCCTACCTGGTGGCGGCCGCCGTGATGCTCGACATCCCCGCCAAGCAGAAGCTGCTCCAGGCCCCCGACACGGCCACCCGCCTCCACGAAGAGCTGAAACTCCTGCGCGCCGAGACCGCCATCATCCGTAATCTGCCGTCGTTGCCCGCGGCGGAACTGACGCGCAACCCGACAAGTCTCAACTGAAGGCACCGGCACCTTGGCGAAGAAGTCGAAGAAGCAGCAGCAGTCCGGGGGCACGCCCGCGACCGTGGCCCTGACGGCGGCGGGCGTCGCGTACACGGTGCACGCCTACGAGCACGACCCCGCGCACCCCTCCTACGGCGAGGAGGCCGCCGAGGCGATGGGTGTCTCCCCCGACCGCGTCTTCAAGACCCTGGTCGCGGACGTGGACGGCTCCCTCGTGGTCGCCGTGGTCCCCGTCGCGGGCTCACTGGACCTGAAGGCCCTGGCCACGGCGGTGGGCGGCAAGCGCGCCGCCATGGCAGACCCGGCCGCCGCCGAGCGCACCACGGGCTACGTCCGCGGCGGCATCTCCCCGCTGGGCCAGCGCAGGAAACTCCGTACGGTCCTGGACGCCTCGGCCCAGCACCACGCCACGATCTGCGTGTCGGCCGGCCGCCGGGGTCTTGAGGTGGAGCTCGCCCCCGACGACTTGGCGCACCTCACGGAAGCGGTGTCCGCGCCGGTCGCCCGTGCGTGACCCCTCGACGGACGCGTCATCCTGCGTTAAGCACGAGAGGCATGTCGAAACGAACCCGCAAACGCAAGTGGCGCACGAAGAAGGGCCGCTCGAACCACGGCCACCGGCCTCCATGACCCACGCGCGCTCGGCTGACGGCCGGTGGGGGGCGGAGCGCGCAGTTCCCCGCGCCCCTGGGGCGGGGCTTCGCCCCGCATCCCCCGCCCACCCCGGCCGGGCCACTTCTTTCAGCCTGTCCGGCGTTTGAGGACAAGCCCTTCGGGCGAGGCGGGGGTCCAGGGGGCGCAGCGCCCCTGGCGGGGTCGAAGGGGCGAAGCCCCTGGGGATGGGACGGGTAGGGGCGGCGGGGGCGAGGAAAAGCCGCTCGTGCCCCCGGTTCAGACCGTCGGAGGCTGCGGTGGGGTCGGAGCCCCGTACGGGCTCGCGTAGGGATCCGGGTCGCGGGGACCGAACAACGCGGTGAGGCCGAGATGAACCACCAGCCCCGCCAGGGACCACGCCAGCAACGCCCCCTTCGCCCCGAGCTTCAACGGCGCGGAGAACGTCACCCCCTTGCCCACAGCCTTGGCATGGGCGACCACGTTCTGCGTCGGCCCGAGCCAGACCCCGATCCGCCAGGCGAGCAGCGACCCGAGCAGACCCCCCACCGCCAGCGCGACAACGAGCGGCACACCCCCACGCCGCCGCACCAGAAACACCACCACCGCGCTGACCGCACCGAACGCCAGCGCGAGCAGCGTGAACGTCCCGTCGACCCCGATGGCCTGCTCACCCTCGGTGTCCTTCAGATACACCGCGCTGTCGTCCGCGATCAGCGGCACATGCGGCGCCAGCCACCACCACAGCACACCGAGCAGCACTCCGGCGAGCGCCATCGCCACCGTGACGACGGCGGCGTCCCGCACTTCGATCTTCATCCCGGGCCCGTCCTGTTCGTACCCGACGGTCCCCGCGACACCCCCGGCGGGTGGAGCCTGCCAGACATGGGCGTCGTCGGAGGGCGGTTGATGCGGCGGCGGAGGCGGAGTCAGCGGTGCGGTCACACTGACATCGTGCCAGGCCCGGCTGTCAGCCGCGTCACCGGACGGCCGCCCGGCGGTACGCCCAGGTCGCCACCGCCAGCGAGGCCACCCCGACGCCCGCGCAGACGGCGAGGTCACCGGCGACGAAGGCCCAGTCGGGGTGCGCCCCGAAGCTCCGCGCGAAGGCCTCGACGCCGTAGGTGGAGGGCAGCAGATCACGGCCGTACTGCACCATCGTAGGCAGCCGGTCCGCCGGCAGCACCCCGAGCAGCAGCGCCGCCGACATCCCCAACTGTCCGAGCAGCGTGGCGAGTTCGGGCCGGGGCGCGAGCAGTCCGAGCGCCGCCCCGAGCCCGGCGAGCGCGGCGCCGGCGAGCGGGATCACCGCGACGAGCACCCACAGATGCGCCATCGGCAGCCCGAACAGGACACAGCCGACGACGGCGGTGACCACGGTCCCGGGCACGGTGAAGGAGGCGTACGCACCCGCGGCACCGAGCACGACGGCGGCCGGCGGCACCGGCAGGGTCGCGTAGTGGTCGAGCCCGCCGCCGGCCCGCAGCTGTCCGAAGTACTGGGCCAGCAGGTTGAGCCCGACGAAGGCGACGACCAGGACGGACGCCCCGGCCACGATGGACCGGGCCTCGCCCCCGCCGTCCACCACGCCTCGCATCATGACCATGATGCCGACGGACTGGACCGTGGCCACGAACAGCAGCGGAATCCGCGCCACGCGCGCGCGGGAGAGCTGGGCCCGGTACATGGCGGCGAGGGAGGGCCACAGCCGCGCCCGCGGCCCGAGTTCGGCAGCGTCACCGGCGTCCTCGGCCACGGGCAGCGCACTGCCCGGCAGCGCCTCAGCGGGTACGACACTCACGTCGAGCTGCTCCTCTTCACTCCGGCAGCCGTCCTGTCCCTGTTTCCGGCGCCGATTCCCACGCCGCTTTCCACACCCACGACGCCCCTCCCCGTCCGTACAGACTCCCACTCCCCTACGGATCCCGGACCGCGCGCGCTCACGCCTTCACCAACCCCTGCGCATTGCCGCCGAGCGCGAGGTACACGTCCTCCAGGCTCGGCGTGGCCAGCGTGAAGTCGTCGAGCGCGGCGAACGCGGCGCCCCCGGTGACCGTGGCGACGGCCGCGCGGGCCTCCTCCGGGGCGAGCCGCAGGGTCCAGCGGCGGCCCGACTCGACGGCCCGGGCGCGCAGCGCGGCGACCTCGGGCACGTCCAGCGGGGCGCTCTCGCGCCAGACGAGTTCGACCCGCACCTCGCCCGCGACCCGCTCCTTCAGCCCGGCCGGCGTGTCGCAGGCGATGACGCGGCCCCGGTCGAGGACGGCGACCCGGTCGAGCACGGTCTCGGCCTCGATGACGTTGTGGGTGACCAGCAGCACGGTGGCGCCGTGCTCGGCCCGGCGCCGGTCGACGGCGGACCACACGGCCCGCCGGGCCACGGGGTCCATGCCGGTGGTCGGCTCGTCGAGGACGAGCAGCGGCCGCCGCCCGACCAGCGCGGCGGCGAAGCAGGCCAGCCGCCGCTGGCCGCCGGAGAGCTTCTTCAGGGGGCGGGAGGCGAGCGGGGTGAGGCCCAGCTCGTCGAGCACGGCGTCCCGCTCGGCCCGCGCCTCGCGCAGTTCGAGCCCGCGCAGCCGCCCGGTCGTCTCCGCGGCCAGCGACACGGTCAGCTCGTCGAGGGCGGTGGACTCCTGTCCGAGGTAGGCGAGGATGCGCGCGGCCCGCTCGGGGTGGCGCACGATGTCGTGCCCGAGGATCTCGACACTGCCGCTGTCGGGGCGCATGAGCCCGGTCAGCTGGCGTACGAGGGTCGACTTCCCGGCGCCGTTCGGCCCGAGCAGTCCGAAGATCTCGCCGCGCCTGATGTCCAGCCGTACCCCGTCGGTGGCCCGCACCTCGGGCGTACCCGGGCTGCCCCGGCGTCCGCGGACGGCCGGATAGGTCTTGGTCAGCGCGCGCACCGAGCACACGACATCGCCCCTGTGCCCGTTTTGGACTGCCTGTGCCGTGCGCGTACTCACGAAGGACGAGCCTACGGGGTCCGATGCCCCGTTATGCGCCCGGGGCCGTCAGCCGGGCCCACTCACAAGCCGCTCTGGAGCGAATCTCGAGCCCCGCCGCACCCGAGAAGCACACCCGGGGCTCGACCGCTCCCCCGGTTCACTCCCCGGCAGGGGCGTGCTCCGCCGCCGTACGCACATCGATCTCCCGCCAGAACCCCGCCCGGATCGCATACCGGTCGTGCTCGTCGATCTGGTCGTCCTTGTGGGCGAGCAGCCCGAAGCGCGCGGCGTAACGCAGCAGCTCGCCGTCCACGCGGTGCGGCACCCGCGGGTACATCGTGGACAGCTTCTGCAGGTGGCTCGGGTCGGTGAGCCGCTCCATCCAGCGGCGCGCGAAGACCTGCCCCACCTCGTACGGATCGCCGCCGACCGTGGTGATGTCCTCCTCGCGGTCGGCCCATCGCTGCTCGGCGGACGTGAGCTGGGCGAGCGTGGGCAGCGCGGCGGCCTCAGTGGACTCCGTGGCGCCCCCGGGGCGTTCGATCCACCCCTTGTCGGACGACCACCGCAGCGTCGCGCCGGCGGGGTGCTGGGGGGCGTGGACGCCCGGTGCGCGCAGTGCGGCCAGGTCCTTCGGCGTGGGCACGCCCTTGGGGGCGGGAACCCGCTCCTCGGCCCCGTTCTGCGACTCGGCGACGGGGCTGTGCTCCGCGGCCTCGGAGGGTCGCTCGGCCGCGGAGCCGAGCGACGAGTCGGGGAGCGGCGCGGAGAGGATCGCGGCGATCTCGGGGCGCGGCACGGGCTGCGGCGCGCAGATCCCGCCGAGGTCCTTGGCCCGTACGGCCTTGGTGATCCACGCCCGGTCCAGCACCCGTCGCTCGTCGGCCTCGGCGACCAGGTCCTCGGACTGGTTGTAGTCGCCGTCAGCGGCCTGCACGGCCCACAGGTGTACGGCGACGCCGTGCTCCTTGGCGGCCATCATGCCCGGCAGCAAATCCCCGTCGCCGGTCACCAGGACCACGTCGGAGCAGGCGCGGTTGCGGGCCAGCTCGGTCAGCTCGGCGTGCATGGCGGCGTCGACGCCCTTCTGCGCCCACCGCCCGTCGCTGCGGGTCAGTGCGCCGAGGCGCACCGTGACCCGCGGCATCACGCGCAGCCGGCGGTGCTCCGGCTGCGGTACGCGGTCGGGGGCGCCGTCGAACCAGTAGATGCGCAGCAGGGGCCGCTCCGTGTCGGACTCGGCGCGCTCGCGCAGGCCCTGGATGAGGGCGGCGTGGTCGACGGTGATCCGGGATCGCGAAGGCTCCCCGGCGAGGAGACTGGCGGCAGCCCCGAGCAGATACCCGGCGTCCACCAGGACGATGCAGCGGTCCACGCGGTCCACCCTCTTTCCGGTTCCGGGAGATTCGCTTCGGGCTTCCTTCGAGTCTGCCCGACGGCGCGGAGGTTAACGGCCCGAACTCGATCTTCGGCGTGGCGTATCGGGGGATGACGCTCCGACAGGCCTTATTACGCACGGTAATTCTCCGAAATGCACTGCTTGTCAGGCTATGTGAATCTGGATCCGGCCCTGACCCCTAGGGCCCCACAGGAGGCAATCACCATGGCCAAGAACAAGAACCGCAAGCAGGGCGGCCAGCAGGACCGCTCCTCGCAGGCCGAGCGTGCGCAGGAGCGGGCGCAGCGGTCCTCGACGGAGGCGCACACGCCGATGTCGCAGGCCCAGGGCAGCCCCGCGGACGTCGCCCGCAAGCACCAGAAGCGCTTCGGCCACAACTGAGGCCACGCGTAAGGGCTGTTGAAGCCCAGGCACACGCCGAGGGGCGCATCCGACAACGGATGCGCCCCCCTCTTTTTTGGGCTCGGTTCGCCTCCGGGGCACTACAGCCGGTGTGGCTCACTCGCCGTAGGTTGCCGTACGTCAGCCCGCCAGGCAGGACGGGCCCAGCAGCACCTTCAAGTCACCGAACAGCGCCGGATCCGGCTTCACCCGGTGCCGGTCGAGCCGCAGCACGGTGGTCTTGCGCGGGCCCTGGAGCCTGATGCGCACCTCGCTCTCGCCCTTGTGGTGGCTGAGGATCTCGCCGAGGCGGCTCACCATCGGCGGGGTGACCTTCAGCGCTGGGATCGTGAGGATCACGGGCGCGTTGGTGCCCGCGTTCGACAGGTCGGGGACCTGAAGCTCCATCGCGACCAGCCGCGGCACGTCCTCGCGCTTGTCGAGGCGGCCCTTGACGAAGACGACCGCGTCCTCGACGAGTTGGGTCGACACCAGCTGGTACGTCGCCGGGAAGAACATGCACTCGATGGAACCGGCGAGGTCCTCCACCGTGGCGATCGCCCAGGCGTTGCCCTGCTTGGTCATCTTGCGCTGGAGGCCCGAGATGATGCCGCCGATGGTGACGACCGCGCCGTCCGCGTGCTCACCTCCGGTGAGCTGGGAGATGCCCGCGTCGGCCTTGTCGGACAGCACGTGCTCCAGGCCGAAGAGCGGGTGGTCGGAGACGTACAGACCGAGCATCTCCCGCTCCTGGGCGAGCAGATAGGCCTTGTCCCACTCGTCGGTGGTGAACTCGACGTCGAGTCCGAAGCCCGGCTCGCTGGTGTCCTCGTCGCCCATGCCGCCGAAGAGGTCGAACTGGCCCTCGGCCTCCTTGCGCTTGACCTGCACCACGTTGTCGATCATCGGCTCGAACTGCGCGGTGAGGCCCTTGCGGGTGTGCCCCATCGTGTCGAACGCGCCCGCCTTGATCAGCGACTCCGTGGTGCGCTTGTTGCAGGCGACGGCCTCGACCTTGTCGAGATAGTCCGGGAAGGAGGCGTACTTCCCCTTGGCCTTGCGGCTCTTGATGATCGACTCGACGACGTTCGTGCCGACGTTGCGCACGGCGGAGAGGCCGAAGAGGATCACGTCGTCGCCCTGCGCGGCGAAGTTCTGCTCCGACTCGTTGACATTGGGCGGCAGCACCTTGATGCCCATGCGCCGGCACTCGTTCAGATAGATCGCGGACTTGTCCTTGTCGTCCTTGACCGAGGTGAGCAGGCCCGCCATGTACTCGGCGGGGTAGTTCGCCTTCAGGTACGCGGTCCAGTACGAGACCAGGCCGTACGCCGCCGAGTGCGCCTTGTTGAACGCGTATCCGGCGAACGGAACCAGCACGTCCCACAGGGCCTGGATCGCCTCGGCGCTGTAGCCCTTCTTCTGGGCACCCTCCTGGAAGAGGACGAAGTTCTTCGCCAGCTCGTCGGGCTTCTTCTTGCCCATCACGCGGCGCAGGATGTCGGCCTCGCCGAGCGAGTACCCGGCGATGATCTGGGCGGCCTTCTGCACCTGCTCCTGGTACACGATCAGGCCGTAGGTGACCGCCAGGACCTCCTGGAGGGGCTCCTCCAGCTCCTTGTGGATCGGCGTGATCTCCTGGAGGCCGTTCTTGCGGAGCGCGTAGTTCGTGTGCGAGTCCATGCCCATCGGGCCGGGACGGTAGAGCGCCGAGACGGCGGAGATGTCTTCGAAGTTGTCGGGCTTCATCAGGCGCAGCAGCGAACGCATGGGGCCGCCGTCGAACTGGAAGACGCCGAGGGTCTCGCCGCGCTGGAGCAGTTCGAAGGTCGTCGGATCGTCGAGCGGGAGGGCCAGCAGGTCGAGGTCGACGCCCTTGTTGGACTTCACCATCTTGACGGCGTCGTCCATGATCGTCAGGTTGCGCAGGCCGAGGAAGTCCATCTTCAGCAGGCCGAGCGACTCGCACTGCGGGTAGTCCCACTGCGTGATGGTCACACCGTCGGTGTGCCGCACCCAGACCGGGGCGTGGTCGACGATGGGCTCGCTGGACATGATGACGCCGGCGGCATGCACGCCCATCTGCCGGACCAGGCCCTCGACGCCCTTGGCGGTGTCGATGACCTTCTTCACGTCCGGCTCGTTCTCGTACATCGCGCGGATCTCGCCGGCCTCGCTGTAGCGCGGGTGCGAGGAGTCGGTGATGCCGCTGAGGTCGATGCCCTTGCCAAGGACGTCGGCGGGCATGGCCTTGGTGAGGCGGTCGCCCATGGCGTACGGGTAGCCCAGGACGCGCGCGGAGTCCTTGATGGCGTTCTTCGCCTTGATCTTTCCGTAGGTGCCGATCATGGCGACCTTGTCGGCCCCGTATTTCTCGGTCACGTACCTGATCACCTCGACGCGCCGACGCTCGTCGAAGTCGATGTCGACGTCGGGCATGGAGACGCGCTCGGGGTTGAGGAACCGCTCGAAGATCAGACCGTGCGGGATCGGGTCGAGGTCGGTGATGCCCATGGCGTACGCGACGATCGAACCGGCCGCCGAGCCACGGCCCGGGCCCACGGCGATGCCCTGCTTCTTGGCCCACATGATGAAGTCGGCGACGACGAGGAAGTACCCCGGGAACCCCATCTGGATGATGACGTCCATCTCGTACTCGGCCTGCTTCTGGCGGTCCTCGGGGACGCCGCCGGGGAAGCGGCGCTCCATGCCGAGGCGCACCTCCTCCTGGAACCAGGTGACCTCGGTGTAGCCCTCGGGGATGTCGAACTTCGGCATGAGGTTCTTCGCCTCGAACATGCCGGCGGTGTCGATCTGCTCGGCCACCAGGAGGGTGTTGGCGCAGCCCTGCTGCCAGGCGTCCGAGGAGTCGACGGCGTACATCTCGTCCGTGGACTTCAGGTAGTAGCCAGTGCCGTCGAAGCGGAAGCGGTCCGGGTCGGAGAGGTTCTTGCCGGTCTGGATGCACAGCAGGGCGTCGTGGGCGGTCGCCTCGTGCGCGTACGTGTAGTGCGAGTCGTTCGTCACCAGGGGCGGGATGCCGAGCTTCTTGCCGATCTCCAGGAGTCCGTCACGGACCCGGCGCTCGATCTCGATGCCGTGGTCCATCAGCTCCAGGAAGTAGCGGTCCTTGCCGAAGATGTCCTGGTACTCGGCGGCCGACTTCAGTGCCTCGTCGTACTGGCCGAGGCGCAGGCGGGTCTGGAGCTCGCCGGAGGGGCAGCCGGTGGAGGCGATGAGCCCCTCGGACCACTGGGAGATGGTCTCCTTGTCCATCCGGGGCCACTTCTGGAGCCAGCCCTCGGCGTACGCGTCCGAGGAGAGCTTGAAGAGGTTGTGCAGGCCGGTCCGGTTCGCCGCCCAGATCGTCTTGTGCGTGTACCCACCCGAACCGGACACGTCGTCGCGCTTCTGGTGGGGCTGGCCCCACTGGATCTTGCGCTTGTTGCGCCGGGACTCGGGGGCGACGTACGCCTCGATGCCGATGATCGGCGTGACACCCGCCTTCTTCGCCGTGTGGAAGAAGTCGTACGCCCCGTGAAGGTTGCCATGGTCACTCATGGCGATGTGCGTCATGCCCATCTCATTGCAGGCGTCGAACATGTCCTTGAGCCGCGCGGCACCGTCCAGCAGCGAGTACTGGGTGTGGACGTGCAGGTGCGTGAACGGCGGCTTTGACACGGCTTCGGCCTCCAAGAAGAACAATCGTCGACAGGCTGCGGACAGTCTGGGGGGACAGCGTCGAAGTCTATGACGCGCCACTGACACTGGAGACGAACACTGGGCGCGAAGCGCCTCGATGAGGGGCGGTGGTCGGGTGACGGGCGGGCCGATCACCCGTACCTTCATGCGGGGCGCGCGGGCACTCCCGGGTACCTTCGTCCGTTGGGAGTGGACGGAAGCAACCGTCCCGGCGGACGGGCACGTCCTTCCCTCATGTCACGCACCACCTGCACCAGGAGGCACCCAGCGATGTCGGTCCCGCAGCTCAGCGCCGAGCAACGCGGCGAGCAGATCCTCGCCGTCTTCGACACCGCCTTCGGCGAGCTCCTGGCCGCCGACCCGGCCGCGTTCCGCGTCAAGTTCCGCAAGATGGCGGCCTCCGCCTTCGCGTTCTACCGGGGCACGGCGGGCCTCTTCTACCACGACCTCACCGCGGAGATCGGGTTCGGGCCGAGGCGCGGCGGACCGTACCTGGACGAGCGCACCTCCCGTGTGTGGATCCACGGCGACCTGCACGCCGAGAACTTCGGCACGTACATGGACGCCAACGGCCGCCTGATCTTCAACGTGAACGACTTCGACGAGGCGTACGTCGGCCCCTTCACCTGGGACCTCAAGCGATTCGCCGCCTCCGTGGCCCTCATCGGGTACGCGAAGGCGCTCAGTGACGACCAGATCACCGAGCTGGTCAAGGTGTACGCGGCCGCCTACCGCGAGCGCATCCACGCCCTGGCCACCGGCGCCAAGAGCGACGAGGTGCCGCCCTTCACGCTGGACACGGCCGAGGGCCCGCTCCTGGACGCACTGCGTGACGCCCGCTCGCTGACCCGCTTCGGGCTGCTCGACTCGATGACCGAGATCCGCGACTTCGAGCGCCGCTTCGCTCCCGGCGGCGGCTCCATCGAGCTCGACGCGGCCACCCGCTACAAGGTGCTCGCGGCCTTCGACGGCTACCTGGAGACACTCCCGGAGTCCTCCCTGGCCCGCCCGGACTCCTACCGGGTGAAGGACGTCGTCGGCCGCCGCGGCATCGGCATCGGCTCCGCGGGACTGCCCTCGTACAACATCCTTCTGGAGGGCAACAGCGACGCCCTGGAGAACGATGTCGTGATCTACATCAAGCAGGCCCAGACCCCGGCCGTCTCCCGGCACATCACGGACTCCGCGATCCGCGAGTACTTCCAGCACGAGGGCCACCGCACGGTGATCTCCCAGCGCGCCCTGCAGGCGCACGCCGACCCGTGGCTGGGCTGGACCGAGCTGGACGGCGCCGGCCAGCTGGTCGCCGAGGTCTCGCCGTACGCGGTGGACCTGGACTGGGGCGACATCGACGACCCGGAGGAGATCGCCTCGGTCGTCGCCGACCTCGGCCGGGCCACGGCCACCATGCACGCCGCGGCCGACGACGAGAGCGGCCACTCGGAGCTGGTCCCGTTCTCCACCGAGCGGGCCATCGACGCGGCGATCGCCGCCGACGAGGACGGCTTCGCGGGCCTCCTGGTGGACTTCGCGCACAGCTACGGCGCCCGCGCGCGTGCCGACCACCAGATCTTCGTCGACCTGTTCCGCAACGGCCGGATCCCGGGCCTGTAGGCACCCCGGACGACGGACCCACAACGCTCCCGTAACACATAGGAACCCTTTAGGGGGCCCTTACGGGAGCACGTGGGACACTCGGCTCCGCTATGGACATATCCGGGACCCAGCTCAGAGCCGTGCGCGCGGCACTGTTCACGGCTGTCGTCGTGACGCTCTCCACCGCGTCGCATGTGCTGCTGTCCCGGGTCCCGCTGCCGCTGGGCACCGTGGCGGCGATCGCCGCGGCCGTCTTCGCCATCGCGTACGCGCTGGCGGGCCGCGAACGCGGCTTCGGCCGGATCGCCGCCCTGCTCATCCCGCTGGAGCTGACCGCCGACACCGTGTTCACCACGGGCCAGCACGTCTGTTACGGCAGGGCGGGCGGCCCCGTCGCGGGCCCACTGCGCTCGGTCGGCTTCGACGTGCTGTGCGGCGGCGGCAGTGTGGGCTCACCGCTGGCCCACGTGACCGGCGGCAGCGGCGGCCGTGCCGCCGCCCTGCTCGCGCAGACCGACCCGGCCGCCGCCTGGCTGCTGCTCGCCGCCCACGTCACCGTCGGGCTGCTCGCGGCCGCCTGGCTGCGCCGCGGCGACCGCGCCCTGGACCAGTTGCTGGGCGCGGTGGCCGCGGCCACGTTCCGGCCCCTGCTGATCGCGGTCGCCGCGGTGACCGTACGGCTCGCCCCCGTACGCCGGCTGCCGCGCCCCGCGCGCCGGAGCGCGGGCGCCCGCACCCGCCTGTTCGTGCACTCCCTGGGACGGCGTGGACCGCCGCTCTCGGCCGCTTTCGCCTGAGCCAACGCTTCTGCGTGACAGCCCTTGAGCACCAGCAGTCCCCCATACGTAATCCCGCATACGACGTGTGCGCGTCCCCCATGGAGATCACCAACATGAGCAAGCGGAACAGCCAGGCGGCGAAGACGGCGGCCCGGGAGAAGCTGCGCCTCGAGCGCGAGCGCCAGGCCAAGCGCGACAAGGTCAAGCGCCAGGCCATCGTGGCCGGCTCCATCGTCGCCGTCCTCGCGATAGCCGGCGGCGTCGGCTACGCGGTCGTGCAGAACAACAAGCCGAGCTACTGGGCGGGCCTGAAGGACGCCAAGGTCGTCGCCCCGGCCAACACCACGGGCACCAAGGGCACCACCGTCGTCATCGGCAAGAGCACCGCCAAGAAGACCCTCAAGGTCTACGAGGACCCGCGCTGCCCGGTCTGCGCCCAGTTCGAGCAGACCGTCGGCTCGACCGTGAAGAAGGACATCGACGACGGCAAGTTCAAGTTCCAGTACGTCGGCGCCACGTTCATCGACGACAAGGACAACGGCCAGGGCTCCAAGAACGCGCTGAGCGCCCTGGGCGCCGCGCTGAACGTCAGCCCCGAGGCGTTCCTGGAGTACAAGACCGCGCTGTACTCGGCGAAGTGGCACCCGGACGAGACGACCGACAAGTTCAAGGACGACGCCTACCTCCTCAAGGCCGCCGACACCGTTCCCGCGCTGAAGGGCAACACCGCGTTCCAGAACGCGGTGAAGAAGGGCACCTACGACGCCTGGGCGATGGCCATGTCGAAGACCTTCGACGACAACAAGGAGGGCGTGACCGGCACCCCGGGCTTCGTCATGGACGGCAAGCAGCTCAACGGCGGCACCCCGCTGCTGACGGTGGCCGACTTCGACAAGGTGGTGGACGCGGCTCTCAAGGGCTGACGCCGACGGGGAATCCGGCCTCCGCGTGAAGAGCGGGCGAACTTTCGAGGTTCGCCCGCTCTCGCGCATACCGATCAGTAACCTGATCGGTCGTGACCAGTCGATACAGATCATCCGAGGCATCTCAGGGCGTCAACTCCCCCTCGCCCCGCCGCCGTACGGTCGTCAAGGCCGCGGCGGCGACCGCTGTCCTGGCCGGCCCGCTCGCCGCCGCGCTGCCGGCCCACGCCGCCGCGGACGCCCCCGCCTTCCTGCACGGCGTCGCCTCCGGCGACCCGCTCCCGGACGGCATCCTGCTGTGGACCCGGGTGACGCCCACCTCCGAGGCGATACCCGGCTCCGGCGTCGGCCCGGACACCGAAGTCAGCTGGACCGTCGCCAAGGACAAGGCGTTCACCACGATCGTCTCCAAGGGCTCCCTCACCGCGACGGCCGCCTCCGACCACACCGTGAAGGCGGACATCCGCGGCCTGGAACCGGCCACGGACTACTGGTTCCGCTTCTCCGCGGGCGGCACCGACTCGCCCGTCGCCCGCACCCGCACCGCCCCTGCCGCCAACGCCGCCGTGACGGGGCTGCGCTTCGGCGTCGTCACCTGCGCCAACTGGGAGGCCGGCTACTTCTCCCCCTACCGGCACCTGGCCGCGCGCGGCGACCTGGACGCCTGGCTGCACCTGGGCGACTACATCTACGAGTACAAGTCAGGCGAGTACGCGGCGCGCGGCACGGTCGTCCGGCCGCACTCCCCCGCGAACGAGATCATCACCCTCGCCGACTACCGCACGCGGCACGGCAAGTACAAGACCGACCCCGACCTCCAGACCCTGCACCACAAGGCGCCGGTCGTGGCGATCTGGGACGACCACGAGTTCGCCGACAACTCCTGGTCGGGCGGCGCGGTCAACCACACCGAGGGCGCCGAGGGCACCTGGGCGGCACGTCAGGCCGCCGCGAAGCAGGCCTACTTCGAGTGGATGCCGGTACGCCCGGCGATCGAGGGCACCACCTACCGCCGGCTGCGCTTCGGCAAGCTCGCCGACCTCTCCCTGCTCGACCTGCGGTCCTTCCGCTCCCAGCAGGCGTCCACCGCCAGCGGCACGGTCGACGACCCGGACCGTACGATCACCGGGCGCGCCCAGCTCGACTGGCTGAAGACCGGGTTGAAGGTGTCCGACACCACCTGGCGGCTGGTCGGCAACTCGGTGATGATCTCGCCGTTCGCCATCGGCTCCCTCTCCGCCGACCTGCTCAAGCCGCTCGCCAAGCTGCTCGGCCTGCCCCAGGAGGGCATCGCCCTCAACACCGACCAGTGGGACGGCTACACGGACGACCGCCGCGAACTGCTGGCGCACCTGCGCTCCAACGCCATCCGCAACACGGTCTTCCTGACCGGCGACATCCACATGTCGTGGGCGAACGACGTGCCCGTGGACGCGGGCACCTACCCCCTGTCGGCCTCGGCCGCCACGGAGTTCGTCATCACCTCGGTGACCTCCGACAACCTCGACGACATCGTCAAGGTCCCCGAGGGCACCGTGTCCGCGATCGCCTCGCCGATCATCCGCGCCGCGAACCGGCACGTCCACTGGGTCGACACCGACCGCCACGGATACGGCGTCCTGGACATCACCGCCGACCGCGCACAGATGGACTACTACGTCGTGTCCGACCGCACGAACGTCAACGCGACCTCGGCCTGGGCCCGTTCGTACCGCACGCTCACCGGCACACAGAAGGTCGAGCGCACCTACGACCCGGTGTAGAGAACAATTCCGGGCACGGCCGGGAAGATCTTGGTAGCGTCGCACACATTGTCGGATCGTCGCACTGACGATCCGACAATTTCCTTACGATTGGAGTCACATGGCCACCCCCCAAAGTGTCCTGACGAAGACCGCAGTGCTCGGCGCCGCCCTGGCCCTCGCCGGACTCACCGCCACATCCGCCGAGGCGCAGGAAGCCACGGCGGCAGCGGCACCGGCGTTCGTCAACCTCACCACGGCCGAAAGCTCTCCCATATACGCCGAGCCCACTTCCTCGTCGACGAGGTACCGCACGGAGCCGCGGGGCACGACCCTGCGGATCCAGTGCTCGACCACCAAGACCCCCTCGGGGGAGCGGTGGTTCAGGATCTACGACTCCAAGCCGACGTCCTGGGTGTGGTCCGGTCACTTCCCGTCGCAGGTGCACCCGCCCAAGGAGTGCTTCCCAGGCTAGGGTCTGCGACGTTCCACAACGCCGGTAGTCGCAGTTGATCGTAGGTGAACAGACGGGCCCGGGTCATCCGACAGATGGCCCGGGCCCGTCTGTTGGAAGCCTGTCACCCCGGTGCGACGGACCGCTACAGCGAGTCGAGGAAGCCGAGCGCCACCCGCCAGGTGGCCTCGGCGGCCTCCTCGTCGTAGTCGGGCAGGTCGGGGTCGGTGTACAGGTGCCCGGCGCCCGCGTACCGGTAGATCTCCACGTCGGCGCCCGCTTTGCCCATCTGCAGGTACCACGCGCTCAGCCAGTCGTCCGTCTCGAACGGGTCCGGCTCCGCGACGTGCAGCTGGACCGGCAGCTCGTCCACCGACGCACTCTCGGCGATGTCCGACGTGCCGTGCAGGAGCAGCAGCCCACGGGCCTTCTCGTCGCCGAGCGCCAGGGTCTGCGCGATGGACGCGCCGAGCGAGAACCCCGCGTACACCAGGCCGCGGTCGGAGTAGGGAGCGGCGGCCAGCACGGCGCGTCTGAGCAGCTCCTCCTTGCCGATCCCGTCATTGAAGGCCATGCCCTCCTCCACGGTCTCGAAGGTGCGTCCCTCGAAGAGGTCCGGGGTCCACACCTCGTGCCCCGCGGCCCGCAACAGGTCGGCCGCCGCGCGCACCGCGGGCCGGGGCCCGTAGGTCGAGTGAAAGAGCATGATGTTCATGCGCCCCATGGTGCCAGCCACGACTGACAACACCGGATCGAGGCCCAGGGACCAGGGCGAGATGTTCAGGGCGGCCCCGAGCCGGTTACGGTCTCAGGCATGGAGAACGTACTGCGTCCCCTGATCGTCGTCGGTGGCTCGGTCGTGCTCACGCTGCTCATCGGGTGGGCCGTGGACCACGTACTGCGCAAGGCCGACACCCGGCACCAGGAAGCCTCCCTGTGGGGCCTGCTGCGTCGCGCACGGGTCCCCTTCCAGCTCGTGTTGTTCGCCGCCCTGCTACGCGGCTCGTACGACCAGGCGAAGCTGCTCGTGGAACACCGGGTCGGCGTCGGCCGCACCCTGACCCTGATCCTCATCGGGTCCGCCGCGTGGCTCGTGGTCCGCATCGCGACGGCGATCGTCGAGACCTCCTACACCCGCTACGCGAACGCCCACCACGACCCGGCGCGGGTCCGCCGGGTGCGCACGCAAGTGACCCTGATCCAACGGGTGGTGTCCGCGATCGTCACCGTGGTGGCCGTCGCCTCGATGCTGCTCACCTTCCCCGCGATGCGCGCGGCCGGTGCCTCGCTGCTGGCCTCGGCCGGCATCCTCGGCATCGTCGCCGGTGTCGCCGCCCAGTCCACGCTGGCGAATCTCTTCGCCGGGCTGCAGATCGCCTTCGGCGACATGGTGCGCCTCGGTGACACGGTCGTGGTGGACGGCGAGTGGGGCACCGTCGAGGAGATCACACTGACGTTCCTGACGGTACGCACGTGGGACGAGCGCCGGATCACGATGCCGGTCTCGTACTTCACTTCCAAGCCCTTCGAGAACTGGTCCCGCGGCACCCCCCAGATGACCGGCATCGTCTTCTTCCACGTCGATCACTCGGCGCCCGTGGAGGCGATGCGCGAGCAGCTCCGCGACATCCTGCGCGAGTGCCCGGCCTGGGACGGCCGCGACTACGGCCTCGCCGTCACCGACTCCACCCCCAACACCATGCAGGTGCGCGCCCTGGTGACCGCGAAGGACGCGGACGACATCTGGACGGTACGGGTCACCGTGCGCGAACGCATGATCCGCTGGCTCACCGACGTACACCCCTACGCCCTCCCCCGCGTCAACACGACCGAAGCGATCCTGCCCCCGCTCTGGCCCAACGGCCGCCCCCACCGCCCGGACCACGACGACACCGACGGCGCGATAACCGCCCCCACGACCCCCCACATCCCCGACCCCCCACGAACAGGCCCAGGCCGAGGCTGACCACCCCAGGACCCCACCCCCGCACCGCCCGCACCCTCCGCACTGCCCGCAGGCCGCAGGCCGCGCAGAGTATCCGTGGCGTCTCTCCCCCGCAGCCGCCGACGGCGCATCACCCCCACAGGCGACCGTCACTTGTCAGCGGGCTGGAAACGGGCGGTGCGCGGGCGGGAGAGCACCCTCAACGCAGGCTGCGCACGTCCAGGTGCCGCAGCACCCGGTCCACGATCTCCGGATCCGCCCCCGGCTCACTCCGCGCCGACAGCACCTCATGCCGCGCCGCACTCAGCATCTCCCCCTGGATCCGCCGCAGCCGCTTCACCCGTCGAGCCCGCTGCTCATGCGCCTCCCTCCGCTCCTCGTCCCCCAGATCCGGACTGATCCGCATCCCGATGTCGAAGGCCCGCCTAATCAGCTGCTCGGACAACTCCTCCGGCAGCTCCTCCACCTCCTCGATCTCCTTGAGCCTCCGCTTCGCCGCCTTCGCCGCCCGAACCGCCAGCTCCTTCTCGAACGCCTTCTCGACATCCTCGTCGGCCCGCACCCCGAGCCTTCGCACCAGCCACGGCAGCGTGAGCCCCTGGAGCACCAGCGTCGCCATGATCACCCCGAACGCGATGAAGATGATCTCGTCGCGGTCGGGAAACGGCGACCCGTCGTCCATCTTCAACGGAATGGCCAGCGCGAGGGCCACGGACGCGACCCCCCGCATCCCCGACCACCACATGATCACGGTCTCCCGCCACGAGGTCGGAATCTCCTCGTCGTAGTCCCGTTTCGCGTGCAGCCGCTTCGTCAGCCACGTCGCCGGCATCAGATACGCCAGCCGTACGAACACCACGACGGCGACGATCGCGGCGGCCCACCCCAGCATCTCCCCCCACCGCCCCGACGCCGTCCTGATCGCGTTGTGCAGCTCGAGCCCGATCAGCCCGAACGCGACCCCGGTGACCAGCGTGTCCACCACGTCCCAGAACGTGTACCCGGCGAGCCGCGTCATGACGTCGTCGGCATCGGTGGCGTACTCCGCGAGGAACAGGGCGGTGGTGAGCACGGCGAGCACCCCTGACCCATGCAGTTCCTCCGCCAGGACGTACGACGCGAAGGGCACCAGCAGCGTCATCCCGATCTGCAGCGTGGCGTCACCGAGCAGCGACATCAGCTTGTTCGCCGCCCACCCCAGCGCCAGCCCGACGGCGAGCGCGACCACGGCGGACAGCACGAGATCGAGCCCGGCCCGCCATGGCGAGAAGGTGCCGCTCACCGCGGCGGCGATCGCGACGTGGTAGAGCACGATGGCCGTCACGTCGTTGAAGAGCCCCTCGCCCTCCAGGATCGACACCAGTCGGCGGGGCAGCCCGAGTTGACCCGCGACGGCCGTCGCGGCGACCGGGTCGGGCGGTGCCACCAGCGCGCCCAGGGCGACGGCGGCGGCGACCGGCAGCCCTGGCACGATGGCGCCGGCGACGAAGGCCACGGCCGCCGTGGTGACGAACACCAGCGCCACGGCGAGCAGGAAGATCGGCCGTTTGTTGGCGGTGAACTGTCTCCAGGAGGTGCGTCGCACCGAGGCGTACAGCAGGGGAGGCAGCAGCAGGGGCAGGATCAGGTCCGGCGGGACATCCACGTTGGGCACGAAGTCCAGCACGGCCAGCACGATCCCGAGGAGCGTCATCAGGACGGGCGCCGGCAGCCCGAACCGGTCTCCCACCGGGACGCTCACCACGGCCCCGAGCATCAGCACGAACAACAGGGCCAACTGATCCACGGTCAGCGCTCCGGCAAGGTCTAGGCGATCAAGGAAAAGCCAGACCTCAAGCGTGCCACGCGCCTACGACAATGCCCTCCCGGCAACCCGCGTGCGACGAACCCCGTCTCACAGAGCCTTGCGCATCGCCCGGTGGTCGATCCCGGCGTCGAGGAACTCCTCGCCGTACGCCACGTACCCGAGCCGCTCGTAGAAACCCATCGCCTGCGTCTGCGCGTGCAGGTCCACCGCGGCGAGCCCACGCGCGCGTGCCGCGTCCTCGATGGCCCGTACGAGGGCCACGCCGACGCCGAGCCCGCGCGTCGCCTTCGTCACGGCGAGCCGGCCGAGCGAGCCGACCGTCAGGTCGCCGTCGGTCTTGGCGCCGGCCTCCGGGCCGTACAGGAGCCGCCCGGTGCCCAGCGGCACCCCGTCCTCGCGGATCGCCAGCACATGCAGGGCACCGGCGTCGTACGCGTCGTACTCGATGTCCTCGGGGACGCCCTGTTCGCCGACGAAGACCTCCTTGCGCACCGCGAAGCACGCCTCGCGGTCCGCGGCGTCCTCGGCCACCCGCACCACGTAGGAGCCGCCCCGCGCCCCGTCCGAGCCGCTCACGCGTAGCTCTCCTCACGCACCTTGTCGAGCGCCTTCTGCAGGTCCTCGGGGTAGTCGCTCTCGAACTCCGCCCACTGCCCGTCCCCGGGGTGCTCGAAGCCGAGCCGCACCGCGTGCAGCCACTGCCGGGTCAGACCGAGCCGCTTGGCGATCGTCGGGTCCGCGCCGTAGGTCAGGTCGCCCACGCAGGGGTGGCGGTGGGCCGCCATGTGGACACGGATCTGATGGGTGCGGCCGGTCTCCAGCTTGATGTCGAGCAGGCTGGCCGCACGGAACGCCTCGATCAGGTCGTAATGCGTGACGGACGGCTTGCCCTCGGCCGTCACCGCCCACTTGTAGTCGTGGTTCGGGTGCCGGCCGATGGGCGCGTCGATGGTGCCGCTCATCGGGTCGGGGTGCCCCTGGACCAGCGCGTTGTACCGCTTGTCGACCGTGCGTTCCTTGAACTGCCGCTTCAGCGAGGTGTACGCGCGCTCCGACTTGGCCACGACCATCAGCCCGGAGGTGCCCACGTCCAGCCGGTGCACGATGCCCTGCCGCTCGGCGGCACCCGAGGTCGAGATCCGGTATCCGGCCGCCGCGAGGCCGCCGATCACCGTCGGACCGTTCCAGCCGGGGCTCGGGTGCGCGGCCACACCGACCGGCTTGATGATCACGACGATGTCGTCGTCGTCGTGCACGATCTCCATGCCCTCGACGGGCTCGGCGACGATCTGCACGGGGGCGGGAGCCTGCGGCATCTCCACTTCCAGCCAGGCGCCGCCGTGCACCCGCTCGGACTTTCCGACCACCGAGCCGTCGACCGTGACCTTCCCCGCCGCGGCGAGCTCGGCGGCCTTCGTGCGGGAGAAGCCGAACATGCGGGAGATGGCGGCGTCGACGCGCTCGCCCTCCAGGCCGTCGGGCACGGGCAGGTTGCGGATCTCGGGAATGGTACTCACCCGTCGAGTATGCCGGACGGGTCGGACACCGCCGGACCATCGCCCGAACAGCAGTGCCCGTGGACCTGCCTTCAGACGTCCGGCCAGACGTCCCCGTACGACATTCCGTGCGGGCCGATCAGGCCGTGTGGACCGGTCAGTCCTTGTGAACCGGTCAGTCCTTGTGAACCGTGCCGTCCGGGTCGAGCCCGCGGAAGGACAGCAGCACGATCAGGATGCCGCCGCAGACGATCGCCGAGTCGGCCAGGTTGAAGACCGCGAAGTGCTTGGGCGCGATGAAGTCCACGACCGCGCCCTCGAAGATCCCGGGCGAGCGGAAGATCCGGTCGGTCAGGTTGCCGAGCGCACCGCCCAGCAGCAGACCGAGCGCGATCGCCCAGGGCAGGCTGTAGAGCTTGCGCGCGAGCCGCGCGATCACCACGATCACCGCCGCGGCGATCACCGTGAAGATGATCGTGAACGCCTCGCCGAAGCCGAAGGCCGCTCCCGCGTTGCGGATCGCCTCGAACCTCAGCCAGTCCCCGATGATCCGGATCGGCGCGTGGTGCTCCAGCTTCGCGACCACGATCAGCTTGCTGACCAGGTCGAGGGCGTACGCCAGGGCGGCGACCGTGAACAGGACGGCGATCCTGCGCCTGCCCCTGGGCCCCTCGGCCGGGGCCCCGGTCCCTTCCACGCCGGACTGCTCCGGCTCGGCGCCCCCCGCTCCTGGGGTATCCGGCGTACCGATGATGCGCTCCGCCTCTGCCACGTGAGTGAGTCCCTCGACCTAGGTGCCTGACTGAGGACGAGGGTACGGCACACCCCCCGGCGCCCACGTGCGCAGGAGCCCTCCCGCACCATTCAGTAGCGGCGTTCCTGCTTCTGCTTGCACTCGACGCACAGGGTGGCTCGCGGGAAGGCCTGCATCCGCGCCTTGCCGATGGGGTTGCCACAGTTCTCGCAGAGCCCGTACGTGCCCGCGTCGAGCCGCTCCAGCGCTCGCTCGGTCTGCTCCAGCATCTCGCGCGCGTTGGCCGCCAGGGCCATCTCGTGCTCGCGCGTGATGTTCTTCGTGCCGGTGTCCGCCTGATCGTCGCCCGCGCCGTCGCCGGAGTCGCGCATCAGGCCCGCGATCGACTCTTCGGACGACGAGATCTCGGTGCTCAGCCGTAGCGCCTCGGACTGGAGTTCGGCACGCGCCTCCGCGACCTCCTCCGGAGTCCAGGGGTCCTCACCGGGGCGCACCGCGAGCTCGCCGGGCTCCACCGCGGCGATCCGCGCCTTGGGAACCGCGGTGGGGTTCTGCGCCGCCGTGGCCGTGCCAGGAGTCTTCTTCGCAACCACCGTCGTGGCTCCCGTCGTCTTCGCGGCCTTGGCCGCGCCTTCGGTCGCGGAAGCGACCGACTTCTTCGCCGTACTGGTGCTTTTCCTTGCCGTGCCGGTGCTCTTCCTGGCCGCGCTCTTCCCGTCGGCCTTCTTGGCCACCGCCTTCCGGGCCACCGTTTCCTTGGCCACCGCTTCCTCGGCCACCGTTTCCTCGGCGACCGCTTTCTTGACGACCGCTTTCTTGGTGACCCTCTTCGTAGCGGCCGCTTTGCCGGTGGCGGTCTTCGCAGCGGCCGTCTTCCCGACTCCGGCGGCCTTACCGGCAGCCGCCTTCCCGGTGGCCGCCGCCTTCTTGCCGACAGCGGCTTTCGTGGCCGTCTTGGTGACGGTCTTCGTGGCGGTCTTCACCGGGTTGGCCGCGTGTGCCACGGGCGCCACCGACGCGCTCTTCTTCCCACTCACGTCCTTGGCCGCCGGACCCGTGGATCTGCCGGACGCCGACTGCTGTACGGCGGTCTTCTTCGCCACCATGGCCGCGGCCCCTTCACACATTGTGATTTTGCGCGCAAATCGTGCTGGGACGATAAATCGACTTCCGGCCCGCGGCAACCGGGCCCACCGACGTTTCGTCCGTCCCGCGGGTCCCGCGCGACGAACCTGCATGCGTTGTGCCCAGCTCCCCGCCGGGTAATCCGCCAGGTCCGGCGTCCCAGGATCCGGACGCCCACGCCTCGCCATTCGGGTCACCGCGCGGGCCGCGGCACCGCCCCGGGCGGCCCCCGCGGCGTACCCCGGAAAACCGGTCGGCCGCTGTCCGCGCGGCGCCGTACACTGGGCGCAGCGAGAAGCGTGGATGGGGACGAGTAGCGGCGTACGCGGCCAAGAGCGACCCGGGGACGGTGGAAGCCCGGGGGCGAGCGCGACGCGAAGATCACCCCGGAGCCGCCGGAAGAAAGCCGCAGCGAGCGAGCAGCGGCCGGTAGAACCGGCATCGCGACCCCAATGAGGGGGCTCACTGGTGCACAGCACGCACCGGGGAGCCAAGGAGGGTGGTACCGCGGGAGCGCGCCGCGCACGGCGTCCGCAGCATCCAGGAGATGGCTGCCCAGGCTCTCGTCCCTCCGGACGGAAGGCAGAAAGTCCGCCGGAGGAAGCTCGCTGATGACAACGCCGACGTACCGCCAGGTGCCCGCCCAGGTTGACCTGCCCGCCCTCGAGCACGCCGTGCTCGACTTCTGGCGCGAGCAGAAGATCTTCGCCAAGAGCCTTGAGCAGTCCGAGGGCCACCCCGAGTGGGTGTTCTACGAGGGCCCGCCCACCGCGAACGGCATGCCGGGCGCCCACCACATCGAGGCGCGCGTCTTCAAGGACGTCTTCCCGCGCTTCCGCACCATGCGCGGCTATCACGTGGCCCGCAAGGCCGGCTGGGACTGCCACGGCCTCCCGGTCGAGCTCGCGGTGGAGAAGGAGCTCGGCTTCACCGGCAAGCAGGACATCGAGGCGTACGGCATCGCCGAGTTCAACGCCAAGTGCCGCGAGTCCGTGACCCGCCACACCGACGCGTTCACCGAGCTCACGAACCGCATGGGCTACTGGGTCGACCTGGACGACGCCTACCGCACGATGGACCCCGAGTACGTCGAGTCCGTGTGGTGGTCGCTCAAGGAGATCTTCAACAAGGGTCTGCTGGTCCAGGACTACCGCGTGGCACCGTGGTGCCCGCGCGACGAGACGGGTCTGTCGGACCACGAGCTGGCGCAGGGCTACGAGACGGTCGTCGACCCGTCCGTCTACGTCCGTTTCCCGCTCACCTCCGGTCCGCTGGCGGGCCAGGCCGCGCTCCTGGTGTGGACGACGACCCCGTGGACGCTGGTCTCCAACACCGCGGTCGCCGCGCACCCCGAGGTCACCTACGTCGTCGCGACGAAGGGCCCCTCTGGCGACGAGAAGCTCGTCGTCGCCGAGCCGCTCGTCGAGAAGGCGCTCGGCGAGGGCTGGGAGACCACCGGTGAGACCTTCACCGGCGCCGAGATGGAGCGCTGGACCTATCAACGTCCGTTCGAGCTGGTCGAGTTCCCCGCCGAGGCCCACTACGTGGTCAACGCCGAGTACGTGACGACCGAGGACGGTACGGGTCTGGTCCACCAGTCCCCGGCCTTCGGTGAGGACGACCTCAAGGTCTGCCGGGCGTACGGACTGCCGGTGGTGAACCCCGTCCGCCCGAACGGCACCTTCGAGGCGAGCGTCCCGCTCGTCGGCGGTGTCTTCTTCAAGAAGGCGGACGAAAAGCTCACGGAGGACCTCCAGCAGCGCGGTCTGCTCTTCAAGCACATCCCGTACGAGCACAGCTACCCGCACTGCTGGCGCTGCCACACCGCGCTCCTCTACTACGCGCAGCCGTCCTGGTACATCCGCACCACCGCCATCAAGGACCGTCTCCTCCAGGAGAACGAGAAGACCAACTGGTTCCCGGAGTCCGTCAAGCACGGCCGCTTCGGCGACTGGCTGAACAACAACGTCGACTGGGCGCTGTCCCGCAGCCGCTACTGGGGCACCCCGCTCCCGCTGTGGCGCTGCGAGGAGGGCCATCTCACCTGTGTCGGTTCCCGCGCCGAGCTCTCCGAGCTGACGGGCACCGACCAGTCGAACCTGGACCCGCACCGCCCGTTCATCGACGAGGTCACCTTCGCGTGCCCTCAGGACGGCTGCGGACGGACGGCGACGCGCGTGCCGGAGGTCATCGACGCCTGGTACGACTCGGGTTCGATGCCGTTCGCGCAGTGGGGCTACCCGTACAAGAACAAGGAGCTCTTCGAGAGCCGCTACCCGGCGCAGTTCATCTCCGAGGCCATCGACCAGACCCGCGGCTGGTTCTACACCCTCATGGCGGTCGGCACGCTCGTCTTCGACAAGTCGTCGTACGAGAACGTCGTGTGCCTGGGCCACATCCTCGCCGAGGACGGCCGCAAGATGTCCAAGCACCTGGGCAACATCCTGCAGCCGATCCCGCTGATGGATCAGCACGGCGCGGACGCGGTGCGCTGGTTCATGGCGGCCGGCGGCTCCCCCTGGGCGGCCCGCCGCGTCGGCCACGGCACGATCCAGGAAGTGGTGCGCAAGACGCTCCTGACCTACTGGAACACGGTCGCCTTCCAGGCCCTGTACGCCCGCACCTCCGACTGGGCCCCCTCCGAGGCCGATCCGGCTCCGGCCGACCGTCCGGTCCTCGACCGCTGGCTGCTCTCCGAGCTGCACGCGCTCACCGACCAGGTCACACAGGCACTGGAGGCGTATGACACCCAGCGCGCCGGAAAGCTCCTCTCCGCGTTCGTCGACGACCTCTCGAACTGGTACGTGCGCCGCTCCCGCCGCCGCTTCTGGCAGGGCGACAAGGCCGCGCTGCGCACCCTGCACGAGGTCGTGGAGACGGTCACGCGGCTGATGGCCCCGCTGACCCCGTTCATCACCGAGCGGGTCTGGCAGGACCTGATCGTCCCCGTGACGCCGGGCGCGCCCGAGTCCGTACACCTGTCCTCGTGGCCGGAGGCGGACCTGTCCG
Organism: Streptomyces sp. NPDC090798; assembly: GCF_044768965.1. NCBI lineage: Bacteria > Bacillati > Actinomycetota > Actinomycetes > Kitasatosporales > Streptomycetaceae > Streptomyces > Streptomyces sp. NPDC090798. The sequence continues at coordinate 46,710 of NZ_JBIVXA010000008.1, forward strand.
CCATCGACCCGGAGCTGTCGAGGCAGATGGTCCTCGTCCGGCGTCTGGTGGAGCTGGGCCGCGCCACGCGCGCGGAGTCGGGCGTCAAGACGCGGCAGCCGCTCTCCCGTGCGCTGGTCGGAGCGATCGGCTTCGAGTCCCTCGACGGGGAGCTGCACGCGCAGATCACCGAAGAGCTCAACGTCACTTCCCTCGCCTCCCTCTCCGAGGTGGGCGGCTCGCTGGTCGACACCACGGCCAAGGCGAACTTCCGCGCGCTGGGCAAGCGCTTCGGCAAGGGCGTCCAGGCGGTCGCCAAGGTGATCGCCGAGACGGACGCGGCGGCCCTCTCCCTCGCCCTGCGCGAGGGCACCGCCTCGGTGGAGGTCGACGGCGAGACGGTGACGCTGGCCGCGGACGAGGTCATCATCACGGAGACCCCGCGCGAGGGGTGGTCGGTGGCGTCCGACTCGGGTGCCACGGTCGCTCTGGACCTGGAGATCACCGAGGAGCTGCGGCAGGCGGGCCTCGCCCGTGACGCGATCCGGCTGATCCAGGAGGCCCGCAAGAACAGCGGCCTCGACGTGGCCGACCGCATCGCTCTGCGCTGGACGTCCACCGACCCGGCCGTCATCGCCGCTCTGAGCGAGCACGCTGCGCTGATCGCCGACGAGGTCCTCGCCACCGACTTCGCCCAGGGCGAGGCCGACGACACCTACGGTGCTCCGTTCACCGACGAGGGCCTGTCCCTCACCTTCCGCCTCCGCAAGGCGTAGCCCCGGGCGGCGGCGGGGGCTGTTCCTCGCCCCCGCCGCCCCTACCCGTCCCATCCCCACCTGGGGGCTCCGCCCCCAGACCCCCGGGTGGGTTCGTCGGCTGCGGCCCGGTGGGGGCTGGTCGCGCAGTTCCCCGCGTCCCTGAGCCGGGGCTGCGCCCCCCGGCCACCCTATCGGCCTGAACGGCCTCGACCCCAAACGCCGGACAAGCCAAAAGACGCGCGCCAGCGCCCTTGAGACCGGGCCCGCAGCCAAACGACCCGCGCGGCCCGGAGACTCGGGCCGAAGCCCCGACCCAAGGGGCGCGAGGAACTGCGCGACCAGCCCCCACCCACCCGGAGCCGAAGAACGAAGGCCGGGGTCCACCAAAGATCTTGGTGGGACCCGGCCTTCGGCGTTTCGTGCCCCGTACAGATGCCCCAAGGAACCGCACGGCCGCCCGAAACCTCGCCGCCCGAAACAGCACGGCAAAAGGGCGGAGCCCCGGAAAGATCCGGGGCTCCGCCCTGAACGCTGCCGACGCCTAAGGCGTACGCAAGGCCGTCAGTTGTCGTCCTCGTCGATGAGGAACCCACGCATCGGCGAGGGAGCCTGCTGCATCGGCGACGGCCCCTGGGGCCGTACCGGAGCCATCGGCTGGGTCATGGCCGGCGACATCTGCTGCTGCCCGCCGTAGGAGGGCGCGGCCGGTGCCGGAGCGCCGCCCATGCCCTGACCGCCGTAGGACGGCGCACTCGCGCCGGCCGGAGCCATCGAGGGCGCGGAAGGCGACGGCAGGGAGGCCGTGGCCGGAGTGCGCGGCGGGGCGAGCGAGTCGTCCGCCTGCGTCTCCAGCTGGCGCAGCTGCGACTCCAGGTAGGACTTCAGACGCGTGCGGTACTCGCGCTCGAAGCCACGCAGGTCCTCGACCTTGCGCTCCAGCGTGGCGCGGGCGGACTCCAGGGAGCCCATCGCGACGCGGTGCTTCTCCTGCGCGTCCCGCTCCAGCGCGTCGGCCTTGGCACGGGCGTCACGCTCGAGACCCTCGGCGCGGCTGCGAGCCTCGCCGACGATCTTGTTGGCCTCGGAGCGGGCCTCGGCGATCGCCTGGTCAGCGGTCTGCTGGGCCAGCGAGAGCACCCGGGCGGCGCTGTCGCCACCGGGACCCTGACCGGGCTGTCCCATCTGCGGGCCGTGACCGCCCATGGGGCCACCCATGGGTCCGCCCATCGGGCCACCCATCTGCTGCTGCATCTGGGGCTGCATCTGGCCCGGCATCTGCTGCTGCATCTGCTGGCCGGGGCCCTGGCCCATCGGACCCTGGCCCATCTGGCCTTGACCCATCTGGCCCTGGCCCATGGGGCCCTGGCCCATCGGACCCTGACCCATGGGGCCCTGGCCCATCGGACCCTGACCCATGGGGCCCTGGCCCTGCTGGCCGCCCTGGGCGCTGGGGCCCGCGGGCAGCTGCGGCGCACCGCTCGGCAGCTGGGGCGGCCCACCCATGGGGCCACCCATCTGCTGCTGCGGCGGGCCCGATATGCCGGCGGGTACGGGCGCACCGGGACCTCGCATGCCCTGCGGCGGGCCCTGCTGATCCTGCTGCTCGGGCGGCTTGCGCATGCCCTGCTGCTGGTTCTGCGCAGCCGCGCGCGTGGCCGCCGCCAGTTTGGCGCGCAAGTCCTCGTTCTCGCGGAGCAGTCGCGTCAGTTCGGCTTCGACCTCGTCGAGGAAGGCATCGACCTCGTCCTCGTCATAGCCTTCTCGGAGGCGGACGGTCGTGAACTGCTTGTTCCGCACGTCCTCGGGGGTCAACGGCATCTCTTCACCTCAACGTAGTCGTCGGCATTCGGCAAGACCGTATCGTTCACAGCCGGCTCACGACGGAGATCAGGATGTAGACGATGATCATCAGTACGAAGAAGGACAGGTCAAGCGCCACGCCCCCGAGACGCAGCGGCGGAATGAACCGCCGCAGAAGCTTGAGCGGTGGATCGGTGACAGTGTAGGTGGCCTCGAGAACGACCACCATCGCCTTGCCGGGTTGCCATGAGCGGGCGAACTGGAAGACGTAGTCCATGACCAACCGGAAAATCAACACGACGAGGAAACACGTCAGCGCGACGTAGAGAACCTGCCCGACCACGCTCATGATCCGCGCTTCCCTCTCCCCTGTTTCCGTACCTTGATCCGGTCCTGCGTCTCAGCTCTGGTTGAAGAACCCGCCCTCTGCGATGCGGGCCTTGTCCTCCGCCGTGACATCGACGTTAGCAGGCGACAACAGGAACACCTTCTGCGTCACCCGCTCGATGCTGCCGTGGAGACCAAACACCAAACCGGCCGCAAAGTCGACAAGTCGCTTCGCATCTGTGTCATCCATCTCAGTCAGATTCATGATCACCGGGGTGCCCTCACGGAAGTGTTCCCCGATGGTACGGGCCTCGTTGTAGGTCCGCGGGTGAAGTGTGGTGATCCGGTACGGCTCTCGTTCCGACACGACCTTGGGCATGATCACCGGTGCGTTCTTCTCCAGGCTTGCGCGTTCTTGTGTGATGGATGCCACGGGCGCGATCCGCGCCGGACGGCTGGATTCCGCAGTGAGCGAAGCGGAATGCGGCACCGGATCGCGAGGTGCCGGAGGCTGCACCATTCGTACCGATTCGTCCCGTTGGGACTGGTGTGCCTGATGCGACTGGTGGGGCGGCTCGTGCCGCCGCCGGTCACGCTCGGGCTCCGGGTCGAGCTCGGGCTCGAACTCGTCATCGGGGTCGAATCCCCTGCCGTCGTACCCATCGTCCTCCACGAGGCCGAGGTAGACCGCCATCTTGCGCATCGCGCCGGCCATGCTCTGAGTCCTCCGCTCTGTGGTGGATCGGCTGACGAAGTGCCAAGTGCCCGCGATCCACGAGGTCGTTATGCCCGCCAGTGGCGGTAATGACCATATTTTCTGCTGTGGTCCGACTTCTTGGCGACGTTACCCGAGCCCGGGTCGGACTCCGAGTACCGCCGTACCGACGCGTACATGTGTCGCTCCGGCCGCCACGGCCTGCTCGAGGTCCGCACTCATCCCTGCGGACACCATGTTCGCAGCAGGATGCGTGCGGCGCATAGCAGTCGACAAATCCATCAGCCGCTCGAACGCCGCTTGTTGGCGCCCGGCGTACCCGCCGGTGAGCGGCGCGACGGTCATCAGTCCGTCGAGCCGGAGCCCGGGCGCCCCGGCGACGAGGTCGGCCAACTCTTCGATTCCGCCGACTCCGACGCCTCCCCGCTCACCCCGGCCGCTCTCCTGCGCGTCCAGCGCGACCTGGATGAGGCAGCCCACCTCGCGCTCCACCCGCACCGCTTCCTTCGACAGGGCCGTGACAAGTCGGGCACGGTCCACGGACTGCACCACATCCGCGTAACCGACCACAGAACGTACCTTGTTGGTCTGCAACTGACCGACAAAATGCCACGAGAGGGGCAGATCCGAGCAAGCCGCGGCCTTGGGCGCCGCGTCCTGGTCCCGGTTCTCGGCGACGTGGCGCACACCGAGCTCCGACAGGATCCGCACATCACTGGCGGGATAGGTCTTGGTGACCACGATCAGGGTCACCTCTTCACGCTTGCGCCCGGCGGCCACACAGGCCGCCGCGATGCGCTCTTCCACTTTCGCCAGATTTGCGGCGAGTTGAGCCTTACGGTCCGTCATGCCCCATCAGTCCAGCCAGACATAGCCCGCGAGCCGCCCGGTCGTGCGGTCTCGTCGGTACGAGAAGTGGTCGTCCGACTCCAGCGTGCACACCGGTGACTGCGCCCGGTCGCACACCCCGAGCCGTTCCAACTGCGCGTGCACTCCGGCGGTCACATCGACCGCGGGAGTGCCCCAGCTGGTCTCGGCGTACGCCGCCGGCTCGACGGCGGCGACTTCGGCGCGCATCTCGTCCGGCACTTCGTAGCACCGGCCGCAGACCGCGGGTCCGGTGCGGGCGACGATCCGCTCGGGCTCGGCGCCGAGTTCCACCATGGCCCGTACGGCGGCGGGGACGACCCCGGCGATCATGCCGGGCCGTCCCGCGTGGGCCGCGGCCGCGATCCCGGCGACCGGGTCGGCCAGCAGGACCGGCGTGCAGTCGGCGGTGAGGACGGCGAGGGCGAGACCGCGCCGCGCGGTCACGATCGCGTCGACGGACGGGATCTGCGAGGAGAGCCATGGTCCGTCGACCACCGCCACGTCCGGCCCGTGCACCTGGTTCATCCAGACGACCAGGGCCGGGTCCAGTCCGAGCGACTTGGCGGCCAGTTCACGATTGGTCCGTACGGCGTCGGGGTCGTCGCCGACCGCTCCGCCGAGGTTGAGCTCCTCGTACGGAACGGCGCTCACCCCGCCCCACCGGTCGGTGAAGGCGAAGTGCGCGCCGCTCACGGTGCTCGTTTCGGAGCGATGTCCTATCACTTCAGGAAGTCCGGCACGTCCAGCTCCTCGGCCGCGCTGTCCGAGTAGGCGCGGGACGGCGGGACCGGCGGAGCGACCTGGACCTCGTTGACCGGCTCCGGGGTGGGCTCCGGGGCCTCCTTCGGCGTGACGCTGCCGAGCGAGCCGAAGGACGGACGGCTCTCGGCGGCCCGTACCGGCGCGGGCTCCTCGCGCTGCTTGGCGGAGGTGGAGCCGAGGATGTTGTCCCGCTTGGCCGGCGGCTGGCCGCCGTCGAAGCCGGCGGCGATCACGGTGACCCGCACCTCGTCGCCGAGCGCGTCGTCGATGACCGCGCCGAAGATGATGTTGGCCTCGGGGTGCGCGGCCTCGCTGACCAGCTGGGCGGCCTCGTTGATCTCGAAAAGGCCGAGGTCGGAGCCGCCGGAGATGGAGAGCAGCACGCCGCGTGCGCCGTCGATGGAGGCTTCCAGGAGCGGCGAGGAGATCGCCATCTCGGCCGCCGCCACGGCGCGGTCGTCGCCGCGGGCCGAGCCGATGCCCATGAGCGCGGAACCCGCCTCGGACATCACGGACTTGACGTCGGCGAAGTCGAGGTTGATCAGACCGGGCGTGGTGATGAGGTCGGTGATGCCCTGAACACCCGACAGCAGGACCTGGTCCGCCGACTTGAAAGCGTCGAGGACGGAGACCTGGCGGTCCGAGATGGACAGCAGCCGGTCGTTCGGGATGACGATGAGGGTGTCGACCTCTTCGCGGAGTTCCGCGATGCCGTCCTCGGCCTGGTTGGCACGACGCCGTCCTTCGAAGGTGAAGGGGCGGGTGACCACGCCGATGGTGAGGGCGCCGAGCGAGCGGGCGATGTTGGCCACGACGGGTGCGCCGCCGGTGCCGGTGCCGCCGCCTTCACCGGCCGTCACGAAGACCATGTCGGCCCCCTTGAGGACCTCCTCGATCTCCTCGCGGTGGTCCTCGGCCGCCTTGCGGCCGACGGCCGGGTTGGCTCCGGCGCCGAGTCCGCGCGTGAGTTCGCGGCCGACGTCGAGCTTGACGTCGGCGTCGCTCATCAACAGAGCTTGCGCGTCCGTGTTGATGGCGATGAACTCGACGCCCTTGAGACCGACCTCGATCATCCGGTTGATGGCATTGACACCACCGCCGCCGACACCGATGACTTTGATGACTGCGAGGTAGTTCTGCGGTGCTGCCACGTCGAAGGCCTCTCGCCTCGAGTTACGTGTCGTCGCCTCGCACGCTCGCGATCCGACGACTGATGCCGAATGGGACGGTCCGAACGCCGACCCGAACCCTAACGCTGAAGTTTAGGGTTACCAGTGTGTCTGTTCCTTGGACTCTTCCGAACAGGACACTAAGTCGACAAGTGGCGCACGTTCAACGAACACGCCGAACCTCCCGTTTTTCTTTTCACCCTATGTGATCAGCCGTAGCGCTGCCCAACCAGGGTGCTGGCCTGCACTGATGTGCGTCAACTCCCCGATGAGGCAGGGGCGATGGGGGCACTCACATCGAAGTGCCGGGCCCCTGGAGCTGCTTTCATGAGAGCGGTGAGCGTCCTGGCCTTCGCACGGCCCTTCTCGCCGCTCCCCCACTCGACGCTGCGCCCGCCGCTCAACTCCAGCGAGATCGAGTCGTACGAACGGACCTTGACGATCCGGGTGTCGCGACGGACGGCGGCCGGAATGTCCCCGGCCACCCCCACCGCCTCGCGCACCAGCCGGTCGACCGGGAAGCGGCGCAGAACCGCCGCCTTGGACTTTCCGGACACCGCCAATTCCAGCGTGGGCACACCCGTCGGGGCGGCCGAAACCGTCGCGAAACGCACGCCCTCGGCGTCCACTTCGACGTACTTGCCGCCGTTTCCGGTGTTTTTGAGAATGAGCACCGGGGTGCGTTCGGTCACTTTCAGCCCGATTCCGTGCGGCCAGGAACGGACGACATCAACCGAGTCAATTCGGGGCAATTTCTGACGCAATCGCGCCTCAATGGCATCGGTATCGATGGAAATCAGCGGCGCTCCGACCGACACGTCGGCCGCGTCGCGCACTTGCCGGTCCGTCAGGACCCGCACCCCGGAGACCGACACCTTCTCGGTCCGCAGCCACGGCGAGCCGTAGAGCAGCCAGAGCGCGGCCGCCGTCACCAACATCACCGCGATCAAAAGGATGATGAGCATACGAAGGCGACGCAGCCGCCTGCGGCGGGGCGAGCCGGACTCCAACTTCTGCCGTTCGCCGCGCTCGGCGGTCGTCGGTCCGGCCACGCTCCCTGCCTTCCCTCATACGGTCCTAGCGGTGGCGAGAGGCGATCGCCTCGTACACCATGCCGACGAGCAGGTCGTCGGCGTCCCGGCGACCGAACTCGCTGGCGGCGCGGGACATCTCGTACAGCCGGTGCGGGTCGGCGAGCACGGGCAGCACGTTCTGCTGAACCCACGCAGGCGTCAGCTCCGCGTCGTCGACAAGGAGGCCGCCACCGGCCTTGACCACCGGCTGGGCGTTCAGCCGCTGCTCGCCGTTGCCGATGGGCAGCGGGACGTAGGCGGCGGGCAACCCGACGGCGGAGAGTTCGGCGACGGTCATCGCGCCCGCGCGGCAGAGCATCATGTCGGCCGCGGCGTACGCGAGGTCCATCCGGTCCACGTACGGTACCGGGATGTACGGGGGCATTCCCGGCATCTGGTGGACCTGCGGCAGTTCGTTCTTCGGGCCGACCGCGTGCAGGATCTGGATGCCGGCCTGCTGGAGGTAGGGAGCCGCCTGCTGAACGACCTCGTTGAGGCGCCGTGCGCCCTGCGAGCCGCCGGAAACCAGCAAGGTCGGCAGCGAGGGGTCGAGACCGAACGCGGCGCGCGCCTCGGGGCGTACGGCGGCCCGGTCGAGGGTGGCGATCGAGCGGCGCAGCGGGATGCCGATGTAGCGGGCGCCGCGCAGCTTGTTGTCCGGGGTCGAGACGGCGACCTGCGCCGCGTACCGGGAACCGATCTTGTTGGCGAGGCCCGGCCGGGCGTTGGCCTCGTGGATCACGATCGGCACGCCGAGGCGCTTGGCCGCGAGGTAGGCGGGCAGCGCCACATAGCCGCCGAAGCCGACGACCGCGTCCGCCTTGGTGCGCTCCAGGACCTGCTCGGCCGCCTTGATCGTGCCGCGCAGCCGCCCCGGGACGGTGATCAGCTCGGGGGTGGGCTTGCGGGGCAGCGGGACGGCGGGGATCAGCGCGAGTTCGTAGCCCCGCTCCGGTACGAGCCGGGTCTCAAGTCCGCGTTCCGTGCCCAGGGCCGTGATCCCCACGGTCGGGTCCTGCCTGCGCAGGGCGTCCGCGAGGGCGAGCGCGGGCTCGATGTGGCCGGCGGTCCCCCCGCCGGCGAGTACGACATGCACCGAAATTCACCGCTCTCCGGACGAACGCGCCGCCGAGGCACGCCGTCGCATCGTGTTCCATCTCCGAGGCCCCGCGGCCCCCGCGGAGCCTCTCACCGCAGCACGCTTTCTACCAAAGCGGGGTTGCCGCATCGCAAGCGCCGCCCGCGCAGCGGGCTCGTCGCGTGCGAAGGCGATCAGCAGCCCGATGGCGAACATGGTCGGCAGCAGGGCGGACCCTCCGTAGGAGAACAGCGGGAGCGGGACTCCGGCGATCGGCAGCAGACCGAGCACCGCACCGATGTTGATCACGGCCTGGGCCGTGATCCAGGTGGTCACGCCTCCCGCGGCATACCTCACGAAGGGGTCCTCCGTGCGTCCGGCCACGCGGATACCCGCATAGCCTAGAGCCGCGAAGAGGGCGAGTACCGACAGCGTCCCCGCGAGGCCGAGTTCCTCCCCGGTGATGGCGAAGATGAAGTCGGTGTGCGCTTCGGGGAGTTGGCCCCATTTTTCCACACTGGCGCCGAGGCCGGAACCGAACAGTCCGCCGGAGGCCAGGGCGTAGATGCCGTGCACGGCCTGCCAGCAGGTGTCGTTCGGGCCGGGTTCGGTGGCACCGATGCAGGCGAGCCGGGACATACGGTTGGGGCTCGTCTTGATCAGGATGAAACCGATGGTCATGGCGACCGCCAGCACGCCGCCGAACAGCCGCGTGGGCGCTCCGGCCAGCCACAGCAGTCCGAAGAGGATGGCGGTGAGGATGATCGCCGTGCCCATGTCACCGCCGAGCATGATCAGCCCGAGCAGCAGGAAGGTGCCCGGGACGAGCGGCACCAGCATGTGCTTCCACTGCGCGAGCATGCCCTTGTCCTGCTTGCGGGCGAGCAGGTCGGCTCCCCACAGCACGAGCGCGAGCTTGCCGAACTCGCTGGGCTGGATCTGGAACGAGCCGCCGAGGGAGATCCAGTTCTGGTTGCCGTTGACCGCCATCCCTATCCCCGGGACCTGCACGAGGATCATCAGGAAGACCGCGCAGGCCAGGATCGGATACGCCAGCGCCCGGTGCAGTTTCACCGGTACCCGCATGGCGATCAGGAGCAGCACGGTGCCGATGGAGGCCGCGAGGAACTGTTTGCGGAAGAAGAACGACCCCGGCAGCGACAGCTGCAGCGCCGTGATCATCGAGGCCGAGTAGACCATCACGAGGCCCAGCACGGTGATCAGCAGGCTGCTGCCGAAGATCAGATAGTACGCGGTGAGCGGACGGTCCCAGGCCTTGCGGGCCCGCAGGCGGAGCAGACGCAGGGGGTTGTCGCGCGAGGGACGGGGGCGTCCGGCGGGGCGCCGTGGGGCACGCTGGACGGGGGGACGGCCAGTACGGCTACTGACCATCACCGGCTCCGTCCGCCATATCCCGGGAGGGCGTCCCGGGGTCCGCCGTACCTCGGGAGGGCGTCCCGGAGTCCGCCGTACCTCGGGAGGGCGTCCCGGAGTCCGCCGTGCCCCGGGAGGGCGTCCCGGAGGGCGATGGGGATCCCCACAATGGCGTCACGCGTCCCTCCCAAGGGTCCCGGGCGCGCCCGGACCGTCCGAGACCCGCCGTCAGGCGCTCGCGCCGAGTTCGCGGACCGCCTCCGCGAACGCGTCCCCGCGCTTGTTGTAGTTGGCGAACATGTCCATGGAGGCACAGGCCGGCGCCAGCAACACCGTGTCGCCCTCGCGGGCGAGCCCCCGCGCCTCCCGAACCGCCGCGAGCATCGCCCCAGTGTCGGTCCGGTCGAGGTCGACGACGGGTACTTCCGGCGCGTGTCGCACAAGGGCTTCACGGATCAGAGCCCGATCCGCGCCGATGAGCACGACGCCCCGAAGTCGCTTCGCCGACTTGGCGACCAGCTCGTCGAAGGTCGCGCCCTTGGCGAGCCCGCCCGCGATCCACACGATCGACTCGTAGGCCGCCAAAGAGGCTTCCGCGGCATGCGTGTTGGTCGCCTTGGAGTCGTCGACGTACGCGACGCCGTCCACGTCGGCGACGTGCGCGATGCGGTGGGCGTCCGGCGTGAAGGCCCGCAGCCCGTCCCGTACGGCCGCGGCGGGCACCCCGAAGGCGCGTGCCAGGGCCGCCGCCGCAAGGGCGTTGGCGATGTTGTGCGGGGCGGGCGGGTTGACGTCGGAGACCTCGGCGAGTTCCTGGGCGTTCTTCTGCCGGTTCTCGACGAAGGCCCGGTCGACCAGGATGCCTTCCACGACGCCGAGTTGGGAGGGTCCGGGGGTGCCGAGGGTGAAGCCGACCGCCCGGCAGCCCTCCTCGACGTCCGCCTCGCGCACCAGGTCCTCGGTGGCCTTGTCGGCGAGGTTGTAGACGCAGGCGACCCGATTGCCTTCGTAGATACGGCCCTTGTCGGCCGCGTACGCCTCCATGGAGCCGTGCCAGTCGAGGTGGTCCGGTGCCAGGTTCAGTACGGCGGCCGAGTGCGCGCGCAGCGACGGCGCCCAGTGCAGCTGATAGCTCGACAGCTCCACCGCCAGGACGTCGTAGCGCTCCTCGCCGAGGACCGCGTCAAGCAGCGAGACCCCGATGTTGCCGACGGCGGCCGTGCGCAGCCCTGCCGCCGTCAGGATCGAGGCGAGCATCTGCACGGTCGTGGTCTTGCCGTTGGTGCCGGTGACGGCCAGCCAGGGGGCCGCGTCGGGGCCTCTCAGCCGCCAGGCCAGTTCGACGTCGCCCCAGACCGGGACGCCGGCCGCGGCGGCCGCGGCGAACAGCGGCTTGTCCGGCTTCCAGCCGGGCGCGGTGACGATGAGTTCGGTGCCCTCGGGCAGGGTGGCGCCGTCACCGAGGCGCACGGTGATGCCGAGCGCCTCCAGCTCCGCGGCCTGCGCCCGGGAGCGCTCGTCGTCGCCGTCGTTGACGACCGTGACGACGGCGCCGAGACCGTGCAGCACCTTGGCCGCCGGGATGCCGGAGACGCCGAGCCCGGCGACGGTGACGTGCTTGCCCTGCCAGTCGGTCACTTCTTGGCTGCCCATCCTGCGTAGAAGAGGCCCAGACCCACGATGACGCACATGCCCTGGATGATCCAGAAGCGGACCACGACAAGGACTTCGGACCACCCCTTTAGTTCGAAGTGGTGCTGGAGTGGTGCCATGCGGAAGACGCGCCTGCCGGTGAGCCGGAAGGAGCCGACCTGGATGACGACCGACATGGTGATCAGGACGAAAAGGCCGCCGAGGAGCGCGACCAGCAGCTCCGTGCGGGAGCAGATCGCGAGGCCGGCGAGCGCGCCGCCGAGGGCCAGCGAGCCGGTGTCACCCATGAAGATCTTGGCGGGCGAGGTGTTCCACCACAGGAAGCCGAAGCAGGCTCCCATCAGGGCGGAGGCGACGACCGCGAGGTCGAGTGGATCTCGTACCTCGTAGCATGCGGCCGGGTTGGTCAGGGTCTGCGCGTTGGCGCAGGACTCCTGGAACTGCCAGACGCCGATGAAGGTGTACGCGCCGAAGACCATGGTCGCGGCGCCGGTGGCGAGGCCGTCCAGACCGTCGGTCAGGTTCACGCCGTTCGACATGGCGAGAATCATGAACAGGGCCCAGACCACGAAGAGCACCGGGCCGATGGTCCAGCCGAAGTCCTCCACGAAGGAGAGCCTGGTGGAGGCCGGGGTGTTGCCGTGGTTGTCGGCGAACTGCAGCGCGAGGACCGCGAAGGAGATGCCGACGATCAGCTGGCCGGCCATCTTCGCCTTGGCCCGCAGACCGAGCGAACGCCGCTTGACGATCTTGATGTAGTCGTCCAGGAAGCCGACCAGGCCCATGCCGGCCATCAGGCCGAGCACCAGCAGACCCGAGAAGGTCGGCGGCTTGCCCGTGATCACCTTGGACAGGAAGTACGCGATGATCGTCGCCAGGATGAAGGCGATACCACCCATGGTCGGAGTACCACGCTTGCTGTGGTGCTCCTTCGGGCCGTCGTCGCGGATGTACTGCCCGTAGCCCTTGCGGGCCAGCAGCTTGATCAGCAGCGGGGTCCCGATCAGGGTCAGGAACAGACCAATGACTCCTGCGAACAGGATCTGGTTCATCATCGGGCCGCGACCTCACCCTCGGCACCGCCGTCGAGCAGCGCCTGCGCCACCCGTTCGAGCCCGACCGACCGGGACGCCTTCACGAGCACGACGTCCCCCGGGCGCAACTCGCTGCGCAACAGGTCGACAGCCGCCTGTGCGTCGGACACGTGCACCGACTCCTCACCCCACGAACCCTCGTTATATGCGCCCAGTTGGAGCCAGGAAGCTTCCCTGCCCCCCACCGCGACGAGCTTGCTGACGTTGAGTCGGACGGCGAGCCGCCCGACCGCGTCGTGCTCGGCGAGCGCCTCGTCCCCGAGCTCGGCCATCTGACCGAGCACCGCCCACGTACGACGTCCCTGACCCATGGCCGCGAGCGCGCGCAGGGCGGCTCGCATGGACTCGGGGTTCGCGTTGTAGGCGTCGTTGACGACCGTCACGCCGTCCGGGCGCTCGGTGACCTCCATCCGCCAGCGGGAGAGGGAGCCCGCCTCGGAGAGCGCGAGGGCGATCTCGTCTGCGGACATGCCCAGCTCATGGGCGACGGCGGCCGCGGCGAGCGCGTTCGACACGTGGTGCTCACCGTACAGGCGCATGGTCACATCGCTGCACCCGGAGGGTGTGTGAAGCCTGAATGCGGGCTGTCCGGCGTCCGTGAGACGGACGTTCTCGGCACGTACGTCCGCTTCGCCGGACTCTCCGAAGAGAATCACGCGCGCCTTCGTCCGGGACGCCATGGCGCGTACGAGGGGGTCGTCGGCGTTGAGGACGGCGACGCCGCCCTCTTCCGACGGCGGGAGGCTCTCGACGAGCTCGCCCTTCGCCTGTGCGATCTGTTCGCGGCCGCCGAACTCACCGATGTGGGCGGTCCCGACGTTCAGGACGAGGCCGATCCTCGGTGGCGTGAGGTCCGTGAGGTAGCTGATGTGGCCGATGCCGCGGGCGCCCATCTCCAGGACGAGGAACCTGGTCTCCTCGGTGGCGCTCAGCGCGGTCAGCGGCAGTCCGATCTCGTTGTTGAGCGAACCGGGCGTGAAGACGGTCGGCGCCTTGCTCCCGAGGACCTGGGCGATCAGGTCCTTGGTGCTGGTCTTGCCCGCGGAGCCGGTGAGGGCCACGAGGGTCGCGCCGAGCCGTTCGACGACGTGACGCGCGAGGGCGCCCAGGGCCGCCTGCACGTCCGCGACGACGATCGCGGGCACGCCGACGGGCCGGGAGGCCAGTACGGCGACCGCGCCCGCCGCGACGACGGCCTCGGCGAAGTCGTGGCCGTCCACGCGCTCGCCGGCGAAGGCGACGAAGAGGCTGCCTGGCTCCACTTCACGGGAGTCTCTGACGACCGGTCCGGTGACCTGTACCGCCGGATCCGGTATGTCGTACGTCTGCCCGCCGACGACTGCTGCGATCTCGGCGAGAGAGAGGGCGATCACAAGTTCATCCCTGGGTCTTCTGGATAGCTTCGCGGAGCACCTGGCGGTCGTCGAAGGGACGCACCACCCCGGCGATGTCCTGGCCCTGCTCGTGGCCCTTGCCCGCGACCAGCACCGTGTCGCCGGGCCGCGCCCGGGCGACGGCGGCGGCGATGGCGGCGGCCCGGTCCTCGAAGACCTGGACCTCGCCACGCTCGTGCGCCGGCACCTCGGCGGCGCCCGCGAGCATCGTCGCGAGGATCGCGAGGGGGTCCTCCGAGCGGGGGTTGTCCGATGTCAGTACGGCGGTGTCGGCGAGCCGCGCCGCGGCGGCGCCCATCGGCATCCGCTTGGTCTTGTCACGGTCGCCGCCGCAGCCGAGCACGATGTGCAGCCTGCCCTCGGTGACCTTGCGCAGCGCACGCAGGACCGATTCGACGGCGTCCGTCTTGTGGGCGTAGTCGACGACCGCGAGGTAGGGCTGGCCCGCGTCCACGCGCTCCAGGCGGCCCGGCACGCCCGGGACGGCGGCGATGCCGTCGGCGGCGGTCTGCGGGTCGATCCCGGCGACGGCGAGGGCGACGATCGCGGCGAGGGTGTTCGCCACGTTGAAGGGGCCCGCGAGCGGCGACTTGGCGGTGATCCGCTCGCCCTTGGGGCCGACCGCGACGAACGCGGAGTCCATCGGGCCGACCTCGACCTCCTCGGCGCGCCAGTCGGCGTCCGGGTGTCCTTCGGCGGAGAAGGTGACGACGGGGACGGTGGCCTCCTCGGCCAGCCTGCGCCCGTACTCGTCGTCGAGGTTGACGACGCCGAGTTTGCTGCGTCGCGGTGTGAACAGCTGCGCCTTGGCCCGGAAGTAGTCCTCCATGTCGGAGTGGAACTCCATGTGTTCCGGGCTGAGGTTGTTGAAGACCGCGATGTCGAAGACACAGCCGTCGACCCGCCCGAGGACCAGCGCATGGCTGGAGACCTCCATCGCGACCGCGTCGACGCCGCGCTCGCGCATGACCGCGAACAGCGCCTGGAGGTCGGTTGCTTCGGGGGTGGTGCGCTCCGACTTGATGCGCTCCTCGCCGATGCGCATCTCCACGGTGCCGATCAGGCCGGTGGAGCGGAGCGTCTTCAGGCCGCCCTCGACGAGATAGGCCGTGGTGGTCTTGCCGGAGGTGCCGGTGATGCCGATCTGGAGCAGATCGCGCCCGGGGTGGCCGTAGATGGTGGCCGCGAGCTCTCCCATCAGGCCGCGCGGGTCGTCGGCGACGAGGACCGGCAGCCCGGTGGCGGCGGCGCGCTCGGCGCCGGTCGGGTCGGTCAGCACGGCGACCGCGCCGAGACCGGCCGCCTGCGTCACGAAGTCGGCGCCGTGCATGCGGGCGCCCGGCAGCGCGGCATAGAGGTCTCCGGGGCGCACCGCGCGGGAGTCATGGGTGATGCCCGTGACCTCCGCACTCGACGCCGGGGCGGTGACACCCAGCTGATCGGCGAGCTCCGCGAGGGGTGTGGCGGAGTTCTGGACCGGTCGCGGCGGCCCCGGATATGTCACAGGAACGCCCTTCTGGGTGGTTTGGGACTGATCAGCGTGTGGCACGGCGGTGAGCGTACCGGGCGCACCCCCGCCGGAGCGAAGCGAGGGGCGTGGCGAGCCGTGGTTCCCGGAATCCGGGGTGATCGTTGTCACGAGCTGGTTCCTGGTCCGTTGTGCGTGCGGTCTTGTCCGGGTCCTGGCCGGACCTGATCAAGTCCTGATCAGGGCATCTGGCCGGAATCGATCACGGCGTGAAGGTCACGGGCAGATTGGCGGCCCCCGCTCCGGTGGGCGGGACCTGGAGGGTCTTCAGCGCGAACTCCATGACCTGCTTGTAGATGGGTCCGCAGATCTGGCCGCCGAAGTAGCTGCCCTTGGTGGCGTTCTGGATCGCGCAGTAGACGGTGATCCGGGGCTTGTCGGCGGGGGCGAATCCGGCGAACGACGAGGTGTAGCCGTGGTACTTGCCGGTGGCCGGATCCACGCGGTTGGCCGTACCCGTCTTGCCCGCGACCCGGTAGCCGGGGATACGCGCCTTGGCGCCGGTGCCCTGCTCGTCGTCCACGACGGACTCCAGCATCTGGGCGAGGGTCTTCGCCGTCTTCTCGCTCACGACCCTCGTCTTCCTCGGCTGGGCGGCCGGGGTGAACCGGCCGTCGGGCCCCTTGGTGCCGCGCACCAGCGTCGGCTCGACGCGTACACCGCCGTTGGCGATCGTCGAGTAGACGGAGGCCGCCTGCATCGCGTTGATCGACATGCCCTGGCCGAAAGGAATCGTGTACTGCTGGGAGGTCGACCACTTGTCGGCGGGCGCGAGGATGCCCTTCGTCTCGCCGGGGAAACCGAGCCCGGTGTAGCTGCCGATGCCGAACTTGCGCAGATACGAGTAGAGGACCTGGTTCGCCTCCTTCTGCGTCTTGCCGAGCTGGCCGGTCGCCAGGATGGTGCCGATGTTGCTGGACTTGGCGAGCACGCCGTTGAGCGTCAGGTTCCAGGTCGCGTGATCGACGTCGTCCTGGAAGAGGCGGTCGCCGCGGTGCAGCCGGTTGGGCACGACGACGTGCGTCTCGGGCGTCGCGGCGTTCTCCTCCAGTACGGCGGCCATCGACATGACCTTGGCGGTGGAGCCGGGCTCGTACGCGTCCTGGAGGGCCGCGTTGCCCAGGGCCGCCGCGTTGGCCTGGGTGAGGTCGTTGGGGTCGAAACCGGGCGAGTTCGCCATGGCGAGGATCTCACCGCTGCGGGCGTCCTGCACGACCACGTACCCGCGGTCCGCCTTGGACGCCTTCACCTGCTCGGTGATGGCGTTCTGCGCGGCCCACTGGATGTCGCGGTTGATGGTCAGTTCGACGTCGGACCCCGCCACGGCGGGTGTCTCCGTCGACCCCGCGGTCGGCACCTGACGGCCGCCGGACTGGGCGTAGCGGATCTTGCCGTCCTTGCCGGCGAGTTCCTTGTTCAGTTTCTGCTCGACTCCGCCGCCGCCCTTGCCGTCGGCGTTGACCCAGCCCAGTATCCCGGCGGCGAGATCGCCGTTCGGATACACGCGCTTGCTGGCCGGAACCGCCACCACGCCCGCGAGGAAGTTGACGGTGCTCTTGTCGGTCTCCGCCTTGACCGCGAGCGTGTTCCTCAGGTCCTTGATCTGCTTCCAGACCTGGGGGGTCTGGCGGTGCGCGAGCAGTGTGTAGCGGGAGTTCTTCGTACGGAGCTTCTTGGCGACGGTGTCCATGTCCTGGCCGAGGATCGGCCCGAGCAGCGCCGCGGCCTGCTCGGGCGCGTCCGTCACCTTCGTCGCTTCCTGCGTGAACATCGTGGGGTCGGCCGTGATGTCGTACGCGTCCACGCTCGTCGCGAGCTCCACGCCGTTGCGGTCCGTGATTCCGCCGCGGGTGGCGGCCAGGGTGCGGCCGACGTACCGGTTCTGCTCGGCCTTCGCGGCGTACGCGTTGGCATCCACGGCCTGCACCTGGAGCAGGCGCACCACGAAGGCGATCATCACCAGCGTCAGGGCGAGGCTGACCATGCGCAGCCGGGGCCGGGGGCTGCCCAGCCGCAGGACCTGCGGGCCGCCGGGCCGGGGCGCGCCCGGGCGGCGTGCGGGGCGGGCGCCTGGGCCCGGACGCCGCTGACCGCCGGGGCGTACGGGCCTGGCGGGGCCGGGCACACGGCGGCGCGGCGGTTCCCTGTCGGACACTTCCGTCACCTGCCGGGGGTCGAGGAGGGCTGTGCGGACGGGGTGGGGGCGGGGGTCCGCGGGGTCGGGGTCCGCGGGGCGGCGGCGGAGGGGACGGCGGCCGCCGGGGCGCTGGTGGCCGGGGCCTTGGTCTGCGTGAGGGCGAGAACCTCGGGCGGGCGGACCACCGGGTTGCGTGCGGAGGACTGCTGGGCGGCGGTCCCGGGGACGCCCCTGACGCTGCCGTCCGGGTTGAGGAAGGCCGGGTCGCCGCCGGGCACCATGCCCAGCTCGTGGGCTCGGCGCTGGAGGGCGTCGGGCGCGGAGTAGGTGTCCACGTCCCGCTGCAGCGCCTGCTCCTCGTCGGTGAGGCTCTTGGTGTCCCTCTGCAGGTCGTCCAGGCGGAACGAGCCCTCGCTCAGCGCGGAGTTCAGCACGAGGAGGCCGATCAGGCCGCCGCCGAGCAGGAGCACGACGAGCAGGACGAAGGGCGTGCGGGCGGCATGGCCCCCGCCGGCGGGGAGAAGCCGGGCGAGCCGGGCGGCCCGCCCCCTGAGTTCGGGTTTCCTACTCACTCGACCTGCCCCTCCTGGTGCCTCACTCGGCGTCCTCGCGGATGCGCTGGGCCCCGCGCAGCCGGGCGGGGGCCGCTCGCCGGTTCTCGGCGACCTCCTCCTCGGTGGGAAGTTCGGCACCGCGGGTGAGCAGCTTGAGCCGGGGCTGGTAGCGCTCGGGCACCACCGGCAGACCGGGCGGCGCGGTGGTGGCGGCACCGGCCGCGAACACCTGCTTGACCAGCCGGTCCTCCAGCGAGTGGTACGACAGGACGGCGATCCGGCCGCCGACGGCGAGCGCCTTCACGGCCGCGGGAATCGCCCGCTCCAGGACGCTGAGCTCCCCGTTGACCTCGATGCGCAGGGCCTGGAAGGTGCGCTTGGCGGGGTTGCCGCCGGTGCGCTTGGCGGCCTGCGGCAGGGAGTCGCGGATCAGCTCGACGAGCCGCGCGCTGTTGCTGAAGGGTTCCTTCTCGCGTTCGCGCACGACGGCGGAGACGATCCGTTTGGCCTGCTTCTCCTCGCCGTACGCGCGCAGGATCCGCACCAGTTCGCCCGCCGGGTAGGTGTTGAGCACCTCGGCCGCGCTGATGCCGGTCGTCTGGTCCATCCGCATGTCGAGCGGGGCGTCCTGGGCGTAGGCGAAGCCGCGGTCGGCCTCGTCGAGTTGCATGGAGGAGACGCCCAGGTCGAACAGGACGCCCTGGACACGCGGGATGCCGAGGCGGTCGAGCACCTCGGGCAGTTCGTCGTAGACCGCGTGCACGAGGGTGGCGCGGTCACCGAACGGGGCGAGCCGCTCTCCGGAGAGGCGCAGCGCCTCCTTGTCGCGGTCGAGGGCGACGAGACGGGCCTTAGGGAACCGGGCCAGCAGCGCCTCGCTGTGGCCGCCGAGTCCCAGCGTGCAGTCGACGACCACGGCGCCCGGCTCGGTGAGGGCCGGGGCCAACAGGTCCAGGCACCGCTGGAGCATCACCGGGACGTGTCGACTCTGTCCCTCCCGTCGCCCACCACCCTTATCCGAATGCGCTTCGCGCCCCATTGAATCTGGGCCCTCTCAGGTCCGGCGCGGCCGTACGCACCGCCGGGTCCCCACCCGCTCGAGAAGGGGAGGCCTGCTGGCGCCGGGTGAGTGGCGTCAGCCGACCGGGAGCGGGAGGAGGCCGAGCCGTACGTACGCGCCGCGCACGCGGGGGGAGACGCCGGAAAATCGCCGGGTCTCCAGGGGAAAGCAGTCCAGCAGGGAGAGCCACGCCTCCCGCTTCGCGTCACTTTAGTCCACGGTGTCTCGCGGTCAATCAACCGGCATGCGCGTCGCGGACCACTCCTCCATGAACCCCCGATCGAAGCGATGAATCAGCAAAATTCACCTATCCGGGCGATCTCCAAACACCCATGTGGGTTACCTCACAACAAGACACGATGACGTTCTTTGTCCCTTCTCACAGCAGGACTACTTCGTACGTGACCAGTACCGTCATAGCTATGACGACTTCTGCATCCGTACCCACAGAGCCCGAAGACGCCATAGCCACGGGCGGCACCGTGACCGACCGCCTCGTCGAGGCGAACCAGCGGTACGCCGGCGCGTTCACCGATCCCGGGATGGACGCCCGCCCCGTGCTGCACGTCGCGGTGGTCGCGTGCATGGACGCCCGGCTCGACCTGCACGCCGCACTCGGCCTGGAGCTGGGTGACTGTCACACCATCCGCAACGCGGGCGGCGTCGTCACCGACGACGTGATCCGCTCCCTCACCATCAGCCAGCGGGCGCTCGGCACCCGCAGTGTCGTTCTCATCCACCACACCGGCTGCGGCCTGGAGTCCCTCACCGAGGACTTCCGGCACGACCTGGAGATGGAGGTCGGCCAGCGCCCCGCCTGGGCGGTCGAAGCCTTCCGGGACGTCGAACAGGACGTACGGCAGTCGATGCAGCGCGTGCGCACCTCACCGTTCCTCCTGCACACGGACGACGTGCGCGGCTTCGTCTTCGACGTGACCACGGGCCTGCTGCGCGAGATCGACCCCGCCTGAACACTCCCACCGGGCCCCTCGTAAGACTTCCTGGGACCCTCATGGGACCCTCACTTCACGAAAGACCCCGACCCACCGGCGCCCAAAGGGTCGCAAGACCTGACATATCGCAGCCAGTTGTCCACAGGCGAGTGACACGAACCGGTAACGGCAACAAGAATGCGGTTGTGGCGTCACGCGGAACTTCTCCCGCGTGGTGTCCGTGTTTCGGGGTGGGCCGGTCCGCACAGGGCGTCGGCCCGAGAACGGGCCGAGGAGGGCCGGGTGACGACCTATGACGATCGAGCGAGCCTTACAGATCTGACCGCCACTGTGGAGCGTGTCCGCAGTTCGGTGGAAGGAGTGATCGAAGGCAAGCCTGAGGTCGTACGGCTTTCGCTGACCGTGCTGCTCGCCGAGGGGCATCTTCTGATCGAGGATGTCCCCGGCGTCGGCAAGACCATGCTCGCCAAGGCACTGGCACGGTCCATCGACTGCTCGGTGCGGCGTATCCAGTTCACGCCCGACCTGCTGCCCTCGGACATCACGGGTGTGTCCATCTGGGACCAGCAGCGCCGGGACTTCGAGTTCAAGCCGGGCGCGATCTTCGCGCAGATCGTGATCGGCGACGAGATCAACCGCGCCTCCCCCAAGACGCAGTCAGCGCTCCTGGAGTCAATGGAGGAGCGCCAGGTCACCATCGACGGGCAGACCTACGAACTGCCCAGCCCCTTCATGGTGGTGGCCACGCAGAACCCGGTCGAGATGGAGGGCACCTACCCGCTGCCGGAGGCCCAGCGCGACCGCTTCATGGCCCGCGTCTCCATCGGCTACCCCAGTGCGGACGCCGAGCTTCAGATGCTGGACGTCCACGGCGGGATCTCCCCGCTGGACGACCTCCAGCCGGTGGCGCACGCGCACGAGATCGTGAAGCTGATCGACGCGGTCCGCACGGTCCACGTCGCGGAGACGGTCCGGCGGTACGCGGTGGATCTGGTCGCCGCCACGCGTACCCACCCCGACCTGAGACTCGGCGCCTCGCCGCGTGCCACGCTGCATCTGCTGCGCGCGGCGAAGGCCTCAGCGGCGCTCAGCGGCCGGGAGTACGCGCTGCCGGACGACATCCAGGCGCTCGCCGTGGCGGTCCTGGCTCACCGTCTGCTCCCCACGGCCCAGGCGCAGTTGAACCGTCGTACGGCCGAGCAGGTCGTCCAGGAGATCCTTCAGCACACCGCCGTTCCCGCGGCGCCCCAGCAGCAGCCGGGCTTCACGATGGGCCGCGGCGCGCCCGCGTACGGCCAGCAGCCGCCCCGGAGGCTGTGATGACGACCGGGGGGACCGGCGACGCCGAGGAGGACAAGGGCGGGTTGCGCACCGCGCTCACCGGTCTCACCACCCGCGGACGCTCCTTCCTGGCCGCCGGCATCGCGGCCGCGATCTGCGCGTACGTCCTGGGGCAGAGCGATCTGCTCCGGGTCGGCCTGCTTCTCGCGGTCCTGCCGCTGGTCTGCGCGACCGTGCTGTACCGCACGCGCTACCGGGTCGCGGGCAGCCGCAGGCTCTCCCCCGGGCGGGTGCCGGCCGGTTCCGAGGCCCGCGTCCATCTGCGGATGGACAACGTCTCGCGGCTGCCCACCGGTCTGCTGATGCTCCAGGACCGGGTGCCGTACGTGCTCGGCCCGCGGCCCCGGTTCGTCCTGGACCGGGTGGAGGCGGGCGGCCGGCGCGAGGTGTCCTACCGGGTCCGCTCCGACCTGCGCGGCCGCTATCCGCTGGGTCCGCTGCAGCTGCGTCTGACGGACCCGTTCGGGATGTGCGAGCTGACCCGCTCCTTCTCGACGTACGACACCCTGACGGTCATCCCGCGCGTGGAGCCGCTGCCGCCGGTGCGGCTGAGCGGTGAGGCGAAGGGATACGGCGACGGGCGGCAGCGCTCGCTGGCGCTGGCCGGCGAGGACGACATCATCCCGCGCGGCTACCGCTACGGCGACGACCTGCGCCGGGTGCACTGGCGCCTGACCGCACGCTACGGCGAACTGATGGTCCGTCGCGAGGAACAACCGCAGCGCTCCCGCTGCACGGTGCTGCTCGACACCCGGGGCATCGCCTACGAAGGCGCCGGCCCGGACTCCGCCTTCGAGTGGGCGGTGTCGGGCACGGCGTCGGCGCTGGTGCACATGCTCGAGCGGGGCTTCTCGGTGCGGCTGCTGACGGACGACGGCAACTCGGTGCCCGGCGAGGGCGCCGACGGCTTCGCGGGCGCGAGCCAGGAGTCGGCGGACGCGGCCGGACTGATGATGGACACGCTCGCGGTCATCGACCACTCGGACGGCGCCGGGCTCTCCCGGGCCTACGACGTCCTGCGCGGGGGCAACGAAGGGCTGCTGATCGCCTTTCTCGGCGACCTCGACGAGGAGCAGGCGACGGTGCTCGCCAAGATGCGCCAGCGCAGCGGCGGGGCCGTCGCCTTCCTGCTGGACAGCGAGACCTGGGTGCGGGAACCGACCGACGTCCCCGGCCCGTTGAACAGGAGCGAGGATCGACTGCGCATGCTGCGCGATGCGGGCTGGACCGCCGTGACGGTGCCACGGGGGGCGGAGCTCGCCGACCTGTGGCGGCAGGCGGATGGGCAGCGCATGGGTGCCGCCTCGACGGGGAGCACGGCAGGGGGTGGAGGCTCATGAGCGGGCGGGCCCGGCTGACGTTGTATGCGGCGGCGGCCACACTGATGGCCGCGTGCGCGCTGCTGCCGCTGGTCAAGCCGGCGACGTGGTTCCTCCAGGCGGCGTTCCTGCTGGCACTGCAGTCCGCTGTGGGCGCGCTGACCCGGCGGGTTCCGCTGGCCCGGCCGCTGACGGTGGCGGCGCAGGCGCTGGTGACGCTGATGCTGCTGACGCTGGTCTTCGCCCAGCAGCAGGCTCTCCTCGGCTTCGTCCCGGGACCGGAGGCGTTCCGGCACCTCGGCGATCTGCTCCAGGCGGGCACCGACGACGTCGGGCGGTACGCGATTCCGGCACCGCTGTCCGACGGCATCCGCCTGATGCTGATCGGCGGTGTCCTGGTGATCGGGCTCGCGGTGGACACGCTCGCGGTGACGTTCCGCAGCGCGGCCCCCGCCGGACTCCCCCTGCTCGCGCTGTACTCGGTCGCCGCGGGACTGTCGGGCGGCGGCTGGGCCTGGCTGTGGTTCCTGCTCGCGGCGGCGGGCTATCTGATGCTGCTCCTGGCGGAGGGCCGCGACCGGCTCTCCCAGTGGGGCCGGGTCTTCGGCGGCGCGCCCCGATCACAGGGGCTGGACGCCTCCTCGGGCACGGTCGCACCGGTCCGCACGGGACGGCGCATCGGCGTGGTCGCGCTGGGCATCGCCCTGGTGGTGCCGCTCGGCCTGCCCGCCCTCGACGGCGGTCTGCTGGGCGGCGCGGGGGCGGGCGTCGGCTCGGGTTCCGGGGGCGGCACGATCTCCGCGGTGAACCCGCTGGTCTCGCTCCGCGACAGCCTGAACGTGGACGAGGACCGCCAGGTCATGTCCTACCGCACCAACTCCGAGGACACCCAGGACATGTATCTGCGGATCGTGTCCCTGGACGACTTCGACGGCACGGCGTGGAAGCCGGCCCAGCGACACATCCAGGACGTGCCGGACACGTTCCCGACGCCGATCGGCCTCGGCGCCGATGTCCAGCGCAGCGAGATCCAGACCCGCATCTCGGCGGCCGACTGGTACGCGCAGGACTGGCTGCCCATGCCATACCCGGTCAGCAAGGTGAACATCAGCGGCAGTTGGCGCTATGAGCCGGTCGGGCGCACGCTCGTCGGTGACCACGGTCAGAACACCCGCGGCGTGCGGTACGAGGTGACGAGCCTGATCGTGCGGCCGACCGCGGAGCAACTGGCGAACGCGCCCGAGCCGTCGAAGGCCCTGAAGCGCGAGTTCACCAAGGTGCCGTCGTCGCTGCCCGCGGTGGTGGCCGACACCGCGCGCAAGGTCACCGCGGGCTCGACGAACCACTACGAGCAGGCGGTCAAACTCCAGGACTACTTCGCGGTGAACGGCGGATTCACCTACAACACCCAGGTGCAGGTGGGCAGCGGCTCGGCCGCGATCGCGCGCTTCCTGAAGGACAAGCAGGGCTTCTGCGTCCACTTCTCCTTCGCGATGGCCTCGATGGCCCGCACGCTGGGGATTCCGGCCCGGGTCGCGGTGGGCTTCACGCCCGGCTCCCCGCAGGCCGACGGTTCGATGTCGGTGGGGCTGCGGGACGCGCACGCCTGGCCCGAGCTGTACTTCGAAGGGGTGGGCTGGACCCGCTTCGAGCCGACCCCGAACCGGGGCTCGGTGCCGGAGTACACCCAGACGGACACGCCCGGGTCCGACTCGTCGACGGTGCCGAAGCCGTCCACGTCGACCTCCGCGGCGCCGTCCACCGCTCTCTCGGCCGGCGGCAACTGCCTGGCCGAGCAGAAGAAGCTGGAGGCGTGCCCGAGCCAGTCCGCGCCGGCCGCGGTGGGCTCCAAGGACGACGGCACTCCGTGGTTCCAGATCCTGGGGTACACACTGGCCGGGCTCCTGCTGCTGGTCGTGCCGCTGCTGCCGATGCTGTGGCGGATGCGGCTCCGGTCCGTGCGGCTGGGTGCGCACGGCCGCGGTGAGGCGGACGCGCCCGCGTACACGCTGGCGACGTGGCTGGAGGTGACCGACACGGCGTGGGACTACGGAATCGTGCCGGACGAGTCCCGGACACCACGGAAGGCCGCGGCGCGGATCGTGCGACTCGGGCTCCTCGAAGCCGAGGCGTCGGAGGCGGTGCACCGGATGGCCGCGGCGGTGGAGCAGGTGCTGTACGCCCCGCACCCACGGCTGACGGCGGGGCTCGCGGAAGACGCCCGTCGTGTCACGGACGCCCTCGGCGCCCGGGCGAGCCGCACCGCCCGCCTGCGCGCCCTGCTCGCGCCCCGCTCAGCCGTCCGGGTGGCCTGGGCGGCGTCGGACTACTGGGCGGCTCTGTCGGCCCGGCTGGCGGCGCGCAGGGAGTCCCTGCTGCGACGCCCTTCAGGGCAGAACAGCTGACGTCGCGTTGAACCATGTGGCCCGTGTCCCCGGCCGGGGACACGGGCCACATGTGGTTGGTGCGCGACCGGGACGGAGTTCGCCGGTGCCGGCCGGCGTCCCACGCGCGAAGGTTCGGTTCACGCCGGCGTCACGCCGGCGCTTCACGTCGGCGCGGGCCGGACGCCCTGTCGGGGTACGACTGAGGGGGTGTCCCACCCGGCCCGGGTGGGACACCCCCTCACGCGTTGTCTTCGACTGCGGGCGCCCGCAGGGCTACTGACCCCGCCGGGCTACTGCCCCTGCTCGTCTCGGCGTCGCTGCCAGCGTTGTTCGATGCGGTCCATCATGGAGCGGCGCTGTCGGCCCTGGTGGCGGCGCGCGGCGGGTGCGCCGGGCGCGGCCGGCTGCTCACCCGGCTTGGGAGCCTTGCGCCAACCGGTGACGGCGAGCACCGCACAGCCCAGCATGACGAGAAAACCCACCACGCTGACCCAGATCTGCTTCGAGACCATTCCGGCCATGAGGAGCGCGATACCCACCAGAAAGCCCGCGACCGCCTGGTAGACCCGTCGCCGGGTGTACGTACGCAGCCCGCTTCCCTCAAGCGCTGTCGCGAACTTGGGATCTTCGGCGTACAGCGCTCGCTCCATCTGCTCGAGCATTCGCTGCTCGTGCTCCGAGAGCGGCACGGCGTCCTCCTCATCGTGCAGTCGCCGGGGCGACCGGGGGTCCCCTTCAGGATAGGCAGGGAATCGCCCCCGTGAAACCCGCCCCTCTGCGCCAATTCGCCAACCGGAACCCGCCATGGCACCCCGATTCACTGAGGCGTGCATTCCCCAGCAACCGGCCCGTCATGCCGGACGGTCTCCCTCGATCATACGGCGCCGAGCGCCCGATCGGGTGGCCTGTGGCGTACTCCATCTGCCGCCCCGCCCCTGATCAGGGGCGCAACAGGAGAGGCGGCTCAACCCTCGTCGGCCCCCTGCGTCTCACCGAGCACATGAAGCTGAGTGGCCACGGAGTGGAACGCGGGGAGTTCGGCGGCCGCCGCCTCGAGCTTCAGGAGGGCTTCCACGGCACCCGGCTCGGTGTCCACGAGGACGCCGGGGACCAGGTCCGCGAAGACCCGTACGCCGTGCACGGCGCCGACGCGCAGACCCGCTCCCTCGACGAGCGCGGTGAGCTGGTCGGCGGTGAAGCGGTGGGGTACGGGATCACCCTCGCCCCAGCGTCCGTCCGGGTCGTCGAGCGCCTGCTTGGCCTCCTTGAAGTGCCCGGCGAGGGCACGGGCGAGCACGGCGCCGCCCAGGCCCGCCGCGAGGAGGCTGAGAACACCCTCGGGGCGCAGTGCGTCGACCACGTTGCGCACGCCGTCGGCGGGGTCGTCCACGTACTCCAGGACCCCGTGGCACAGCACGACGTCGTAGCCGCCGCGCTCGACGACGTCGAAGAGGCCGTGGGCGTCGCCCTGGACGCCCTTGACACGGTCGGCGACCCCGGCCTCGGCGGCCCGGCGCTCCAGCGCGAACAGCGCGTTCGGGCTGGGGTCGACGACGGTGACACGGTGGCCGAGGCGGGCCACGGGCACCGCGAAGTTGCCGCTGCCGCCTCCGGTGTCGAGGACGTCCAGGGACTCCCGCCCCGTGGCCTTGACCCGGCGGTCGAGAGCGTCCTTGAGGACCTCCCAGACCACGGCGGTACGGAGAGAGGCGCGGGGGCGCGTCGGGTCCGGCACGGCAGTTGACTCCTCGGAGCGGCACCGCCTCTTGCGCGGCGGAGCGATCGGGGGGCCTCCCGGCAGGAGGCTTCAGGCGCCTCCACCCTATTGCCTCCGCCGTCTTACCCGATCCTCCGTCTCACCCGGCGGATCACGCGTCGGAGCAGGCATCGGGTCGCGCGGTGGATCACGGGGTCAGCTCGCGTCCGGGACCTCCCTGCCCTTTCCGTGCTCCCTGCCCTCCCCGTCTCCGTCCCCCTCCTCCCCTCCGTTCCGACGGGGCTGGGGCAGTACGGGTTGCAGCACCAGCATCCGCTCGACGAGGCGCAGGAACATCGCCACGTCCCGTATCAGGTCGTCGGCGTCGCGGGTGCCGGCCGCGCCCCGGATACCCGCCTCGGCGCGGGCGCGCCGGTCGGCTCCGGAGGCGAACAGGGCGCTCCACTCGGTGAGTTCGGGTGCGATCTCGGGGAGCACTTCCCAGGCGCTCCGGATGCGGGCGCGGCGTCGGGGTGTGGGCTCCGGGCGGCCCCGTGCGGCGAGGACGGCGGCGGCGGTGCGCAGGGCCGCCAAGTGCGCCGTCGCGTAGCGCTCATTGGGTGTTTCCAGGGCGGTCGCCTCGTCGAGGCCGGCGCGGGCCTGGGCGAGCAGGTCGAGGGCGGCGGGCGGGGCCGTGGTCCGGCGGAGCACGGGGTGTACGTCGCTCGCCGGGCCGGTCAGTGAGGGGGCAGGGCCGGTGGCGCGGCGCCGGTGGGCGGCTGCTGCGGAAGAGGTGGCCATGACGAACCTCCTGTCGTCTGTGTGACGGCACTGTGGCCGTATGTGCCCATCGTGAGGTATGGCACTGACAATCCGTTCTGACCTGGGCCTTTGCCTCGATCGAGAGTTCGGGTTAGTTTTTGCACTGACCAGTCAGTTCAAAAATGTTCAGGGGATGGGGACGTTGTGGACGGTCCGCACGGACTCGGGCTCAAGGCCAGGGACTTCGGACTCGAGGGCCCTCGCGGCTGGGCGTTCCGGGGGGTCGGTGTCGATGCGCCGCCCGGCTCGCTGATCGCGGTCGAGGGACCGTCCGGCTCGGGCCGTACGTGCCTGCTGCTCGCGCTCACGGGCCGGATGCGGTCCACCGAGGGGACGGCCACCGTGGGCGGGGCGACGCTGCCGCGGCAGATGGCCGCGGTGCGTCGCGCGAGCGCGCTGGCCCATGTCCCGGGTGTCACCGACCTGGACCCCGCCCTGACCGTCGGGGAGCACCTGCTCGAACGGGCACTGCTGCAGCGGCGGTTCGGGGGTTCCCTGAAGAACTCCCTGCGCGGGCTGGTGCGTCCGCGCAGGGAGCGGGCGGCCGAGGGGAAGCTGCGGATCGACTCCGCACTGACCGCCGCCGGGCTGGACCGGGAGGCCCTGCCCAAGGGCTCCCGGACCGCCGTACGTGACCTGGAGCGGCTCGAAGCCCTGCGGCTGTCCGTCGCGTTGGCCCTCGTCGGCCGCCCGGGGCTGCTCGGCGTCGACGACACCGACCTCAAGTTGTCGGATGCCGAACGGGCCGAGGCCTGGGCCCTGCTGAAGTCGATCGCCCAGTCGGGCACCACGGTCGTGGCGGTGTGCAGCGAGGCTCCCGAGGGTGCCGTCCGCGTGTCCACCCGCCCGACCGACCACACCAGCGAGACCGACGACAAGGAGACGGCCGATGCGCTCGCCGAGACTGGCCGTTCTTGAGCTCAGGCGCTTCGGCCGGGGCAAGCTCCCGCGCGCCGCGCTGGCCGCGCTCCTGTTGCTGCCGCTCCTGTACGGCGCCCTCTACCTGTGGTCGTTCTGGGACCCGTACGGCCGGCTGGACCGCATCCCCGTGGCGCTCGTGAACGACGACAGGGGGGCGAGCGTCGCGGGCAAGAAGCTCACGGCGGGCGCGGACCTCACCAAGGGGCTGCGCGACAGCGACACCTTCGAGTGGCACGAGGTGAGCGCGGCCGAGGCCCATCGGGGCGTCGAGGACGGCACGTACTACCTGTCGCTGACCATGCCGTCCGACTTCAGCCGGAGGATCGCCTCCAGCTCCGGGCAGGCGCCGGAGACGGGCGCCCTCCAGGTACGTACGAACGACGCGAACAACTACATCGTCGGGCAGATCTCACGGACGGTGTTCGGCGAGGTGCGCACGGCGGCGTCCACGAAGGCCTCCCGGTCGTTCCTCGACAAGATCTTCATCTCGTTCTCGGACATCCACGGGGCGACCGAGAAGGCCGCCAAGGGGGCCGACAAACTCAGCGGCGGGATCGGCAGGGCCCGGAAGGGCTCCGAGGACCTCGCCGACGGCCTGAAGGACGCCAAGGAGGGCAGTGGCAAGCTCTCCGGGGGCCTGCGCAAGCTCGACAAGGGCGCCGGCGACCTGGCGGACGGCTCGCGGCAGGTCGCCGACGGCACGGGAGCGCTCGCCGACAGGGTCAACGGGGTCGCGGACAAGGTGGGCCCCTTCCTGAAGGACAACGAGAAGTCGATCGGCGACACGGCGCGGCTCGTCGCCGACTCCGCCGCGGGGATCCGCCACAACCTCGACACGCTGGTGAAGACGGCCCCGGCCGCCGCCAAGGGCGCCCATACGGCCTCCGACGCGCTGAGCGCCGTCTACAGGGCACGCTGCGAGACCCCGCCGTTGCCCGACGCCGCCTGCCCCGACCTGAAGAAGGCCCAGCAGGCGGCGGCGAACGTGGCCGAGGTCGCCGACGACGTGAACACGCTCATCGGCGACCAGAACGGCGATCTCGACCGGCTCGACAAGAACCTGGGCACCCTCCAGCAGCAGGCTCAGGCCCTCGCCGACCGCTCGCCGCACCTCTCCGAAGACCTCACCGACGCCGTCTCCAAGGTCAACAAGCTGAACGAGGGCGCCGAGAAGGTCGCCGCGGGGGCCAAGAAGCTGCGCACGGGGCTCGGCACGGCCAAGACAGGCGCGGCGGACCTCGACACGGGTGTCGGCAAGCTGAAGACGGGCGCGAGCACCCTCGACGAGGGCATGTACAAGCTCGTCGGCGGCTCGGGGCAGCTCGCCGGCGGACTGCACGACGGCGCCGGGCAGATCCCCGACTACGACCGGCAGGACCGCGACCTGCGCACCCAGGTCATGGCCGACCCGGTGAAGCTCGCCTCCAAGGACCTGCACAAGGCGCCCAACTACGGCACGGGCTTCGCCCCGTACTTCATCCCGCTGTCCCTGTGGGTGGGCGCGATGGTGGCGTACATGCTGATCCAGCCGCTGAACCGGCGCGCGCTCGCGGTGGGTGCCTCGGCCTGGCGCATCGCGCTGGCGGGCTGGCTGCCGGTGGCCGCCCTGGGCGTGCTCCAGACGGTGGCCCTGATGTCCGTGCTGCACTGGGCGATCGGCCTGGAGATGGTACGGGCGGCCGGGACCGTCGGCTTCCTGTGCCTGGTGACGGCGTGCTTCGCGGCGCTCGTGCAGTGGCTGAACGCACGCTTCGGAGCGGCGGGCCGGATCCTCGTACTCGCCCTCCTGATGCTCCAGCTGACCTCGGCGGGCGGCACGTACCCCGTCCAGACCAGTCCGGGCTTCTTCAACGCGATCCACCCCTTCTTGCCGATGAGTTACGTCGTCGAGGCCCTCCGCAGGCTCATCACGGGCGGCGGTCTCGGACCGGTCTGGCAGGCGTGCGCCGTCCTCACGGCGTTCACCGCGGGCGCGCTCGCGCTGACCGCCCTGTCGGCACACCGCAAGCAGGTGTGGACCCTCGACCGTCTGCACCCCGAGCTGAGCCTGTGACAATCAGGGCCATGGAAAGCAGGAGCACCACGGCAGGCGGCGGCCGTCGCGAGGCGACCCGGCAGAAGCTCTACGAGGCGGCGGTCACCCTCATCGCGGAACAGGGGTTCTCCGCCACCACCGTGGACGAGATCGCCGAGCGGGCCGGGGTCGCGAAAGGCACCGTCTACTACAACTTCGCGAGCAAGTCCGTCCTCTTCGAGGAGTTGCTGCGGCATGGCGTGGGACTCCTCACCGCCTCCCTGCGGGAGGCCGCGGAGCGCACCGAGCGGGACGGCGGCACCAAGGTCGACGCACTGGACGCGATGATCAGGGCCGGGCTCGCCTTCATCAACCGCTACCCGGCCTTCACCCAGCTCTACGTGGCCGAGCTGTGGCGCACCAACCGGGCCTGGCAGTCCACGCTCATGGTGGTCCGGCAGGAGGCCGTCGCGGTCGTCGAGGGCGTGCTGCGCGAAGGGGTGGCGAACGGCGAGCTCAGCGACGAGATCGACATTCCGCTGACGGCCGCCGCGCTGGTCGGGATGGTCCTGGTGGCCGCCCTGGACTGGCAGGCCTTCCAGCCGGAGCGTTCCCTGGACGACGTCCACGCGGCGCTGTCGCGGCTGCTCCAGGGCCGCGTGAGCGGCAATCGGTGAGCCGGCAGGGCTCGGTACGGAAACGGGGCACGGCAAAGCGCCGGTCCGAGGTGGCCGCGTCCCCCGCGGGCCGCCTCGAACCGGCGCTTCGCCGTACTCCCCCGTGCTTCCCCGTACTCCCCGTTGGGCCCCCGTTCGGTCGTCCCCCGGGTTCCCCCGTGCCTCACTCCCGCCGACGGAGTCGGCGGAAGGAGCGGCCAAGGGCGCGAGGACCGTTCCGCCGCCCCGTGTCGGCGGTACCGGAGCCGCGCCCCCTTCCGTGCCTCCACTCTCTCTTTCGCGCAGGTGGGGCCCCATCCGCGCGCGTACTCATCTCACCCACTGAGTACGGATACTCAGTCGTACGCACTCATGCCCAGGACGCGCCGTCGTCGACTGGTTACGATCGCGTCCGTGTCCGTACTCCCCCTGGTCTTCACCAGCGGCTGGGCCAGTGGCATCAACGCGTACGCGGTGGTGCTGCTCCTCGGCGTCTTCGGAGCGACCGGTCTGAGCGACGACGTCCCGCAGTCCCTTCAGCGTCCTGAGATCCTGATCACAGCGGGCGTTCTCTTCCTGTGCGAGGCGGTCGCCGACAAGATCCCGTACGTGGACTCGGTGTGGGACTCGGTGCACACCGTGATCCGCCCGGCGGCGGGGGCCTGGGTCGGGGCCCTGCTCGCCGGGCAGAGCGGTTCGCTCTCCGATCTGGCGGCGGGCGCGATCGGCGGTTCGACGGCATTGGCGAGCCACACGGTCAAGGCCGGGACACGGATGGCGATCAACACCTCGCCCGAGCCGTTCAGCAACCACATCATGAGCACCGCCGAGGATCTCGGGGTCGCCGGGATCCTGACCTTCGCGATGTTCCACCCCGAGGCCGCGGCGATCATCGCGGGCGTGCTGCTGCTCGCGGGGCTGCTGGCGCTCTTCTTCCTGATCTCACGGATCCGCCGGTTCCTGCGCCGAAGGGCCCAGCGCCGGGAGGAGAGACGCCTGGCCGAGCGGGTGGGACAGCCACCCGACTGAGCACCGCGGGCCGGGTTGTCAGTGGCGGCCGATAAAGTCGCCGGCATGGGACGGATTGCGGTGATCGGCGCCGGGATGGGCGCGATGGCGGCCGCCGCCCGGCTGGCCGTCGCGGGCCACCGGGTGGTGGTGTACGAGCGCGCGGCGACGTACGGCGGGGCGGTGCGCCGCTTCCAGCGCGACGGCTTCATGTTCGACACGGGCCCGGGGCTGCTCCCGCTGCCCGCGGTCTACCGCGATCTGTTCGTCAAGACGGGCAAGGAGCCGCTGGAGGCGTGCGTCGAGCTGGTCCAGGTGGACCCGTCCTCGCACCATGTCTTCGCCGACGGCACGGAAGTCGGCCTGCCGAACGCCTCACGCGCCGGCGCCGTCACCGCCCTCGACGCGGCTCTGGGGGCGGGCGCGGGCGCTCGGTGGGGCGACTTCCTGGTGCGGGCGCGCGAGGCCTGGGACCGCACCCGCAGGCCGCTCCTGGAGGAGCCGCTGTGGCCGAACTGGTCGGTGCTCGCCGAGCGCGAGCCCTACCCCTCGGTGCCGCACAAGAAGCTGCTGCGCACCCGCCGCGCCACGACCCTCGCCGAGGTCGGCGCCTGGGAGTTGCGCGACCCGCGCCTCACGGCCCTGCTGGAGAGCCACGCCCTCGCCCACGGGCTCGATCCGCGCGTCACCCCGGCGAGCGCCGCCGTGCTGCCGTACATGGAGCACGCCTTCGGCACCTGGTATGTGCGCGGCGGCATACGGGAGTTGGCGCGGGCGGTGTACGAGCGGTGCGTGGCCCGCAGGGTGGAGTTCCGCTTCGGGACCCCGGTCGCGCGGATCGTCGAGAAGGACGGCCGAGTGGTGGGTGTGGAGCTGGCCGACGGCGAGGCCGCGGACGCGGACTTCGTGGTCGCCGGTGTCGCGCCCGGAGCGCTCGACGCCCTGGTCCCCGGGACGGCGCTACGGGGCGGTGACGAGGTCGCACCGCGGCACGGGGCGCCGAGTCGGCTGACCGTGCTGCTGGCGCTGCGCGGAGGGCGCCCCGAGGGGGTGGCACACCGGACGGTGGTGCACGCGGCGGACCGGGCGGAGGAGTTGGACCGGCTCTTCGGTGAGCGTCCGGGGTTCCCTTCCTCCCCCACCGTGACGGTGTCGCGCCCGGACGACCCGACCCTCGCGCCGGACACGGGGCACGAGGCGGTCACGCTGAGCGTCACGGTCCCGTCAGGCCTGCCGGTGTCCGAGGCGGACGTGGAGGGGGTGCTCGGTGTCGCCGAGCGCGCGATACCTGGCCTGCGCGACCGTCTGCTGTGGCAGGAGGTCCGCACTCCGGCCGACTTCGCCGAGGAGACCGGCGCGGACGGCGGCGCCGTCCCCGCCCCGGCGCTCGCCGCGGCGGGCGGTCGGCTGCTGCACGCGTCGAACACCACCCGTATGCCGGGGCTGTTCGTGGTCGGCGGCTGGGCCCACCCGGGCGGTGGCCTCCCGCACGCGGGCATGTCGGGCGCCCTGGTGTCCGGACTGATCGTGGAGGGACCGCAGTTCCGGGGCTCTCAGTGAGCGCACCGGCGCGCCGAAGGCCGCCCGGGGAGGGGGCGGCCTTCAGTACCGGTACTGCTCGTCGTACCCGGCGCCGTTGGCGTTGCCGTTGCCCTGGTACGGGTAGGGCTGTTCCGGCGGGAGTTCGCCGCCGTAGGGGTCGTCGGTGCTGCGCTGCTGCGGGACCCAGACGCCGCCGGAGGGGGTCTCGCCGCCGTAGCCGCCGGTGGCGTACTGGTCCTGGCCGTAGCCCTGCTGCTGCGTGTACTGCTGGTCGCCGCCGCCGTAGGTCGTGTCGTACGAGGCGCCGCTGTAGGTCTGCGTGCCGATGTACGGGTCGGAGTAGGCGGCGTACTGCTGCTGATTGTTGTCGTAGCCGTACTGCTGCTGGTCGTACCCGGTCGAGTAGCCGTCGTACGCGTAGGCCTGCTGGTCCTGGGACTGGGCCGCGGCGGCGTAGGACTGGTCGGTGGCGGTCGCGTAGGCGGTGTCGCTGTAGACGCCGTAGGAGCCGGTGTCGTCGGGCAGGGGCTGGGGCTCGTACACGGCGGTGGCCTCGGCGGCCGTCAGGTCACCGGAGCCGGGCGGCATGAACCGGTCGGAGTGCGCGGGCGAGAACACGTCGTCCTCGCGGGCGAAGTCGTCGCCCTGGGGATACGCCGCGCCTCGGGCCAGTCCTTCGGCCCTGGACTCGGCTCCCTCGGCCGTCTCGAGGTCGGAGGCCTCCGGCGCCGGGTCCTGGTGCTCCTCACCGCGGCGGCGCTTGCTCTTGCCGAGGCCCTTGTCGGCGCCGCTGTCGGCGCCCTGCCGGTTGCCCACGGCCCAGCCCTCGGCGAAACCGCGGCGGAACGACAGGGTGACGTACGTCTGGCCGACCGCGAAGGCCGAGGCGCCGAGCCCGATGACGATCACGGAGGGGATCAGCACGCCGAAGACGACACCGAGGAAGCCCACGAACGCGAGCAGGCGCCAGCGCAGCCGCGCCTTGTACTGCAGCAGGACCTCGCCGAGCAGCCACAGCGCGACGATGCCGAACGCGATATAGAGGACCGTCCAGCCCATGTACGCCCCTCTCCCAGTGGCCGCTACGCAGTGTGTCGTACGTGGGTGCGACCGGTCTAGGCCTGCTGCGGGTGGTGCAGGCCCAGATTCTCGTAGATTTCCAGCGTCGCCGTCGAGTTGTTGAGCGTGATGAAGTGAAGTCCGGGGACTCCCTCGTCCAGCAGCCTCGCGCAGAACTCCGTCGCGAACTCGATGCCAATGGAGCGTACAGCCGCCGGATCGTCTTTGGCTGTGAGGATCCGCTCTTTCAGGACGTCCGGGAACGAAGCGTTACTGAGCTTCGGAAGTCGTTCCAGCATCTTCACACTCGTCACCGGCATGACCTCCGGGATGACCGGTGTCGTACAGCCGGCCGCCACCACCCGGTCACGCAGGCGCAGATACGACTCGGGCTGGAAGAACATCTGGGTGATCGCGTAGTCCGCGCCGGCCCGGCACTTGTCGACGAAGTGCGCGACGTCCACGTCCCAGTCCGCGGAGCGGGGGTGCATCTCGGGGAAGGCGGCGACGCCGACGCAGAAGTCGCCGGACTCCTTGATGAGACGGACCAGTTCGGCGGCGTAGGTCAGGCCCCGGGGGTGCGGGACCCACTCGCCCATCGGGTCGCCGGGCGGGTCGCCGCGGACCGCGAGCATGTTCCGGATGCCGGCGTCGGCGTACTGGCCGATGATGTTGCGCAGTTCGGCGATGGAGTGGTTGACCGCGGTGAGGTGGGCGACCGGGGTGAGCGTCGTGTCGGCGACGATCTGCTCGGTCTCCTTGACCGTGCCCGCGCGGGTGGAGCCACCGGCACCGTAGGTGACGGAGACGAAGTCGGGGGCGACGGCCTCGACGCGACGAAGCGCGTTCCACAGGTTCCGCTCGCCTTGGGGAGTTTTCGGCGCGGAGAACTCGAACGAGTACGTCGCCTTGCCGGTGGCGAGCATGTCGCGCACGGTGCGTGCGCGATCAGTCCTGGTGGAAGCAGATCCGAGGGCCATACTCGCAGGTTAGTCAGGGGGCGGCGGTCTCCCAACCGAACCGACGCCAATTGTCTGATTTGTCGACTTCTTGTCCACCCCTCGGACACTTGTGGGACAACCGGTCCGAGCGTTGATCGGACCGTCGACGCGCCCGCTGTGCCTGACGCGGTCGCCGCTCAGGCCTGACGCAGCCGCTTCGCGAATTCTCCCGCCGCCGCGCCGGGATCCGCCGCCTCGGTGATCGCCCGTACGACGACGACACGGCGGGCGCCCGCTTCCAGCACCTCGTCGAGGTTGCCGAGGTCGATGCCGCCGATGGCGAACCAGGGGCGGTCGGTGGCGAGGGAGGCCGTGTAACGGACCAGGCCGAGGCCCGGGGCGTGGCGGCCGGGCTTGGTGGGGGTGGGCCAGCAGGGGCCGGTGCAGAAGTAGTCCACGCCGTCCTGGACGGCGGCGGCCGCGGCCTCGGACTCGGCGTGCGTGGAGCGGCCCATCAGGACCTCGTCGCCGAGGATCGCGCGGGCGGCGGGGACCGGGAGGTCGCCCTGGCCCAGGTGGAGCACGTCGGCGCCGATGGCGTGGGCGACGTCCGCGCGGTCGTTGACCGCGAGGAGCTTGCCGTGGCGGGCGCAGGCGTCCGCGAAGACCTGGAGGTGCTCCAGCTCCTCGGCGGCCTCCATGCCCTTGTCGCGCAGCTGCACGATGTCGACGCCGCCGGCCAGGACCGCGTCCAGGAACTCGGCGAGGTCGCCCTGGCGCTTGCGGGCGTCCGTGCAGAGGTAGACGCGGGCGTCCGCGAGGCGGGTGCGGGCGGCGTTCTCGGGCATGCGTGTGTCCCCCGTGGTGCGGAGCGTACGGCTGTCGTACGCACCCTACGGACGTGGTGCGGTGCGTACGGACCGCGGCGGCCCGGGTGGTCCGGGGCCGGCCGTGGTCCGTACGCCGGACGGTCGGTCGAGTCAGACGGCGAGCGCCTGGGCGCGGCGCTTCACCTCCGTGCCGCGATTCTCGCTCAGAGCCTGCGCGGGGGTGCCGGGCAGGCTCGGGTCGGGGGTGAAGAGCCACTCGAGCATCTCTTCGTCGGAGAAGCCGTCGTCCCGCAGGAGCGTCAAGGTGCCGGCCAGGCCCTTGACGACCTTCTGCTCGTTCCCGTCGATGAAGGCGGCGGGGACGTGCAGCGCGCGGTTCTCACCACGGCGTACGGCGATCAGCTGGCCCTCCTTGACCAACTGCCGGACGCGGGTCACCTCGACGCCGAGCTGTTCGGCGATGTCGGGGAGGGTGAGCCAGGCGGGGACGAGAGCATCGATCTTTGCGTCAATCTCGGTCACGGGACAAGCCTGCCATCCCGGACTGACACTCGGTACCCGAGCGCCCCCCGGACCGCCGTCCGGGCGACGACGAAAACCGGGCGGTCATGCCGTGGCGTCCTTCAGAGGGCGGGACGGGTCGGCCAGGATGTCCGGGTTCATGGGCATGCCCGCCTCGATCAGACGGCGGCCCTGGGCCAGGTCACGGGGACGCCCCACGGCCAGGAGGGCGACGAGGCGGCTCTCGCGGAGCCAGCAGACCGTCCAGGCCGCGCCCGACGGGTCGCCCCGCCAGATGGTCGTATCGGCGGGGGCGTGATGGCCGACGTACTGGACGAAGCGGCCGAACTGCTCGGACCAGAAGTACGGGACCGGGTCGTACGCCGCCGGGGCCTCGCCGATGATGTTCGCCGCGACCGTGCGCGGCGCCTGGAGGGCGTTGTCCCAGTGGTGGACGAGGAGGCGCTCCTCGTAGCGGCCCGACGGGAAGGAGGCGCAGTCGCCGACCGCGTAGACGTCCGGGACGGAGGTGCGCAGGTGGTTGTCGGCGACCACCTCCCGGTGGGCGCCGAGCTCGATGCCGGAGCCGGCCAGCCAGGCGGTGGCGGGGCGCGCGCCGATGCCGACGACCACGGCGCCCGCCGGCACCCGCGTGCCGTCGTCCAGCACCACCGCGCCGGGCTCGACGCGCTCCACGCGCGCGTGGGTGCGCAGCGAGGCGCCGCTGTCCGCGTACCAGGCGGCCATCGGCGCCGCGACCTCCGCGGGCAACGCGCCGGCCAGCGGCCGGTCGGCCGCCTCGACGACCGTGACCGCGCACCCGGCCTCACGCGCCGCCGTCGCGAACTCCGCACCGATCCAGCCCGCCCCGACGACCACGATGTCGTGCTGCTGGGCGAGCACGGGGCGCAGTCGCTCGGCGTCGTCCAGGGTCCGCAGCAGATGGACGCCGGGGACGCCCTGCGCGCCGGGCAGCTGGATCGGTTCCGCGCCGGTCGCGAGGACCAGGACGTCGTAGGGCACCGGTCCTGTCTCGGTGTCCAGCTCGTGGTCTGCGGGGCGCAGGCCCAGCGCCTCGCAGCCG
This sequence comes from Streptomyces sp. NPDC090798, assembly GCF_044768965.1. NCBI lineage: Bacteria > Bacillati > Actinomycetota > Actinomycetes > Kitasatosporales > Streptomycetaceae > Streptomyces > Streptomyces sp. NPDC090798. The sequence goes on from NZ_JBIVXA010000008.1 coordinate 85,109, forward strand.
AGCCGCAGTTCGATGCCGAGCGCCTCGAAGTCGATGTCGAAGGCGGAGCCCTCGGCCTTGCCGAGCAGCACCGCCTTGGACAGGGGTGGCCGGTCGTACGGCTGGTGCGGCTCGGCGCCGATCAGCGTCACGTCCCCGGTGAAACCCTGTTCCCGCAGGGCGACCGCCGTCTGCACGCCGGCCATGCCCGCGCCCACGATGACGACCCGCCGTGCCGTACGCCCCTGCGCCCGCACCTGTGCCCGCGTCTGCTCGCTCACCTGATCACCATAGACAACTGACAATCTGTCAGTCAGGGGACGTGCGCAGTGACCTGTTCCACAACGTTCGTCGCGCCCGCGTCCGACGGAGGCTCCCTTACTGAGACATACGGCAGCGGGCTAGGGTGGCTCACGTAAAGCACTCGCGGGAGCCCGGACGCACCGGGCTGAGAGGGAGGCTGGCGGCCTCCGACCGTACGAACCTGATCCGGGTCATGCCGGCGAAGGGAGGGGCTGGAAGCCCATGTCGCCTACGCGTACACCTGCACGTTCCTCGGATGCGCCGTCATCGGACGCACGTGCGTCGGACGTCCTCGTCATCGGGGGCGGGATCATCGGTCTCGTGACCGCCTGGCGGGCCGCGCAGCGCGGGTTCACCGTCGCGGTCGCGGACCCCGAGCCGGGCGGCGGGGCGGCACGGGTGGCCGCCGGAATGCTCGCCGCCGTCACCGAGCTGCACTACGGCGAGCAGACCCTGCTGGGCCTGAACCTCGCCTCCGCGCGCCGCTATCCCGACTTCGCCGCCGAACTCACCGAGGCGAGCGGCCAGGACCTCGGCTACCGCCGGTGCGGCACGCTGGCCGTCGCGCTGGACGCCGACGACCGCGCCCACCTGCGTGAACTGCATGCCCTGCAACACCGCTCGGGGCTTGAATCGGAGTGGCTCAGCGGCCGGGAGTGCCGCCGTCTGGAGCCGATGCTCGCGCCGGGCGTGCGCGGCGGGCTGCGGGTCGACGGCGACCACCAGATCGACCCGCGCCGGCTCGCGAAGGCCCTGGTCACGGCGTGCGAGCGGGCCGGAGTGGAGTTCCACCGGACGTGGGCGGAGCGTTTGACCGTCGTACGGGACCGGGCCGCCGGGGTCGTCACGACGGGCGGTGAACAGCTGGCGGCGGGGCAGGTGGTGCTCGCCGCCGGGAGCCTCAGCGGGAAGCTCCCGGGCGTGCCCGCCGCCGTACTGCCGCCCGTACGGCCCGTGAAGGGTCAGGTGCTGCGGCTGACCGTGCCGAAGCGGTACGCGCCGTTCCTGAGCCGGACCGTGCGGGCCGTGGTGCGCGGCAGCCACGTCTATCTGGTGCCGCGGGAGAACGGCGAGCTCGTCGTGGGCGCCACCAGCGAGGAGCTGGGCTGGGACACGACGGTGACCGCGGGCGGGGTCTACGAGCTGCTGCGCGACGCCCATGAGCTGGTGCCCGGGATCACCGAGCTGCCGCTCACCGAGACGCGCGCGGGCCTGCGGCCCGGGTCGCCCGACAACGCGCCACTGCTCGGCCCGACCGCGCTCGACGGGCTGCTGCTGGCCACCGGGCACTACCGCAACGGCGTCCTGCTCACGCCCGTCACCGGGGACGTCATGGCGCACGTCCTGACCACCGGCGAGCTTCCGGAAGAGGCCCGCCCCTTCACCCCCGGGCGCTTCAGCACAACACTCACGGAGCAGACGGTATGAACATCTTCGTCAACGGAGAGCGACGGCTCGTCGCCGCCGGCACGGCCCTCGACGCGCTCGTCGCCACCCTCACCGTCGCGCCCTCCGGCGTCGCCGCCGCGCTCAACGAAACCGTCGTCCCGCGCACGCGGTGGTCGTCCACGGCCCTCTCCGAGGGAGACCGCGTCGAAGTCCTCACCGCAGTCCAAGGAGGCTGAACCATGGCCGACGATCCGTTTGTCCTCGGAGGTACGTCCTTCTCGTCCCGGCTGATCATGGGTACGGGGGGTGCGCCCAGCCTCGACGTCCTGGAGCGGTCGCTCGTGGCGTCCGGCACGGAGCTGACGACGGTCGCGATGCGGCGGGTGAATCCCGCGGCGCACGGCTCGGTGCTGTCCGTGCTCGAGAAGCTGGGCATCCGGGTGCTGCCGAACACGGCGGGGTGCTTCACCGCGGGCGAGGCCGTGCTGACCGCGCGGCTCGCGCGGGAGGCGCTCGGTACGGAGCTGGTCAAGCTGGAGGTCATCGCCGACGAGCGGACGCTGCTGCCGGATCCGATCGAGTTGCTGGACGCCGCGGAGACGCTGGTCGACGACGGGTTCACGGTGCTGCCGTACACCAACGACGATCCTGTGCTCGCGCGGAAGCTGGAGGACGTGGGCTGCGCGGCGGTCATGCCGCTCGGGTCGCCCATCGGGTCCGGTCTCGGCATCCGCAACCCGCACAACTTCCAGCTGATCGTGGAGCACGCGCGGGTGCCGGTGATTTTGGACGCGGGGGCCGGTACGGCGTCGGACGCAGCGTTCGCGATGGAGCTGGGGTGCGCGGGCGTCATGCTGGCGTCGGCCGTGACCCGGGCACAGGAGCCGGTGCTGATGGCCGAGGGCATGAAGCACGCGGTGGAAGCCGGGCGGCTCGCCTGGCGTGCGGGGCGGATTCCTCGGCGGCACTTCGCCTCCGCGTCGTCTCCTGCGGAGGGGCTGGCTCGGTTGGATCCTGAGCGTCCTGCCTTCTAGGCACCCGGCGCCGGTGTGTTTCTTCTCCCGCCCGCGCACCGCCCGTTTCCAGTCGGCTGGAAAGTGTGCGTCGCCTGTGGGAGTGGGGCGCCGTTGGCGGCTGGGGGGTGGCGGGGCAGGCTGCCTTACATTCCCTGTGTACGACATACGGACCGGATCGATCAGGCGTGCGAGATCCGTCACAGGTCGGCTGCAGTCCCGCTCCGGAATTGGCCGGAAGGGTGGGGGTGACAGTGGCGGCTCGTAGACTCGCCTGCGTGGATACGACCCTTCAGGACCCGCTTGTCGGGCAAGTGCTCGACAGCCGCTACCGCGTCGACGCACGGATCGCGGTCGGCGGGATGGCCACGGTCTACCGGGCCCTGGACACCCGCCTCGACCGCGTGCTCGCGCTCAAGGTGATGCACCCGACGCTGGCCGCCGACGGCTCGTTCGTCGAGCGGTTCATCCGGGAGGCCAAGTCGGTGGCCCGGCTCGCGCACCCCAACGTGGTGCAGGTCTTCGACCAGGGCGCGGACGGGTCGTACGTCTATCTGGCCATGGAGTACGTCGCCGGCTGCACCCTGCGCGACGTGCTGCGCGAGCGCGGGGCGCTGCAACCGCGGGCCGCCCTGGACGTCCTGGAGCCGGTGCTCGCCGCGCTCGGCGCCGCGCACCGCGCCGGGTTCGTGCACCGCGACATGAAGCCGGAGAACGTCCTGATAGGGGACGACGGCCGGGTCAAGGTGGCCGACTTCGGCCTCGTCCGGGCCGTGGACACCGTCACGAACACGACAGGGGCCGTGCTTGGCACCGTGTCGTACCTCGCCCCCGAACAGATCGAGCACGGCACCGCGGACACCCGCGTCGACGTCTACGCCTGCGGGGTCGTCCTCTACGAGATGCTCACCGGCGGCAAGCCGCACTCCGGGGACTCCCCCGCGCAGGTGCTCTACCAGCACCTGCACGCGGATGTGCCGCCGCCCTCGGCCGCCGTGCCCGGAATGCCCTACGCCCTCGACGAGCTGGTCGCCACGGCGACCGCCCGCAACCCCGAGGTGCGCCCGCACGACGCGGTGGCGCTGCTGGGCCAGGTCCTCCAGGCGCGGGCCGGCCTCACCGCCGAGCAGCTCGACGCCATACCCCCGCAGGCGCTCGCCGTGGGACACGACAACGCCAGCGACCGTACGAGCGTGATCCCGCGCTCCCTCTCCGTGCCCCGCCTGCTGCCGGTGAACGAGGGCTACGAGGACGGCGGCGACGGCGGCGGCGACCCGCTGAACCGGACCAGTCGGTTCGAGCAGACCGGCCTGTTCGAGTCCGGACCGCCCGCTCCCCCCCGGCGCGGCTCACGGCCCCGGCGCGGAATGTTCGCGATCATCGCCGCGGTCGTGCTGGTGCTCGGGCTCGGCGCGGGCGTCTGGTACATCAATTCCGGCCAGTTCACCAAGGTCCCGCTGCTGCTGGCGAAGACCGAGGCGCAGGCCAAGTCGCGGATCGAGCAGGCCGGTCTCGATGTCGGGCAGGTCAAGCACGCCTACAGCGACACCGTGAAGCGCGGCACCGTCATCAGCAGCGACCCGGCACCCGGCGCGCGCATCCGGGACAACGACTCCGTGACACTGACCATCTCCAACGGCCCGGAGACGGTGAAGGTGCCCGACCTGACGGGACTCGCGCTGTTCAAGGCGCGGGAGGTCCTGAAGGGGGACGGGCTCGCCGCGGGCATGGTCACACGGGAGTTCAGCCAGGACGTTCCCAAGGGGTTCGTGATCAGTTCGGATCCGGGCGCGGGCACGGAGCGGCACGCCGGTTCGGCCATCGCCCTCACCGTCAGCAAGGGCAGCCCGGTGGAGGTCGCGGACGTCACGGGCGCGTCCGTCGCGGACGCGACCTCGGAGCTGGAGCAGGCGGGCCTGAAGGTGAAGATCGCCACCCAGCGGGTCAACTCGGAGTTCGACCAGGGCCAGATCGCCCAGCAGTCGCCGAAGGCGGGCAGCCAGGTCGCCGGGGGCGACACCGTCACGCTGACGGTCTCCAAGGGCCCCGAGATGATCTCGGTGCCGGACGTGGTGGGCAACAGCGTGGACGACGCGACGAAGACGCTGGAGGACGCCGGGTTCCAGGTCAACGAGGACCGCGGGCTGCTCGGGCTCTTCGGGGACCACGTCAAGAGCCAGTCGGTGGACGGTGGCAAGACCGCGCCCAAGGGGTCGACGATCACCATCGTGATCCGCTGAGGCCACGGCAGTGCTGAGGCCTCGCGCCAACGTCGAGGCCACGGCAGTGCGGTCCGCCGACGGGCCGGCCGGGAGCGCGTGACACCCTGAAGGGTGTGACCAGCAAGCAGCTCCGCAACCCCGTCGGCGGCCATGTCCCCGTGGCCGGCGGCCTCAGCTCCGTCGGCCTGACCTACGCACGCGAGATGGGCGCCGAGACCGTCCAGGTCTTCGTCGCCAACCCGCGCGGCTGGGCGACACCCGTCGGCAGTCCCCGCCAGGACGAGGAGTTCCGGGCCGCCTGTGCCGCCGAGACGATCCCCGCGTACGTCCATGCCCCGTATCTGATCAACTTCGGCTCGCACACCGAGGCGACGGTCGAGAAGTCGGTGGAGTCCCTGCGGCACTCGCTGCGGCGGGGCCGCGAGATCGGCGCGCTCGGCGTGGTCGTGCACACGGGGAGCGCCACCGGGGGCCGGGAGCGGTCCGTCGCCCTGAAGCAGGTACGTGAGCATCTGCTGCCCCTGCTGGACGAGCTGACGCATGACGACGACCCGTATCTGCTCCTGGAGTCGACCGCCGGCCAGGGCGCCTCGCTCTGCTCGCGCACCTGGGACTTCGGGCCGTACTTCGAGGCGCTGGACGCCCATCCGAAGCTGGGCGTGTGCCTCGACACCTGCCACATCTACGCGGCGGGGCACGACCTGACCGGGCCGAGCGGCATGCACCAGACGCTCGACCTGCTGGTGGACACGGTCGGCGAGGGCCGGCTCAAGCTGATCCACGCCAACGACTCCAAGGACGTGGTCGGCGCCCACAAGGACCGTCACGAGAACATCGGCTCCGGTCACATCGGCGAGGACCCGTTCCGCGCGCTGATGACCCACCCCGCCACCGAGGGCGTACCCCTGATCATCGAGACGCCGGGCGGGAAGGAGGGGCACGCGGCGGACGTGGAGCGCCTGAAGAAACTCAGGGACGGCTGACGCCGCCCGAAAAGAGGCACGGCTGACGCCGCCCGAAAAGGCGGGCCGGGTCAGAGCTCGGGACCGTCCCCGGGCTCCTCCTGGTAGGAGTAGCGCTGTTCGCGCCAGGGGTCGCCGATGTTGTGGTAGCCGCGCTCCTCCCAGAAGCCGCGGCGGTCGGCCGTCATGTACTCGACGCCGCGGACCCACTTGGGGCCCTTCCAGGCGTAGAGGTGCGGGACGACGAGGCGGAGCGGGAAGCCGTGTTCGGCGGTGAGGAGTTCGCCGTCCTTGTGGGTGGCGAAGATCGCGCGGTCGGAGGCGAAGTCGTCGAGGCGCAGATTCGAGCTGAAGCCGTACTCCGCCCAGACCATGACATGGGTGACGGTGGGCGCGGGCGGGGCGATCTCCAGGATCGTGCGCGCCGGGATACCGCCCCATTCGGCGCCGATCATGCTGAACTTCGTGACGCAGTGCAGATCGGCCATGACCGAGGTGTACGGCAGGGCCGTGAACTCCTCGTGGGTCCAGCAGTGCTTCTCACCGTCGGCGGTGGCGCCGAAGACCCTGAACTCCCAGCGTTCGGGACGGAACTTGGGTACGGGACCGTAGTGCGTGACCGGCCAGCCGCGCTGCAGTCGCTGCCCCGGCGGAAGCTCCGACTGTGCCGCTTCTCCCGTTCCACGTCCCACCGGCTGACCCATGACTCCATCCTGACAGACCCGGGACAGTGCACATGACCAGCCCAGTACGGAATCGGGCAACTCCTACTAAGCGTGTACTTACTGGACGGCCCGGGGTGCCGATGCGAGGATGCGGCGCAACCTGCCCAGTCCCCCGCTTGGAAGGAGCCTCTGCGATGCAGGGCGACCCCGAGGTCATCGAATTCCTCAACGAGCAGCTGACCGGCGAGCTGACCGCGATCAACCAGTACTTCCTGCACGCGAAGATGCAGGAGAACTTCGGCTGGACGAAGCTCGCGAAGTACACGCGCCACGAGTCCTTCGACGAGATGAAGCACGCGGAGGTACTCACCGACCGGATCCTCTTCCTGGAGGGCCTGCCGAACTACCAGCGGCTCTTCCACGTCCGGGTGGGGCAGACCGTCACCGAGATGTTCCAGGCCGACCGGCAGGTGGAGGTCGAGGCGATCGACCGCCTCAAGCGCGGGATCGAGGTGATGCGCAACAAGGGCGACATCACGTCCGCGAACATCTTCGAGTCGATCCTCGAGGACGAGGAGCACCACATCGACTACCTGGACACCCAGCTGGAGCTGGTGGAGAAGCTCGGCGAGGCGCTCTACATCGCCCAGGTGATCGAGCAGCCGGAGAGCTAGGCCGCCTCTTCCAGGCCTCGCGCCGGGGACAGCGCGGCCAGCATCGGCTTGCCCTGTTCGGCCAGCTCGCGGCGGGGGCAGGTGCCGCGGCCGAGGATCGCCTGGATGCTGCGGACGCAGGAGCCGCAGTCCGTGCCCGCCTTGCTGGCGGAGGCTATCTGGCGGGGCGTGCAGGCGCCGTTCTCCGCGTGCTGCTTGACCTGCTGTTCGGTGACTCCGAAGCAGCTGCATACGTACACGCGGTTCACCTCCCGGCGGGATTGATGTCTGATGCCGTCCCGTTAATCGGTGAGGCTAACCTAACCTTACCCGTCACTCAAGAGCCGCAAAAGTAGGAGGGAGCGCGGATCGTATGTGATCCGCGCCCCACTTCACTCAGGTGTAACAGGCGGACCCGTCACTGGTCCCTGTACATCTCGGCGACCAGGAAGGCCAGGTCGAGGGACTGGCTGCGGTTCAGACGCGGGTCGCAGGCCGTCTCGTAGCGCTGGTGGAGGTCGTCGACGAAGATCTCGTCGCCGCCGCCCACGCACTCGGTGACGTCGTCACCGGTGAGCTCGACGTGGATGCCGCCCGGGTGCGTGCCCAGACCCTTGTGGACCTCGAAGAAGCCCTTGACCTCGTCGAGCACGTCGTCGAAGCGGCGGGTCTTGTGACCGGAGGCCGCCTCGAAGGTGTTGCCGTGCATCGGGTCGGTCACCCAGGCCACCACCGCGCCCGACGCCGTGACCTTCTCGACCAGCTCGGGGAGCTTGTCGCGGACCTTGTCGGCGCCCATCCGCACGATGAAGGTCAGCCGGCCGGGCTCGCGGTCCGGGTCGAGGCGGTCGATGTACTGGAGCGCCTCCTCGGCCGTCGTCGTCGGGCCGAGCTTGATGCCGATCGGGTTGCGGATCCGCGAGGCGAACTCGATGTGCGCGCCGTCCAGCTGCCGGGTGCGCTCACCGATCCACACCATGTGGCCCGAGACGTCGTACAGCTGGCCCGTACGCGAGTCGACCCTGGTCAGCGCCGCCTCGTAGTCGAGGAGCAGCGCCTCGTGGGAGGCGTAGAACTCGACGGTCTTGAACTCCTCCGGGTCGGTCCCGCAGGCCCGCATGAAGTTCATCGCGTTGTCGATCTCCCGCGCCAGCTGCTCGTAGCGCTGCCCGGACGGGGAGGACTTCACGAAGTCCTGGTTCCAGGCGTGCACCTGGCGCAGGTCGGCGTAGCCGCCGGTGGTGAAGGCGCGCACCAGGTTGAGCGTGGAGGCGGAGGCGTTGTACATCCGCTTCAGGCGCTCGGGGTCCGGGATGCGGGCCTTCTCGTCGAAGTCGAAGCCGTTGACCGAGTCACCGCGGTACGTCGGCAGGGTCACGCCGTCGCGGGTCTCGGTCCCCTTGGAGCGCGGCTTGGAGTACTGGCCGGCGATGCGGCCGACCTTCACGACCGGCACCGAGGCGGCGTACGTGAGCACGGCGCCCATCTGGAGCAGGGTCTTGAGCTTGTTGCGGATGTGGTCGGCCGACACCGCGTCGAAGGCCTCGGCGCAGTCGCCGCCCTGGAGAAGGAACGCCTCTCCCTTGGCGACGGACGCCATCCGGGCGCGCAGCTGGTCGCACTCGCCCGCGAAGACGAGCGGCGGATACGACTCGAGGTCCGCGATCACATCGCGCAGAGCCTCGGCATCGGGGTACTCGGGCTGCTGCGCCGCGGGCAGGTCTCGCCAGGTGTTGCCAGCGCTTGCGCTGGGCTTAGCGTTCACGGTCACCCTGACAACATTACGGGGTCGTGTCGGGCGTCCATCCCAATGCCCATCAATTGAGACGGACCGCGCTCGATCGGGACGCGCTCCGGGCGCCCGTACGGCAGCTCCCCCGCGGCCGCCCGGAGCAGATGGGCAGCAGGACCTAGTCCACGTCGAGCCGGTCGCGGTCGATGGAGATCTTCACGCCGCCGTGCGTCTCGGCCGTGTCGCCCTTGTACTGGTGGACGCGCTGGTGGTCGGCCCACAGGTTCGCGGGGATCGCCGAGTCGGTGGTCGTCGACTTGCCGTTCCAGCGGGCGAAGTGGAGCACTTCGGGCAGGGTGACGCGGCTCTTGTTGGCCACCAGGTCGGTGACCAGGGACGAGGTGTTGCCGTAGACGCCGGAGCGGTAGCCCAGTGTGTGCAGGCGTTTGGTGTAGGCGTCGAGGTAGGACAGCACCCGGCTGGTGACGGCGGAGCCGCGGGTGTAGTGCTCCAGGTCGCTGTAGATCACCGTGCCTTTGGGGAAGCCCAGCGTGGTCGCCTGCTTGACCGCGTCGTCGGCGGCCTCGGTGCCCTGCGGCACGGGGTCGGTGATCGCCTCGCAGCCGCCACCGCAGCTGCTTCCGCCGGAGGAGGGCTGGCGGCCGACGTACAGCGGGATGAACCGCCAGCCGTTGGCGTACTGCGTCCGCAGCCAGCCGGCGGTGAGTCTGCTCTGGGCGCAGGCGCGGTTGATCCCGCCGATGTAGACACCGACGGCCCCGTAGTCGGAGTCGTCCCGCCAGGCGTCCATCGCCGTCTGGCCCGGCGCGGTGCAGGCGTCGAAGCCCTCGCCGCGGAAGGACGTCGCGTCGGCGGGCAGCGGCGCCGCGGCGGGCGCGCCCGCGGCCGCATCGGTTCCCACGGCTGCGGCCGGCAGACCGGCGTCGCGCAGGATGTCCTGGATCCTCGTACGCTCCTCCGCGTACGCGGCGGTCACGGCGATCCGGTCGGCGGTGACCTGGAACGTGCGGGCCGTGCGGTTCTCGCCGGCGGTGCGGCCCCGGACGGCGGACGGCTGGACCAGGAACGCTTCGGTACGTCCCCTCGCCGCCGCCGGACACCGCTGCTGGTCTCCTGGCGTGCCGAGGTACACGGCGTGCCGGTCGAAACGGACACAGACGTCCGGATGTTTCTCCAGGTCCACGATCGGCCAGGAGGCGGGGACGGTGAACTCGTGGCCGCGGTAGGTGACCTTGACGGTGTCGTCGCTCTCGGCGGCGCGTGCGGTGCCGAGCGGGCCCGCGGCGAGGACCGCGGCGGCGGCGCACACGGTGAGCGTTCGGACGCCGCCTGGGCGAGGCCGGGGTGAACGGGCTGCGTACATGGTCTCTCCTCGGTCGGGCTTCCTGGGCCATGCCATCCATGGCCGGTGACCGAGCGGTAGGAACGCCTGGCGCGGACGGTTCACGCTGTTGCCCGCCCCCTGACGTCGGGTAGGGTGCGGCGCATGTTCGCGCACTCGACCCAGAACTGGTGGTGGACCGCTCATCCGGCGGCCCACTGACTGCGCGTACGCAAGACTTCGCGAAGGCCGCCCGAGGGGCGGCCTTCGGTGTTTGCGGACACGGGCCGTTCCTCTCCGGGTTTTCGGGAATCCGAGAATCCGGGAATCCGAGAGAAGGAACAGGACCGATGAACCTGCTCGACCTGCTGGACGATCCCCGTCCGTTCGCCCTGCTGCGCCGCCGCACCCCCGGTCACGATCACGACAGCGTCGAGCTGCTGCTCGGCCCGGTCAGCACGTGCGACCGCCTCGCCGATCTCCCCGACGAGGGCCTCGCGCTCATCCCCTTCCGTCAGATCGGGGAGCGTGGCTTCGACGTCCGCGACGACGGCACGCCGCTCTCGGTGCTGACCCCCGAGGAGACGCACGTCCTGCCGCTGGAGCGGGCGCTGGCGGAGCTGCCGGCGCACGAGGTGCGTGTCACCGGCGGGGGCTTCGACGTCGCCGACGAGGAGTACGCGGGGATCGTCGGGCGCGTGCTGGAGGAGGAGATCGGGCGCGGCGAGGGCGCGAACTTCGTGATCCGGCGAACGTACGAGGGCACGATCCCGGGGTTCGGGAGGGCCGACGCGCTGGCCCTGTTCCGGCGGCTGCTGGTCGGTGAGCGGGGCGCGTACTGGACGTTCGTCGTGCACACCGGGGAGCGCACGCTGGTGGGTGCGAGCCCGGAGGTGCACGTGCGGATGTCGGGCGGGACCGTCGTGATGAACCCGATCAGCGGCACCTACCGCTACCCCGCCGAGGGCCCCTCCGCGGAGGACCTGCTCGGCTTCCTCGCGGACGGCAAGGAGATCGAGGAGCTCTCGATGGTCGTCGACGAGGAGCTCAAGATGATGTGCACGGTCGGTGACATGGGCGGCGTGGTGATCGGTCCGCGGCTCAAGGAGATGGCCCACCTCGCGCACACCGAGTACGAGCTGCGGGGCCGGTCCTCGCTGGATGTGCGCGAGGTCCTGAGGGAGACCATGTTCGCGGCGACCGTCACGGGGTCGCCGGTGCAGAACGCGTGCCGGGTGATCGAGCGGCACGAGGTCGGCGGGCGGGGCTACTACGCGGGTGCGCTGGCCCTCATCGGCCGGAACGCGGGTGGCGGGCGGGAGGGGTCCGTCGGTGCCCAGACCCTCGACTCGCCCATCCTCATCCGGACCGCCGACATCGACGCGGACGGGCGGCTGCGGGTGCCGGTCGGCGCCACCCTCGTCCGGGGATCGGATCCGGCGGGCGAGGTCGCCGAGACGCACGCGAAGGCGGCGGGGGTGCTGGCGGCGCTGGGGGTCGTGGAGGCCGGGGCTCGCGCGGAGGGCGTACGGCCGAGGCTGGCCGACGATCCGCGGGTGCGGGCGGCGCTGGACGGGCGGCGGGCCTCGCTCGCGCCGTTCTGGCTGCGGATGCAGGAGCAGGCGCGTGAGTTGGAGGGGCATGCGCTGGTCGTGGACGCCGAGGACACCTTCACGGCGATGCTCGCGCATGTGCTGCGGTCCTCGGGACTCGAGGTGACCGTGCGGCGCTACGACGAGCCGGGGCTGCGGGAGGCGGTGCGGACGCACGAGGGGCCGCTGGTCCTGGGCCCCGGCCCGGGCGATCCCTTGGACATGGACGATCCCAAGATGCGGTTCCTGCGGGAGCTCACCGCCGAGGTGATCGGGGGGCACGGGCACGGCGTGCTCGGCGTCTGTCTCGGGCACGAGCTGATCGCGGCGGAGCTGGGCCTGGCGATCGTGCGCAAGGAGGTCCCGTACCAGGGCGCGCAGACGGGGATCGATCTCTTCGGGCGGGCCGAGACCGTCGGTTTCTACAACAGCTTCGTGGCGCACTGCGACGAGGAGACGGCGGCCGAGCTGTCGGCCCATGGCATCGAGGTCAGCCGCACCCAGGGCGGTGAGGTGCACGCGCTGCGCGGGCCCGGGTTCGCGGGTGTGCAGTTCCACCCGGAGTCGGTGCTGACGCTGAACGGGACGGCCGTCGTGCGGGAACTGGTCGGTCGGCTGCGGGACACCGGCACGCTGTCGGAGCGGCGGCCCTCCGTGTAGTCGTGGCAGCCGTGGTGGAGGACGCCGGCCGCACGGGTGTCGGGAGGCCCGTGCGGCCGGCGGGATCGCGGGGAGGTGGGACGTCAGCCGAAGAAGACCCCGACCTCCTCGTACAGCTTGGGGTCGACCGTCTTCAGCTTGGCCGTGGCCTCCGCGATCGGGACCCGGACGATGTCCGTGCCGCGCAGGGCGACCATCTTGCCGAAGTCGCCGTCACGGACGGCCTCGATGGCGTGCAGACCGAAGCGGGTGGCGAGCCAGCGGTCGAAGGCACTGGGGGTGCCGCCGCGCTGGATGTGCCCGAGGACCGTGGTGCGGGCCTCCTTGCCGGTGCGCTTCTCGATCTCCTTGGCCAGCCACTCGCCGACCCCGGAGAGGCGTACATGGCCGAAGGAGTCGAGGGACTCGTCCTTCAGGACCATCTGGCCGTCCTTGGGCATCGCGCCCTCGGCGACGACCACGATCGGCGCGTACGAGGCCTTGAACCGCGAGGTCACATAGGCGCACACCTGGTCGACGTCGAAGCGCTGCTCGGGGATGAGGATGACGTTGGCGCCGCCGGCCAGGCCCGAGTGGATGGCGATCCAGCCCGCGTGACGGCCCATCACCTCGCAGACGAGGACGCGCATGTGCGACTCGGCGGTGGTGTGCAGGCGGTCGATCGCCTCGGTGGCGATGCCGACGGCGGTGTCGAAGCCGAAGGTGTAGTCGGTGGCGGACAGGTCGTTGTCGATGGTCTTCGGTACGCCGACGACGGGCACGCCGTACTCGTCGGTGAGGCGCGCGGCGACGCCGAGCGTGTCCTCGCCGCCGATCGCGATGAGCGCCTCGACCTCCTGCTTGGCGAGGTTCTCCTTGATGCGGCGGATGCCGTTCTCCTGCTTGAGCGGGTTCGTCCGCGAGGAGCCGAGGATGGTGCCGCCGCGCGGCAGGATGCCGCGCACGGCGGGGATGTCCAGCCGTACGGTGTCGTTCTCGAGAGGTCCGCGCCAGCCGTCCCGGAAGCCGACGAAGTCGTATCCGTACTCCTGTACGCCCTTGCGGACGATGCCCCGGATGACGGCGTTGAGTCCGGGGCAGTCGCCGCCTCCGGTCAGTACTCCGACCCGCATGGAAAAGTCCCTTCGCCGCGGTTGCCTGATGGGACTCACGCTAATAGTGATCCAGGTCACTTCGGCATGGGGCGGAAGGTCAATTCCGGTGAATTGTGCGGGTGTTGATCACACGCCTTCACTCGATGGTGGGTCAACCAAGGTTTACGCCGGCCACTCGTCGGGGTCTACGCCTCGTCGAGACCGCGCTCTATGGCATAGCGCACCAGCTCCACCCGGTTGTGGAGTTGGAGCTTGCCCAGGGTGTTCTGCACATGGTTTTGCACCGTGCGGTGGGAGATGACGAGGCGCTCGGCGATCTGCTTGTAGCTCAGGCCCTTGGCGACCAGGCGCAGCACCTCGGTCTCGCGGTCGGTGAGCTGCGGGGCCTTGGGCTCGTCGGCGCCCGCGGCGAGGGCGGGCTCGGAGGCCAGCCGGCGGTACTCACCGAGGACCAGGCCCGCGAGGCCCGGCGTGAACACGGGGTCCCCGACGGCCGTGCGGCGCACCGCGTCGATCAGCTCCTCCGTAGAGGCCGACTTCAGCAGATAGCCGGTGGCGCCCGACTTCACCGCCTCCAGGACGTCCGCGTGCTCGCCGCTGGCCGACAGGACGAGGACGCGCAGCGCCGGGTTGGTGCCGACCAGTTCCTTGCAGACCTGGACGCCGGGCTTGGCGGGCAGGTTCAGGTCGAGCACCAGGACATCGGGCGCGGCGGCCCGGGCGCGGCGTACCGCCTGCTCGCCGTCGCCCGCGGTGGCGACCACGGCGAAACCGGACGCGTCCAGGTCGCGGGCGACCGCGTCGCGCCACATGGGGTGGTCGTCCACCACCATGACCTTGATCGGATCCTGCCCCACCACGTCGGTGACCTCGGTCATCGCTGCTCCGCCTTCCCCCGTGAAATCCTGGAAACCTTCGGTACCTTCAGCTCGACCTCCGTGCCCTGGCCCGGCACCGAGATCAGTTCGGCCGCGCCGCCGAGGTCGCGCAGCCGGCCCCGGATCGACAGGGCCACACCGAGCCGCCCCTCCCCCTCGGCCTGGGCGAGCCGCCCCTCCGGGATGCCCGGGCCGTCGTCGCGTACGGTCACGATCACCTCGTCCGGCTCGTCCTCGACGAGGATCCAGGCGCGGGCGTCCTCGCCGACGTGCTGACGGACATTGTCCAGGGCGGCACCGACAGCGGCCGCCAACTCCCGGGCGGCGGCCGGGGGGAGAGGGACCGGGGCGCCCGGCTCGGAAAAGGTCACGCGCGAGGTCGCGTACGGGGCGAGCAGTGCGCGCAGGTCGACAGGGCCCCGGGAGTCCGGGTCGTCGTCCGGTTCCTCCACGGCCCGTACGACCGCGCCGAGCGCGGCGTCCTCGGACACCCGCGAGACGGGCACCAGGCCGCCCGAGACCAGGGTGCGCAGCGCGACCTCCTGCTCGCCGGCCATCCGGCCCAGCTCCGCGGCCTCGCCGCCGAGCGCGGAGGCCCGTCGCTGCACCATGGCGAGGACCTGCAGCACGCCGTCGTGGATGTCACGGGCGAGGCGCTCGCGCTCGCGGGTCGCGGCCTCGATCTCCAGAGCGCGGGCGAGGGTGAGCTCGGAGGCGCGGGCGACCTCGACGACGTATCCGATGGCGATGGAGGCGACCCAGACGAGGATCACGTTGTGGACCGTGTCGCGGGTGGGGGCGCCGCGCTCGACGATGTTGGCGACCGCGACGAGCGTCGAGGCGAAGGCCGCCCAGCGCCAGCCGCCCTTGATGGCGAAGGCCAGGACGGAGCCCGCGGTCCATATCGAGGGGAGTGTGGGACCGCCGGTCACCACGCGGTAGTGGGCGTCCGCGACAGGCGTGAGCATGATGCCGGTGAGCGCGATGGCCAGGTCGACGGCGAGGAAACGCTTGGTGCAGCTCGCCGCGTTCGCGACCCTGGGCAGGGTGGCGAGCGTCCAGACGGACAGGACGGCGAAGTACCCGATGGCCACCCAGGGGTGGGCGAACTTGCGGAACGCGGTGGCGAAGAGCCCGATCGCGTACAGCATCGTCAGCACGCGGTAGGCGGTGAGCGCACGCCACAGCGGCTGCTCGACCGACATCCTCATGACTCTCTCGCGCTTGGCCATGTCCCCCACCCCACCAAGCCCCCCCCGACGCAAGCGTCTAGGAGCCGGCCCGTCCTTCTTCGGTTTCGGCTTCGGCCGCCTTCACGGCCTCCTTCTGCGCCTGTTCGGCTTCCTTGAGCGCCTGCTTCTCGGCCTTCGCCACCTCCGCGATCTGCCGCTTGGCGGCCGTCGCGTAGATGTCGACGTACTCCTGGCCGGAGAGCTTCATGATCTCGTACATGACCTCGTCGGTCACCGCTCGCAGCACGAAGCGGTCGTGCTCCATGCCGTTGTACCGGCTGAAGTCGAGCGGCTTGCCGATGCGGATGCCCGGACGCATCAGCTTGGGCATCACCTTGCCCGGGGGCTGGATCTTCTCGGTGTCGATCATGGCGACCGGGATGACCGGGGCGCCGGTGGCGAGTGCCACGCGCGCGAGGCCGCCCGGCTTGCCGCGGTACAACCGCCCGTCGGGCGAGCGCGTGCCCTCCGGGTAGATACCGAACAGCTCACCGCGCTCGATGACATCGATGCCGCTCTTGACGGCCGCCTCGCCCGCGCCGCGCGCGCCGGAGCGGTCCACCGGGAGCTGGCCGACGCCCTTGAAGAAGGCGGCGGTCATCCGGCCCTTGACGCCGGGCGTCGTGAAGTACTCGGCCTTCGCGATGAAGGTCACCTTGCGGTCGAGGACCGCGGGCAGGAAGAACGAGTCCGAGAACGACAGATGATTGCTTGCCAGGATGGCGGGGCCCTCGGCGGGAATGTTCTCGAGGCCTTCCACCCAGGGCCTGAAGGCAAGCTTCAGCGGCCCTCCGATGGAAAACTTCATGGCGCCGTAGATCAACCGAATGCCTCCTGTGTCGTCGGTCAGACCTTATCCCGGCGCACGGTCAAAGGCCTCGACGACCCTGGTCGGTGTCAGTGTGGTCGCGTACGGTGAAGTACGCCTCGCATTCCGCCCGTCCGATGAACAGGAGACCGAAAGTGCCGGTCCTTCCTGGAGCCGAGCCGTTCCGCCACGAGGGCGGAGAGGTCGGTGTCCTTCTCTGCCACGGCTTCACCGGTTCCCCGCAGTCGCTGCGCCCCTGGGCGGAGTATCTCGCCGAGCACGGTCTGACCGTCGCGCTGCCCCTGCTGCCCGGGCACGGCACGCGCTGGGAGGACATGCAGCTCACGGGCTGGCAGGACTGGTACGCGGAGGTGGACCGCGAGCTGCGTGCCCTGTGGGAGCGCTGCGCCCGGGTTTTCGTCTTCGGCCTGTCCATGGGCGCCGCGCTGACCCTGCGGCTCGCCGCGAAGCACGGGGACGAGGTGAGCGGCATCGTCGTCGTCAATCCGGCGAACAAGGTGCACGGGGCGGCGGCCCACGCCCTCCCGGTGCTCCGCCACCTCGTCCGGACGGTGAGCGGCATCACCAGCGACATCGCCAAGGAGGGCGTCACGGAGGTGGGCTACGACCGGGTGCCACTGAACGCGGCCCACTCCATGCGGAACTTCTACCGGATGGTCGACGGTGAACTGCCCCAGGTCACCCAGCCGATGCTGCTGCTGCACAGCCCCCAGGACCATGTGGTGCCGCCCGTCGACTCGGCCCGCATCCTGAGCCGGGTGTCGTCCACCGACGTGACGGAGATCCTGCTGGAACAGAGCTACCACGTGGCGACGTTGGACCATGACGCGGACCGGATCTTCGAGGAGAGCTACGCGTTCATCGCCCGGCTCGCGCCCAGTGTCGGCAAGCGGTCCGACACGGGTCAGGTGGGTCAGCAGGAAGGGACGGCCACTGGTGGCTGAGCACGACGCGGAGCGCGGCGAGCCCGACGAGAAGGGCGTACCCGTCGGCGAGCCTCTCGGTGACGAGCAGGGTGTGCCGTTGGACGAGGACGCCGCGTGGCAGGCGATCGTCGCGGGGTACGGCGAGGAGCCGCCGGACCCGCCTGGCGCGAAACCGTTCAAGTCGATCGAGGACCTGGCGCTCCTCGACCCGGTGACGAACGACGCCCCGGGCGGCGGGGACGCACCCGAGAGGTCCGAGAAGGGCAAGAAGAACGAGACCGGCGCCACCGTCGGGACGAGCGAGAAGGACGGGGCAGGCGACGAGGCCGGGGAGCCGCCCGCCGCGGCGAAGCCCCTCGGCGGCTCCGTCTCCTTCGCGCCCGGCGTCGGCGGTCCGCGCGACTACCAGGCGCCCGAGCCCTCCGAGGACGACTTCGACGGGGACGACGAGGGCCACTTCGTCCCCCCGGAGCCGCCCCCGCTGCCCACCGCCGACACCACGGCCAAGTTCGCCTGGCTCGCCGTCATCGGCGGCCCGATCGTGCTGCTGCTGGCCATCCTGCTCGGCTGGGACATGACGTGGTGGCTCGCCACGGTCGGCATCGGTGGCTTCCTGGGCGGCTTCGCCACCCTCGTGGCGCGTATGAAGCCCGACGACGAGGACGAGGACGATCCCGGGCGCGGCGCGGTGGTCTGACGCGGCCGGTTACGCGGCGGGCACTCTGAGGGCGGCCAGCACGGGCAGATGGTCCGTGGCCGCCCTCAGGTCTGTCTCCGTGACCCCGGGGTGGCCGTAGGGGACCCCGCAGCCGAGGACCTCGATACCGCGGGTGGCGAAGATCGCGTCGATGCGCTGGTGGGGGTCGGTGGGCGTCGAGGTGTACTCCGTGCCCCAGGGTGCGGTGGCCCAGCAGTCCTGGAGGCCGGCGGCGAGGCGGGTGAAGGTGGGGCCGCCGGGGCGTTCGTTCAGGTCGCCGCCGACGAGGGCGTGCGGGGCGGCGAAGGCGGCGAGGCGGTCGAGGAGCAGGCCGCTCTGCGTGTACCGCTCGTCCTTCTGGAGCGAGAGGTGGCAGCTCATCACGCCGAGCCGGGCGGCGCCGAAGCGGACGACGGCGGTGGCGAGGCCGCGGCGGTGCAGGCCGGGGGTGAGGGGCAGCAGGACGTCCTCGGTGCGTTCGACGGTGGCCCGCATCGAGCAGAGGAGCGCGGGGCCCGCGGCGGTCGCGCCGCCGGACAGGATCGTCTGGCCGGACGCGGCCGCGAGCCGGGCCAGCTTCTTGCGCCAGCGGAAGAAGCGGGGGGCTTCCTGGACGAGGACCAGGTCGGGGGCGCAGGCGTGGATGACACGGGCGAGGGCGGTGGTGTCGTCGCGCATCGATCGGATGTTGTAGCTCAGGACGCGGATGACGGCGGAGCCGTCGGGTTCGGTGCGGGAGCGGGGCAGCGGGGTCGTCGTCGCCATGTGGATCAACATACGTGGATGCGCTGCTGGGGGGGGCCGGAACGCTGCGGGTGTCTGTCGGCTGCGGGCCGGTGGGGGCTGGTCGCGCAGTTCCCCGCGCCCCTGAAGGGCCCCGCCCGCCGCGCCCCTGAAGGGCGCGGCGGGCGGGGTCCTACGACTGCGCACGCGGCGTCACATGATCGGGTCGGGCTCCCTGGCCAGGTCCGCCGCGCCCACGAGGCCGGCTTCGTTGCCGAGCTGGGCGGCGATCACCTCGGCCACGGGGCGCCAGTTGCCGCCGACGAGCCAGCGCTTGTACGACTTGCGGATGGGGTCGAGGACCAGCTCGCCCTCGTCCGAGAGGCCGCCGCCGACGATGAAGGCGGAGGGGTCGAAGAGCGAGGCCAGGTCCGCGAGACCGGCACCGGCCCAGCGGGCGAGCTCGCGGTAGGAGTCCACCGCCACCGGGTCACCCTGGCGCGCGGCCACCGAGATGTGCTTGCCCTCGATGCCGTCGGGGGTGCCGTTGCCCAGCGCGAGCAGGATCTCCGCGTTCTCCGGGGTGGCGTTGGCCCGCTGCTTGGCGTAGCGGACGAGGGCGCGCCCGGAGGCGTACTGCTCCCAGCAGCCCTGCGAGCCGCAGCCGCACATCAGTCCGTCCGGCACCATGCGGATGTGGCCGAACTCGGCGGCCACGCCGAAGTGCCCGCGGCGCAGCTTGTTGCCGATGATGATGCCGCCGCCGAGGCCCGTGCCCAGGGTGATGCAGATGACGTTCCGGTGGCCCTTGCCCGCGCCGAACTTGTACTCGCCCCACGCCGCCGCGTTCGCGTCGTTCTCGACGACGACGGGCAGCCCCACGCGCGCCTCGACCTCGGCCTTGAGCGGCTCCTGCCGCCAGTCGATGTTGGGCGCGAAGTACACGGTCGAGCGCTGGCGGTTCACGTATCCGGCGGCACCGATGCCCACGCCGACGATGTCGTGACCTGCGCGCGCGCCCTCCACCGCGGCGGCGATGGCGTCCACGATGGCCTGCGGCGTGGTGGGGGTCGGCACCTTGTGCGTCGAGAGGATGTTGCCTTCCTCGTCGACCACACCGGCCGCGATCTTCGTGCCGCCGATATCGACGCCGATGGTGAGTCCCATGAATCCCTCAGTTTCGGTCGAGCCCCGCTACGGCCAACCGTACCCGAGCAGCCTTTAGTCCAAGTCAATCCGCTCCCCCGGACCGGTGCCCTCGTCGCGGGGGCCACGCTCCCGGGTGGTCCAGCGCCGCTCCTGGGCCTCGACGGCCGAGCGGTAGGCGGCGAGCAGCTCGTTGCCCGCGGCCGCGAGGTGATCGAAAACATCGGGGTTGCGCTCTATGACGGGTTCAACGGCGGCCTTGGCCTGCTGTACGACCTGGTTGACCATCTGCTGGGCGGTACCGGAGGCGACCACACCGAACAGCGGCGAGTTCAGTCCGGACAGCTTGTCGGCGACCGTGTCGACCAGCTTGCGCAGTTCCTCTGCGGCCGAGCCGGGCGGCGCGCCGTACTGGGCGCGGCGGCGGGCCTTCTCCGCCGCGAGGTCCTCGGCGCACGCCTTCGCCCAGGCGTCGGCGTCGCTCGCGCGCGCTTCGTCGTTCGCCTCCTGAGCGGCGTCGGACGTGGGGCGCTCTTCGCTCATGGCGGACTCCTGCCTATGGTTCTTCCTTTCGACGGTACCCGAACGGGGGTACGCCGTTCACCGTGTCCGGGGCCACAGATCCGGGTCCGGCGCGAAACGCACCCTGAGTTCCCCCTCGCGCAGGGCGGCGCCGGCCACGGTGCAGCGGCGCAGCGCGGACGGCAGCGGCACGATCCTGCGGAACTGGCCCACGGTGACGACGAGTTCGTCGCCCCGGCGGATCAGGTCCAGTTCCTCGCGTATCGCGCCGGGCAGCGGGATGTGCCATACGAGGACGCCGTCGTCGGCGAGGTGGTCGAGGACGGGCCACTCGACCGGGGTCGGCGCCCGGTTGACGCCGGGCACGGGGAGTGCGCCGAGGTCGTCGCTGCCGCGCGGGTCGCGGCCGAGGTGCGGGACCTCGTGGACGGTGTACGTCTCCTGCCACTCGTCCAGCGCCTTGCGCTGCTGGGCGGCGAGGGCGCCCAGCCAGGCGTCCGCGCTGGCGGCGGGCAGTACCCGGCTCGCGATCAGCGCGTCCACGCGCAGACCGTGCAGGGCGAGGGCGGTGGTGGCGGCGTGTACGGCGTCGGTGCCGGCCGGGCCCGGCTCGGCGACCAGCCGTACGGTCGTGGCGCGGTCCTCGACGACCGCCGCGACGGCGGCCAGCTCGATGTCCCAGCGTGCCGCCGTCTCGTACAGCCACTCGGCGGGCATCGGGACGCCCGCGAGGCGGCCGAGGACCGGGCGCAGGGCGCGGGCCGCCTGGCGCTCCGGCGGGAGCAGCCGGCGCAGGTAGCGGCGCAGCTCCTCCGGGAGGGCGAGGAGCGCGAGCGCCTGCGGGGTCGGCGGGAGGTCCACGACCAGCAGGTCGTAGGTCTCCGAGGTCGCCGCGTCGCGCAGGGCGCGCAGCAGGGCGAGTTCCTCGGCGCCGGGCAGGGGGGTGAGTTCCTCGGCGTCCAGGCGGGCGGCGCCGAGCAGGTCCAGGGCGGTGGTCGCGCGGTCCTGGAAGGCGGTGAGGTCCTCGCGGAAGCGGGCGTTCGCGTCGGGGCGCCAGGTCGTGAGGTGGGGCGCGGTGTCGGTGGGTTGCGTGCCGGTGGGTACGCCGAGGACGGCGCCGAGGGTGTCGGTGCGGTCGGCGGTGAGCAGGAGGGTGCGGGTGCCCTCGCGGGCGGCCTTCAGCGCGGTGGCCGCCGCGACCGTCGTACGGCCCGTGCCGCCCTGGCCGGTGATCAGGATGGTGCGCATTGCATGAACGCTACCTGCGTCGAGCGCCCCCGCCGCCCCTACCCGTCCCATCCCCCGGGGGCTGCCGCCCTCGGACCCCCGCATCGGTCTGAACGGCCTCGTCTCAAACGCCGGACGGGCTGAAAACGCGGGCGCGCCCCGTCAGGGGGCGCGGGGAACTGCGCGACCAGCCCCCGCCGACCCGCAGACAAGACACCTCCGCCCGACGGGATCCGGGGCGAAGCCCCGACTTCAGGGGCGCCCCGCGGAGCGGGGTCAGCTCGCCTCGCCCGACTCCACTCGCTTCTTCAGACCTGCCAGCGCCCGGTCGATGATGACCTTCTCGGCCTTGCGCTTGATCATGCCCAGCATGGGGATCTTGACGTCGACCGTGAGGCGGTAGGTGACCTCGGTGGCGCCGGCGCCCGCGGGCTTGAGGATGTACGAGCCGTCCAGGGAGCGGAGCATCTGGGACTTGACCAGGGTCCAGGAGACCTCGTGGTCGCCGGTCCAGGTGTACCCCAGCGTCTGGTCGTCCTTGATCGCACCGGCGTCCATGACGAGCCGTACCTGCTCGGCGCGGCCCTGCCCGTCCGTGGCGAGTACCTCCGCCTCCTTCACCTCTCCCGTCCAGTCCGGGTAGCGGGCGAAGTCGGCGATGACCGCCATGACGTCAGCCGGCGCCGCCTCGATCGTGATGCTCGAGCTGGTGTGTTCCGCCATCGCGGTGGCTCCTCCAGATGCGGTCCGGTGAGGGAGGTGGTACGCACGTGTGTGCAGCGTGAAGGCTACCGCGCGCCCGCCGAACCATCGCCACCCCACCTGCTGTTCACCACTCCAGGACCCACGGGCGGCCGGACGCCGCGAAGTGGCCGACGTTCACGCACTCGGTCGTCCCGATCCGCATCCGGCGCGCGAGCGGCTGATGGACGTGGCCGAAGAGGGAGTAACGGGGACGGATACGGCGGATCGCGTCCAGGAGGGCACGGGAGCCGCGCTCGAAGCGGCGCGCCACCGTGTCGTAGACCAGCTCCGGTACGTCCGGCGGGATGTGCGTGCACAGTACGTCGACCTCGCCGACCGCCTCGATCTTCGCCGCGTACTCCTCGTCGTCGATCTCGTAGGGCGTCCGCATGGGGCTGCGCAGGCCCCCGCCGACGAAGCCGAAGACCCGGCCGCCGATCTCCACCCGCTCACCGTCGAGGACAGTCGTGCCGGGTCCGGCGTACTCCGCCCACAACGGGGGCATGTCGACATTGCCGTAGGTCGCGTACGTCGGTGTCGGGAACGCGGCGAACAGCTCGGCGTACTGTTTGCGCACCGCCTTCTCGATGGCCACGGAATGGTCCATCCCGAGCTCGTCCCACAGCCGCCGCCCGAACTCCCGCGCCTCGGCGAAACGGCGGGCGGTGCGCAGCTCGACGATCCGGTCGGCGTTCTCGGTGCCGAAGAGGTCGGGGAAGATGCCGCGCGCGTGGTCCGCGTAGTCGAGGAAGAGCACCAGGTCACCGAGGCAGAGCAGGGCGTCCGCGCCGTCGCCGGCCCGGGCCAGGTCACGCGCGTTGCCGTGCACGTCACTGACCACATGAATGCGCGTCCTGCGGTTACCGCCTGGTGTGGGTGCCATGACGATCAAGCGTAGGCGTGTGGGGCAAACGTGAATAGAGGCGGCCGGACCTGCGGTTACTGGCACGGCAAGAAGAGCGTGGACTACTGTGCGTGAAGGAAAGCCATTCGGTGTGACGCGCCAACCTGTGTGACGCAGGGAACATCTCGCCGGGACCCCCTATCGAAACAGCCGTACCGGTGGGTAACGTCCGGGCAGTCCAGTCGTACTCAGGATTTCAACAATGATGTTCCTGGGTACCTGCCCGAGCCTTGGACCGCTCCGTCGCATCACACACCGTCGTGGCGTCGGCGCCCTATGAGGAGCAGCAGTCTTGCGCGAGTTCAGCCTTCCGGCTTTGTACGAGGTCCCTGCGGACGGAAATCTGACCGACATCGTCCGCAGAAACGCCGCGCAGCATCCCGACGTCGCCGTCATCGCCCGCAAGGTGGGCGGCACGTGGACGGACGTCACCGCCACCACCTTCCTCGCCGAGGTGCGGTCCGCGGCCAAGGGTCTGATCGCCTCGGGCGTACAGCCCGGCGACCGGGTCGCTCTGATGTCCCGTACCCGCTACGAGTGGACGCTGCTCGACTTCGCGATCTGGAGCGCGGGCGCGGTCACCGTGCCGGTGTACGAGACCAGCTCGGCCGAGCAGGTGCAGTGGATACTCGGCGACTCGAGCGCGAGTGCCTGCATCGTCGAGCTGGACACGCACGCGGCCTCCGTGGAGTCGGTGCGCGACCGGCTGCCCGCCCTCAAGCACGTCTGGCAGATCGAGGCCGGCGGGGTGGAGGAACTGGGGCGCGCGGGCAAGGACGTCAGCGACGCCACCGTCGAGGAGCGCAGCTCGCTCGCCAAGGCGGACGACCCGGCGACCATCGTCTACACGAGCGGTACGACCGGCCGCCCCAAGGGCTGTGTCCTCACCCACCGCGCCTTCTTCGCGGAGTGCGGCAACATCGTGGAGCGGCTGCGCCCGCTGTTCCGTACGGGCGAGTGTTCGGTCCTTCTCTTCCTGCCGCTCGCGCACGTCTTCGGACGGCTGGTGCAGGTCGCGCCGATGATGGCGCCGATCAAACTGGGCTGCGTCCCGGACATCAAGAACCTCACCGACGAGCTGGCCGCGTTCCGGCCGACGCTGATCCTCGGTGTGCCGCGCGTCTTCGAGAAGGTCTACAACTCGGCGCGCGCCAAGGCGCAGGCGGACGGCAAGGGCAAGATCTTCGACAAGGCGGCGGACACGGCGATCGCGTACAGCCGCGCCCTGGACACCCCCTCGGGCCCGTCGCTCGGTCTGAAGATCAAGTACAAGACGTTCGACAAGCTCGTCTACAGCAAGCTGCGTGCGGTGCTGGGCGGTCGCGGTGAGTACGCGATCTCCGGCGGCGCCCCGCTCGGCGAGCGTCTGGGTCACTTCTTCCGCGGCATCGGCTTCACGGTCCTGGAGGGCTACGGCCTGACCGAGTCCTGCGCGGCCACCGCCTTCAACCCGTGGGACCGTACGAAGATCGGCACGGTCGGCCAGCCGCTGCCCGGTTCCGTGATCCGGATCGCCGACGACGGCGAGGTGCTGCTGCACGGCGAGCACCTGTTCAAGGAGTACTGGAACAACGAGGCCGCGACCGCCGAGGCGCTCGCGGACGGCTGGTTCCACACGGGTGACATCGGCACCCTCGACGAGGACGGCTACCTCCGTATCACCGGCCGCAAGAAGGAGATCATCGTCACCGCGGGCGGCAAGAACGTCGCCCCGGCCGTAATCGAGGACCGCATCCGCGCGCACGCGCTGGTCGCGGAGTGCATGGTGGTCGGCGACGGACGCCCGTTCGTCGGCGCGCTGGTCACGGTCGACGAGGAGTTCCTGGGCCGCTGGGCCGAGGAGCACGGCAAGCCGGCGGGTTCCACCGCGGCGTCGCTGCGCGAGGACCCGGATCTGCAGCGTGCGATCCAGGACGCGGTCGACGACGGCAACGCCGCGGTGTCGAAGGCGGAATCGGTGCGGAAGTTCCGCATTCTGCCCTCCCAGTTCACGGAGGAGTCGGGCCACCTCACGCCGTCCCTGAAGCTCAAGCGCAACGTGGTGGCGAAGGACTACGCGGACGAGATCGAGGCCATCTACCGGGGCTGACGGTCCGACCGAGCGGTTCTCATGGCGCGGTGTCCTCGGCGAGGATCCGCGCCATGCCGCGTTCCGCGAGCGCGGTGATCGTCACGAACGGGTTGACCCCGATCGAGCCCGGCACCAGTGAGCCGTCGGTGATGTACAGGTGCGGATAGCCCTTCACCCGGCCGTAGTCGTCCGTCGCCCTGCCCAGCACGCAGCCACCGAGCGGGTGGTAGCAGAAGTCGTCGGCGAAGGTCTTGTTGTCGCCGAAGAGGTCGTAGCGGTAGATCGTCGCGTTGGCCGCGTTGATCCGGTCGAAGAGCTTCTTGGCCATGCTCACCGAGACCGCGCTCTGGGCCGCGGTCCAGCCGAGCTTCGCGGAGTCCGTGGTGGCGTCGTAGGTGAAGGACGCGCGCTCCGGGTTCTTGGTGATCGCCAGGTAGAGGCTGATCCAGTGTTCCAGCCCCATGGGCAGCGGGGCGATTTCGGCGAAGACGGGGTTGGCGGTGTTGGCCCAGTCGTCGATGCCCATGACCGGCATCGTCGACTGATTCGCCCCGACCGTGTCCCAGATGTGGTTGGCGCGGCCCGTCATCACGTTGCCGTTGGTGCCCCAGCCGGTGCCGACGCTCGCGTCCAGGGCGGGCAGCGCGCCCGTCTCCCGGGCCCGGACGAGGAGTTCGGTGGTGCCGAGGCTGCCGCCACCCAGGAAGAGGTACGTACAGCTGTACTGCTTGGTCTCCACGACCGCGCCGGTGGTGTCGATCCGGTCGGCGGTCAGGGTGTACGTGCCGTCCGTGGCCCGGCTGATCGCCCGGACCTTCTCCAGGGTGTGGATGGTGACGTTGCCGGTGCCGAGCGCCGCCGCGAGGTAGGTCTTGTCGAGACTCTTCTTGCCGTAGTTGTTGCCGTAGATGACCTCGGCCGCGAGTGCGGACTTGGTGGCGGTGCCGGCCGCCTCGCGCTGCATGTAGGTGAAGTCGTAGACGTTCGGGACGAAGGTCGTCTTCAGGCCTGCGTTGGCGGCGGCCTTACGGGAGGTGCGGGTGAACCGGTACCACTCCGTGGACTCGAACCAGGTGGGGTCGACCGTGTTGACGCCGAGCATGGTGCGGGCGCGCGGGAAGTAGGTGTTGTACATCTCGGTGGCGTCGACCGTGGGGAACTGCTCGGAGAAGTACGACTGGAGGGGCGTGACGGCCATTCCGCCGTTGACCAGCGAGCCGCCGCCGACGCCTCGGCCGACGTAGACCGACATGTTGTCGTAGTGGACCCGGTCCAGGACTCCCGGGTAGCGGCCGATGTCCTTGTTGACGACGTCCAGCCACAGGAAGGTGGCGAGCGGGGCCTCGGTGCGGGTGCGGAACCACATCGAGCGCTCGTCGGGGGCGCTGGTGGAACAGAAGACCTTGCCGTCGGAGCCGGCGGTGTTCCAGAGCCTGCCCATCTCTATGACGAGGGTGCGGATGCCGGCCTGGCCGAGGCGGAGGGCTGCCACGGCGGCGCCGTAGCCCGATCCGATGACGATGGCGGGCGCGGAGTCGACCGCGGCGGGCTCCGCGGCGTGGGCGGACTGGAGACCCACGCGGGTGAGGCCGGCCGCGGCGGCCGTCTGGAGGGCGACCATGCCCAGGATCTGGCGTCTGGTCAGGTGACGGTTTGTCACCTGACAGTTACTCATCTGATGATGAGTCAGTTTCTCTGTCATGAGCGCAGCATCGGCGGATTATTTGCTTCCGCCTAGGGTTTTTGCCGGGTTTTCAGGGGGCGTCGCGGCGAGTGGGGAGAGTGCGGGGTGTTTGTGACCGGTCGCGCACCTAGAGCAACTCTTTCAGGCTCTCCGCCAGCAGGTCCCAGCGCCATTTCTCCTCCACCCACTGCCTTCCCCGTTCGCCCATGCGGCGGCGGAGTTCGGGGTCGGCGAGGAGGGTGATGATGCGGTCGGCGGAGTCGTCCGGACAGTCGCCTCGGACGACCCAGCCCGTTTCGCCGTCGAGGACCGCGTCGGGGGCGCCGCCCGAGTCACCCGCGACGACCGGCAGGCCCGTCGCGGAGGCCTCCAGATAGACGATGCCGAGGCCCTCGACGTCGAGGCCGCCGCGGCGGGTGCGGCAGGGCATCGCGAAGACGTCGCCCGCGCCGTAGTGGGCCGGCAGCTCCGACCAGGGGACCGCGCCGGTGAAGCGGACCGCGTCGGCGACCCCGGTGTCGTACGCGAGCTTGCGCAGGTCCTGCTCGTACGGCCCGCCGCCGACGATCAGCAGCACCGCCTCCGGCTCCTTGGCGAGGATGCGGGGCATGGCGAGGATCAGCGTGTCCTGGCCCTTGCGCGGGACCAGGCGGGAGACACAGACCACCACCGGGCGGTCGGTGAGGCCGAGGCGGGCGCGGACCTCGTCGCCTCCCGAGCCGGGATGGAAGGTCTTCTCGTCGACCCCCGGAGGGAGCTGGACCATGCGGGAGGCGGCCTCGGGCGTCAGCGCGGACGCGATGCGCGAGCGCGTGTACTCGCCGAGGTAGGTGATCGTGTCCGTGGACTCGCCGATACGGCGCAGCAGCTGCCGTGCGGCGGGCAGCTGGGCCCAGCCCGCCTCGTGACCGTGCGTGGTGGCCACCAGGCGCTCGGCGCCCGCCCGGCGCAGCGCGGGCGCCATCAGGCCGAGCGGGGCCGCCGCCCCGAACCACACCGACGTACAGCCGTGCTCGCGCAGCAGCCCGACCGCGCGCCGGGTGGCGCCCGGTGTGGGCAGCAGCATCGTCGTACGGTCCCGGACGACGGTGAAGGGCTGCTCGGCGTCGAAGGCGGCCGTCGCCTCGACGCCCTCCCGGCTGCGCTTCCACGTGGATGCGTAGACTACGAACCGCTCGGGATCGAGTCGTAGCGCCATGTTGTGCAGGAACGCCTGGATGCCGCCGGGGCGGGGCGGGAAGTCGTTGGTCACGATCAGGGTCTTGTGCATCGCGTTCGACACTACCGAAACCTTCGAATCCCCACGCGAGCGGTCCACAGCGGCGAAGCTGTATTCCGCCGGTGGTCACAGCCACAGCTCCGTACGGCCGCGCTTCATGGGCCTCGCACAGCCCGGCACGTCATCATGTTTCCGCACCACCGCACAACCGCACCATGTCACCACCGCACCACCGCACAGACAGCCGACGAACGAGGGCCAGGTGAGCATGAAGGGCACACGGGGGGAAGGATTTCCCTACGCGTTGCTGGGAACCTGGGGCCTGACCAGGCTTCTGCTTCTACTCTTCGTCTTCAAGGTGTTCGTCTTCCCCGGGCCGGACGTCACCAGTGACGTCTCGGTGATCTACCAGGGCTGGTACGAGATCCTGCGCACCGGCACCTTCCCGCTCGACGACGTGACCTGGCAGTACCCGCCGGCCGCCGCGCTCGCGATCCTCTCCCCCGGCCTGCTGCCCTTCCTCGACTACGCGCACGCCTTCTTCCTGCTCGCCTTCGTCGCCGACGTGGTGGTCTACGCGCTGCTCCACTACGCCGGCCGGCGCCCCGGCAAGACGCTGCGCGGCGCCTGGGTGTGGGTGATCGGCGTACCGCTGCTCGGACCGACCGTCTACGCCCGCTACGACGTGATGGTGACGGCCGTGGCGGTCGCGGCGCTCCTCGCGGGAGCCCGCCATCCGCGGGTGATGGGCGCTCTCGTGGGCTTCGGGGCGCTGGTGAAGGTGTGGCCGGCGCTTCTGCTCCTGGGGGCCGTGAAGCGGCGCGCGTGGGCCGCGGCCGCGGTGGGCGCCGGCGGGATCGCGGTGCTGTTCGGGCTGTCGATGCCCGGCGCCTTCTCCTTCCTGACCTTCCAGCGTGACCGGGGCACCGAGGTGGAGTCGCTGGGCTCCCTCGTCTTCCATGTGGGCCGGCACTTCGGCTGGGACGGCCAGGTGCTGCTCAACTACGGCTCGGTGGAGTTCCTGGGCCCGTACGTCGACGTGGTGAGCAGACTGGCCCTGGCGCTCACCGCGATCGCCTTCGCGTGGCTGCTGCTGTGGCGGCTGCGCGCCCAGCGCTTCCGGCCGCACACGCTCGCCGACGCCGCGTTCGTGGCGGTGCTGATGTTCACGGCCACCAGCCGGGTCATCAGCCCGCAGTACATGGTGTGGCTGGTCGGGATCGGCGCGGTCTGCCTGTGCTTCCGGGGCAGCCGGATGACCCTGCCGGTCTGGCTGGTGCTGGCCGGGTGCTTCGTGACCGTCCTGGAGTTCCCGATCTGGTTCTCGCACGTCGTGGGCAGCGACCGGCTGGGCATCACCCTGCTCTTCCTGCGCAACGGCCTGCTGGTGGTCGCGGCCCTGCTCGCCGCCCTCGAACTGTGGCGGGGCACGGTGTCCGATCCGGCCCCGACCCTGCCCGCTCAGGCCACCCGCACCAAGGAGCGCCTGAGCTCCTCCTGACGGCGGCGGGCGCGGGCGAGCAGCAGTCCGACGGCCGCGCACTGCACCGCCATGGACAGCGCCAGCGCCAGGCAGATCCCGGGCAGCCCGAGACCCGACAGGGTGTACGCCAGAGGCAGCTGGACCGCGGTGCCGAGCAGTGTCACCCGCAGCAGCAACGGCGCTCCCCCGCTCCCCTCGAAGACCCCGCCCAGCGCGATGAAGCAGGCCATCAGCAGCAGGTACGGGCCGACGCAGCGCAGGAACAGCACGCCGTCGTGGGCGACCGCGCCCCCGGCGCCGAAGGCCCGCGTGATCCAGGGGGCGAACGCGCCGAGCAGGACGGCTGCCACCAGGCCCACCGCCCCGGAGACGACCACCGCCTGCCGCCCGATCGCGCCCCGCTCGTCCCGGCCGGTGCCCCGCGTGTGCGCGGTGTGGATCGAGGCGGCCTGCCGCACCGCGTAGAAGGCCATGGTCGCGACGTACATGACCTTGTACGCGATGGAGTACGCGGCCACGGCCGTCACCCCGAGCCGGGCCACGATCGCGACCAGGACCAGCGCCCCGCCCTGGCGCACGGTGAAGTCGGCGGACATGGGCAGTCCGGTCCGCAGGGTGCGGCGCAGCGCGGGTCCGGTGGGCTCGGCGGGGCGGACGGCCGCGGCCTCACGCAGCGGCGCGTCGCGGCGCAGGGCGCGCAGGCCGGCGGCGAGGGCCACACCGCGGCACAGGACCGTGGAGGCGGCGGCGCCCCGGACGCCGTACGCGTGGATGAACAGCGGGTCGAGGCCGAGGATCAGCCCGTTGGCCAGCAGGGCGAGGCGCATCGGGGTGCGGGTGTCGCCGACGCCCTTCAGGATGCCGTCGACGAGGTTCTGCGCGAAGAAGACGGCGATGCCAGGCAGGGAGATCCCGAAGTAGGCGACCGCCAGGGCGAGGGCGCGCCCGTCGCCGCCCAGGACCAGCCGGGCCAGCGGTTCGCGCAGCAGGTACCCGCCCACGGCGACCACGGGCGTCACGACGGCGCACAGGGCCCGTCCGCCGCGTACGGCCGCCCGGAGCGCGCCCGGATCCCGGGCCCCTCTGGCATGGGCGACGAGGACGGTCGTGCCGGAGGCGAAGACCAGGGCGACGCCGAGGAGCACGTTCTCGGTGTTGGTCGCGACGGCGACGGCGGCCACGGCGGGACCGCCGAGCCGGGAGACCCAGACGGTGTTGATGATCCCGGCGGCGACGGAGGCGAGCAGGGAGAGATACACGGGGTGGGCGAGCGATATGAGCTGCTTCCGGTGGGCGTTCACCGATGACTCCCTCGATTCCCTCGATTCGAGCTACCTCGTTTAGAGGTAGCTCGATAAGAGGTACCATGAGCGTCCGACACCCGCAAGCAAGGAGCTCGCCCGCATGCTGGAGCTGTCGATCCTCGGATTTCTGTTCGAAGGGCCCTTGCACGGCTATGAGTTGAAGGAACGCATCAAGGCGCTCAGCGGCCATGTCCGCCCGGTCAGCGACGGCGCGCTCTACCCGGCGATCACCCGCCTGGTGGCCGCAGGACAGCTGGACCGGCACACGGAGCCCGGCAGCGGCGCCGCCCCGCGCCGCATCCTGTCGCTCACCGAGCAGGGCCGTGCGGACCTCCTGGAGCGGCTGCGCCATCCCAAGCAGGCCGAGATCACCGACCACGTCCGCTTCAACACCCTGCTGGCGTTCCTGCGCCACCTCCCGGACCCGCGGGAGCAGGCCGCGGTCCTGCGCCGCCGCCAGGAGTTCCTGCTGACGCCCGCGAGCTTCTTCTACCGGGACGGCGAGCCCGTACGGGCGGAGGAGGCCGGCGACCTGTTCCGGCAGGGGATGCTGCGGGTGGCGCGGGCGACGGGCGAGGCGGAGCGGGAGTGGCTCGCCGAGGCCATCGCCCGACTGGACACGCCGACGGGCTGACTCAGCCGAGCTGCGCCTTCAGGTACGCCCGCCATTGCTGCGTGAAATCGTCCGGCGTCGTGTGCAGGACGTCCCGCAGCGCGCCCTCGACGGCCCCCGCCCGCTTCTCGTGGTCGCCGACGGCCCGGTAGAACTCGTTCAGCCTGACCTCGCCCCAGTGGTCGGCGATCAGCCGGCAGGCCATCCAGCCGCCCTCGTACGCCCGCGCCAGCCGCGCCGCGTCCCCGGCGAACCCGAAGTCCTTGTCGTCCGGCAGCGCGGCCGGTACGTGCCCGTCCAGCACCGCCCGCTCCAGCTCCGGCGCCGCCTGCGTCGCCGTACGACCGCTGCCGCGGTAGCCGACCCAGTCCGCGAAGCCCTCGGAGAGCCACAGGGGTGTGGCGGCGGTGGTGTGGGCGCGGGTGGCCACGTGCGTCGTCTCGTGGGTGAGCACGACCTGCTTGCCGAAGTCGCCGAGGAGGCCGTACGCATCGGGGTTGACGATGATCCGGTCCGCGGGCGCCCTGGCCGTCC
Organism: Streptomyces sp. NPDC090798; assembly: GCF_044768965.1. Taxonomy (NCBI): domain Bacteria; kingdom Bacillati; phylum Actinomycetota; class Actinomycetes; order Kitasatosporales; family Streptomycetaceae; genus Streptomyces; species Streptomyces sp. NPDC090798. The sequence goes on from NZ_JBIVXA010000008.1 coordinate 117,451, forward strand.
CTCCCGCCTCTCCGGTGGTGACCGCCGCGATCCCCCGGTACCCGGACGCGGGCGCCCCGAGCAGCCCCGCCATGCCCTCCAGCGACTTGGGTACGAGGACGACGACGTGCCCCGACCAGTCCGCGCCCCAGGCGTCCGTCACGGCGGGCACGGCGCGGTCCGCGAGGCCGGCGTACGCCCGCAGCCGCTCACCGGACTGCCCGACCCCCAGGACGAGGCTGTGCGCGCCCTGTACGACCGTCACCGCCCCCTGCTCCCACAGCTGCTGACTGGCCCGCTCGGCGGGCACGTCGGAGGCGACCCGCCAGGTCCCGCCGTCGCGGACCAGGCGCAGGGTGCGGGCCGCCGTGACGGGTGCCCTGTCGTAGCCCTCGATGCGGTAACGCAGCTCGGCGCCCGCGGTGGCGCGGTCGCCGGAGCGGTGCAGGTCCGTCAGGCGGTACGACCAGGCGGCCAGCGGAACGGCCCGCAGCCGGGTGAACTCCGCGGTCGAGCCGGACGGTTCCCCGGTGGCCCGGTACGCCGACTCGTTCCGGTCCAGGACCGCGGCCGCCCGCCGGTCCAGGACGCGCTGCACATCGGCGGACGCGGTGTCCTGGGACGGCCTGCCGCCGCAGCCCACCAGCACGGCGAGCAGCAGCACCAGGGAGCACCCCGCCCGCGACACACGCCTTCGACCAGCCACCTTCCCGATCGTACGGGGCCCTGGCGCGGAGGTCAGACCCGCGTCACGGACGAGATGGGCATCATGCCCACCGGGTCGTAGCGCACCGGCGCGCCCGGGTAGGGCGCGTGGATCACCTGGCCGTTGCCCGCGTACATCGCGACATGACTCGCGTCGGAGCGGTAGGTGACGAGGTCGCCGGGCTGCGCCTGGGAGAGCGGCACCTGCCGTCCGGCGTACCGCTGTTCCTGGGAGGTGCGCGGCAGACCGACGCCCGCCTGCCGGTACGACCACTGCATGAGGCCCGAACAGTCGAATCCGCCGGGCCCGTTGGCGCCCCACACATAGGGGCGGCCGAGTGCGGAGCGGGCCGCGGCGAGGGCGGCGGCGGCGCGCCCCGAGGCGGGCGTGACACTGCCCAGTTCGGGCAGGTCGGAGCGTCCGGAGCGGGAGGCCCGGTCGTAGGCGGCGCGCTCGGCGGACGGCAGCGAGTTGAGCAGGAGGCGCGCCTTGGCGAGTTTCTGTTCGACGGTCCGCTTGTGCCGGGCGACGGCCTTGGTGCTCTTCTCCAGTTCGGCGAGCTCGGCGGTCGCCTCCTCGCGTTCCTGGGCGAGGTCGCGCATGGCGATCTGGAGGTCCTTGAGTTCGCCCGCCTGGTGGGCGTTGATCCGGTCGAGCGCGGCGGCCTTGTCGAGGTACTCGGCGGGGTTGTCGGAGAAGAGCAGCGCCAGGGAGGGGTCGAGGCCGCCCGCGCGGTACTGGGCCCCGGCGAGCGAACCGAGCGCGTCCCGCATGGTGTTGATGCGCTCCTGCTGCCGGGCGATGCGATCCTGTGCCGTGCTCACCTCTTTGCGCAGGGTTCCCGCGCGCTCGTCGGCCTTGTTGAACGCCTCGGTGGCCTTCTCCGCCTGGGTGTACAGGCGGTCCACCTCGGCCCGGGTGTCGTCCTTCGGTGCTGCGGCGGCCGGTACGGCCCCGAGGGCGGCGGCCGCGACGGACATCACGGTCACGGCGACGCCGGCGACGCCCGCGGCGCTGACGCCCCGGTCGAACCCGGACGGTGGACGGCGGCGATGGGACCCCACGAGTAGCCGCTCTCCCTTCCGCTGACGGTCCCCCGGAGTTGGGGGAATCGCGCCAGACAGTAGCCGTGCGACTACGCACCGGCCAAAGACCTCCAGGGGCGCACAACGCGGCGCCCCGCCGGAGACGCAGGTCACCGACGGGGCGTGGGGTCAGCGGGAGTTACCGCGATTCGCCCGTTCGGGCGGCAGGTCGAGGGAGCCTCGAAAGGATCTCGGAGGGTTCGGGGAGCCGGATCAGACCCGGACGCCGAACTGGAACGCTCCACCGATGGTGCTCATCGACTCGTAGCGCACGACCGTTCCGGTGCGCGGGGCGTGCAGCACCTGGCCGTTGCCCGCGTAGAGGCCGACGTGGTGCAGGTCGCCGAAGAAGAAGACCAGGTCGCCGACCTGCAGATCGCTCTGCGAGTAGATGCGGGTGCCGATGGTCGCCTGTGACTCCGAGGTACGCGGGATGGAGACACCGGCCTGGGCGTACGCCCACGAGGTGAAGCCCGAGCAGTCGAAGGAGCTGGGGCCGGTGGCGCCGTAGACGTACGGCGTGCCGATCTTGGTCTGTCCGGCGGAGAAGGCGGCACCGGCGCGACCGGACGCGGGCGTACCGGGGTCGCTGAGAACGGTGCGCTCGCTGGCGCGGGTGGCGCGGGACTGCTCCGCGTCGAGAGCCGCCTTCTCCTTGGCCGTCAGGGAGTTGAGGAGCTTCTGCGCCGCGGCGAGCTTGGTCTGGACCGTCTTCTTCTGCTTGGCCAGTTCCGCACGGGTGTCGGAGAGGTCCTTGAGCTTCGCGGCGGCTTCCTGCCGCTGCTGGGCGAGCGAACGCTGCTTCTCCTGGACCTTCTTCAGCGCCTCGACCTGCTGACTGCTCAGCTGGTCCATCGCGGACGCCTTGTCGAGGTAGTCGTCCGGGTTCGAGGAGAGGAACAGCGCCACGGAGGGGTCGATGCCGCCGGTGCGGTACTGGGCGCTGGCCATCGAACCGAGCCCGTCGCGCAGGGCGTTGAGCTCGTCCTGGCCGCGGGCGACGTTGTCCTGCAGGGTGCTGATTTCCTTCTCCAGCTTGTCCTGCTTCTCCTTGGCCCCGTCGAGCTTCTCGGTGGCCTGCTCGGTCTCCTGGTAGAGCTTGTCGACCTTGCTCTTGACCTCGTCCTTGCTCGGCTTCTCGCTGGGCGCGGCGTTGGCGGCGTTGGCGCTGAGGGCCACGGCGGCAGCGGCGGCGGTGGTGAGCACGGTCACACGGGTGCGGCTCGGCTGCTTGGGTCGACGGTGGGACGCCACGAAGGCGAGCTCCTTCTTCCTCCAGCCGCCTGCCGAGACGCCGACGGGCGGTGCCCCTCCGCCGTCGCTCCCAATGAGCGATCACCCGAGCGGAGGTTCGAGCCCAGACCCTAGTGACCTTCCTGTGATCAGTTCAAATCCAAACCTGAAAATTCTTAGTCACCCAGCGCATTCTTTGCACTCAACTCACATGCAGTGATGCCAGCCTGACGCTACGTTGCGTGAAGGTTTCGCCAATTCGGGCACAACGCCTGGATGTTACGGATGGGACGTACGGGCCCTTTGGGGCGTACGGCGCAGAACGCCGACGGCCGTTTCAGCCGCGCGAAAAGCGCTTGAGAAGCACCACGGAGGCGACCGGGCGGGCGCCCGCCTTGGCGATCCCGTCGGCCACCTCACGGTCGGTGGAGACGACGATGACGGGCCGCCCGGGCGGCTCGGCGCGCACCAGCTGGCGGATCAACTCGTCCGCCGTGACACCCGCTTTGGAGAACAGCACCCGCACCCCGCGCGGCGGCGCGAGCAGCACGGGCGCCGCCAGCTCGGCCCCGTCGAAGACACACGTCACCTCGGCCCCGGTCTGCGCGGCGAGCTGCGAGAGCTGCCCCAGCAGCCTGAGCCGCTGCTTCTCCAGCGGCATCTGCGGATAGCCGGTCTTGGTGACGTTGTAGCCGTCGACGACCAGATGCGCCTGCGGCAGCGCGAGCAGCTGGTCGAGGATCGCGGGATCATTTTCGGACAGGGCACGGGCCGCGATGTCCTTGGGCGTCATGCGCCCCGGTTCGACCGCGTCCACGGTCTCCGCCGGCCGTACGGACACGGGCGGCAGCGCGAGCTCCCGGCGCAGCCCCTGGGCCGCCTCCAGCACGGTGTCGAGCAACAGCCGTACGCGCATGTCCTCGACACTGCGACCCTCGCGCGCCGCCTTACGGGTGGCCTCCAGGGCCGCCTCGGCCTCCGAGAGCCGCGCCTTGAGCCGCCGGGTCTCGCTCTCGGCGGCGGACACGTGCGCCTGCCCGTCCGCCCGCACGGTGTCCATCTCGCCCTGCAGCTTGCGCAGCGCGGCCTCGCCCCGCTTGACGTCACTGAGGGCGCCACGCAACTTGCGGTGAAGCGATTCCGCTTCCCTTTTCGCGGACTCCAACTCCGTGCGCAAGCGCTCGGTTTCGGCCTTGGTCTGACCACGCGCCTGTGCGAGCTCCTCGCGCAGCCGCTCCAGCTCCGCCCGGCTCTCGTCGTCCGCGCGCTCGGCGTCCGCCCGCAGGGCCTCCTCGCCCGCGGCGGTCACCAGCTTCACCCAGCCCGTGGGGCGCAACACATAGGCCGCGGCCGCCACGTCCAGCGGATCCGCGGCCGGCGGCGGCGCACCCGAATCGAGGGCGCCGGCGAGCTCCGGCTGCGTCTCTCTGAGCTTCTCGGCGATACGCTGCCGGAACAGCGGATCGGTCTCCAGCGCGGCGGCCATGGCGTTGCCGGCGAACTTCGCCCGCCGGTTGGGGGCGAACCGCGCATACTGCCGCAATTGGGCAGGCAATTCGGCAACGGTCAACCCGCCGAAGCCGTCCGACACGATCTGTACGACCCGCCGGCGCACCCCGTCGGGCAGCGGGCGGTCGAGCACCTCAGCGGCGCCGTCGTCCGGCTCCCCGCCTGTGGTCTCCACCATCCGTCACCCCAATGTCTGTGCGGGGCCCGCTCCCTCAGGAGCCGGCACCCGGCCTGTCCACCAGTTCCACCTGGTCCACCGCGTTGCACCACCGGCAGCGCACCGACTCGATGGTCTCACTGACCACCTTGCGCTCCTCGACGTTCGGCTCACCGGCCAGGTCGAGGTGCACATACTCGACGACCTTGGACGAGCGGGTCACGTCGAATCGCGTGAGGTTGCCGCAGAGCGTGCAGCGCCAGCGAGTCTCGGCGGTCGGGAGGGGAACCGTCATGTGGCAGTCGCTTTCCTTCTAGTGTCCGTCCAACACCGGTCTCCGGCGCGTGTGGCTCGTTACCCTACGGCCTGGCGGGTACTCGACGCTCGGCCGTCCACGGCGGCGAGGCACTCTGTGCGCATCGGTCCGGTTACGTCATGCTCTGTCCCATGATCAGCACCTGGGGTACGGCGGTCGGCAGGACGATGCGCGGTCAGTCCGCGCCGGTGACGTACGGACTGATCTTCCTGTGCTGCCTGATCTTCCTGATCAGCCCCGCCTCCGGACTCAATCCGTCGTTCGGCACCGGGGACGCGCTGGTGGTCGCCCAGCGGGCCTACTTCCGGCGCTGGGGCGTGATCCCCGCCGAGCTCTTCGACGGGATCCCGAGCGCCTGGCTCACCCCGGCCACGGCCCTGTTCATCCATGGCAGCTGGCTCCACCTCCTGGGCAACATGCTCTTCTTCTACGTCTTCGGAGCGATGACCGAGGAACGCATGGGCCACGTCCAGTTCGCCGTCTTCTACGTGGTCTGCGGCTACCTGGCTCTGCTGGGTTACGCGATCGCCAACTCCGGCTCCGAGCAGACCCTGGTCGGCGCCTCGGGGGCGATCTCCGCGGTCCTCGGAGCGTTCCTGTACCTGTTCCCCAGGGCCCGGGTGACCAGTCTCTTCCCGTTCCTCTTCTTCCTGCCGCTGCGCTTCCCCGCCTGGGTCGTGCTGCCCTTCTGGGTGACCCTGCAATGGCTGGCGGCGGGCCGCAGCCCCTCGGGCCCAGGGGTCGCCTATCTGGCCCACCTGGTGGGCTTCTCGCTGGGGTTCGTCTACGCGTGGGTGCGGTTCGGGCGGCCGACTAGAGTGAAAACCCCAGCAGCAGCCCCCGAGGGAGAAAACCAGCCGTGATCACCGCGATCGTGCTCATCAAGACCAGCGTGGACCGGATCCCCGAGATCGCCGAGTCGATCGCCGCGCTGGACAGCGTCAGCGAGGTCTTCTCCGTCACCGGTACGTACGACTTGATCGCCATGGTCCGGGTGAAGGCCCATGACGACCTGGCGGACGTCATCCCCGGCAAGATCAGCAAGATCCCCGGCGTCGAGGCGACGGACACCCACGTCGCGTTCCGCACGTACTCACAGCACGACCTGGAGGCCGCGTTCGCCATCGGCCTCGACAGCTAGGGACAGGTGCGCGATCTCCTTCGGGGGTGTGGGGGCGGAGCCCCCACCTACCGCCCGCGCCGTCAGACCGCCGGGACGCAGCGGCCGTCCTCCGTGCGGTAGTTCCACTTCGCACCGTCGCGCACCAGTTCCTTGACCGCACGCACGAACCGCTCGACATGCTCGTCGGGCGTACCGGCCCCGAAGCTGACGCGGATCGCGTTGAGGGACTTCTCCCCGGGCGCCGCCTCGGGCGCCCCGCACTCCCCCTGTGTCTGCGGATCGCTGCCGAGCAGCGTGCGCACCAGCGGGTGGGCGCAGAAGAGACCGTCCCGCACCCCGATCCCGTACTCGGCGGACAGCGCGGCCGCGAAGTGCGAGCTGTTCCATCCCTCGACGACGAACGAGATGACGCCGACGCGCGGGGCGTCGTCGCCGAACAGCGACAGGACGCGGACCTCGGGCACCTCGGCCAGACCGGCACGGACGGCCCCGATCAGCCGCTCCTCGCGGGCGACGAGCGTGTCGAAACCGGCCTCGGTCAGCGCCTTGCAGGCGGCGGCGATGGAGTAGGCGCCGATCACGTTCGGCGAACCGGCCTCGTGCCGGGCCGCGCTCTCGTGCCACTCCACGTCCACGCCGCCGTCCGCCCGCCGCGTGACCTTGCGGCTGGCGCCGCCGCCCGCGAGGTACGGCTCGGCCTCGCGCAGCCAGTCGGCGCGGCCGGCGAGCACGCCGGAGCCGAACGGCGCGTACAGCTTGTGCCCGGAGAAGGCGACCCAGTCGACGTCGAGGTCCCGCACCGACACCGGGTGGTGCGGGGCGAGCTGGGCGGCGTCCAGGACGATCCGGGCACCGTGCGCGTGCGCGGCGGCGGCCAGCTCGCGCACCGGCCACAGTTCGCCGGTGACGTTCGAGGCGCCGGTGACGCAGACCAGGGCCGGGCCGTAGGGATCGCGGGCGGCGAGGGCCCGCTCCAGGGCCGTGACGGCCTCCTGCGGAGTGCGGGGCGCGTTGAGGTAGGTGACCCGGGCGTCCTTCCACGGCAGCAGCGAGGCGTGGTGTTCCGTCTCGAAGACGAACACCTGGCAGTCGGCCGGAAGGGTGGCGGCGAGCAGGTTGAGGGAGTCGGTGGTGGAGCGGGTGAAGACGACCTGGTCCTCGCCCCGGCAGTCGAGGAACTCCGCGACGGTCCTGCGGGCGTTCTCGAAGAGGTCGGTGGACAGCTGGGAGAGGTACCCGGCGCCGCGGTGCACGCTGCCGTAGTACGGGGCGTACGCGGCGACGTCGTCCCACACCCGCTGGAGGGCGGGGGCGCTGGCGGCGTAGTCGAGCGCGGCGTAGGTGACCTCGCCGCCGGTCACGAGCGGGACGGTGACGTCTCGGCCCAGAACGGGCAGGGGTGCACAAACTGTCTGGTCGGCGGCAGCGGTGGGGACAGACATGGCGAGCTCCTGTGAGAGGCAGGCGGAATCGCTGCGCGGGCCGGGTGCACGGGGGTACGGGTGTGCGACTGCACGGCTCGGCGCAGGGAGGAAAGGCAAAAGGGTGTGCGGAGGCGGGGCTCTACGCCCTATCGCATTCGCTTGCTCACAGAAGGCTCCCTCGAACGACCAGGACCCCTGGGATTCTCGAGGGGTCCGCGCTTGCCGTAGACCTCGCTGCCTACGGCCTGGTCTTCACCCGGGGCACCCCGCCACGGACGGAGGGTTGCCGGACAGCCGGCCGGGGCCTGATGGCTGTCGCTCATGACCTGATACGGCATCCTGCCACAAGATCTTCCGCCCGCAACCCCACTGTCCGCATACCGGGACGCCGGGCCGGGCTCCCACGTTCCTCGCCCCCGCCGCCCCTACCCGTCCCATCCCTACCTGGGGGCTCCGCCCCCAGACCCCCAAAAGATCGCGCAGTTCCCCGCGCCCCTGAAGGAGCACGGGGAACTCGGGGCGCAGCCCCGCACCAGGGGCGCGGGGAACTGCGCGAGCAAGCTCCACCGGACCGCGGACGACTAAGGCCGGGGCGGGCGGGGAGCACGCTCCATCGGCTTGCGGTCGAAGGACCCGGGCTACGACTGGCTCGCTGCCACCCAGCGTTCCAGCGTCCGCTTCGCCGCCCCCGAGTCGATCGCCTCCGCCGCCTTCGCCATGCCGGCGCGGAGCTGGTCCGCGAGTGGTGCGTCGGTCGGGGACAGGGCGACGAGGGCCGCCGCGGAGTTCAGGAGCACAGCATCCCGTACGGGCCCCGTCTCGCCGTTGAGCAGGCGACGGGCGACGTCCGCGTTGTAGGACGCGTCGGCGCCGCGCAGGGCCTCCACGGGGACGAGTTCGAGGCCGACGTCACGCGGGTCGAAGCGCTCCTCGGTGACCTTGCCGTCGCGGACGACCCAGACCCGGGACGTCGCGGTGGTGGTCAGCTCGTCCAGGCCGTCGTCACCGCGGAAGACGAGCGAGGAGTTGCCGCGCTCGGCGAACACGCCCGCCACGATCGGCGCCATGCGCAGGTCCGCGACTCCCACGGCCTGCGCCTTCACCTTCGCCGGGTTCGTCAGCGGCCCCAGCACGTTGAACGTGGTCCGGATCCCCAACTGCCCCCGCGCCGCCGCGACATGACGTAGCGCCGGATGGAACTTCACCGCGAAGCAGAAGGTGATCCCGGCCTCCTCCGCGACCTCGGCCACCCGCTTCGTCGTCAGGTCCAGATTGACGCCGAGCTTCTCCAGGACGTCCGAGGCACCGGACGCGGAGGACGCGGCCCGGTTGCCGTGCTTGACGACCTTGGCACCGGTCCCGGCCACGACGATCGACGACATCGTGGAGATGTTCACCGTCTTCGCGCCGTCACCGCCCGTACCGACGATGTCGACCGTGTCCCCCGGCACCTCGATCACATTGGCGTGCTCGTACATCGTCCGGACGAGACCGGAGATCTCCTCGACCGTCTCGCCCTTGGCCCGCAGCGCCACCGCGAACCCGGCGATCTGCGCGTCCGTCGCCTCGCCGCTCATGATCCGGTCCATCGCCCAGGCCGTGTCGTCCGCGCTCTGGTCGCGGCCCTCGAGCAGGCCGTTCAGCACCACGGGCCAGGAACGGCCCGCCGCGGTGTTGCCTCCAGCGGGGTTCACAGCGCTCATAAGCCGCTCCTGGGTCCGTCGTCCCGGCAAAGGGACTCCTTGTGTGGATGGGAACACCCTATCCAGGCCCGGAGACGGCAAAGAGCCCCCGTCCGGGCAATGGACGGAGGCTCTCGCCGTGGCGATCAGTAAAGACCGGTCAACCGGTCGGAAGATCAGTGGTGGCCGTGGCCGCTCGTGATCTCCTTGTACTCCTCGACCGTGGGCTTGGGGATCTGGCTGTCCTCCCCGTAGAAGCCCTCGCTCAGCTTGGAGCGCAGCCGCTCCGAGCCCTTCACCTTGCGCTCGACACCGTTCTCGTCGACCGTCGAGCCGATCTCGGCGGGCTGGTACTGCTCGTGCGCGGTGAGCGTGTGCAGGGCGTCCTGGCTGAGCGGCTCGTGCACCTCGATGAACTCACCGTGCGGCAGGCGCTTGATGATGCCCGACTCGCGGCCGTGCAGCACCTTGTCCCTGTCGCGGCGCTGGAGGCCGAGGCAGACCCGCTTGGTGATGACGAACACGATGACCGGCACGACGAAGAAACCGATGCGCACGAACCAGGTGATCGAGTTGATCGACAGGTGGAAGTGCGTGGCCCAGATGTCGTTGCCACCACCGACGAGCAGGACGAAGTACCAGCTGATCCAGGCGGCACCGAACGCGGTCCGGGTCGGGACGTTGCGCGGGCGGTCCAGGATGTGGTGCTCACGCTTGTCGCCGGTGACCCAGGACTCGATGAACGGGTAGACCGCGATCGCGACCAGGACCAGCGGGAAGATCACCAGCGGGATGAACACGCCCAGCACGAGCGTGTGACCCCAGAGGTTGATCTCCCAGCCCGGCATGACACGGATCAGACCCTCGGAGAAGCCCATGTACCAGTCGGGCTGGGCGCCCGTGGACACCATGTCCGGACGGTAGGGGCCCATGGACCAGATCGGGTTGATCGAGGCGATCGCCGCGATGGCCGCGATGACACCGAAGACCAGGAAGAAGAAGCCTCCGGCCTTGGCCATGTAGACCGGCAGCAGCGGCATGCCGACGACGTTGTTGTTCGTCTTTCCGGGGCCCGCGAACTGCGTGTGCTTGTGGTAGAAGACCAGGATCAGGTGGCCGACCACCAGGCCGAGCATGATGCCCGGCAGCAGCAGGATGTGGACCGAGTAGAACCGCGCGACGAAGTCGCCGCCCGGGAACTGGCCACCGAAGAGGAAGAACGCCAGGTACGTGCCGACGACCGGCACGGACAGGACCGCGCCCTCCATGAAGCGCACACCGGTGCCGGAGAGCAGGTCGTCCGGGAGCGAGTAACCGGTGAAGCCGGTGAACATGCCCAGGACGAACAGCAGGAAGCCGAAGAGCCAGTTGACCTCACGCGGCTTGCGGAACGCACCCGTGAAGAACACGCGCATCATGTGCACGAACATGCCGGCGAGGAAGATCAGCGCCGCCCAGTGGTGGATCTGCCGGACCAGCAGACCACCGCGCACCTCGAAGGAGATGTGCATGGTCGAGTTGAACGCCTCGGACATCAGCTGTCCCTGCAGGGGGACGTAGCTGCCGTGGTACGTGACCTCGTTCATCGACGGGTGGAAGAACAGCGTCAGGTACACACCCGTGAGGATGATGATGATGAAGCTGTAGAGGCAGATCTCACCCAGCATGAACGACCAGTGGTCGGGGAAGATCTTGCGCATGTTGGACTTGGCCAGGGAGTAGATCCCGAGCCGTCCGTCGGCCCAGTCGGCGACTTTCTCGCCGGCCGGGGCCTTCTCGCGCGAGGGGCGCGAGTCGGAAGTGGTGGTAGTGCTCATCCGCGCTCCCAGAAGGCAGGACCGACGGGCTCTTCGAAGTCGCCGAGCGCTTCGAGGTAGCCCTGTTCGTTCACGCCGATGCGCAGCTGCGGCAGGGCGTGACCGGCCGGGCCGAAGATCACTCGGGCACCGTCGGAGAGGTCGAAGGTGGACTGGTGGCAGGGGCAGAGCACGTGGTGCGTCTGCTGCTCGTACAGGGAGATCGGGCAGCCGACGTGGGTGCAGATCTTCGAGTACGCCACGATGCCCTCGTGCGACCAGGCGAGCTCACGCTTGTCCTTGATGTTCTCCGGCTGGAGCCGGACGATCATCAGGGCCGCCTTGGCGATCTGGACCTGGAAGTCCTCGTCGTGCTCCTCCAGGCCCTCGGGCTTGGCGAAGGTGAGCGAGCCGACGGCGACGTCGGAGGCGCGCAGCGGCTCGTTCGTGTTCATGTTGACGAGCAGCTTGCCCTTGGACCAGAGCGTGTGGCGCAGCTTGGTGCCGGGCAGCGGGCCCAGGTCGCGCAGCAGCATGACGCCGGAGAGCGGGAACAGGGCCAGCGCGCCGAACATCGTGTTGCGGATCAGCTTGCGGCGGCCGAGCGCGGATTCCTTGGCGCCCTGCTTGAAGTCGGCCAGGACCTTGGCCTTGACCTCGGGCTCCGCCTCGATCGGGTGACGCTGGTCGGCGACCTCCACGTCGGACATCAGGGTGCGGGCCCAGTGGACCGCGCCCGCGCCGATCGCGAACAGCGCCACACCGAGGGTCATCCCCAGCGCGAAGTTCAGCGCGCTGATGTGCCCGAGCGGGAAGACGAAGATCGACTTGTCCCTCGGGATCGCCACGTACGAGGCGATGAAGCCGACGGTGGCCAGCATCGACAACGTGAACAGCATGGCGACGACGCGCTCGGACCGCTTGGCGGCCCGCTCGTCGATGTCCTGGATGCGGGGCTCGTGGGGCGGCAGGCCCGGGTCCGCGAACGGGTTGGTCTCGTCCGCGAGGGCTACCGCACCGTGACCGTGCTCGTCGTCCTGCTCAGCGGGCAGGTTCTCTTCTGGAATGTCTTGGCTACTCATGACTTCTTGGCCTTTGCGGTCCGAGCGGCGACCCAGACGGCGACGGCGACCAGGGCGCCAAGACCGAAGATCCAGCCGAAGAGGCCTTCACTGACCGGCCCGAGGCCGCCCAGCTCCAGACCGCCGGGGCTCTCGGTGTCGTCACCGTTGACCGCGTTGAGGTACGCGATGATGTCCTTCTTGTTCTTCTCCGACAGCGTGGTGTCGGGGAAGGACGGCATGTTCTGCGGGCCGGTCTGCATGGCCTCGTAGATGTGCTTGGGGTCGACACCCTCAAGGCTCGGCGCGAACTTGCCGTGCGTCAGCGCGCCGCCCTTGCCGGTGAAGTTGTGGCACTGCGCGCAGTTCGTACGGAAGAGCTCGCCGCCCTTGGCGATGTCCGCGCCCGCGGGGCTGACCTGACTCTTCGTCGGAATCGTGGGACCAGCGCCCAGCGAGGCGATGTACGCCGCGAGCTGGTCGATCTCGGCCTGCGAGTAGATGACCTTCTTGCGCACGATCTGAGCGCCCGGCTGCTGGGCCGGCATACGGCCGGTGCCGACCTGGAAGTCGACCGCCGCGGCGCCCACGCCCACCAGGCTCGGCCCGTCGGAGGACCCCTGACCGCCGGTTCCGTGGCAGCTGGCGCAGCCTACGGAGTAGAGCTTCTTGCCCTCGTCGATGGCAAGGGACTGGGCGGTCGTATCGGCCTGCGCCTTGCTCGCGGGTGCGAACGCGGCGTACAGCCCCCCGGTGGCCGCCAGCGCGAGGAGTAGGACGACGACCGCCGCCAGCGGATGGCGTCGTCGTGCGGAGAGCTTTTTCACGGATTACCCCGGTGTCAGGATCTTCTGCGTCGATGCTTCTGGAAATGGATCGGTTCGTCGCGTGCGATCGGTTCGCCGCGGACGCCGCCCGGTTACTTGATCAAGTAGATCGTGGCGAAGAGGCCGATCCAGACGACATCGACGAAGTGCCAGTAGTAGGACACGACGATGGCGGCGGTCGCCTGCTCGTGAGTGAACCTCTTGGCCGCGTAGGTGCGACCGAGGACGAACAGGAAGGCGATGAGGCCACCCGTCACGTGCAGGCCGTGGAAGCCGGTGGTCAGGTAGAACACCGAGCCGTACGGGTCGGAGGAGAGCGAGAGCCCGTCCTTCTTGACCAGCTCGGTGTACTCGAAGATCTGACCACCGATGAAGATCGCACCCATCACGAACGTGACGCTGAACCACATCCGGAGCTTCTTCACGTCCCCGCGCTCGGCGGCGAAGACGCCGAGCTGGCAGGTCAGGGAGGAGAGCACCAGGATCGTGGTGTTCGAGGCCGAGAACGGGATGTTGAGATGGCTCGCCATCTCTTTCCAGTGGTCCGGCCCGGTCACCGATCGCAGGGTGAAGTACATCGCGAAGAGGGCCGCGAAGAACATCAGCTCGGAACTCAGCCAGATGATGGTTCCGACGCTGGTGAGGTTCGGTCGATTGACCGACGGGTGCGCGTGCCCGGTTTCTACTGTCGTTGCTGTCGCCACGACCGACATTATGTCGGTCGCTTATCCCGCCCTCACGCCCGGGGGTGCCGTTCGGGGTGTTGATGGGGTGTGTCCAGCCCGTATGGCCCATCGAAGCCCTGTCCGAACCGGTGTTGACGAGGTGTTCGAGGGGGTAGCATCCGCGCCATCGGTACCAGGAGTTCCCGAGCAATGCCGTGCTTCTTACATGCGTGGAGGAACAATGCAGCCGACCGCCACGGTGCTGGTCTACAGCGACGACTCCAACACCCGGGGGCAGGTGCGGCTGGCGACCGGCCGCAGACCGGCCCCCGACGTCCCCCAGGTCGAGTTCATCGAGTGCGCCACGCCCGCCGCCGTCCTGACGGAGCTGGACAAGGGCGGCATCGACGTCTGTGTGCTGGACGGCGAGGCGGTTCCGATGGGCGGCATGGGCGTCTGCCGGCAGATCAAGGACGAGATCTTCAACTGCCCGCCCGTGCTGGTGCTCATCGGGCGGCCCCAGGACGCCTGGCTGGCCACGTGGAGCCGTGCGGACGCGGCGGTGACCCTGCCGGTTGATCCGGTCGAGTTCGCCTCCGCGTTGGCCTCGCTGCTCCGCCGCAAGGCCCTTCTGGGCGCCTGAGAGCTCGGTCCGCCACGCCGTGCGGCGTCCGCGGGTGATTCGTGGTCGCTCGCGCCCCGCGGCGGAGCCGCAGAAGAACACGGCCCCGCGCCCCTTTCGGGGCGCGGGACAGGTCGACCTCACACGCTCTGGGGACGTAGCCTCGCCCGGTCCGTCAGTTTCGGGCCCTCCGGGGTGCCCGCTGTCAGGGCGCTGCCGTTGCGCCAGTCCTTCCAGTCGACGTTCCAGTCCCCGAAGCCGTTGTTGAACGGGGTCATCTCGTCGCCGTTGGAGTTCTGGACCTTCACGATGTCGCCCGGCCGGACGTTCTTGAAGAACCACTCGGCGTTGCTGGTGCTCATCCCGGTGCAGCCGTGGCTGACGTTGGCGGACCCCTGCTCCCCCACCGACCAGGGCGCGGCGTGCACGTACTCGCCGCTCCAGGTGACCCGGGTCGCCCAGTAGACGGGCAGGTCGTAGGAGTCCGCGCTGCCCTCGGCGATGCCGACGGTGGTACCGCGCATCCGTACGTAGGGCTCCTTGCTCAGTACGACCTTGACGCCGTTACGGGTCTCATAGCCCGGCTTGCCGGTGGTGACGGGGATCTGGTTGATCACCTGGTCGTTCTTGTAGACCGTCATGGAGTGGGCGGCCGCGTCCGTGACGGCGACGAAGCGGTCCCCCGTGGTGAGCGTCAGGGGCTTCGCGTCGCCGCCCCAGAGCCGGTCGGCGACCTTGATGCCCTTGAGGTTGCTGTGGGCCTGGATGGTGGCGTGGACGGGCCAGTACTCCTTGGGGCGGTAGTGCAGCGTCTTGTCGTCCACCCAGTGCCAGGCGCCCTCCGCGGCGGGCACGGAGTCGACCTTCAGGGCGCCCTCGACGATCGCGCGAGCGGCCTTGTCCTTGACCGGGGCGCTGAGTTCGGCGGTGATGGGCTGACCGACGCCGTACTCGCCCGAGGCGGGCCCCAGCGTCACGCCCAGGGGCTTGTTGCTGGTGGGCGCGGTGGTCTCGAAGTCGACGATCTGGCGGCCGGGGGCGCCGTCCTCGTCCTCCGTGCTCACGTGCACCGTGTAGTGGGCGCCCGAGGCCAGTGGTGAGGTGCTGTGCCATCGGGTGCCGTCGGCGGTGAGTTCGCCCGCCACATAGCGCCCCGACGAGTCGACGGCCGTCACATCGGTGATGCGCTCGTCGTCGCCCTTGGAGGTGATTTCCAGGGGCTTGTCCGGGTCGACCTTGCGGCTGTCGCCGACCACGTCGGTGAAGGAGAGCTGACCCGCCGCGTCGTACGGCCTGGCGGAGAGCGGGTGGCCGCTTCCGCCGCAGGCAGCGGCGGCCGCGCCGAGGGCGACCACCAGCGTGGTGCGGCTGACGACCGTGCGGATTCGCGGTGCGTGATTCATGGACTCACGCTATGAACACCCGTCAACCATGGCGCGGCGAGTGAGCCGTGTGGGCGATGAGACGTACCGCAAAAGAGGAAGCCCGGACTCTCCGTCAGGAGAATCCGGGCTTCCGGGGTGTCCAGCGATCGCTCCGGGACCGCGAGCGTGCTACTGGGTGCGGTCCTCACCGTGGTAGTACTCGAAGACCCAGCCCCACAGGCCGATCAGGATGATCGGGAACCCGAAGTACAGCAACCACCAGCCGAAGACGACGGCCGTGAAGGCGAGCGCGCCGCCGACACCGAGCGCGAGCGGCTGCCAGCTGTGCGGGCTGAAGAAACCCACCTCGCCGGCCTCGTCCGCGACATCGGCCTCGTCGTTGTCCTGCGCCAGCTGGTCGACCCGCCGGGCCGTGAAGGCCAGGTAGTAGCCGATCATCACGCTCAGGCCGAAGGCCAGGAAGAGCGCCGTGGTGCCGGCGGGCTCCTTCGACCACAGGCCATACACGATCGCGATGACCAGGATGAAGGCAGCCAGCCAGAGGAACATCTTGCCTTGGACCTTCACTTGCCGGCCTCCTTGCCACCAGCGAGGGCCTTCTCACCGTGACCGGCGTTCTCGAGCTGGTCGAGAGCGGCGATCTCCGGGTGGTGCAGGTCGAAGGCCGGGGATTCGGAACGGATCCGCGGCAGCGTGAGGAAGTTGTGCCGCGGCGGCGGGCAGGACGTGGCCCACTCCAGCGAGCGGCCGTAGCCCCACGGGTCGTCGACCTCGACCTTCTTGCCGTACTTGGCGGTCTTCCACACGTTGTAGAAGAACGGCAGGATCGACAGGCCGAGCAGGAACGAGCTGATCGTCGAGATCGTGTTCAGCGTGGTGAAGCCGTCGGCGGCGAGGTAGTCCGCGTAGCGACGCGGCATGCCCTCGACACCCAGCCAGTGCTGCACCAGGAACGTGCCGTGGAAGCCCACGAACAGCGTCCAGAAGGTGATCTTTCCGAGGCGCTCGTCGAGCATCTTGCCGGTGAACTTCGGCCACCAGAAGTGGAATCCGGAGAACATCGCGAACACGACCGTACCGAAGATCACGTAGTGGAAGTGCGCCACCACGAAGTACGAGTCCGAGACGTGGAAGTCCATCGGCGGCGAGGCCAGGATGACACCGGTCAGACCGCCGAAGGTGAAGGTGATCAGGAAGCCGACCGCCCAGAGCATCGGGGTCTCGAAACTCAGGGACCCCTTCCACATCGTTCCGATCCAGTTGAAGAACTTCACGCCTGTCGGTACGGCGATGAGGAACGTCATGAAGGAGAAGAACGGGAGCAGTACGCCACCGGTGACGTACATGTGGTGCGCCCACACGGTCACGGACAGACCGGCGATGGAGATCGTCGCGGCGATCAGGCCCATGTAGCCGAACATCGGCTTGCGGGAGAACACCGGGATGACTTCGGAGATGATGCCGAAGAATGGTAGCGCGATGATGTACACCTCTGGATGGCCGAAGAACCAGAAGAGGTGTTGCCATAGCAAGGCTCCGCCATTGGCGGCGTCGAACACATGCGCACCGAATTTTCGGTCCGCCTCCAGCGCGAACAGCGCCGCCGCCAGCACGGGGAAGGCCAGCAGCACCAGCACCGCGGTGAGCAGCACGTTCCACACGAAGATCGGCATGCGGAACATCGTCATGCCGGGGGCGCGCATGCAGATGATGGTCGTGATGAAGTTGACCGCACCGAGGATCGTGCCGAAGCCGGAGAAGGCCAGACCCATGATCCACATGTCGGCGCCGACACCCGGCGAGCGGACCGCGTCCGACAGCGGGCTGTAGGCGAACCAGCCGAAGTCGGCCGCGCCCTGCGGGGTGAGGAAGCCACCGACCGCGATGAGGGAGCCGAACAGGTAGAGCCAGTAGGCGAACATGTTCAGCCGCGGGAACGCCACGTCGGGCGCGCCGATCTGCAGCGGCATGATCCAGTTGGTGAAACCGGCGAACAGCGGCGTCGCGAACATCAGCAGCATGATCGTGCCGTGCATCGTGAACGCCTGGTTGAACTGCTCGTTCGACATGATCTGCGTACCGGGGCGCGCCAGTTCGGCGCGCATCAGCAGCGCCATGACGCCACCGATGCAGAAGAACGCGAACGACGTGACGAGGTAGAGCGTGCCGATCGTCTTGTGGTCAGTGGTGGTGAGCCACTTGATCACGACGTTGCCCGGCTGCTTGCGCCGCACCGGCAGCTCGCTCTCGTACGAGTCTTCGGCTGCCCCGGCACCCTGAGGTTCGTTGAGGATGCTCACAGGTTGTTCGTCTCCCGGTTCTTCTCGTGGCCCGTCTGCTCAATGCCGGCCGGGACGTAACCGGTCTGTCCCTGCGCCGCGAGCTGCTTGAGGTGGGCCTCGTAGCGCTCGGGGGAGACGACCTTCACGTTGAAGAGCATCCGGGAGTGGTCGACGCCGCACAGCTCGGCGCACTTGCCCAGGAAGGTGCCCTCCTTGTTGGGGGTCACCTGGAAGGAGTTGGTGTGGCCCGGGATGTCGTCCATCTTCATCAGGAACGGCACCACCCAGAAGGAGTGGATGACGTCACGCGAAGTGAGGACGAAGCGGACCGTCTTGCCCTTGGGCAGCCAGAGGGTCGGACCGGGGTTGCCCGTCTGCGGGTTCCGCTCACCCGGCGTACCGACCTCGTAGACGCCGCCGGCGTTCGCCGGGAAGTCCTTCGTGAACCGGTCCGGAATGGCGGCCAGGTTCTTGTCGGTCTTCGCGTCACCGGTGACACCGGGGACGTTCTCGATGTAGTTGAAGCCCCAGCTCCACTGATAGCCGACCACGTTGATCGTGACGTCGGGCTTCTGCTTGAGGCTGAGGAGCTTCGTCTCGTCGCGGGCGGTGAAGTAGAACAGCACCGAGACGATGATGAGCGGGACCACCGTGTACAGCGCCTCGATGGGCATGTTGTACCGGGTCTGCGGAGGAACTTCGACCTTGGTGCGACTGCGCCGGTGGAAGAACACACTCCACAGGATCAGGCCCCACACCAGCACGCCGACGGCGAGCGCGGCCGCCCAGGACCCCTGCCACAGGGAGAGGATCCGCGGACCCTCTTCTGTGGTCGGGGTGGGCATACCAAGGCGGGGGAAGTCCTTGTATGTGCAACCGGTGGCGGTCGCCAGGACCAGGCCCGCAGTCAGTGCCTGCAGCAGCTTCCGCCGCATCGGGCGCCGCGGCGAGCGGTCGGAGCCGTTGGGACTCACGTAGCGCCTTCCCGAGAGTCTCGCCCGCGCGGTTGGCTGCGGCCTTCTCGCTGGTCGGTCGCCGCCCTGCGTCGGGCAGGGGTTTGGATGTTTATGCGGACCAAACCCTACTGGACGCTATTTGGGGTCGCGCGGGGAGGGTGCCCAACGCGCCGCGGGTCACTCTGAAGGGGTGGGATGCCCCGCCCTGGGTCACTTTCTGACGGGGGGTTCGGGGCGCCCAGCAGCTCGGGAGGGGTCCTGGAGTACGGCGGCCGCGGCCCGGCGGGGGCTGGTCGCGCCGTTCCTCGCGCCCCTTTGGGGCGCTGGTCCGACCGGGGCTTTAGCGTTGGGGTGTGGCCTACTTCGATGCTGCTTCCGCTGCTCCTCTCCATCCCGTCGCCCGGCAGGCCCTGCAGGCCTCGCTCGACGAGGGGTGGGCCGATCCCGCTCGGCTCTACCGGGAGGGGCGGCGGGCCCGGCTGTTGCTCGACGCGGCGCGCGAGGCGGCGGCCGAGGCGGTGGGGTGCCGCCCGGACGAGCTGACCTTCACCTCGTCCGGCACCCGGGCGGTGCACTCCGGGATCGAGGGTGCGTTGGCGGGCCGCCGACGCGTCGGACGCCACCTGATCGTGTCAGCCGTCGAACACTCGTCGGTACTCCATTCGGCAGAGGTCCACGAGGCGGCGGGCGGCTCGGTGACGACGGTGCCCGTCGACCGCGCGGGCACCGTCTCCCTTTCTTCCTACGCCGCCGCCCTGCGCCCCGACACCGCACTCGCGTGCCTCCAGTCCGCCAACCACGAGGTGGGCACGGAGCAGCCGGTGCGGGAGGTCGCGGAGGCGTGCCGGGCGGCGGGGGTGCCGTTGTTGGTGGACGCCGCGCAGTCACTGCCCTGGCGCCGGGTGGAGGGCGACTGGTCCCTGCTGACGGCAAGTGCTCACAAATGGGGCGGCCCTTCGGGGGTCGGACTGCTCGTCGTGCGCAAGGGGGTGCGGTTCGCTCCCCAAGGGCCCGTGGACGAGCGGGAGTCGGGGCGGGCGGCGGGCTTCGAGAACATCCCGGCCGTCGTGGCCGCGGCGGCGTCGCTGCGCGCGGTACGGGCGGAGGCGGCCACGGAGGCCGCGCGCCTGCGGGAACTGACGGAACGGATCCGCGTACGGGTGCCCGAACTGGTCCCGGACGTGGAGGTGGCCGGGGACGCGGTGCGCCGTCTCCCGGGAATCGTCACCTTCTCCTGCCTGTACGTCGACGGGGAGACGCTCCTGCACGAACTGGACCGGGCGGGCTTCTCGGTCTCCTCCGGCTCCTCCTGTACGAGCAGCACGCTGACCCCGAGCCATGTCCTGAAGGCGATGGGCGTCCTGAGCGAGGGCAACGTCCGCGTCTCGCTGCCACCGGGTACGCCGTCCGAGGACGTCGACCGGTTCCTGTCGGTGCTGCCGGACGCGGTCGCGGACGTACGCGAGAAACTCGGCGCCCCGACGGCGCCGGCGCCGCCCACCCCGTCCCCCTCCGACTCCGACGCGCTCGTGGTGGACTCGCTCGGCAAGCGCTGCCCCATCCCGGTCATCGAACTGGCCAAGGTCATCGGGGAGGTGCCGGTGGGCGGCACGGTTCGCGTCCTGTCGGACGACGAGGCCGCCCGGCTGGACATCCCGGCGTGGTGCGAGATGCGGGGGCAGGAGTACGTCGGGGAGGAGCCGGCGGACCAGGGCTTCGCCTATGTGGTCCGCCGGGTGTCCTAGCGGGCCGGCCTCAGGGGTGTCCTGATCAGGCCAGGTGGGCCCGGACCTCGATGGCCGCGTCGTCGCCGTACGCCTTGGTGAAGCGGTCCATGAAGTGGGCGCGGCGCAGCTGGTACTCCTGGGTGCCGACCGTCTCGATGACCAGCGTCGCGAGCATGCAGCCGACCTGGGCGGCACGCTCCAGGGAGACTCCCCAGGCGAGGCCGGAGAGGAAACCGGCGCGGAACGCGTCGCCGACGCCCGTCGGGTCCGCCTTGCGCTCCTCGTCGGGGCAGCCGACCTCGATCGGGTCCTCACCGGCCCGTTCGATGCGCACGCCCCGTGCGCCGAGGGTCGTCACGCGGTGACCGACCTTCGACAGGATCTCCTCGTCGCTCCAGCCGGTCTTGGACTCGATGAGCCCCTTCTCGTACTCGTTGGAGAAGAGGTAGGTCGCCCCGTCCAGCAGTATCCGGATCTCGTCGCCGTTCATGCGGGCGATCTGCTGCGAGAAGTCGGCGGCGAAGGGGATCGCGCGGGAGCGGCACTCCTCCGTGTGGCGGAGCATCGCCTCCGGGTCGTCGGCGCCGATCAGGACGAGGTCGAGGCCGCCGACCCGGTCCGCGACCGACTTGAGCTCGATCAGCCGGGCCTCGCTCATCGCGCCCGTGTAGAAGGAGCCGATCTGGTTGTGGTCGGAGTCCGTGGTGCACACGAAGCGCGCGGTGTGCAGCACCTCGGAGATCCGGACCGAGGCGGTGTCGACGCCGTGGCGGTCGAGCCACGCCCGGTACTCGTCGAAGTCGGAGCCCGCGGCCCCGACCAGGATCGGCCGGGTGCCCAGCTGTCCCATGCCGAAGGCGATGTTCGCGCCGACGCCACCCCGTCGTACGTCGAGGTTGTCGACCAGGAAGGACAGGGAGACCGTGTGCAGCTGGTCCGCGACGAACTGGTCGGCGAAACGGCCAGGAAAGGTCATGAGGTGGTCAGTGGCGATGGAGCCGGTGACTGCGATACGCACGGCGAGGACACGCTCCTGCGACGGAAGGGGATTGACAGTTCACGCTACCCGGTCGACAGGTGCCCTCTGAAGTGGTCAAAACTACCCGATAGTAGGTCTTTCTTCGTAACGCTCGGCGTGCATACGGTTCCGTCATGACGAACCTCAAGGTCCACGGCTCCGCTCCGCACGACCTCGAAGGCGATCTGGCGTCGCTGCGCGGCGACGGCGCCCTGGCCCGGGACTGGGCGGCACCGGACCCGATCATCTCCCGTCCCGACCTTCCCGTGTCCCCGTCGCGCATCCACGGGGTGACCGTTCCTCCCGCGTCCGCCCGCCTGCTGGACGCGATGTCCGACTACGGCGACTGACAGGGCCCGGAAGGATCTCGGAAAGGGCGGCCCCGAACGGCGCCCGCAGGGAACCGTGCGCTCCCCCGCTGCGTCCCATCGCTGTCCCCCGTAAAGGGGATGCGGTGTACGACCAGAAGGAGCGATGCGGTGAGCACCGAGCGACCCGAGTCCGAAGCGCCCGAGCCCCCCGAGGACGGCGGCGAGCCGGCGAAGCAGCGCCGTCGCCATTCCCCGGCGGCCGTCGCGTCGGTCGCGGCCGCGGTGCTGCTGGTCGGAGGCGGCGGGGCCTACTTCGCGGCCTCCGCGTCCGGCGGCGGGAGCGACCGCGACCACTCCGCGACCCCCGGCGCCGACGGCACTCCCCCGCCGCTGGCCCTCGACGGCTACACCGAGGGCGGTACGGGTGGCACCGGCGGCGGTATCGCACCCGGTGAGCCCAACCCCTACGGCGCGACCTACCACGCGGACGGCACCCTGCCCGCCGGCCCGGACTCCGCGCCCGTCTACGCGGCGAAGGGCGAGGTCACGGCGGCCGAGGTGGCCCGCCTCGCGAAGGCCCTGGACATCGCGGGCACCCCGAAGCTCACCGGCGAGACCTGGAAGGTCGGCCAGGACAAGGACGGCTCGGGACCCAGCCTCCAGGTGAACCAGCAGGCCCCCGGGACGTGGACGTTCAGCCGGTACGCGCCCGGCACCGACAACTGCAAGGGCGCCGTGTGCACGAGCGACCCCGGTTCCCCGAGCAGCCACGCGGTGACCGAGGCCGCCGCGAAGAAGGCCGCCGTACCCGTGCTGAAGGCGCTGGGCCAGGACGACGCCAAGCTGGACGCGAGCGAGCTCATGGGCGCCGTACGGGTGGTGAACGCGGACCCGAAGGTCGGGGGCCTGCCCACGTACGGCTGGACGACCGGCGTCCAGGTCGGCCCGGACGGCCAGGTGGTGCGCGGCAACGGCCTGTTGAAGACGCCGGTCAAGGGGGACACCTACCCCGTGATCGGTGCGCGCAAGACCCTGGACCTGATGAACGGCCCGGCCTCCCTCGCGACGCCGGGCGGCGGGCGCATGGGACCCGGCGGCTGCGCCAGCGCCGTACCGCTGAAGGACCGTGACGAGACTCCGTGCGGCGCGTCGACGGTGGTGCCGAAGCGGGAGTCGGTGGCCGTCGAGAAGGCCGTCTTCGGGCTGGCCTCGCACTTCGTGTCCGGGCACCAGACGCTGGTGCCTTCCTGGCTCTTCGAGGTACGGCCGACGGGCACGGACTCCGCCTTCACGGTGACGCATCCGGCGGTCGACCCGAAGTACCTGTCCTCACCGGAGCCGACCCGGGCGCCGGCGCCGACCGCCACTCCCAGCCCGCGGCCGACCGCGGCGCCGACGTCCCACGACGTCAAGGTGCAGGGCTACACGGCCGACGGCAAGGACCTGACCGTGAGCTTCACGGGCGGGGTGTGCGCGGACTACTCCGCCTCGGCGAGCGAGAGCACGGACAAGGTGACCGTCAAGGTGACCGAGACACCGTGGCAGGGCAGGATCTGCATCCTCATCGCCAAGGTGTACGAGAAGACGGTGCACCTCGACCAGCCGCTCGGCGACCGCAAGGTCGTCGGGACGGACGGCAGGCCGATCGCGGAGGGCAAGGTCGCCGGCGCCTCGGTGAAGACGCCTCAGGCTCGGTAGGCACGGGAGTGGTCGGGTCGGCTCAGGTCGGCTGCGGCATGGCTCCGGATACGCGAAGGCGGCGTCCCTGTCGGAGGGGGACGCCGCCTTCGTACGCGTTGTTCAGCAGTCGGCCGAGGCTCAGCTGAAGGAGTCGCCGCAGGCGCAGGAGCCCGTCGCGTTCGGGTTGTCGATCGTGAAGCCCTGCTTCTCGATGGTGTCCACGAAGTCGATGGACGCGCCGCCCAGGTACGGAGCGCTCATGCGGTCGGTGACGACCTTGACGCCGCCGAAGTCCTTGACGACATCGCCGTCGAGGGAGCGCTCGTCGAAGAAGAGCTGGTAGCGCAGACCGGAGCAGCCGCCGGGCTGAACGGCGACGCGCAGCGCCAGATCGTCGCGGCCTTCCTGGTCGAGCAGGGCCTTGACCTTGCCCGCGGCGGCGTCGGACAGGATGATGCCGTCGCTCACGGTGGTGGTCTCGTCCGATACGGACATCTGCTTCTCTCCCGGGTTGTTCGGAGACTGCTTGCCGACGTTTGCAACCGCCGGGGCCGCGGATTCATTCCGGGCCGAGAGTCTGTCTTTCCGTGGTCTTTCCGTTCTCTTCTCCCATGCTCGCACACGCGCCGGAACGCGGACAGCGGCCTGTGGACATCCTCCGGGATTCACGTCACATCGACACTATGGGCATCGTCAACATGACGTGAAGCGGTTATGATAGATAGCGTCATTTCGACGAAAAGGCTAGTCCGGATGTCCCGCTGGATCGCCCCCGTGATCCAAGCGAGCCGCAGAACAGAAAGGGTGCGTGTCGTGACCACCGCCCAGACCCAGGAGCTCGACGTACAGCCGACGCCCCTCGCCCTGCTGCTGCTCGGCCGTGAGGCCGACCCGAGGAGCGAGCGCGGCGTGGAGTGTCCCGGAGACCTGCCCTCGCCGTCCGACCCGGACCTCGTGGAGCGGGCCCGCGCGGCCAAGGAGAAACTCGGGGACAAGGTCTTCGTGCTCGGCCACCACTACCAGCGCGACGAGGTCATCCAGTTCGCCGACGTCACGGGCGACTCCTTCAAGCTGGCCCGCGACGCCGCCGCGCGCCCGGAGGCCGAGTACATCGTCTTCTGCGGTGTGCACTTCATGGCGGAGTCCGCGGACATCCTGACGTCCGACGACCAGAAGGTCGTCCTCCCCGACCTCGCCGCCGGCTGCTCCATGGCCGACATGGCGACGGCCGAGCAGGTCGCCGAGTGCTGGGACGTGCTGACCGAGGCCGGGATAGCCGAGCAGGTCGTGCCCGTCTCGTACATGAACTCGTCCGCCGACATCAAGGCGTTCACCGGCAAGCACGGCGGCACGATCTGCACCTCCTCCAACGCCCAGCGCGCCCTGGAGTGGGCGTTCGAGCAGGGCGAGAAGGTCCTCTTCCTGCCCGACCAGCACCTCGGCCGCAACACCGCCGTCCGCGACATGGGGATGAGCCTGGAGGACTGCGTCCTCTACAACCCCCACAAGCCGAACGGCGGCCTCACCGCGGAGCAGCTGCGCGACGCCAAGATGATCCTGTGGCGCGGCCACTGCTCGGTCCACGGCCGCTTCTCGCTGGACTCGGTGAACGACGTCCGCGAGCGCATCCCCGGCGTGAACGTCCTCGTCCACCCCGAGTGCAAGCACGAGGTCGTGTCGGCCGCGGACTACGTCGGCTCCACGGAGTACATCATCAAGGCCCTGGAAGCCGCCCCGGCCGGCTCCAAGTGGGCGATCGGCACGGAGCTGAACCTGGTCCGCCGCCTGGCGAACCGTTTCGCGGCCGAGGACAAGGAGATCGTCTTCCTCGACAAGACGGTCTGCTTCTGCTCCACCATGAACCGCATCGACCTCCCCCACCTGGTGTGGACCCTGGAGTCCCTCGCCGAGGGCAACCTGGTCAACCGCATCGAGGTGGACAAGGAGACGGAGGCGTTCGCGAAGCTGGCGCTGGAGCGGATGCTGGCGCTGCCGTAACCCGGAGATCACTCCGCCCTCGGGCGTACCAGGCCCGACTCGTAGGCGATCACGACGAGTTGGGCCCGGTCGCGGGCGCCGAGCTTGGCCATGGCCCGGTTGACGTGCGTCTTCACGGTGAGCGGACTGACCTCGAGCCGCTCGGCGATCTCGTCGTTGGAGTGGCCTCCCGCGACCTGGACGAGCACCTCGCGCTCGCGCCCGGTGAGCGCCCCGAGCCGCTCGGCCCTGGCGGAGTCCCGGCCCTCGTCCGCACCGTCCCCCTGGGCGAGGAACTTGGCGATCAGCCCCTTGGTGGCCGCAGGGGACAGCAGTGCCTCGCCGCCCGCCGCGATCCGGATGGCGTTCAGCAGCTCCTCCGGCTCCGCGCCCTTGCCGAGGAAGCCGGAGGCGCCGGCCCGCAGCGACTGCACCACGTACTCGTCGACCTCGAAAGTCGTCAGCATGACCACCCGTACGTGCGCGAGCCCCGGGTCGGCGCTGATCAGCCGGGTGGCGGCGAGGCCGTCGGTGCCCGGCATCCGGATGTCCATCAACACCACGTCGGCACGGACCTCCCGGGTCAGCCGCAGCGCCTCCGCGCCGTCGGACGCCTCGCCGACGACCTCCATGTCGGGCTCGGAGTCGACGAGGACACGGAACGCGCTGCGCAGCAGCGCCTGGTCGTCGGCGAGCAGGACACGGATGGTCATGCGGAGTCCCCCAGGGCGGACGCGGTGCGGTTCTTGACCGGAAGGATCGCATGGACCCGGAAGCCGCCTCCGTAGCGGGGACCGGTCGTGCAGGTGCCGCCGAGCGCGGTGACCCGCTCGCGCATCCCGAGCAGCCCGTGCCCGCCGCCCTCCGCCGGGCCGTCGTCCTGCCCGGGTCCGTTGTCGAGGACGGTCACTTCCACGTTCGGTCCCACGCGTACGACGCTGATCTCGGCCTTCGCCTGCGGGCCCGCGTGTTTCTGCACATTGGTGAGGGCTTCCTGGATCACGCGGTACGCGGCGAGGTCGACGGCGGCGGGGAGGGTGGTGCCGTGGTCGGCGCGGGCGACTTCGACGGGGAGTCCGGCGTTGCGGAAGGTGTCGGCGAGTTCGTCGAGGCGGGCGAGGCCGGGGGCGGGTTCGGTGGGGGCCTCGGGGTCGCCGGACTGGCGCAGCAGGCCCACGGTGGCGCGCAGTTCGTTGAGTGCCGAGCGGCTGGCCTCGCGGACGTGCGCGAGGGCTTCCTTGGCCTGGTCGGGGCGCTTGTCCATCACATGGGCCGCGACTCCGGCCTGCACGTTGACGAGGGCGATGTGGTGGGCGACGACGTCGTGCAGATCGCGGGCGATGCGCAGCCGCTCCTCGGCGACCCGGCGGCGGGCCTCCTCCTCGCGGGTGCGCTCGGCGCGGTCGGCGCGTTCGCGGATGGCGTGCACGAAGGCGCGGCGGCTGCGTACGGCGTCGCCCGCGGCGGCGGCCATGCCCGTCCAGGCGAAGATCGCGAGGTTCTCCTGCGCGTACCAGGGCAGGGGGCCCACCAGCATCGCGCAGGCCGTCAGCACCGTCATCGTGAGCAGGCCGACGCGCCAGGTGGTGGGGCGGTCCGTGGCCGACGCGACGGTGTAGAGGGCGACGACGGCGGACATGACCACCGGGGCTCTGGGGTCGCTGGCGACCAGTTCCACGGCGGAGAAGGCGCCGGTCGTGGCGAGGATCGTTCTGGGGGCGCGGCGGCGGAGTACGAGGGCGGCGGCGCTGAGCACCATGAGGGTGAGGCTGAGGGCGTTCGGGGTGTGCGTACCCCAGGTCGCTCCGTTCCCCCCGTGGGGGTCGATGAAGGAGCTGGCCATCATCGTCACGAGTACGCCGGTCGCCAGGGTGGCGTCCAGGGCCATGGGATGCGCGCGGAGTCTGTACTTCGTGCGCTCTAGGGTGCTCACTCGTTTTACGGTACGGGGCCCTCGCAGGGGGCGGAACGGTCGCCACCTGGCCCCGGGTTTCTCGCCCCCCGCCGCCCTTACCCGTCCCCTCCCGTACCTGGGGACTCCGCCCCCGGACCCCCGCTCGGCCTGAACGGCCTCGTCCTCAAACGCCGGACGGGCTGGAAGACGCGCGCCGGCGCCCCGTCAGGGGCGCGGGGAAACCGCGCGCCAAGCCCCCACCGGCCCGCGGCGAAAGAGCTCGGGGCGGATGGGAGACGTGGGGCGGTTCCCCACCCCTGGGGCACGGGGAACCGCGTGCGCAAGCTGTACGGGCCCCGAGCTGAGGAGACCCCCTGCTCCCCCCGGGAGGGAGCCGTCAGCCGGGGATCAGGCCCTCGTCGGTCAGCATGGCGCGGACCTCGTCGAGGGTCGCGTCCGGGGACGGGAGGATGAGGTCCGAGGGTTCCAGGGCCTCGTCGGGGAGTGGAGCGCCCAGACGGCGGACCGAGTCGAGAAGGGTGGACAGGGTGCGGCGGAAGCCGGCCTCGTCACCGCTCTCCATCTCGGCGAGCAGCTCGTCGTCCAGCTTGTTGAGTTCGGTGAGGTGGCCGTCGTCCAACCTCACCTGCCCCTCCCCCATGATCCGTACGATCATGTCGCCCTCCTCAGGCGCCCTAGGTGTGGGTCACTGCTTGTCGAAGCGCGGGGTGTCCTGCGGCTGGGACTGCGACTGTCCGCTACCGCCCTCGATCGCCTGCTGCGGCGAGGAGCCACCGGCGAGCTCGGCCTTCATGCGCTGCAGTTCGA
Source organism: Streptomyces sp. NPDC090798 (assembly GCF_044768965.1). Classification (NCBI taxonomy): domain Bacteria; kingdom Bacillati; phylum Actinomycetota; class Actinomycetes; order Kitasatosporales; family Streptomycetaceae; genus Streptomyces; species Streptomyces sp. NPDC090798. The sequence goes on from NZ_JBIVXA010000008.1 coordinate 145,694, forward strand.
GCTCTACATCCGTACCACCGGAGAGCCGGTCCAGCTCGCTCTGGATGTCGTCCTTGGCCAGACCGGACTGGTCGTCGAGCGCACCGGAGGCGAGCAGCTCGTCGATCGCGCCGGCACGGGCCTGCAACTGCGCGGTCTTGTCCTCGGCACGCTGGATCGCCATGCCGACGTCGCCCATCTCCTCGGAGATGCCGGAGAAGGCCTCTCCGATACGGGTCTGCGCCTGGGCCGCCGTGTAGGTCGCCTTGATGGTCTCCTTCTTGGTGCGGAAGGCGTCCACCTTGGCCTGGAGTCGCTGCGCCGCGAGGGTGAGCTTCTCCTCCTCGCCCTGGAGGGTCTGGTGCTGCGTCTCCAGGTCCGTCACCTGCTGCTGGAGCGCCGCGCGGCGGGAGAGCGCCTCGCGGGCCAGGTCCTCCCGGCCGAGCGCGAGCGCCTTGCGGCCCTGGTCCTCCAGCTTGGTGGACTGGTTCTGGAGCTGGTTCAGCTGAAGTTCGAGGCGCTTGCGGCTGGTCGCCACATCCGCGACGCCGCGGCGCACCTTCTGCAACAGCTCCAGCTGCTTCTGGTACGAGTAATCGAGGGTTTCGCGCGGGTCCTCGGCCCGGTCAAGGGCCTTGTTCGCCTTCGCGCGGAAGATCATCCCCATACGCTTCATGACACCGCTCATGGGCTTCGCGCGCCCCCTTCTGACGGACTCCAGCTCCAGGTACTGCAACAGAACCCACAGTACGGGCCCTGCATCCATTACCGCACTGTTCGGGGACGGATGCGCTCATCCCCAAGGACGACTGCGTACGGCACCGCTCCGGCGTAGGGAGTAGGTGGGACTCGGGGTCCACCCGTACGCAACGTCCTCTCTGTCCCACTACAGACGCGCGGTGTTGCCGGATCGTTCCCCACTCGAACGACGTCCATGCCGCCGCACCCCGTACCCTTGGGTTTTGTGTTCCGTAGCCGTGCCAAGGAAGAGAAGGCCCTCGCCGACAAGGCGCAGGTGACCGACTCCAAGCAGACCCGTGACCCGCAGGCCCCCAAGGGCCGCCCCACGCCCAAGCGCAGTGAGGCCCAGACCCAGCGTCGCAGCGTCGCCCAGACGCCGACGACGCGCAAGGAGGCGGCCAAGCGGCAGCGCGACGAGCGTCGTGTCCAGATGGAGAAGCAGCGCCAGGCCCTGGCCAACGGCGACGAGCGCTTCCTGCCCGCCCGTGACAAGGGGCCGGTGCGGAAGTTCGCACGCGACTTCGTGGACTCGCGCTTCTGTGTCGCGGAGTTCTTCCTGCCGATGGCCGTGGTCATCCTCGTGCTGAGCATGGTGCGGGTGGGCTCGCTGCAGAACATCGCGCTGCTGCTGTGGCTCGTGGTGATCGTGATGATCGTGGTCGACTCGATCGGCATCGCGATCCGCCTGAAGAAGCAGCTGGCCGCCCGCTTCCCCGACGTGCCCAAGAAGGGCGCGGTCGCCTACGCGCTGATGCGCACTCTCCAGATGCGTCGCCTCCGGCTGCCGAAGCCGCAGGTCAAGCGCGGAGAGCGGCCCTGAGCGCGACATCGTTCTCCGGAGGCGCGGCGGATGCCTGGCTGAGCAAGCTGGGCGGGCTGCGTGATGTCGTACGACAGGAGCTGGTGGCCCGGCAGCTCGACGAGCAGATAGCCGGCCGGTTCCCGGTCGGACAGCGGCTGCGGGTGCTCGACGTCGGAATGGGCCAGGGCACGCAGGCGCTGCGGCTGGCCCGGGCCGGGCATCAGGTGACCGGCCTCGAACAGGACGCGACGATGCTCGCCGTGGCCCGGGAGGCGCTGGCCGCCGAGCCCGAGGGCATCCGGAGCCGGGTGCGGCTCATCGAGGGCGACGGACGCGAGACGGGCGTGCACTTCCTGCCCGGCAGCTTCGACGTGGTCCTGTGCCACGGCGTACTCATGTACGTCGAGGAGCCGGACCCGCTCCTCGCGGGGCTGGCGCGGATGCTGGCCCCGGGCGGGCTGCTCTCGCTGCTGGTGCGCAACGCCGACGCGCTGGCCATACGGCCGGGATTGTCCGGGGACTGGACGGCGACCCTGGCCGCGTTCGACACGGACGCCTACGTCAATCGGCTCGGCCTCGCCGTCCGCGCGGACCGGCTCGCCACCCTGACGTCGACGCTCGCGGGGATCGGGGCGGCGCTGCACGCCTGGTACGGCGTGCGGGTCTTCACGGACACGGCGCCCGACGGGACCCCCGTCCCCGAGGACGTGGAGGCTCTCCTGGCCGCGGAGGAGCGGGCCGGTCGGACGGATCCCTATCGCCAGGTGGCGGCCCTGCTGCATCTCTGCGGCGTACGCGGCTGATCCATCCCCGCGGCGTACACGGCTGATCGCTGCCCGACCACCCCCTGTTCGGCCCTGCACCGCAAGCCACGGGAGAGCCGCGAAAGGGACACTCGGGACATGGCTGCCACCCGTGTCCCCGTGTCGCGTCCGCTGCTCCCCATAGCCGCCCTCGTCTGCGCCGCCGCCCTGCTCTCCGGCTGTTCCGACGCCGGGTCGCCGGCCAGGAAGGGCGGCACGAGGGACGGGACGAAGGACGGGACGACGCAGGCCGTCGCCCCGCTCGCGGCCGACGACCTGCAGAACGCCTACCTGAAGGTGATCAAGAACGTCCTGCCCTCGGTGGTGCAGATCCAGGCGAGCGACGAACTGGGCTCGGGGGTGGTGTACGACGACCAGGGACACATCGTCACCAACGCGCACGTGGTCGGGAACGAGAAGACGTTCAGGGTGACGACGGCCAACAGCCAGAACGTGCTGACGGCCAAGCTCGTGTACACCTACCCGGGCCAGGATCTCGCCGTCATCAAGCTGGACAAGGTGCCGAGCGGGCTGAAGGCGGCCACCATCGGGAACTCGGAGAAGGTCGAGGTCGGCCAGATCGTGCTGGCGATGGGCTCACCCCTCGGGCTGTCGTCCAGCGTGACCCAGGGCATCGTGTCGGCGACCGGGCGCACCGTCAGCGAGGACAGCACCGGCGGCGGGACGGGGGCCACCATCGCCAACATGGTGCAGACGTCGGCCGCGATCAACCCGGGCAACAGCGGCGGCGCGCTCGTCGGCCTGAACGGGCAGGTCATCGGCATTCCCACACTGGCCGCGACGGACCCGACCTTCGGGGGCGGCACGGCACCCGGTATCGGATTCGCGATCCCCGCCTCGATGGTGCGGACGATCGCCGACCAGATCATCAGGACCGGCAAGGTCACCGACTCGGGACGGGCCGCGCTCGGCGTCACCGGCCGTACGGTGCTCGACGAGACCTACACTCCCGCGGGTGTCGCCGTAGTCCAGGTGAAGCCCGGCAGCGCGGCCGACACGGCCGGCATCCGGCCCGGCGACATCATCACCCGGATCGGCACGGACGACATCACCACCATCACCTCGCTCGCCGAGGCGCTCGCGGCCGACAAGCCGGGCCAGCGGACCCGGGTGACGTTCGTCCGGGGCGCGACCGAGCGGACGGTCGACGTGCGGCTGGGCGAGCAGTAGGCACCGGGTGAAGGCGGCGGCGAGGGGTTGACGCACGGCGAACGGGGTTGCCGGGAGCGGTCCCGGCAACCCCGGTCGGCCTACTCCGGTTCGGCGTGCAGGCTCATCGGCCCGTAGATCTTCGTGCTGTCCTCGAAAAGGAACACCTGGTCCGCGCCGCCCTCCAGGAGGTCCTTCCAGACCTCGCCGATCCAGGACTCCGCATCGCCCTGCGTGGTGAACTCCTCGGGCTGCACCGCGGGTTGGACCTCTGTCCCGTCGGACTTCTCGAACCGCCACGTCCATGCCGCCATGTACGCCTCCCAGGTATGAGCACACTGCACAGCGGAAGCCGCACAAGATCCGGCTCCCGTCCGAAGCCTAGGCGCTCGGCCGGGCGCGGAACAGAAGATCGCGAGTCGCGGCACGCGCCGCGGGTCGTGAACGGCCCCGCGCCCCTCCGGGTGCTGTACCCGAACGCGCGCCGCCCACCACGACACGGGAAAATCAGGGCGTGGAACTGACTCTGCTCGGCACCGGCGCCCCCGAGGGCCTGCCCCGTCCCGACTGTCCCTGTGCGGCCTGTGCGAGTGCGCTCGGCGCGGACGCGCGGGCGGCCACCGCGCTGCTCGTGGACGGCACGCTGCTGCTCGACCTCACGCCCGGCGCCGCGTTCGCCGCGGCCCGCTCCGGGCACTCGCTGGGCGGCGTACGGCAGGTACTGCTGTCGCATCCGCACGACGGGCCCGCGGTCGAGGTGCCGGCGGGACTGCCGCAGCCCGTACGGGTTCCGGACGGCAGCGAGCTGGCGCTGCTGACCGGGCACCGGGTGCGGGCGGTGCCGATGGACTCGCCCGGCACGGGGTACGCGGTGACCGGGCCGGACGGACAGCGGCTGCTGTATCTGCCGCCGGGCGCGGCGCCCGCGGGACTGGACGAGAACGGCGACTCGTACGCCATGGTGGTCGCCGATGTGGTGGGGCGGCCGGACGCCCTGGCGAAGCTGCGCGCGGTCGGGGCCGTCGGACCGACGACGGACGTGATCGCGGTCCACCTCGACCACGACGTGCCGCCGGGCCCCGAACTGCGGCGGCGGCTCGCGGCGGCGGGCGCGCGGGCGGTACCGGACGGGACCACGCTGGACGTGGGCGTCTACGAGGACGTACCCGACGTACCGCGCCGCACCCTGGTGCTCGGCGGGGCGCGCTCGGGCAAGTCGGTGGAGGCGGAACGGCGTCTGGAGTCCTTCCCCGGGGTGCTGTACGTGGCGACGGGCGGGGCCCGGGGCGGGGACGACGAGTGGGCGTCGCGCGTGCACGCCCACCGTGAGCGGCGGCCCGGCTCCTGGCGCACGGTGGAGACCTGCGACCTGGTGCCGCTCCTGGAGGGCCCCGGTCCTCCTCTCCTCGTCGACTGCCTCTCCCTCTGGCTCACGGACGCGATGGACTCCGTGAACGCGTGGGACGACGCGGAGTGGGCCGGCGGCGGCGAACGCGCGCTGCGCGCCCGCGTCGAGGAACTCACCTCCGCCGTCCGCAACACGCGCCGCACCCTCGTCGCCGTCTCCAACGAGGTCGGCTCCGGCATCGTCCCCGCCACCGCCTCCGGGCGCCGCTACCGCGACGAACTCGGCCGCCTGAACGCGGGGTTCGCGGCGGAGTGCGAGCACGTGCTGCTGGTGGTGGCGGGGCAGGCGCTGACACTGCGGGGCTGACCGGGGCCGACCGGGGCCGACCAGGGCTCAGGATTGCCTGCGGGCGATGATCCGGAAGGCGTTCGAGAAGCGGGTGCGGCGGAAGACCGGAGCCATCGCGTGGTCCAGGGCGGAGGCCGAGGCGAGCAGCGGGACGCTCGCCCGGGACAGCGCCGTGTGCAGGGCGCGGTGGAGCGGGGTCGGCGGGGTGGGGCGCCAGGGGGCGTCGAGATCGGGCAGGACGCGGCCGAGGGCCAGCGCGAGGGCGCCGGCGAGGTCGTAGGGGATGTGCGGTTCGCGACGGTCCGTCGCGACGATCTCGCAGCCGAGGGACTCCAGTTCGCCCAGCAGGTTGGACAGCGGCATCAGGTGCAGATGGCGCGGCTGGCCGTACGACACCCACCACCTGCCCAGCAGCGCGCCGAACGCGCAGTCGGGGTCCGGCACTTCGACGAGGAGGTGACCGCCGGGCCGCAGGACCGTCAGGGCGGCGCGCAGCTCCTCGCGCGGGTCGCGGGTGTGCTCCAGATGGTGGAACATGCTCACGACGTCGTAGCGGGCGCTCAGCCGCCCGGTGATCCGCGGGTCGGTGAGCCGGCCGCGGTGGGCCTCCTCGATGTGCCCGGCCGCCCGTGCCTTCTCGACCCGCCGGGTGGGGTCGAGGCCGTCGAAGGACGTGTACGGGTGGACCTCCCGGGCGACGGCCGGGAAGTGTCCGTGCCCGGTGCCGACGTCGAGCCAGCTCTCCGGCTCGGCGTGCCGGAGCAGCGCGCGGGCGGCGGCCCGGTGGCGCCCTCTGCTGCCGCGGGCGCCGAGGAGCCGGTCGGTGAGGCCGTCGAGGCCCTCGTGGAAGTCCCGGTGGTAGAAGGCCAGTCCCTCCGCGCTGAGCCGGGGGTTCTGGAAGGCGTGGGAGCAGTCCGCGCACTCGTCGACGACGAACGTGCCGGGCTTGCGCTGCACCTGGTCCGGCGTCCGCAGCCGGGTGCGCAGCCGCTTCGAGCCGCACCAGGGACAGTCCTCCCGGCGCGGCTCGTGGAACCGGTCGGTGCCTTGGGCGAGTTCGGCCGCGTAGGCGGCGCGGCGCTCGGCGCTCGGGGGTGGCGTGGGGGGCATGGACGCTCCTGGGGACGGCAGGGTGGGGGGACGGCGGGGCGCGCGAGCGAGCCGTACGACAATCCGACACAAACGGTACGTAGCGGATCGTGATCCGGGGTGCAACGACGTGGCGCGGACGTGTTCGATCGCTGCCGGTACTGTTCGGCGAATGAGCTCGCTTAATCTCGACGACTTCACCGATCTGATCGAGCGCCCCGACGGAGGCGTGCGCCGGGACGCCGAGGCGCGCCGGGAGCGCCAGATCGTGCCGCCCGGGGCGCTGGGCCGCCTCGACGAACTGGGTGAGTGGCTGGCGGCGGCGCAGTCCGCGGTGCCGGTGCGGCCCATCGAGCACCCGCGTGTGGTGCTGTTCGCGGGCGACCACGGGGTCGCCGAACTCGGTGTGTCGGCGCGGCCCGCGGGCACCGCCGACCGGTTGGTGCGGGCGGTCCTGGAGGGCGCGAGCCCCGCCGCGGTGCTGGCGCGCCGGCTCGGCGTGCCGGTACGGGTCGTCGACATGGCGCTGGACTGCGATCCGCAGGAGCTGCCCGCGGAGGTCGCAGGGCATCGGGTGCGGCGCGGGTCGGGGCGGATCGACGTCGAGGACGCGCTGACCCTGGAGGAGGCGGAGGCCGCGTTCCGGGCGGGGGTCGCGGTCGCGGACGAGGAGGCGGACTCCGGTACGGATCTGGTGGTGCTCGGCGATGTGAGCGTCGGCGGGACCACCGCGGCGGCCGTACTGGTCGCCGCGCTGTGCGGGACCGACGCGTCCGTGGTCACCGGGCGGGGCGGGCGGCCCATCGACGACCTCGCGTGGATGCGCAAGTGCGCGGCCGTGCGGGACGCCTTGCGGCGGGCCCGGCCGGTGCTCGGGGATCAGCTGCAGCTGCTCGCGGTGGTGGGCGGCGCCGATCTCGCGGCGATGACGGGGTTCTTGTTGCAGTGCGCGGTGCGGAAGATGCCGGTGATCCTCGACGGGGTCGTCTCGGCCGCGTGCGCCCTCGTGGGGCAGCGGGTCGCCTTCCGGGCGCCGGACTGGTGGCTGGCCGGCCAGAACAGCGGCGAGCCTGCCCAGGCGAAGGCCCTGGACCGTATGGCCCTCGAACCCCTCCTCGACCACGGCGTCACGGTCGGCGAGGGCGCGGGAGCCCTTCTCGCCCTCCCCCTCGTCCAGTCCGCCGCCGCCCTCTCCGCCGAACTCCCGGAGACCCCGACCCCCGAGCCCGACGCCGAGGCCTCCGACCAGGACGAGAAGTAGCACCCCCGGCCAGGGGCCGCGCCCCGCACCCTCCCCCGCAAACGCCGTCCGCCCCGAGGCCCTTCAGGACGGGGAACTGCGCGACAAGCCCCCACCGGCCGGCAGCCGAAGAACTTCGGGCGGACGGGAACGTGGGGCGAAGCCCCACCCCTGGGGGCGCGGGGAACTGCGCGACAAGCCCCCACCGGCCCGCGGACAAGGCACTCCGCGCGGCCGGGGAATCGGGGCGCAGCCCGGACCAAGGGGCGCGGGGAACTGCGCGATCAGCCCCCTTCCACCCGCACGCACAGGACCACCCCTGGCCGTCGAGGAAGCCCACCCCGCAACAGAACCCCGGCCCGCATCACCCGCACCGCCCCTCCCCCGCACGACGCACCCCGCCCCATATCATCGCCCTTTATGGGAGATGCCCGAATTGCCGCTGACCAGGAGCGGGTCCCGGCCCGTCAGGGTGAAGGGGACCACCTGTCCACGGGCGCGTCACGCAGAGCCGCCGCCTTCGCGGTCTGGTACTTGCGGGCCGTCGCGTTCATCAACTTCCTGAGCGCCGCGTGGGTGTCGCTCGGACAGGACGTACGGCGCCACAACACCGAGAACTTCTTCACCCCGTACCTGCTGACGGCAGGATTCGCGTCGGGTGTGTTCACCATGTTCCTGGCCATCACGATGCGCCGCCGCAAACGGGCCGCGTGGATCCTCAACTTCGTGCTCAGCGGACTGTTCCTGATGCTGTTCGCCGTCGCGATGACGTTCCCGGAGATCCGCCAGTACGCCCAGAACTGGGTCTCGATCGCCCTGACCGCCGCCTTCGTCATCTCGCTCGTCGTCGGCCGCCGGGAGTTCTACGCGAAGGGCGACCGGTCGAACCCCAAGCTCGCCGCGGCCGTCGCCGTCGGCGGACTGCTCGTCGCCTCCCTGCTCGCCGCGTTGCTGGTGACGGTCACCAACAGCGCCCAGGACGCCTACCGTTCGACCTTCTGGGACCGCTGGCGCTACGGCGCCCTGCGACTGGTCTCCGTCGCCGCCGACGACTCCCGCTTCCAGGGCCTGGAGATCGCCAACTGGGTCAACGTCGCCATCAACGTGCTCAGCACCCTGCTGGTCCTCGCCGTGCTCTACGCCGCCTTCCGCTCCCGCCGCGCCGTCGACCCGCTCACCGAGGACGACGAGAGACGGTTGCGCACCCTGCTCGACCGGCACGGCGACCGCGACTCGCTGGGCTACTTCGCGCTGCGCCGGGAGAAGAGCGCGATCTGGTCGCCGACCGGCAAGGCCGCGGTCGCGTACCGCGTCGTCGGCGGCGTCTCACTGGCCTCGGGCGACCCGATCGGCGACCCGGAGGCGTGGCCCGGCGCCATCGAGCCCTGGCTCGCCGAGGCCCGCGCGCACGGCTGGATCCCGGCGGTGATGGGAGCGAGCGAGGAGGCGGGGACCGTCTACTCACGGCACGGGCTCGACGCCCTCGAACTCGGTGACGAGGCGATCGTCGAGACCGCCGAGTTCACCCTCGACGGACGCGCCATGCGCACGGTCCGGCAGGCCTACAACCGGGTCAAGCGGGCCGGGTACGAGGTGCGCATCCGCCGCCACGATGACATCCCGGCCGACGAGATGGCGTACCTCCTGCGGCGTGCCGACGACTGGCGGGACGGGGCCACCGAGCGCGGGTTCAGCATGGCGCTGGGACGGCTCGGTGACCCGGACGACGGGCAGTGCGTGATGCTGGAGTGCACGGACGGGCAGGGCGAGTTGCGAGCGCTGCTGTCCTTCGTGCCGTGGGGGCCGCGGGGGCTCTCGCTCGACCTGATGCGGCGTGACCGGGACGCCGAGAACGGGCTGATGGAGTTCATGGTGATCGAACTCCTGCGCCGCGCCCAGGAAATCGGGATCACCCAGGTCTCGCTCAACTTCGCCATGTTCCGTTCCGTCTTCGAACGTGGTGGCCGCCTCGGTGCCGGGCCGGTGCTGCGGCTGTGGCGTTCCCTGCTCAGCTTCTTCTCGCGCTGGTGGCAGATCGAGTCGCTGTACCGGGCCAACGCCAAGTACCGGCCGATCTGGGAACCCCGGTTCCTGCTCTTCGAGAAGAGCGCGGACCTGCTGCGCATCGGCCTCGCGGCCGCGCGCGCCGAGGGGTTTCTCGAAGCACCCGGACTGCCGAAGTGGCTGCACCGCAGACACCTGGAGTCGCACCGATGAGGGCCGCCGGACAGACGGGGAGAGCCTGACGGATGGGGACCGGGACAGCAGGACAGATGGGGACCGCTGCATGAACACCCTCGCCCGCCTCGCCCGCGCCGAATGGGGACTGCTGTACGTCACCGTGCGCGAGGCACTCGCCAGACAGCGTTGGCGGGCGATGCCGGTGACGCTCGGGGCCGTCTGTCTGACGGCCCTCCTCCAGTTCGTGCAGAACCAGTCCTGGGGCTTCCAGTTCGTGCAGGACATCGGCTCCGTACGGGCCGAGGAGCCGCTCTGGCTCGCCCTGCTGCGCACCCCGCTCTCCCTGTTCGTGCCGGCCCTCGACCTGCCGGTGTGGGGCGCGCTGCTGCAACTCCTCGTCGTGTTCGGGATCGCCGAGATCTGTCTGGGCTGGTGGCGGATGCTCGTCATCGCGTACGCCGCCACGCTGGCCGGCACGCTCTACGCGCGCGTGGCGATCTCACTGAGCCCGGGCAACCCGCTGGCGCTGCCCGTGACGGACGCGCAGGTCGTGGACACCGGGCCCTCGGCGGCCGTGGTCGGCCTCGCCGTCTTCGTCGCCTGGCGCTATCGCGCGTACTGGACGGGGTGGGGGGTGGTCGCGGCGATGGTGGTCGAGGTGGCGTTCAAGGGGAACCTCGCGGGCAAGGAGCACATCGCCGCGCTCGCCGCGGTCTTCGTGCTGTACGGGATCTCGATCCTGCGTCACCGCCAACGCTACCGCCGCCGTCACCGTCACCGTCACCGTCGGCCGGGCAGGGACCGGACGGGATCCGGTTTTCCGCCGATCCAGTCCTGAAGCTTGCGGCGCGGGCCGAACCAGCGGCGGTCGTGGTGGTAGGCGCGCAGGATCGACCTGGCCCGGGCGCGCGGCCTGCGGCGGTAGAAGCGCTTGGCCCACGGGGAGACCGGACGCGCCAGCCGGACGGCGCCGATGAGGGCGACGAACGGGACGATCACGCCGAAGATCGCCATGCGGGCCTTGCCCTTGCTCAGGGCGAGCAGGGCGAAGAGGAAGTTCAGGGCGACGCTCAGGATGACCCCGCCGCGGTCCTGGAGTTCCTCCTGGGTCATGTCGTTGACCCCGAACGGCAGGAACCCGCCGAGCACCAGGCCGACAAGGGCCGCCGTGACCAGGACGACCTCGACGCTCTTGCGGCCCTCCTCGCTCCAGTACACGTCGTCGAGGTGCAGGATCAGCGCGAACTCGTCGAGCACCAGCCCGGCGCCCATCCCGAAGACGACCGCGAACAGGGAGGCGCCGAAGCCGTGCCGGGAGCTGGATACCGCGCCGAAGCCGCCGATCACCGTCAGGACGACACCGGGCACGACGTGGTGGATGTGCAGACCGCCCGCCTTGACGTTGCCGAACGGCCCCTTGCCCGCGCGGATGAGGCGGACGATGACACGAGTGATCACAAAGGTCAGCACGAAGGAGGCGAGTGCCAGCAGCAGTGGCAGCTTTCCGGGTTCGATGATGTTCCTCTGCAACCAATGACCCATATTGCGCACTTTATCCGCGGCTCTCGTGCCCGGCCGCCGCACCCGTCCTCGGCCGGCCCGCCCTCTCGCCGGGTACCCTGCGCCGGTGTCCAGGACCCCTCTCCCCGACGGCCTCCGCTTCGCCTTCGGCACTCTGACCGTGCTCCCCGTCACGGTCACCCGCTGGGACCGTGAGGCGGCGCGCGGCGGAATGCTGTGCGCCCCCGTCGCCGGGCTGGTCGTCGGGGCGGGCGCGGCCCTGACAGGCGTGACGCTGCTCGCGATGGGCGCGGGCCCGCTGCTGGCCGCCGTCGCCACCGCCGCCGTACCGGCCGCGCTCACCCGTGGCCTGCATCTCGACGGGCTCGCCGACACCGCGGACGGCCTCGGCAGCGGCAAGGCCGCCGAGGACGCGCTGCGCATCATGAAGCAGTCCGACATCGGCCCGTTCGGCGTGATCACCCTGCTCTTCGTGCTGCTGGCGCAGGTCGCCGCGCTCTTCCAGGCCTACGAGGCCTCGTGGGCGCGGGGTGTGCTCGCGGCCGTCGTCTCGGCGACCGCGGCCCGTCTCGCCCTCACCCTGGCCGCGCGCACCGGGGTGCCCCCGGCCCGCCCCGAGGGCCTGGGTGCCGCCGTCGCGGGCACGGTGCCCGTGCGCGGCGCCCTGCTGGTGACCCTCGCCGTCACCGTCGCGGCGGCCGGCGCCGGCGCGCTCCTCGGCACGTACGGCCTCGTACGCGCCCCACTGGCCGTCCTCGCCGCCTGCGCGACCGCCGAACTGCTCCTGCGTCACTGCACACGCCGCTTCGGCGGCATCACGGGCGATGTCTTCGGCGGCCTCGCCGAGACGGCGGCGACCACCGCCCTCGTGGCGCTCTCCCTCGGCTGAACTTCCCCCGCGCTCGCCCGACGCGTGTGACGCGGGTCACCAAAGGTGAGAGGTGTGACGTGGAGATGACGTCGCCGGGAGGTGAACGCCCGTAGGAATGAGCGAAACCCGGCGGCGCGCGTAGGCTCGTCCCGACTATGTGCCACCCAGGTAAAGACACTCCCTGAGGCCGGATCTAGGGTCATTCGTCAGGGCCCGGTCGACCCATCCCTACTCGGCCGCAGCAAATCAATGGAAGCGAGATCTCACCACAGTGACTGCTCTGACTCTCAGCACCGCCGCGGCGTCCGGCCTGCGGGCCGACGCGATCGTCGTCGGTGTCGCGAAGGGCGCCAAGGGCCCGGTCGTCGCACCGGGCGCCGAGGCCGTGGACAAGGCGTACGACGGCGCACTCGCCGGAATCCTGGAGACCCTCGGCGCATCCGGCGGCGAGGGTGAGGTGACGAAGCTGCCCGCACCGACCGGCTTCAAGGCGCCCGTCGTCGTGGCCGTCGGGCTGGGAGCCGTCCCGGAGAAGGACGACACGTTCAGTGCCGAGGCGCTGCGCCGCGCGGCCGGTGCCGCGGCCCGCGCGCTCGCCGGTGCCAAGAAGGCCGTCTTCGCCCTGCCGATCACCGACGCCGCGGACGCGGGCGTCCTGGCGGAGGGCGCGGCGCTCGGCGCGTACGCCTTCGACGCCTACAAGGAGAACGGCAAGGACGCGAAGAACGCCAAGGCCCCGCTCGCCGAGGTCACCCTGCTCGGCGGCAAGCCCCGGGACGCGGCGTACAAGGCGGCCCTCGCGCGCGCCATCGCCGTGACCGAGGAGCTCAACCGCGCCCGCGACCTCATCAACACCCCCCCGAACGACCTCTACCCCGAGGCGTTCGCCGCCGTCGCCACCGCCGCCGGCAAGGAGCACGGCATCAAGGTGCAGGTGCTCGACGAGAAGGCCCTCCAGAAGGGCGGCTTCGGCGGCATCCTCGGCGTCGGCGCGGGCTCGGCCGCCGCTCCCCGCCTGGTGAAGCTGTCGTACACCTCCTCGAAGGCGACCAAGCACCTCGCGTTCGTCGGCAAGGGCATCACCTACGACTCGGGCGGCATCTCCCTCAAGCCCGCCGGGCACAACGAGACGATGAAGTGCGACATGAGCGGTGCGGCGGCGGTCTTCGCCGCCGTGGTCGCCGCGGCGCGCCTCGGCCTCGAGGTCAACGTCACCGGCTGGCTGGCACTCGCCGAGAACATGCCCTCCGGGTCCGCCACCCGCCCCGGTGACGTGCTGCGCATGTACAGCGGCAAGACCGTCGAGGTCCTCAACACCGACGCCGAGGGCCGCCTCGTGCTCGCCGACGCGCTGTGGAAGGCGTCCGAGGAGAAGCCGGACGCGATCATCGACGTGGCGACGCTGACCGGAGCGATGGTGCTCGCGCTCGGCAACCGCACCTTCGGCGTGATGGCCAACGACGACGCGTTCCGTACGGCGATCGTCGAGGCCGCGGAGGAGGTCGGCGAGGAGTCCTGGCCGATGCCGCTGCCGGAGCACCTGCGCAAGGGGATGGACTCCCCGACCGCCGACATCGCCAACATGGGCGAGCGGATGGGCGGCGGCCTGGTCGCCGGTCTGTTCCTGAAGGAGTTCGTGGGCGAGGGCATCACGTGGGCGCACCTGGACATCGCCGGGCCCGCGTTCAACGAGTCCGGCCCGTTCGGCTACACGCCGAAGGGCGGTACGGGGTCGGCGGTGCGGACGCTGGTGCGGCTCGCCGAGCTGACCGCCGCGGGCGATCTCGGCTAGGACCTGTCGTGTGGATCAGGCCGCCTCACGACGCGGCGCCTGATCAACGCCAGTGAGCGGGGTCCGGCGCGTGCGGCCGCAAGGCGGGAGGAGGGAGTCGTGGCGGAGCCATGGCGACCGACGACAACGCCGCAGCTGTGCGTGCCGGACCCCGCGGCCCGGGCCTGATCCGAACGACAGGCCCCAGGGGTGTTCCGCGGCCGCGGGTGATTCGCGGCCGATCGTGCGGTACCTCCGCGTCCTTGTCGGGGCGCGAAGGTACCCCCTGTATTCGGACAGTGCGACTTCTCACACACCGGCCCGGCGTCTCGAACGCTCCGGACAAGTGCGAAGATGGGTTCTCGGCAGGACAGGGCCCCCACCACAGGGCCGAAGAAGAGCGGCCGGACACCAGCCGCCGACCGGTCACTGGAGACCGGCGTGGCGCACATGCATGGAGGACGTGACGTGGCGAACGACGCCAGCACCGTTTTCGACCTAGTGATCCTCGGCGGTGGCAGTGGCGGTTACGCCGCGGCGCTCCGCGGGGCGCAGCTGGGCCTGGACGTCGCCCTGATCGAGAAGGACAAGGTCGGAGGCACCTGCCTGCACCGGGGATGCATCCCCACCAAGGCCCTGCTGCACGCGGGCGAGATCGCCGACCAGGCCCGCGAGAGCGAGCAGTTCGGCGTCAAGGCCACCTTCGAGGGCATCGACGTCCCGGCCGTCCACAAGTACAAGGACGGGGTCATCTCGGGCCTCTACAAGGGCCTGCAGGGTCTCATCGCGTCCCGCAAGGTGACGTACATCGAGGGTGAGGGCCGACTGTCCTCCCCCACCTCGGTCGACGTGAACGGCCGGCGCATCCAGGGCCGCCACGTGCTGCTCGCGACCGGCTCCGTGCCGAAGTCGCTGCCGGGCCTGGTGATCGACGGCAACCGGATCATCTCCTCCGACCACGCGCTGGTCCTGGACCGCGTCCCGCAGTCCGCGATCGTGCTCGGCGGCGGCGTCATCGGCGTCGAGTTCGCCTCCGCGTGGAAGTCCTTCGGCACCGACGTGACGGTGATCGAGGGCCTCAAGCACCTCGTCCCGGTCGAGGACGAGAACTCCTCCAAGCTTCTTGAGCGCGCGTTCCGCAAGCGCGGCATCAAGTTCAACCTGGGCACCTTCTTCTCGAAGGCCGAGTACACCCAGAACGGTGTCAAGGTCACCCTCGCCGACGGCAAGGAGTTCGAGGCCGAGGTCCTGCTCGTCGCCGTCGGCCGCGGCCCGGTCTCGGCCGGTCTCGGCTACGAGGAGCAGGGCGTCGCGATGGACCGCGGCTATGTCCTGGTCGACGAGTACATGCGGACGAACGTCCCGACCATCTCCGCCGTCGGTGACCTGGTCCCGACGCTCCAGCTCGCGCACGTCGGCTTCGCCGAGGGCATCCTGGTGGCAGAGCGTCTGGCCGGCCTCAAGACCGTTCCGATCGATTACGACGGCGTGCCCCGGGTGACGTACTGCCACCCCGAGGTCGCCTCCGTGGGCATCACCGAGGCCAAGGCCAAGGAGCTCTACGGCGCGGACAAGGTCGTCGCCCTGAAGTACAACCTCGCGGGCAACGGCAAGAGCAAGATCCTCAACACTGCGGGCGAGATCAAGCTCGTCCAGGTGAAGGATGGTGCCGTGGTCGGCGTCCACATGGTCGGCGACCGCATGGGCGAGCAGGTCGGCGAAGCCCAGCTGATCTACAACTGGGAGGCGCTGCCCGCCGAGGTCGCCCAGCTCATCCACGCCCACCCGACGCAGAACGAGGCGCTCGGCGAGGCCCACCTGGCCCTCGCGGGCAAGCCGCTGCACTCGCACGACTGACCAGTCCCCGGCTGATCTCAGTCACCGCGTCGCCCCTGGGCGCGACGACGACCACAGACTTCCGCACCATTCGTAAGGAGCAACAGAAACCATGGCGGTTTCCGTAACCCTTCCGGCGCTCGGTGAGAGCGTCACCGAGGGCACTGTCACTCGCTGGCTGAAGGCCGAGGGCGAGCGCGTCGAGGCCGACGAGCCGCTGCTCGAGGTGTCGACCGACAAGGTCGACACCGAGATCCCCTCCCCCGCCGCCGGTGTGCTCGCCTCCATCAAGGTCGCCGAGGACGAGACGGTCGAGGTCGGCGCCGAGCTGGCCGTCATCGACGACGGCACGGGCGCGCCCGCCGCCGCCCCCGCTCCGGCCGCCGAGCCCGTGGCCGCCCCGGCCCCGGCTCCGGCCGCGCCCGCCCCGGTCGCCGAGGCCCCCGCGGCCCCGGCCCCCGCCGCCCCTGCGGCCCCCGCCGCCGCTCCGGCCGGTGGCGCCTCCGGTACCGACGTCGTGCTGCCCGCACTGGGCGAGTCGGTCACCGAGGGCACCGTCACCCGCTGGCTGAAGGAGGTCGGCGAGGAGGTCGCGGAGGACGAGCCGCTGCTCGAGGTCTCCACGGACAAGGTCGACACCGAGATCCCCGCGCCGGTCGCCGGCGTGCTGCTGGAGATCGTGGTGGGCGAGGACGAGACCGCCGAGGTCGGCGCGAAGCTCGCCGTCATCGGTGCCCCGGGCGCGGCTCCGGCCGCCGCTCCGGCTCCCGCGGCTGCGGCCCCCGCCGCTGCCGCCCCGGCCCCGGCCGCCCCCGCGGCTCCGGCGCCCGCCCCGGCCCCGGCCGCCCCGGTCGCGCCCCCGGCTCCGGTCCAGGCCGCCGCCCCGGCCGCGCCCGCCACGCCGGCTCCGGCCCCCGCGCCGGTCGCCGCGGTTCCGGCGCCCGCCGCGCCCGCCGGTGACGACGGCGCGTACGTGACCCCGCTGGTGCGCAAGCTCGCCGCGGAGAACAACGTCGACCTGGCCTCCGTCAAGGGCACCGGCGTCGGCGGTCGTATCCGCAAGCAGGACGTCATCGCCGCCGCCGAGGCCGCGAAGGCCGCCGCGGCCGCCCCGGCTCCGGCCGCTGCCGCTGTGACTGCCGGTGGCCAGGCGGCCAAGAAGGCGCCGACCCTGGAGGTCTCCCCGCTGCGCGGTCAGACCGTCAAGATGACCCGCATCCGCAAGGTCATCGGCGACAACATGGTGAAGGCCCTGCACGAGCAGGCCCAGCTGTCCTCGGTCGTCGAGGTCGACATCACCCGCCTGATGAAGCTCCGCGCGCAGGCGAAGGACTCCTTCGCGGCCCGCGAGGGCGTCAAGCTCTCCCCGATGCCGTTCTTCGTGAAGGCGGCGGCCCAGGCGCTGAAGGCCCACCCGGCCGTCAACGCCCGGATCAACGTGGACGAGGGCACGATCACCTACTTCGACACCGAGAACATCGGTATCGCGGTGGACTCGGAGAAGGGCCTGATGACCCCGGTCATCAAGCACGCGGGCGACCTGAACATCGCCGGCATCGCCAAGGCCACCGCCGACCTGGCGGGCAAGGTCCGGGCGAACAAGATCACTCCGGACGAGCTGTCCGGCGCGACCTTCACCGTCTCCAACACCGGCTCGCGCGGCGCGCTCTTCGACACGATCATCGTGCCGCCGAACCAGGTCGCGATCCTCGGCATCGGTGCCACGGTCAAGCGTCCGGCCGTCATCGAGACGCAGGAGGGTACGGTCATCGGCGTCCGCGACATGACCTACCTGACGCTCTCCTACGACCACCGTCTGGTCGACGGCGCCGACGCGGCCCGTTACCTGACCGCGGTCAAGGCGATCCTGGAGGCGGGCGAGTTCGAGGTCGAGCTCGGGCTGTAACCGCCCCGGCCCCGCTTGCGCGCTGCCCCCGTCCGGAACCTTCCGGGCGGGGGCTTCGCGTGTGCGCGGACAGGTCACGGCGGCTTCAGAGCGCTGTCCGGCCACAGCGCCAGGCGCCGAACTTCTGCGCACCGTCCGGCTTGACGAAGACACACGCCCCGCCGGAGGCGGCCGAGGTGCCGAGGGCCCGCGTCGCACTCGGCCGCGCGGCCACCCCGTGTCCCCGGCCCGCACGCCGCCACGGCCACGACCGCCCGGCCGCCAGAGCCCAGCGGAACCCCCGCTTCCGTCCCCATCCGCCCTTGCCAGCCCCCGGGCGTCCGCGGGAGCCCCCCGTGGGAATCCCCGCGCCGAAACCCCTGCGCCGGCCCACACACCGTGCCGGGCCCGCGGGATCTCGGGGTGACACGGACGTGACGCCTCCGGACCCCCACCCGGTACGGGTCTTTACGTCCGCGGCCGTTCTGACAGCGTGTAAGTCTCGTCTCACCTGCATGAAAGCGCCCCCGTACGCCTCTCTCCGACGGGGATGCGGCCTTATTGTCTAAAGGTCAAACGCCCTTGGGCCCGGCCCGCCCCCAGCGAAGGAGCCCCTCATGACCGCGCCCGTCGTCCACTCGCTGCGCGAACAGATCCGCGAGCACATCGTGGAGGGGATCGTCAGCGGGCGCTGGAAGCCGGGTGAGCGGATCGTCGAGCGGCGGATCGCGACCGAGCTGGAGGTCAGCCAGACTCCGGTGCGGGAGGCACTGCGCGAACTGGAGTCGCTGCGGCTGATCGAGTCGGCGCCCAACAAGGGTGTGCGCGTGCGCAACCTGACGGCCGCCGACCTGGAGGAGAGCTACCCCGTACGGGCCGGTCTGGAGGCCATCGCGGCGGAGCTGGCGGCCGAGCGGCTCGCCCAGGACTGCTCGGCCCTGGAGCCGCACGTCACGGCGTTGTACGAGGCCGACCGGCTGTCGGACGGCACCGGCCAGGTCCGCCACACCGTCGCCTTCCACCGCGAACTCGTGCGCGCCGCGGGCAACTCCGTCCTCCTGCACACCTGGGAGGGCCTGGGCATCGAGGTCTTCACCGCCCTGTCCATCCGCTGGCTGGGAACCGTCCAGCAGTCGTACGCGGAGGAGCACGAGGCGCTCGTGGACGCCTTCCGCCGCCGGGACCCGCTGATCGCCGACCTGGTGAAGGCACACGTGCTGGGCTGCGCGCCGCGCCCGTGACACAGCCGAGCGCACCCACGCTCACCTGGGAAACCCCTGGGAATCCAAGGCACCCGGTGCCTGTCGACAAGGCACCCCGTGCCGACTTTCGCGATACGAAGAGGTTTTCGCCTTCGCCCCTTTGATCGATCATCGATCAGGGAGTTACAGTCAGCGCTGGGCTCCCACCAGAGCCCGCCGCCCTGTCCTGCCAAAGACATGAGGGCACCCCCGAAAACCCCTTGCCGATGAGGGAACCCCCCTCCGCATCCGGAAGGCGGCGCAATGACCGACCCCACCGCAATCCAGCCGAGCGAGCTCGACCAGCTCCCGGACCGCGACCCCGAGGAGACCGCCGAATGGCAGGCCTCCCTGGACGCCGTCACCCAGGCGGCCGGGCCGCACCGTGCCGCGTACCTGATGCGCCGCACGCTGGAGCGCGCCGAGGGCAACGGTCTCGCGCTGCCCAAGCTGCTTGAGACCGACTACGTCAACACCATCCCCACCGCCGCCGAGCCCGTCGTGGACGGCGACGAGGCGATGGAGGCCCGGATCACCGCCTGGAACCGCTGGAACGCGGCCGCGATGGTGACCCGGGGCGCGAAACACGGCGTCGGCGGCCACATCGCCACCTTCGCCTCCGCGGCCTGGCTCTACGAGACCGGCTTCAACCACTTCTTCAAGGGCAAGGAGTCCCAGGAGGCTCCCGGCTCCGGCGACCAGCTGTACATCCAGGGCCACGCCTCCCCCGGCATCTACGCCCGCGCCTTCCTCGACGGCCGGCTCACCGAGCAGCACCTCGACAACTTCCGCCAGGAGGCGGCCGGCAACGGCCTCCCGTCGTACCCGCACCCGCGGCGCCTGCCCTGGCTCTGGGAGTTCCCGACCGTCTCCATGGGCCTCGGCCCGCTGTCGGCGATCTACCAGGCGCGCTTCAACCGCTATCTGACCAGCCGCGGCATCAAGGACGTCTCGCAGTCCCACGTGTGGGCGTTCCTCGGCGACGGCGAGATGGACGAGCCCGAGTCGACCGCGGCACTCGCACTCGCCTCCCGCGAGGGCCTGGACAACCTGACCTTCGTCATCAACTGCAACCTGCAGCGCCTCGACGGCCCGGTCCGCGCCAACTTCAAGATCGTGCAGGAGCTGGAGGCCCAGTTCCGCGGCGCCGGCTGGAACGTCGTGAAGTCGCTGTGGGGCTCGGCCTGGGACGAGCTGTTCCAGCTCGACACCACGGGCGCGCTCGTACGCCGCCTGCGCGAGGTACCCGACGCGCAGGTGCAGACGTACCAGACCCGCGACGCCGCCTACATCCGCCAGGACTTCTTCGGCGCCGACCCGGCGCTCGTCGAGATGGCGAAGCTGCTGAGCGACGACAAGATCACCGAGTGCTTCCACCTTTCCCGCGGCGGCCACGAGTCCCGCAAGGTGTACGCGGCCTACCGCGCCGCCCTCGCCCACAAGGGCGCGCCGACGGTGATCCTGGCCCAGACGGTCAAGGGCTTCACGCTCGGTGAGGGCTTCGCGTCCAAGAACGCCAACCACCAGATGAAGAAGCTGTCGACGGACGAGTTCAAGCAGATGCGTGACCTGCTCGAGCTGCCCATCTCCGACAGCCAGTTCGTCGACGGCCAGGTTCCCTACGGCCACCCGGGCGCCGACTCCCCCGAGGTCCGTTACCTCCAGGAGCGCCGCGCGGCCCTCGGCGGCCCGGCCCCGGCCCGCCGTACGCACGCGCTCGCCCCGCTGCCCGCCCCCGCCGACAAGGCGTTCGCGTCCTTCGACAAGGGCTCCGGCTCGCAGAACGTGGCGACCACGATGGCCTTCGTCCGCCTGGTCAAGGACCTGGTCCGCGACAAGGAGACCGGGAAGCGCTGGGTGCCGATCGTCCCCGACGAGGCGCGCACCTTCGGCATGGAGAGCCTCTTCCCCTCCCTCGGCATCTACTCGCCCAAGGGCCAGACGTACGAGCCGGTCGACCGCGACCAGCTGATGTACTACAAGGAGGCCAAGGACGGCCAGATCCTCAACGAGGGGATCACCGAGGCCGGCTCCATGGCGGACTTCATCGCCGCGTCCACCGCGTACGCCACGCACGGCGAGGCGATGATCCCCTTCTACATCTTCTACTCGATGTTCGGCTGGCAGCGCACGGCCGACCAGATGTGGCAGCTCGGCGACCAGCTCGGCCGCGGCTTCCTCGTCGGCGCCACGGCCGGCCGTACGACGCTGACGGGCGAGGGCCTCCAGCACGCCGACGGCCACTCCCCGGTCATCGCGGCGACCAACCCGGCCGCCCTGTCCTACGACCCGGCGTTCGCGTACGAGATCGCGACGATCGTCAAGGACGGTCTGCGCCGGATGTACGGCGAGGCGGCCCCGGGCGAGGACTCGAACGTCTTCTACTACCTGACGGTCTACAACGAGCCGATGCCGCAGCCCGCCAAGCCGGGCGGCCTCGGTATCGACGAGGGCATCGTCAAGGGCCTGTACCGCTTCAACACGGCCGAGTCGGCGGGCCTGTCCCCGGTCGCCAACGCCCCGCGCATCCAGCTGCTGGGCTCCGGCACGGCGATCCACTGGACCCTCCAGGCGCAGAAGCTGCTCGCCGAGGAGTGGGGCGTGGCCGCCGACGTGTGGTCCGCGACCTCCTGGACGGAGCTGCGGCGCGACGCGCTGGAGGCCGACGCGGCCCTGTTGCGCGGCGAGGAGCGGGTGCCGTTCGTCCGCCAGTCGCTGCACGGCGCCGAGGGCCCGGTGCTCGCGGTCTCCGACTACATGCGCCAGGTCCCGGACCAGATCGCGCAGTGGGTCGAGCAGGACTACTCCTCGCTCGGTGCCGACGGCTTCGGCCTCTCCGACACCCGTGAGGCGGCCCGTCGCCACTTCGGCGTCGACGCGCAGTCGATCGTCGTCGCGGCGCTGGCGCAGCTGGCACGGCGGGGCGAGGTCAAGGCGTCCGCGGTGAAGGAAGCGCGGGAGCGCTACGGACTCTGACGGTCCGCCTGTTTCAGGTGTTTCATGAGGGGCGCGGTGGCTACGGCCGCCGCGCCCCTCGGCGTTCCCGCGCGCTCCTCGGCGCTCCGGCCGCGCCCCTTCGCTGTCAGTGGGGCCCGGCATCATGGCCGTATGCGTGCTGCCCGCCTGATCAAGATGGTGCTGCTGCTCCAGTCGCGGCCGTCGATGACCGCCGCCGAGCTGGCGCGGGAGCTCGAGGTGTCCGAGCGGACGATCACGCGGGACGCGCAGGCGCTGTCGGAGGCGGGGGTTCCGGTGTACGCGGACCGGGGCAGAGCCGGGGGCTACCGCCTGATCGGCGGCTACCGCACCCGGCTGACGGGCCTGGCCCGGACGGAGGCGGAGGCGCTGTTCCTGAGCGGGGTGCCGGGGGCCCTGCGGGACATGGGACTGGAGGACGCCGCCTCCGCCGCGCGCCTGAAGGTGTCCGCCGCCCTCCTCCCCTCCCTGCGGGACGCCTCGCGGGCGGCGGGACAGCGGTTCCATCTGGACGCGCCCGCGTGGTTCGACGAGCCCGAGACGCCCGAGCTGCTGCCCGCCGTCGCGGAGGCGGTCTGGGACGACCGTCGGATCACCGCGGGGTACCGGCGCGGGACGGCCGAGGTGGAGCGGGTGCTCGAACCGTACGGGCTCGTGCTGAAGGCGGGCGTCTGGTACCTGTGCGCGCGGGTGCCGGAGCCCGGGTCGGCCGGATCCGGCCCCTTCCGGGTCTACCGGATCGACCGCTTCACGGAGGTGAAGCCGGCCACGGAGTGCTTCATCCGGGAGGACGGGTTCGACCTGCCCGGGTTCTGGGCAGAGCGGGCCGAGCAGTTCGCACGGTCCATCCTGCGGGCGGAGGCCGTCGTACGGCTGTCTCCCGAGGGCGTGCGGAGACTTCCGTACGTCGTCGACCCCGCGTCCGCGAGAGAGGCGCTGGGCGGGTGCGGTGACCCTGACGGGCGGGGCTGGGTGACGGTCGTCCTCCCCGTCGAGTCCGAGGAGGTCGCGCATGGGCAACTGACGGGGCTCGGTCCCGAGGTGGAGGTGCTCTCCCCCGCGGCGCTGCGGGACCGGTTCGCGGAGGATGCGGTGCGGCTGGCGGCGCTGTACCGGTGACGGGGGAGCGCCTCGGGAAAACGCCTTGTAGCTGGCGGTTTTACCGTCGGCATGTGCACGCATAACAATCTGCGGCACTCCGCGTGCGTCACTCCCGTTCAGGCCCGATGCTTGACCCGTGATGGACGAGACGGAGTTCTGGGAGCTGGTGGACACGACCCGCGAGGCCGTCGAGGGCGACCCCGAGGACCACGCCGACCTGCTCGTCGAGCGGCTCGTCCAGCGGGACCCGGACGCCGTGCTCGACTTCGCCCGTCACTTCGAGGCCCGCTACAACCGCGCCTACCGCTGGGATCTGTGGGGCGCGGCGTGGGTCCTGCTCGACGGGGTGAGCGACGACGCGTTCGACTTCTTCCGGTGCTGGCTGATCGGCCAGGGCCGGGAGGTCTTCGAGGGCGCGATGCATGATCCCGACGCGCTCGCGGACCTCCTGGACGACTTCGACGAGGATCTCGACGGGGACGGTGAGGAGCTCGGGTACGCCGCGGACGAGGCGTACGAGCAGCTGACCGGGGTCGTCGCGCCCGATCTGGGCATTCCGCCGGCGTCGCCCGAGCCGGAGGGGACGCCGCTCGACTTCGAGAACGAGTCCGTGCTGGCCGAGCGCTATCCCAAGCTGTGGGAGCGTTTCAGGGGCTGAGGCAACGTGGCGTACGGGATGGCGTACGGCACATGTACCTCGTGATTCTCGTGACTCCCGTGATTCTCATGGGCGTGGTACGGGGGTGCGGCGTTGGCTCGGTCCAGTGCCGAGGCGGTGGCCGCGGCGGGTCCCACGAGGACCGTCACCACAGCGCAGGCCACGGTCCACGGGGTCCGCAAAGCGGTGTTCCAACCCCCCGCGCCGGCCGCCTTGTTCGCCTTGCCCGCCTTCTCGGTACGCCTGCTGCTCATCTTCCCCACCTCCAGTCGGCTGTTACGAGAAGGACACTAGAGAGCGGCGATCTGAGACACCGTTGACTCGACTGTGGGTTGTCTGTGAACACGTCTCTCGCCCCCGCCGCCCCTACCCGTCCCATCCCTGGGGGCTGCCGCCCCCAGCCCCCCCGCTTCGGCCTGAACGCCCTCGTCCTCAAACGCCGGACAGGCTGAAAACGCGGGGCGAAGCCCCGCCCCAGGGCGCGGGGAACTGCGCGAGCAACCCCCACCAGCCCGCCAGCCAAACAAATCAGACAGGCACGGGATGCGGGGCGAAGCCCCGCCCCAGGGGCGCGGGGAACTGCGCGAGCGGCCCCCGCCGGCCCGTCAGCCGAACGGCTTGGGACGGACGGGGGGCGGGGCGGAGCCCCGTTCGGAGGGCGTGGGGACGGCCGCGGTCAGCGGCCCTGGAGGTGGGCGGCCCGGGATCGGATGCGGGGAAGTTGGGACGTCAGCGCGGCGCCGGGACAGTTGGTCATGAAGCCCGCGTCATGGCCGGCCAGCGTAGGCAGAACCGCACTCGTACCGGCGGTGTAACGGCTGAGGTCGTTGCTGGACACGAGCCGCACCGTGGCACGGGGATCCACGTCGGACAACCCCAGCTTCCACGCCGCCAACGCGGCGATCGCCTCGGTCATCACCCGCGGCACCGGCGTCCCCGCCCCGAACGTACCAATGGCCGCGATCCCCGCGGTGCCGTGGTTGAACCCCTGCGTATGCGCACCGGTGACGGCCCGGTCGACCCCACCCGCCCGCCCCTCGTAGATCGTGCCGCAGCGGTCGACGAGGAAGTTGTACCCGATGTCGTCCCACCGCCGGACACCGGTCTGACCGGCGTAGAGGGAGCGGATGATGCGGGGCACGTCGGCGCACTTGTACGCGTTCGGCGAGTCGGTGTGGTGCACGAAGACCGCGACGACGTGGTCGTCGTAGCGGGCGGGCGGCTGCGCGTGCCTGCTCCCGGCGTCCAGCCACCGCGACCGCGGCACGATGACGGGCCGCGCCGCGCGATGCGGCCCCGCGGGCAGCGGCGCGGCCACCGGCCGCTCGCGCTCGACGACCGTCCGGTCGGCCGTCCGGTCGGCCCTCCGATCGACCCCCGCCACACACACCATCAGCGCGAGCACGGCGAGCAGACCGGGCACGCACCCGAGCACGACGGCGGCACGCCGCGTCCACACCCTCCGCGTGAGCCGCGTCCATGCCCCCCGCGCCTTTCGGAAGACACGCATGGAGCCACCCTGACCCGGTTCCGATCACTCCGCGATGTGTGCTGTGCCACCTGGTGGAACCATCGTCCTGGTCCGGGACGTTTTTACAGGTCCACGCACACGTGGCCGTTTCCGGGCTCCACGCGCGCGTGCCTGATCACTGGGCCTGCCCCACGCGTACTAAGGGGCCCAAGAGAAAGGCGGCTCCGTGGACCTGCTCGACATCCTGCTGTTGCTGGTGATCCTTGCCTACGCGGCGTCCGGCTACCGGCGCGGGCTGGTCGCCGGCTGTGTCTCGCTGGCCGGTTTCGTGGGCGGTGCCGTCATCGGCGTATGGGTGCTGCCGTGGATGATGGACCTGGTGACGGCGGGGACGTCGGCGGCGACGGTGACCGCCGTGCTGACGGTGCTGGTACCCGCCGTGGTGGGCCACGAGCTGGCGGGCCGGCTGGCGCTGAAGCTGCGCCGCGAGCTGGACCAGGGGCCGCTGCGGGTGGCCGACGGGGTCGGCGGGGCGGCGGCGAACACGGTGGCGGTGCTGCTGGTGGCCTGGGTCGCCGCGAGCGTCCTGGGAGCCTCCTCGTCCACCCTCATCACCCAGTCGATCCGCAACTCCGCGCTGCTGGGCGCCGTACAGACGGCGATGCCGGACACCACGCCCACCTGGTTCTCGCGGGCCACCTCGGCGCTGACGGAGGCGGGTTTCCCGCAGGTCTTCAACCCGTTCGAGAACGAGCCGACGGCGGGTGTCGCCAAGCCCTCCGGCGACAGCGTCACCGCGGCCGCGACGAGCGCCGCCAAGCTCAGCACGGTGAAGATCGAGGGCGCCGCGGGCAACCAGGGCCGGGAGGGCAGCGGGTTCGCGTACGCGGCGCAGCACGTGATGACCAACGCCCACGTGGTGGCGGGCATCGACAACCCGACCGTGCGGGTGGGCGGTGTGGGCCGCGTGTACCCGGCGCGGGTGGTGTTCTTCGACCCGCGCAAGGACGTCGCGGTCCTGTACGTCCCGGACCTCAGGGTCCCCCTCCTGCGCTTCGACGACAACGCCAAGCGCGGCGACTCGGCGGTCGTCGCGGGCTATCCGCAGGACGGCGGGCTGGATCTCCAGGCGGCCACGGTCGCCAACAGGATCAACGCGCGGGGCCAGAACATCTACAACTCGAGCATGGTCACCCGGGAGATCTACTCGATCCGCTCCACCGTCCGCCCCGGCAACTCCGGCGGCCCGCTCCTCACCACCGACGGCAGGGTGTACGGCGTCGTGTTCGCCCGCTCGACCTCGGACGACGAGACGGGTTACGTCCTGACGGCCGACGAGGTCGCGGGCGACGCCCGGCGCGCGGCGGCCGCGACGACACCGGTGGACACGGGCGACCTGATCACCTCGTGATCACAGAGAGCGGCCCATGAACACGTCGTCGACGTACTCGCCGTCGAGCAGGAACTCCTCGGGCAGGACGCCCTCCACCGCGAAGCCCTCGGACTCGTACAGCTTCCGTGCCGGGGCGTTGTGCCCGAGGACGCGCAGCGTGATCCGCCGGGCGCCCTGCCGTCGCGCCTCGTCCAGCACCGCCCGCAGCAGCGCCCGCCCGACTCCGGCGCGCCGCGCCTCCTCCGCGATGGCGAGTCCCTGGATCTGCCGGACGTGGGAGTTGCAGGCGAGGGGCGTGGGATAGCCCAGCCGGATGTAGCCGACGAGGACGCCGTCGAGTTCGGCGACGTGGTGGTCCCAGGGGCCGAACCGCTCGTTGTAGAAGGGTTCGTACGGCGGCTGGGGGCGCGGCTGGACGGCGTGCAGGGTGGACCAGGTGGCGCGGTCGAGACGGCCGAGCGCGTCCTCGTCGTCGAGGGTGGCGATGCGTATGTGCGGTACCGGCATGAAGGTCACTTTACGGCGGGGCAGTGGAGTCCCGTCCCGCGCTTTTCCGGCGCGCGCGGCAGGATGGGCGCATGAACGACTCACCGCTCGCTGCGGATTCCCGTAGGTCCCGTATCGCGATCGCCGGCGCGTCCGGCCTGATCGGTTCGGCGCTGACGCGCTCCCTGACCGCGGACGGACACGAGGTGGTCCGCCTCGTACGGCGTGCGCCCCGCGGGAAGGACGAGGTGCGGTGGGATCCGGACGGGCGGCGGATGGACGCCGCGGGGCTCGCCGGGTGCGCGGCGGTGGTCAATCTCGCGGGGGCGGGGGTCGCCTCGCGGCGGTGGACGGAGGCGTACAAGCGGCAGATCCTGGACAGCCGGGTGCGGGGGACGGCGACGCTGGCCGCGGCGGTGGCCTCTCTCGACGAGCGGCCGGGGGTGTTCGTCAACGGGAGTGCGATCGGGTTCTACGGCGAGACGGGCGACCGGGTGGTGGACGAGTCGGCGCCGCCCGGGGAGGGGTTCCTTCCCTCCGTGTGCGTGGCCTGGGAGGGGGCGGCGGCGCCGGCCCAGGAGGCGGGCGTCCGTACCGTCTTCGCCCGTACGGGGCTGGTGGTGGCCCGTGAGGGCGGGGCGTGGGGGAAGCTGTTTCCGCTCTTCAGGGCGGGGCTCGGGGGGCGGATGGGGGACGGCCGCCAGTACTGGAGCTACATCTCCCTCCATGACGAGGTGGCCGCGATCCGGCATCTCATCGACACGTCGTCGCTGTCCGGGCCGGTGAACCTCACCGCGCCGACGCCGCTCACCAACCGGGAGATCACCGAGGCGATGGGGCGCGTCCTGCACCGGCCCACCGTCTTCCCCACCCCGGCTCCCCTCCTGCGCCTCGCCCTCGGCGACATGTCCGGCGACATCCTGGGCAGCCAGCGCGTCCACCCCACCCGTCTGCTGTCCTCCGGCTTCACCTTCGCCTTCCCGTCGATCGAGGGGGCGTTGCGAGCGGCGCTGCACTGACAACGGTTTTCGCCCCCGCCGCCCCTACCCGTCCCATCCCCACGTGGGGGCTCCGCCCTCAGACCCCCGCTCGGCCTGAACGGCCTCGTCCTCAAACGCCGGACGGGCTGGAAGACGCGCGCCGGCGCCCCGTCAGGGGCGCGGGGAACGGCGCGCCAGGCCCCCACGCGCCCGCAGCCGAAGAGACCGTGCACCCCCATGCGACCGTGCACGCCCGACGCGCGACTGTCCGCGGCCCCCGACGCACCTACCCTCGAGCCGAACTCGGGTATCCCCAGGGCCCGTTGGGGGCATGACGTTCCCACCGGCCGCGCAACCTCGAGGAGGGGTACGTGCTAGAGCCCGTAAGCAAGGCGGACGTGGACGTCGTCATCGTCGGGGCCGGAGCCGCGGGACTCGCGGCCGCCCAGCACCTGACCAGGGCGGGCCTCACGACGAAGGTTCTGGAGGCCGCCCCCACCGTGGGCGGCCGCATGGCGACGGAGAAGGTGGACGGCTTCCGGCTCGACCGGATCGGCCGGCTCCTGTCCACCTCGTACCCCGAACTGCACCGCACCCCGGGCCTGAACGCCCTGGCCCTGCGCCCGTTCTCGCCGGGCGTGCTGCTGCACAGCGACGGCCGCCACCACCGCGCCGCCGCCCCCACCATCCCCCGGAGCGCAAGGGGCGCACTCACCGCCGCGCGCGCCCTCGCAAGCGCCCCCCGTCTCCCCCGGAGCCAGGCCTCCCGCCCCGGCCCTCTCGGCGGCCACCTCGACCAGACCCGCCTGGCCACCGCCCTCGCCCGCCTCGCCGTCACACCACCCGAACGCCTGCTCACCCGCCCGGACCTCCCCACCGCGCAGGCGCTGACCACCCGTGGTCTGCCGCCCCGTACGGTCGACGGCTTTCTGCGCCCCCTGCTCGCCGCACTCCTGTGCGACCCGGCCCTCGCCACCTCCAGCCGCGCCGCCGACCTGGCCCTGCATGCGTTCGCGTCGGGCCGGCTGTGTCTGCCGGAGGGCGGCGCGGACACCCTGCCGGAGCTCCTCGCGGCCTCCCTGCCCCCGGGCACCGTCCACACCGGCGTCGAGGTCACCGCGGTCTCCACGACCACCGTGACGACGAAGGACCACGGCGAACTCACCTGCCGGGCCATCCTGCTGGCGACCGGAGCCCGCGCCGCGGCCCGGCTGCTGCCCGGTCTGCGCGTCCCGGCCTTCCATCCGGTGACGGTCCTGCACCACACCACGGACGAGCCCCCGTTGACCGACCCGTCCCTGCTGCTGGACGCCGACCGCAGCGGCCCGGTGGCACAGACGGCGGTCATCAGCCAGGTCGACCCGTCCCGCGCCCCCGCCGGCCGGGCGCTCGTCTCCTCGACGGTGCTGGGCACTCCCCCGGCCGCCGCCCACCTGGACACCGCGGTCCGCGCCCAACTGGCCCGCCTCTACGGCACGTCGACGACGCGCTGGGAACTCCTCGCGGTCCACCACACCCGTGACGCGGTCCCCGCGATGCCCCCGCCGCACGACCTGCGCCGCCCTGTACGCCTCCTGGCGGGCCTGTACGTCTGCGGGGACCACCGGGACACCGGGACGGTCCAGGGCGCCCTGCATTCGGGCCGCCGGGCCGCCCACGCCCTCATGACGGACCTGGGCGCCCGTCCGGCCACGACGGAGGAGCATCCGGTGGAAACGGCGGCCTGAGTCAGCCCAGGGCCGCCACCCGATCCCGGTAGCCCCGTACGGGTGCCGCGTCCCGGTACGGTTCGAGCCGCCGCTCGAAGTCCCGTACGTACTCGACGGCCCGGACCGACCGCATCTCCGCCGCCTGCCCCGCGGCCTCGGCGCCCAGCAGGCAGGCCTGGTCGAGCTCCCCGAGCCCGAGCCGTGCCGAGGCGAGCACCACCCGGCAGAACAGCCGGCTGCGCGCGAAGCCGGGCGCCCGCAACTGCAGCGAGCGCTCGGCGTGCTGCGCCGCGGCCCGGTACTGCTGCAGATCACGGTGGCAGTGCCCGAACTCGTCGGCGAGCTGCGCCTCGTCGAAGAACCGCGCCCAGAGCGGGGCCTCGTCCCCCGGCCGGGCGGATTCGAGGGCCCGCTCGGCGCGCACCAGCGACGCCGTGCAGGCCCGCACCTCCCCGAGTACGCCGTGCCCGCGCGCCTCCACGGAGTGCAGCAGCGCCTGGACGACGGGCGGTACGGACGAACCGACGCCCTGCTGCGCGACCCGGGCGAGCTGCACGGCCTCGCGCCCGTGGCCGAGGTAGACCGCCTGCCGGCTCATGGTGACCAGGACGTACGCGCCGTACGCCCGGTCACCGGCCGCCTGCGACAGCCGCAGCGCCTGCACGAAGTAGCGCTGCGCGAGCCCGTGCGCGGCGATGTCGTACGAGGTCCAGCCGGCGAGGCGGGTCAGGTCGGCGGCGGCCGCGAACAGGCGCCGCCCGGTCTGCTCGCCGTACGCGCCGCGCAGCATGGGCTCGGCCTCGTGCTCCAGGTAGCGGACCAGGGCCTGGCGGGCGTGGCCGCCGCCGTAGGCGTGGTCGAGGGCGCGGAACAGTTCGCCCACCGAGCGCAGGGCGGCGATGTCCCCGCCCGTGACCTTCTGGCCGGGGCCGCGTTCGGTCTGGCTGCGCTGGCGGGGGACCGCGGGGCGCCCCTGGGCGGGGATGCGTGCGGCGGCCGGGTCGCCGCGGCTCACCCGGTCGTCGGCCCGTCCGATCAGCCAGTCGCGGCTGGGGACGACGAGTCCCGCCGGGGTGAACGCGATCTTGCGGAGCTCGGCGTGGCTGCCGGAGTCCTTGCGCCACAGCCCGCTGACGATGTCGACGGCCTCCTCCGGGGTCGCGGCGAACTCGAGGCCCGCGTAGACGGGCGCGCAGGCGTCGAGCCCGAGGTCCTGCGCGGTGAGGCGGCGGCCGAGGCGCCGTGTGAACACCTCGGCGATGAGGGCGGGTGTGGTGCCACGGGGCTGCTGCCCGCGCAGCCACCGCGTCACCGATGTCTTGTCATATCTCAGGTCAAGTCCGTGTTCGAGGCCGAGCTGGTCAACGCGGCGGGCGAGACCTGCGTTGGAGAACCCCGCTTCTGCGATGAGCGCGGCGAGCTGGCGATTGGGAGTGCGCTGCGCGGGTCGTTCCGTCATCTGCGGTGCGGTCTCCTGCCTTCCGGGCATCACTGGGTGCCCGGATTGCCTGTGAGCAGCCCTTATGGCCTCGTGGACGGCGCGAATGTAGCGGAGAGTAAGCGCCTGATCGCAGGCTTCGACATACATTCATCCGATCGTGTGAGGATTGGCCGCTGAGCTGACGCGAGCGGCCCGGACGTACAGTGGCGTGGGCGCGTTACGTACCTGACGAAAGGTTCTTTCGCCTGCCGCACAACGGGCCCGCCGGTTGCCACACCACAGGTTCTGAAGGTTCTGAGGCTTCTAGGGAGGCGCTTGCCGTGAGTGAGTTGCGGTTCGTCCGCATGGGATTCGGTGCCGAGGCCGTGGAGTACCAAGAG
This sequence comes from Streptomyces sp. NPDC090798, assembly GCF_044768965.1. Classification (NCBI taxonomy): domain Bacteria; kingdom Bacillati; phylum Actinomycetota; class Actinomycetes; order Kitasatosporales; family Streptomycetaceae; genus Streptomyces; species Streptomyces sp. NPDC090798. The sequence goes on from NZ_JBIVXA010000008.1 coordinate 177,115, forward strand.
GCCTGGGACGAGCAGCGCCGCGTGCATGCCGCCCGTTTCCTGGACGAGGTCCCCGACACCTGTCTGCTCCTGGAGCACCCGCCGGTCTACACGGCGGGCCGGCGTACGGCGGACAGCGAACGGCCCCTCGACGGCACGCCCGTGGTCGACGTGGACCGCGGCGGCAAGATCACCTGGCACGGGCCCGGGCAGCTCGTGGGCTACCCGATCCAGAAGCTGCCGCGCCCGGTGGACGTGGTGGCGCACCTGCGGCGGCTCGAAGAGGCCATGATCCGGGTCTGCGCCGAGTTCGGAGTCGAGACCAGCCGGGTGGAGGGCCGGGCGGGCGTCTGGGTCCTGGGCGACCCCGTCGCCTCGCGCCCCTCCCTCGGCGGGCTCTCCCTCGACTTCGACCCGCGGCTGACGGACGAGGAGTTCGACCCCCGTCTGAACGGGCCCGAGTACGCGCCCTCCAACGCCGGGCAGCGGCGCGAGGACCGGAAGATCTGCGCCATGGGGATCCGGGTCGCCAAGGGCGTCACGATGCACGGCTTCGCCCTGAACGTGAATCCGGACACATCCTCCTTCGACAAGATCATCCCGTGCGGGATCCGGGACGCGGGGGTGACGTCCCTGGCGTACGAGCTGGGACGCGAGGTCACCATCGCCGAGGTCCTGCCGGTCGCCGAGAAGCACCTCCGCGACGTCCTGGAGAACGCCGACCTGCGCCCCCGCGAGGTCGAACGGGCCTCGGCCTGACGGATGCCGCCTGCGGGCGTTCCCCGCGCCCCTGAAGCCTCGGCTCGCCCTCGTTTCAGCCTGTCCGGCGTGTGAGGACGAGGCCGTTCAGGCCGATGCGGGGGTCTGGGGGCGGCAGCCCCCATGGATGGGACGGGTAGGGGCGGCGGGGGCGATGAAGCCCCGGGAATGCACCCCCGGTCCGCAAGGTTGCCCACCGCGGGGGCCGAGAACCGTACGGGCGTACCCTGGTGTACGCCGAAGAATCGAAGCTACAGGGAGCCGATGTGTCCGCAGTCGCACCCGACGGACGCAAAATGCTGCGCCTTGAGGTCCGGAACGCCCAGACCCCCATCGAGCGCAAGCCCGAGTGGATCAAGACCCGGGCGAAAATGGGCCCCGAGTACACGAAGATGCAGAACCTCGTGAAGAGTGAGGGCCTGCACACGGTCTGCCAGGAGGCGGGCTGCCCCAACATCTACGAGTGCTGGGAAGACCGCGAGGCCACGTTCCTGATCGGCGGCGACCAGTGCACCCGGCGCTGCGACTTCTGCCAGATCGACACGGGCAAGCCGGAGGCACTCGACCGCGACGAGCCCCGTCGCGTGGGCGAGTCCGTGGTCACGATGGACCTGAACTACGCCACCATCACCGGCGTCGCCCGCGACGACCTCGAGGACGGCGGGGCGTGGCTGTACGCCGAGACGGTCCGCCAGATCCACCGGCAGACGGCGGAGCGCGAGGCCGGCCGCACCAAGGTCGAACTCCTCGCCCCCGACTTCAACGCCGAGCCCGCCCAGCTCGCCGAGGTCTTCTCGTCCCGCCCGGAGGTCTTCGCGCACAACGTCGAGACGGTCCCCCGGATCTTCAAGCGCATCCGCCCCGGCTTCCGCTACGAGCGCTCGCTGAAGGTCATCACCGAGGCGCGCGACTACGGTCTGGTCACGAAGTCGAACCTCATCCTCGGCATGGGCGAGACCCGCGAGGAGGTCAGCGAGGCCCTCACGCAGCTGCACGAGGCGGGCTGCGAGCTGGTGACCATCACGCAGTACCTGCGTCCCTCCGTGCGCCACCACCCCGTGGAGCGCTGGGTCAAGCCGCACGAGTTCGTGGAGCTGAAGGAGGAGGCCGAGCAGATCGGCTTCTCCGGTGTCATGTCGGGCCCGCTGGTGCGCTCCTCGTACCGCGCCGGCCGGCTGTACCAGATGGCCATCGAGAAGCGCGGAGCCTACGTCGCCTCGCAGGCGGTCTGAAACACCCGTACGGAGCAGTGCGGGCGACACAATATGAAACGCCCTACAACGCGAGCGGTGGCACTGAGTGCCACCGCTCGCGTGTGAATCGGCGCACAAGCAACTCCCCTCACAATGTGGCCAATTCACCGCGCTGCCGACCGTCCACGCAGATGGGGACAGGCGTCAGGACGGCGTCTGGCTGGAGGCCCGCCGCATCAAGGCTTCATTGGTGTTTGACCGGTCGGTCACGCCCTGGTAACACCAATCAGTGACCCTGGTCTTACGCCACGTACCGCCCCGTCCAGAGCCGTCATCCCGAGGGGGGACCTCCATCATGCAGGCCGCGCCCGTACGCGCCACCGCCATCCCGTCGTTCACCGATGCACTCCGTGCCGTCGAGTCGCTGCTCATGAGCAGCGGTCAGCGCACCGCCCGCCGCAACGCCTGGACCTCCGTCCTGGAGGACCGCCGCCGCGCCAAGGACCGGGTCGAGGCGCAGCGCGTGCTGGAGTCCGTGGCGACGCGTTCGTAGCCGTCGCCGGACCCCCGTGCGGGCACTGCCGCCGCCCGCCCGGGCACTGCCGTCGTCGGCGCTTGTCGGGCCACGTAGACTTCGTGGCATGGCGAGGAAGGAAACTGCAGCGGACGCTGCGAACCCCGGGCGACTCAAGCAGATCGCTCTGACCTACAAGATGACTCGCAAGGCCGACTCCAAGATCGGTCTTGTACTCGCGGCAGTCGGAATCGTCACCTTCGGTGTCTTCCTCGCGATCGGCCTCTTGATCGACCACCCGTACTATCTGGGCATTCTCGGCCTTCTGCTCGCCTTCCTCGCGACGGCGATCGTCTTCGGGCGCAGGGCCGAGCGAGCCGCGTTCGGACAGATGGAGGGCCAGCCCGGCGCGGCAGCGGCCGTGCTGGACAACATCGGCCGGGGCTGGACCACGACTCCGGCGGTGGCGATGAACCGCAGCCAGGACGTGGTGCACCGCGCGGTCGGCAAGGCCGGCATCGTGCTGGTGGCCGAGGGCAACCCGAACCGGGTGAAGAGCCTGCTGGCGGCCGAGAAGAGGAAGATGGCGCGGATCGTCGCCGATGTGCCCGTGCACGACGTGCTCGTGGGCTCCGGCGAGGGTCAGGTGGAGCTCAAGAAGCTCCGCACGACGATGCTGAAGCTGCCGCGCGTCCTGACCGGTCCCCAGGTCACCGCGACCAACGACCGGTTGCGCGCGATGGGCGACCTGATGAGCAACATGCCCCTTCCGAAGGGTCCGATGCCCAAGGGCATGCGGATGCCGCGCGGCGGACCGAAGGCCCGCTGACACACTCCTCTGAGCAGAGTTACGACGATGGGGGCGCCCGGATCACTCCGGGCGCCCCCATCGTCGTACGGCCTGGTACCTGGTTGCCAGGTGCCCTAGACCCGGACCTCGATCGTGCGGGCCATGCGGTCGTGCAGGCCGCGGCCGTCGCGGTCCCAGATCAGGGCGGGGATGGCCACGCACAGCAGGGCGGTGCGCAGCAGGGCGCGCAGCGGGCCGAGACGGCCGCCGCCCTCGGGGACGATCCGCAGGCCCAGGAGGCGCTTGCCCGGGGTGAAGCCGACCGTGCCGACGGTCAGGACGCCCAGGACGAAGAAGACGAGCAGGGCCCAGTTGCCCGTCGCCCCCGGCTTGTAGCCGTGGGTGAGCAGTCCGTATGCGATCAACAGGCACAGGGCCCAGTCGATGGCGAGGGCGCCCAGCCTGCGGCCGGGGCGGGCGATGGAGCCGGGACCCTGTTCCGGCAGACCCAGCTGTTCGCCCCGGTATCCGAGGTCGGCACCGGCGTCCTCCAGGGCCGCGCGGGGTCCGGAGAGCCACGATCCGATTGCTTGCCTGTTGTCCACCCGTCCACGGTACTGCGCCCGTTTTGGCATGCGGACAGGAGGGGCCCGGCTGCCCCAGGTCGGTTAACTTGGGCGAAACAAATGGGTCACGCTGGAGAAATCCCCCATCCCTATGGTCGGCTCCAGCGTGTGCCACCGCACTGGCCGCACGAACGAACTACCACCCCGGTCCACTGTGGGCGGGAGTAGGAGGAGCTGGATGTTCCAGAACGCCGACGAGGCCAAGAAGTTCATCGCGGACGAGGACGTCAAGTTCGTCGACGTCCGCTTCTGCGACCTGCCGGGCGTGATGCAGCACTTCACGATTCCGGCCGAGGCCTTCGACCCGGCCGAGGAGCTCGCGTTCGACGGTTCCTCGATCCGCGGTTTCCAGGCCATCCACGAGTCCGACATGGCGCTCCGCGCCGACCTCTCCACCGCGCGCGTCGACCCCTTCCGCCGCGACAAGACGGTCAACATCAACTTCTTCATCCACGACCCGATCACGGGCGAGCAGTACTCCCGCGACCCGCGCAACGTGGCGAAGAAGGCCGAGGCCTACCTCGCGTCGACCGGCATCGCCGACACCGCGTACTTCGGCCCCGAGGCCGAGTTCTACGTCTTCGACAGCGTGCGCTTCGACACCAAGTCGAACGAGGCCTTCTACCACATCGACTCCGAGGCCGGCGCCTGGAACACCGGTGCCCTCGAGGACAACCGTGGTTACAAGGTCCGCTACAAGGGCGGCTACTTCCCGACCCCGCCGGTCGACCACTTCGCCGACCTGCGTGCCGAGATCTCCCTGGAGCTGGCGAAGTCCGGCCTCCAGGTCGAGCGCCAGCACCACGAGGTGGGCACCGCCGGCCAGGCCGAGATCAACTACAAGTTCAACACGCTGCTCGCCGCGGCCGACGACCTCCAGCTCTTCAAGTACATCGTGAAGAACGTCGCCTGGCGCAACGGCAAGACCGCGACCTTCATGCCGAAGCCGATCTTCGGTGACAACGGCTCGGGCATGCACGTCCACCAGTCGCTGTGGGCCAACGGCGACCCGCTGTTCTACGACGAGGCGGGCTACGCGGGCCTCTCGGACACCGCCCGCTACTACATCGGCGGCATCCTCAAGCACGCCCCGTCGCTCCTCGCCTTCACGAACCCGACGGTGAACTCGTACCACCGTCTGGTCCCCGGCTTCGAGGCCCCGGTCAACCTGGTGTACTCGCAGCGCAACCGCTCCGCGGCCATGCGTATCCCGATCACCGGTTCGAACCCGAAGGCCAAGCGCGTCGAGTTCCGTGCGCCCGACTCCTCCGGCAACCCGTACCTGGCCTTCTCGGCGCTGCTGCTCGCGGGCCTCGACGGCATCAAGAACAAGGTCGAGCCGGCCGAGCCGATCGACAAGGACCTCTACGAGCTGGCCCCCGAGGAGCACGCGGGTGTCGCGCAGGTCCCGACCTCGCTCCCGGCCGTCCTCGACCGTCTCGAGGCCGACCACGAGTTCCTGCTCGCGGGCGACGTCTTCACGTCCGACCTGATCGAGACGTGGATCGACTACAAGCGCACGAACGAGATCGCGCCGCTGCAGCTGCGTCCGCACCCGCACGAGTTCGAGCTGTACTACGACGTCTAAAGATCACGACGCCGAAAGACGCCTGAAAAACTGAGGGCCGCCCCCTGTGCGTACAGGTGGCGGCCCTCGGCCGTGGTCCGTCAGGGCACCACGACGACTACGACTCCACCACCGAAGCCGTTGCTGAAGCCGTTGTTGAAGCCGAAGCCGTTGTTGAAGCCGAAACCGTTGTTGAAGCCGAAACGGTTGAAGCCGCTGTTGAAGCCGTTGTTGAAGCCGAAGCCACAGTTGCCCCCGAAGCCACGGCCGCCCCAGTTGGAACAGCCATAGGTGGTGACTTGGGTCGGGGAATGGGCCGGGGCAGCTGCCGAGGCCGTACCTGCTGCGCCGATCGCGGCGCCGCCGGCCATCAGAACGCCGATGGCGGATACCGCGAAGAAGCGCCTCGCACGTTGTGCCTTCATGGATGAATCCTCCTTGCACCCCTCGTGCGGTCTTTCGGAGGCACGAGACGGATGGCAGATGGCCGTGACCGCGGCGGAGACGGTCCGGCGCGGTGCTCGCCCGAGTACGGGGAGTACGTTCAAACCGCCGACGTGTGCGGCGGGCGTACTCCGACCGCGGCTCTTTTCATGAAGAGCTGGTCGCGAATAAAGGCTAGTCGGCGATCGACCACTCAGCATCTTGGGCGGAATTCCCCAGATCTCGCACGGAAATCCCACAGGCTGCCTTTGCACCTCCTAGGGCTGTTCGGAACCGCTTCATGGGCATCCGCAGGTGCACACTGGACAGCGGGACGAGTGCCTTACTGCGGGGGTGATGCAGATGCAGAGCCGGTTTCGGAGCGATCCGCGGTTGACCGTACGCATGACGGTCACGCTGTTCCTGCTCGGATTGCTGTACGTGGCCTTCGTCGCCGCGTTGATCGTGCTGCTGAAGTCCTGGGTGCTGGTCGTGGTCGTCGCGGCCCTGCTGCTCGGCGCGCAGTACTGGTTCTCCGACCGGATCGCGCTCTACGCGATGCACGGCCGGATCGTGGAGCGTGAGGAGTATCCGCAGCTGCACGGGGTCGTCGACCGGCTGTGTGCCGTCGCCGACATGCCGAAGCCGCTGGTCGCCGTGTCGGACATCGACATGCCGAACGCGTTCGCGACCGGGCGGAACGCCGATCACGCGGTCCTCTGCGTGACCACCGGGCTGCTGCGGCGGCTGGAGCCCGACGAGCTGGAGGGTGTCCTCGCGCACGAGCTGTCGCACGTGGCGCACAAGGATGTCGCCGTGATCACCGTGGCCTCGTTCCTCGGGGTGATCGCCGGGCTGATCGTGCGGTTCGCCTTCTACTCGCAGCTCTTCGGCGGGCGTGGCCGCAAGGACCAGAACACCGTGGCGATCTTCATGGCGGTGATGGCCGTCTCCGCGGCCGTGTACGCGATCAGCTTCCTGCTCATCCGGGCCCTGTCCCGGTACCGCGAGCTGGCCGCCGACCGGTCCGCCGCCCTGCTCACCGGCCGGCCCTCGGCGCTGGCGTCCGCGCTGACGAAGGTCTCCGGGGACATCGCGCGGATCCCGACCAAGGACCTGCGGACGGCGCAGGCGTTCAACGCGTTCTACTTCACGCCGGCCTTCGGTGCCGAACCGGGGATCGCGAAGCTCTTCTCGACCCACCCCAGCCTGGAGCAACGGCTCGAACAACTGGGCAGGATCTCGGCGGAGCTGGGTGAGGCGGCGACTCCGGAGAGCACCACCTGACTCTTCCTGCCGCTTCCTGTCCCGTCCTGCCCATCCTGGGCCATGGTCCTTCGTCCCTTCCGGAAAGGCAGCCGACTGCATGGGGTTCCTGGACATCCTGCTCGGGCGCACCAAGGCCGTCGCGCCCGATCTCGACCAGCTCTTCGGGCTCCCGTCGGCGGCCGTCACCCTGCAGGCCGCCGCCGGGTTCACCCCGACCGGGACGGGCGCGGTGTGTTTCGCGAGCGTCGAGGGCGGGGCCTTCGCCCAGGCTCACCAGGAGGTGCAGGAACTGCTCGACGCGGACGCCGAACGCACGGGTCCCCCGGTGGAGGTCAGCCGGGACGAATACGGGTACTCGTGGCTGGTCTCGCGGCGGGAACCCGACGATCTGCCCGCGCTGGTCAGTGATCTGCACGCGGTCAACAGCGCGCTGGAGGGCAGCGGCTTCGGACCGCAACTGCTCTGTTCCGTGGCCGGCTTCCAGGACACCGGGCAGCGACGGCTCGGGCTCGTCTATCTCTACAAGCGCGGCACCTTCTATCCCTTCGCACCGCTGGCCGGCCAGTCCCAACGACGCGACAACGCGCTGGAACTGCAGGTCAAGGCCGCGCTCGCGGACGATCTGCGGATCGAGCATGACCTCAGCCGCTGGTTCCCGATCTGGGGCGCCCCGGGTCTGTGACCTGGCCGGGCCGTCGGTACGTGGAGAGTGGAAAGGCGGGCGTGGGTAAATGGGGGGATGATCGCCTCCTTCGCACACGACCACGACGGTGAACGACTGAGCTGCGTCAGCGGCGGCGGTGACGACGGCCATGGCGACGACCGCGGCGCCACGGCGACGGTCGTCCTGCTGCACGGCGCGGGCCTCGGCACCAAGGAGCGACTGCTGCCGCTGCTGGAGGAGTTCGTGGCACGCGGCTGCCGGGGCCTCGCCCTCGACTTCTCCGGACACGGCGAGAGTTCGGGCGAACTCAAGGACCTGAGCCTGCGCCGACGCTTCGAGCAGGCCGTCTCCGTCATCGATGCGTCGGTCCCGGCGGAGGGTCCGCTGATTCTCGTCGGTTTCAGCATGAGCGGCCAGACGGTGGCCGATCTCGCCGGGCACTACGGGCGGCGCGTGGTGGCGCTGGGCCTGTGCGCGCCCGCGGTGTACGGCGCCGAGGCCTGGCAGGTTCCGTTCGGGGAGAGTGGGGGAGGGCGCTTCAGCGAGATCATCCGGGCGCCGGACAGCTGGCGGCAGGCTCCCGCGCTCGATGTGCTGCGCGGGTACGAGGGCCGTGCGGTCCTCGCCGTACCCGGTACGGACGCCGTCATCCCGCCCGCCGTCACCGAGGCCGTGACGGACGCGCTCGCCGCCCGCGCCCAGTTCACCCGGCTCGAATTCCCCGACGCCGACCACATGCTGGGCCTGTGGCTGCGCGAACATCCCGCCGACCGGGCGTGGTTCGTGGACGCCGTACTCGTGGGACTGGGTGAGCGGGGGTGGACCGCGACCCGCGGCTGGGTGGCCAAGCAGCTTCCGGCCGGCAGGAACGTACGGGAGTCCACGGTCCTGCGCGGCGGCTGGAGCTCCCAGATGCGCCGGCTCACCCTCGACGACGGTACGGGGCTGGTGCTGCGGTCGTTCGTGAAGCCCTTCTTCCGCCGTCCCGCGCCCGGCCTGCTGGCCCGCGAGGCGTCCGTCCTCACCCTGCTCGCCCCGTACGAGGACCTGCCCACGCCCGAGCTCCACGCCGTCGACGCCGCAGGCGAACACTGCGACCACCCCTCGCTGTTGATGTCCGCGCTGCCGGGCGGGGTACGGGTCGACGAGGAGGACCTGGACCGGCGCATCGACCTGCTGGCCGGCCAACTGGCCCGTATTCACGCGGTGGTTCCGGCCGACCGCCCGCGCCCCTACCAGGCATGGACCTCGCCCGAACGAGTCCGTGCGCCCCGGGGCCCGCTGTGGGAGCGGGCCGTGGACGTGATCCGGCGCGAACCGCCGGCGTACGAAGGGTGTTTCCTGCACCGGGACTTCCATCCCGGCAACGTGCTCTTCACCGGCGCGGGCGACACCCTGCGGATCAGCGGGGTGGTCGACTGGGTGGAGACCTCGTGGGGGCCCGCCGACCTGGACGTGGCCCACTGCTCCACGGCCCTCGCGCTGCTGCACGGGCAGGCGTACGGCCTGGGGTTCCGCGCGCGGTACGAGGCACACGGGGGACGCCGACCGGCCGACGCCGAGGAGCACTTGTACTGGCGGCTGCTGGACGCGCTGGCCTACTCCCCCGACGCCGAGAAGCTCGCGGTGCCGTGGCGGGACCTGGGGCGCACGGACCTGACCCCCGAACTGCTGGGCGAACGGCTGACGGCGTATGTGACCGGGCTGTTCGAGCTGTACGGCTGAAGCCATCGGCGACTGCGACTGTGACTGCGGCTGCGATCGCGACCGCGAGACGGTCGCCGGAGCGGGAGGCGCGTTCGCGGGCGTCAGGTCCGTACGGCGCGGGCCACGGCGGCGGTGACGTCTCCGGAGAGGGCGCGGTTGCTGCGGGCGGTGGCGGCCTTGGCGGCGCCCGCCGGGACGTCGTTCAGGGTGACGACGACCGTGTCGAGGAGGTTGCCACCCTTGTCGCGGAAGTCGACCTGGACCGCGTACCTCTTCGCCTTGGACGTCGGGTTGGTGGCGGTGACCTTGACGGCGGCCCGGCCCGCGGAGTCGATGGTCACCTGGTCGCCGAGCTTCACCTCGCCCCTGGCGTCCAGGCCGTTCTTGAACTCGCCGAACTTCCGCCCGGCCTCGGCGGTCGCGGAGGCGAGGGTGCCGCCCGCCTGGGACGCGAGGGAGGAGGCGGCAGAGGCCACGTCGGACGGGGTGGTGCCGTGCGAACAGCCGGCCAGGGAGGCGCCGAGGGCCAGGAGGAGCACGGCAGCCACGGCCCCCGGGCCGGTCCGTCCTACACCGGGCGCTCGTATCCCGCTCACCCCGCGCACCCCGTCTGTCTCGCGTATCCCTTGCCTCGCGTGCCGCGCCATGTCGTCTCCCGACGTTCCGCTGCGGATTCCCGTTCCAGTCAAGGCCGTGAGCAGGGCGTACGCATGGCGGGGGCGCCGATCGGGTGAGGCGCGAGAGGATGCGGGGACGGCAGCTACGAGAGGGAGACGGCGTGGGCGAGGAGCGGCGGCACATCGCACTGGCGGAGCGGCGGGCCCGGCTCGCCCTGCGGCACCGGCTCGCGGGGACGGCGCGCGCGGCGAGCCCCGAGGAGGTCGCCGGGTCCCTGGTCGCACTGCACGGGACCGATCCGGCGACGGTGTACCTGGCGGTGGGCGCGCGGCTCGCGGACGCCGGGAAGACGGTGGCGGAGCTCGACCGGGCGCTGTACGAGGACCGGACGCTGGTACGGATGCACGGCATGCGGCACACCGTGTTCGTGTTCCCCACCGAGCTGGCCGCGGTGGTGCACGCCTCGACGGGGCTCGCGATCGCCGCGAAGGCCCGGACCGGGCTGATCAAGGACATGGTGGGCGGCAGCGACGGACGGCTGACCGAGGAGTGGCTCACCGAGGTGGAGGCGTCCGCGCTCGCCGCGCTGGCGCGGCGCGGGCAGGCCACGGTGAACGAACTCACCGAGGACGAGCCGCGGTTGAGGGAGCAGTTCACCTACGGCGCGGGGCGGAGTTACGAGAGCGCGCACACGGTGTCGTCCCGGCTGATGCGGGTGCTCGGGGTCGAGGGGCGGGTGGTGCGTGGGCGCCCGCTGGGGTCCTGGACGTCGACCCGGTTCCGCTGGGCCGTGGCGCCGCCGCATCCCGAACTCCCGCCCTCCGAGGCGCAGTCCGAGCTGCTGCGCCGCTGGCTCGCGGTGTGCGGGCCCGCCACCGAGGCCGACCTCAAGTGGTGGACGGGGTGGAAGGTCACCGATGTACGGCGGGCGCTGGCCGCGATCGGGGCGGTGGCCGTGTCGCTCGACGACGGAGCCACCGGATATGTGACCGCCGACGACACCGCCCCCGTGCGCGGCCCCGCCGTGCCGTGGGCCGCGCTCCTCCCCGGGCTCGATCCGACGGCCATGGGCTGGCAGGAACGGGACTGGTACCTCTCCCCCGCCCTGCGCCCCGCCCTCTTCGACGGCAGTGGGAATGTCGGGCCGACGGTGTGGTGGGACGGGCGGGTGGTCGGGGGGTGGGCGCAGCGGGGCGACGGAGCCCTGGTGTGGCGGGTGCTGGACCCTGCCGGGGTGGGGCGGGAGGCACTGGCCGCTATCGAGGCGGAGGCCGCCCGCCTACGGGCCTGGCTGGGCCCGACCCGCGTCACCCCGCGCTTCCGAACCCCCCTGGAGAAGGAACTGACGACGGGGTAGGTCCGGAGGGGGCGGGGCTTCGCCCAAGCCCCCAGTGTGTTGTCCGACTGCGGACCGGCGGGGGCTGATCGCGCGGTTCCCCGCGCCCCTGACGGGGCGCTCTTGTCGGCGCCGGTTCACATCTTCAGCCCGTCCGGCGGGGCGGCCGGGGCGAGGAACGTCGTCCCGGCCGCCCCCGGCGCTCAGCGCGCGTAACGCATCAGCGCGCGCACCATGTGGCACGTGGTGTCCGACGGCGGATGAACACCGATCTCCTCCGCGGTACTGCGGATCTTCTCGTTGCGGGCCTGATTCGGAACGTACACACCGGAGTCGAGCAGAGCGATCGCGAGACGCATCGCCTTGAGCCGGCGGTTGTGCGTGACGTACCACTCGCGAGGCCGCCCCGGCGGCAACGGGCGCTTCGCCACGGGCTCGTACGGCAGGTCCATCAGGACCGCCCTCTTGGACGTGGACTGAGTGGGCAGCGGCTTCAGTGCGGCAGCGGGCACAGGCATCCTCCTGTCGCGGTCAGGGCGCCATCCGGACCCCCCGGCGACACCCTCGAACACTGCTTCTATTCTACCGCCCGGCACTGACAAACGCCCCTGGCCACAGGGCCTTTGGGGGTGGCGTGACGCCGGTGGAAAAGGGGGTCTCGCGTAACGTGTGCGGCATGGAGATCTGGATCAATCCGGCCTGTTCGAAGTGCCGCAGCGCCATCAGCCTGCTCGACGCGGAGGGTGCGGAGTACACCGTCCGCCGCTACCTGGAGGACGTGCCCACGGAGGACGAGATCCAGGACGTACTGGAGCGGCTGGGCCTCGAACCGTGGGACATCACCCGGACGCAGGAGGCCCTCGCCAAGGAGCTCGACCTGAAGTCGTGGGCGCGCGACGACGGTTCGCGCGGGCGGTGGATCAAGGCACTGGCCGAGCACCCGAAGCTCATCCAGCGCCCGATCATCACGGCGGACGACGGGACGGCCGTCGTGGCACGCACCGAGGAAGCGGTTCGGGACGCCCTGGCCCGGTAGGAGAGGCTTTCCCGGCGTCCCTGCGCCCCAGCGACGCTCCCACCAACTCACCGACCAACTCCCCATGTGACTCAGGCCACTTCACTGACTCGTGCTCACCATTGAGTAACCCTGTTCGGCACCTCGTACATAGCGGCACACGGATCGCATCCGGCCGCCGCACGAGGCGGCCGGGGACAGGAGGCGCGCATGTCGCGTAAGAGGACTCTCAGTGCCAAGAAGAAGGTCGCGCTGCTGGTCGGTGCAGCGGCCGTGGCCGGAGGTGGCGCCTTCGCCATGGCGGCCACCTCGAACGCGGCGCAGAGCCATGACGCCAGGACCCTGTCCGCCGCGAACTCGACGGTCTGCCAGGGGCTCACCACCGCCCTCGGCAACAACCAGAAGTTCATCGACGGCCAACGGGCCAATCCCGACGCACAGTCGGCGGCGCGGATCGCCAACCGCGAGGCGGTCATCGCGCAGATCAAGGTGCAGCAGAAGGCGTCCGGTTGTGCGGTTGGGGAGTCGGCTCAGGGCTCCCAGACCACGCAGCCCGCGCAGTCCGCCCAGCCGGTGACGACCACGCCCGCGCAGCAGCAGACCACCGCACCCGCGCAGGGGACGGGTGGTGGTGGCGCCGCCACCGGCCAGCAGGTCTGCAACGGCTCGACCGTCACCCTCTCGGGCGAGGCCGGCGCCCCGGCCGCGTCCAGCAACCAGTTCCCGGCCGGGACCAAGCTCAAGGTCACGAACCTGGACAACAACAAGTCCACGACCGTGCAGGTCACCTCGGTGTCGGGCAGCTGCGTACTGCTCAACAACGCGGCCTTCGAGCAGGTCCGGGAGCCGGGCAAGTTCCTGATCCGCCGGGCCCGGATCGAGAAGGTGGGGTGAGCGCCCACGCCTGACGACTGAGGAACTCCGCCGACCGGACGGCGGTACCGGCCGGGCCGCGTACGGCAGCAGCCCCGCGGCCCGGACCGCCGCCCGGAGCGGGCCGAGCGTCCTGCTGTTCGCGGCCACGAACAGCGGGACCGGCACGTGGAGCGAGTTCGGCACCGCACCCGGCGGTCACGGAGCCCGGTGCGCGCCCGCAAACCCATCGCATACGAGCCGCCGCCACCGGGACCGGGAGGATCACGGTGCGCCGACGTGCGTGCTCGCGGGCTTCACGGGCAGCCCGCTGATAGCGGTCGCGAATCGCTCTCGGCGAGTGAGTCGCAGCACAGAGACACCAGGTAACACGGGGTTCACATTCGAGCAATGATCGGGAAATCGCCTGTTGACAGGCTGCCGGGCATTACCGCGGCGCCCCGGTGCCGCAGCGCCGCAGCACCCGCAGTGCGCCCAAAGACACACCCCGAAGGATGTGGCCCGTGACCTTCAAGGCTGAGTACATCTGGATCGACGGCACCGAGCCGACGGCCAAGCTCCGTTCCAAGACGAAGATACTGGGCGACGACGCCAAGGGTGCCGAGCTGCCGATCTGGGGCTTCGACGGGTCTTCCACGAACCAGGCCGAGGGTCACGCCTCGGACCGCGTACTCAAGCCCGTCGCCACCTTCCCGGACCCGATCCGCGGCGGCGACGACGTCCTCGTGATGTGCGAGGTCCTGAACATCGACATGACGCCGCACGAGTCCAACACCCGTGCCGCGCTGGCCGAGGTGGCGGAGAAGTTCGCCGCGCAGGAGCCGATCTTCGGTATCGAGCAGGAGTACACCTTCTTCGACGGGGAGCGCCCGCTCGGCTTCCCCGTCGGCGGCTTCCCGGCCCCGCAGGGCGGCTACTACTGCGGCGTCGGCGCGGACGAGATCTTCGGCCGTGACGTCGTCGAGGCGCACCTCGAGAACTGCCTCAAGGCGGGCCTCGGCATCTCCGGCATCAACGCCGAGGTCATGCCCGGCCAGTGGGAGTTCCAGGTCGGCCCGCTGGCGCCGCTGGAGGTCTCCGACCAGCTGTGGGTGGCCCGCTGGCTGCTCTACCGCACCGCCGAGGACTTCAACATCTCCGCGACCCTCGACCCCAAGCCGGTAAAGGGCGACTGGAACGGCGCCGGCGCGCACACCAACTTCTCCACCAAGGCGATGCGCGAGGGCTACGACGCGATCATCACCGCGTGCGAGTCGCTGGGCGAGGGCTCGAAGCCGCTCGACCACGTCAAGAACTACGGCGCCGGCATCGACGACCGCCTGACCGGTCTGCACGAGACCGCCCCGTGGAACGAGTACTCCTACGGCGTCTCCAACCGTGGCGCCTCGGTCCGCATCCCGTGGCAGGTCGAGAAGGACGGCAAGGGTTACATCGAGGACCGCCGCCCGAACGCCAACGTCGACCCGTACGTCGTCACGCGCCTGCTCGTCGACACCTGCTGCTCCGCCCTGGAGAAGGCCGGCCAGGTCTGATCCGCCCCACACGCGAACGAGGAGGCGCTCACCGTGACGGTGGGCGCCTCCTCTCGTCGCGCGACCTCAGCCTCGTCGTACGAGGTCATTCCTCGCCGTACGAGGTCAGCCCCGTCGTACGGCGTCAAGTTCACGCCAAGGACGCGTCCGACCTGTGAGAGGACTCTCCTGCTCGGCTCCGGTGTCTGCTTCAATGGGGGCATGGCCAGCTTCCAGAAGTACACCGCGACGGGTCGCACCGACCTGGAGCCCTTCTGGCCTTCCCGTCAGCATCACGACTTCGACCGGGTGTGTTGCCGCGCGACGAACGCGCCGGCCCTCTAAAGCCGTACACCCCCGGCCTTCGGCCAGCGCGCACGACGTACGTCCCCGACGGCCCCGACCACGAACTCGCGGTCGTCGACCTTCCCGACGAACTTCTCGCGCGAAAGAGCTGACCTCTCATGGCGACCACTCGTTCCTTCTCGTCCGTCGCGACCACTTCCGCACCGGCACCCGCCCCCGTCCCCGCGCGGCACCGACTCCGTGCCGTCCACCGGGACGAGGTGGTCGACGTCGCGGACTTCCTGCCGCCGGGCGCCACCTGGCTGCCCGCTCCCCCGCACACCCTGCCCGTACTCCCCGGCCAGCCGCCGATGATCGGCTACCTGGTCCTCGTACCGGCCGACCAGCAGCCCCTGCTGCCGGTGGCCGTCCCGGACTCCCCGGCCCCCATCGACGCCCCCATCGACACCGCCGTCGGGGGCGACCCGCTCGTCCGCATCGACCCCGTGCAGCGCACCGCCGAGGTCGACGGTCGGCCGCTCGACCTCACCTACCTGGAGTTCGAGCTGCTCGCGCACCTCGTCGCGCATCCGCACCGGGTGCACACCCGCGACCAGCTGGTCACCACCGTGTGGGGCTACGGGCACGTGGGCGACGGGCGGACCGTCGACGTCCACGTCGCGCGGTTGCGGCGCAAGCTCGGGGCGCAGCACCGGCAGGCGATCCAGACGGTACGGCGGGTGGGGTACAAGTTCGCGCCTCCGACGGGGCGTTGAGCCACCCCGCCGCTCAGGAACTCTTCTGTCAGCAGATTCCCGTTCCGTCCGGTGGGCGGTGCGGGCAGAGTCGTCCGTATGACACCCAAGAAACTACTGATGCTGGGCGGTACGGACTTCGCGGGGCGGGCCGTGGTGGAGGCGGCGCTCGGCCGTGGCTGGGAGGTGACCGTCTTCCACCGCGGGCGCCGCGAACCGCCCGCCGGGGTGCGGTCCCTGCTGGGTGACCGCACCGCCCCCGACGGGCTCGCGGCGCTCGCCTCCGCCGCGGGTGGGGGCGAGGGTGAGTGGGATGTCGTCGTCGACACCTGGTCGGCGGCGCCGCGGGCCGTTCGCGACACGGCACGGCTGTTGGCCGACCGGGCCGGGCGGTACGTGTACGTGTCGAGCTGCTCGGTCTACGCGTGGGCTCCGCCCGCCGACTACGCCGAGGACGCGCCGCTCGTGGCAGGGGCGTCCGAGGACGCGGAACAGACCGACTACGCGCGGGACAAACTGGGCGGCGAGCTGGCCGCCGTGTCCGCGTTCGGTGCGGAGCGCTCGTTGCTCGTGCGGTCCGGGCTGATCCTCGGGCCGTACGAGAACATCGGGCGCCTGCCGTGGTGGTTGAACCGGGTCGCCCGGGGCGGTCCCGTACTCGCGCCCGGCCCGCGGTCTCTGCCCCTCCAGTACGTCGATGTCCGTGATCTCGCGGAGTGGATCCTCGGGGCGGCGGATGCGGGGGTGAGCGGGGCGTACAACCTGATGAGTCCGCAGGGGCATACGACGATGGGAGAGCTGCTCGACGCGTGCGTCCGGGTCGCCGGGGCGCGGGCGGAACTCCGTTGGACCGAGCCTTCCGTGGTCCTCGACGCCGGGATTCAGCCGTGGACGCAGTTGCCGGTGTGGGTGCCGGTGGGGAGCGACATGCATGACGCTCTTCATCGGGCGGATGTCTCCCGTGCGGTGGCGACGGGGCTGCGGTGCCGGCCCGTCTCGGAGACGGTCGCGGACACGTGGACCTGGCTCCAGGGCATCGGCGGGGTGGCCCCCCAACGCCCGAACCGCCCCCCGGTGGGCCTCCCCCCACACCTGGAGACAAAGGTACTCACCCAGTAACCCCACCCCAGGTTCTCACCCCCCGGGGTGCACCTGGCACCACCCCCGCCCTGGTGCTCGGCCCAGTGACCCCGCGGCGCGGGTCGGTGAGACTGGCGGTATGGAGATGGGGAGCGGCAAGGGCATACGTGCGCGCGGGCCTGAGGTACTGCTCGCCGGGGGACGGGGACTGATGCTGGCCGTCGGGGGGTTCACCGGAGCGCTTGTGCTCTTCGTGCTGTCCGTCGTGTCGATCCTGCTCGTGCCGGCGGGGGTGGGGATCGTCACGACCCCTTGGGTCCTGACCGGCGTACGGGCCTTCGCGGACCGCCGGCGGATCACCGCCGCCGAGTGGTGCGGGATACGGATTCCGTCCACGTACAGGAGCCTGCCCGCGGACACGCCCCCGTGGACGCGCTGCTCGCGCATGCTGGGAGACCCGGCGACCTGGCGCGACCTCGGCTGGCTGCTGGTCGACATGACCGCCGGGTTCGTGACCGCGCTGCTGCCCGCCGCCCTCCTCTTCTACCCCCTGGAAGGCTTCGCGCTGGCGGCCGGCCTGTGGCGGGTCTTCACGGACGGCACGCACGTGGGGTGGTGGTACGGCTTCGTGCCGGTGTCGGGACAGGGCTCCGCCCTCCTCGCCGGGGCACTGGGCGCGGCGCTCCTCGTCGCCTCCTACGTCCTCACCCCCGCCCTCCTGCGGGTCCATTTCCTTCTCACCCGCTCCGTCCTCGCCTCCGGCGACGGCGAACTCGCCGAACGGGTCCGCGTCCTCACCGAGACCCGGCGCACCGCCGTGGACACATCGGCGGCCGAACTCCGCCGCATCGAGAGGGACTTGCACGACGGGGCGCAGGCGCGACTGGTCGCCATGGGGATGGACCTGGGGACCGTCGACGTCCTCATCGAGAAGGACCCGGCCAAGGCCCGGCAGCTGCTCGCCCAGGCCCGCCGGTCCTCCGCCGAGGCGCTCACCGAGCTGCGCGACCTCGTGCGGGGCATTCATCCCCCCGTGCTCGCCGAGCGTGGACTCGGCGACGCGGTACGGGCGTTGGTGCTGCGGCTGCCCCTCTTGAGCGAGGTGGACGTCGACATGGACGGCCGCGCCGACGCGCCCGTCGAGTCCGCCGCGTACTTCGCCGTCAGCGAGGTGCTGACCAACGCGGTCAAGCACTCCGGCGCCGGGCGCCTGTGGGTCGACCTCCAGCACAGGGACGGAATGCTCCGCATCACCGTCACCGACGACGGGGAGGGCGGCGCCCGGGTCGGCGCGGGCTCGGGGCTCACCGGCGTCGAGCGGCGGCTCGGTACATTCGACGGCGTCCTGGCCGTCAGCAGCCCCGCGGGCGGTCCCACCATGGTCACCATGGAGATCCCTTGCGCGTTGTCCTAGCCGAAGACCTGTTCCTGCTGCGTGACGGACTGGTCCGGATGCTCGAGGCGTACGACTTCGAGATCGCCGCCGCCGTCGAGAGCGGACCCGAACTCACCCGGGCACTGGCCGAGTTGGCGCCGGACGTCGCCGTGGTCGACGTACGGCTGCCGCCCTCGCACACGGACGAGGGGCTGCAGTGCGCGCTCCAGGCCCGTCGGGAGCGGCCGGGGCTGCCGGTGCTCGTGCTCTCACAGCACGTGGAGCAGTTGTACGCACGGGAGTTGCTCGCGGACGGCACGGGCGGGGTCGGCTATCTGCTCAAGGACCGGGTGTTCGACGTGGAGCAGTTCATCGACGCCGTACGGCGGGTCGCCGCGGGCGGGACCGCGATGGATCCGCAGGTGATCCAGCAGCTGCTGGCGCGGCGTTCACACACCGCGCAGCCGCTCGGGCGGCTGACCCCGCGCGAGCTGGAGGTGCTCGACCTGATGGCGCAGGGGCGCTCGAACACCGCGATCGCGGCCCAACTCGTCGTCACAGAACGGGCGATCGCCAAGCACACCTCCAACATCTTCACCAAACTGGGGCTGGAGGTCTCCGACGATGACAACCGGCGCGTACTCGCCGTACTGGCGTATTTGGACCACGGCAGCCAGTGAAGAAGAAGGACTCGCCGACGCCGTTGAATATCGTTCAAACCTGTTTTTCGAGATCAACTCCCCGAAAAACGTGCGGTTCTGAGCCTATTGTGCCGGAAATGACCTCACGAACTTCTAAGATTTTCCTGGGTTCCTGAACGCCTCAGGAGTCACCTGCGTACTGATGGACGCCGCTTCACTCCTGTCGGGCGCCTCGATGCCCCGCAAGGAAGTCAGAGGAGTTCCATGGGACGCAACACTCGCAAACGACGTTCGCCGCTGGCTGTTCGCGCGGTTGCCGCATCCGCGGCGCTCGCGATCGGTGGGGGCGGATTGATCTGGGCGAATTTCTACGCCTCGGCGCACGAGTCCAACTCGAGCCCGAACACCACCAAGGCTGCCGCCGCTCAGGTCGCCACCATCTCCTGCCCCGATGTCGGGCAGAAACTGACCAGCGTGCCCGCCAACGCCAAGTCGAACGTCGACGCGGAGCTGGCCACGCTCGACAAGCAGATCACCGAGGCTTACGCCCGGCTGGCCTCGTCACGTCAGGCTCAGGCCAATGACGCGGGCTTCGTCCAGAACGCGATCCTGTCGCCGCTCAAGGACAAGCGGTCCGCGGTCATCGGCCGAATCAAGATCGACTTCACCCGGGTGGGCGCCGCCGCGCCGACCACGCTGGACGGCCTCGCCGCCTGCACCGGCACCACCGCCAACCAGGCCCAGACCACCGCCGGTGGCCAGAACAACGGCTGGCAGAACAACAACGGCCAGAACAACGGTGGCCAGAACAACGGCGGTCAGAACAACGGCGGCCAGCAGAACAACGGCGGCGCCTCGGCCAGCGCGGCTCCGAGCGCGAGCGCGCCGGCCAACATCGGCGGTCAGGCCGGAAACGGTCCCGTCGCCGCAGACTTCGTCGACATCACGAAGGTCGCACCGAACGTCCAGGGGAAGCCGCAGAAGTCCGCCAACGCCTCGAGGGGTACGTTCACCACCGCGTGCGGTGTGAACGCGAACAAGAACCACAACACCGACAACGTGATCGTGGCTCCCGGCGTGACCAACGGCGCGCACCACCTGCACGACTACGTCGGCAACCAGAAGGTCAACGCGTTCTCCAGCAACAACACGTTCCTGCAGGGCGGGACCAGCTGCCAGAACAAGAACGACCTGTCGTCGTACTACTGGCCCGTGGTCCGTCTCCAGAACGGCACGCAGGACTTCGACCAGAACGCGGACGGCGGTGGCAAGGAAGGCAACGTCGGCAAGATCCTGACGCCCGTACAGGCCCAGATCAAGTACGTCGGCAGCCCGGCCAGCAAGGTCGTCGCGATGCCCCAGTTCCTGCGCATCATCACCGGTGACGCCAAGACCACCACCAACGGTCTCGCGAACGCCAACGCGCACTGGAGCTGCACCGGCTTCGAGAACAAGGTCCAGCTGACGTCGCAGTACCCGATCTGCCCGCAGGGCAGCAACGTGGTCCGCACGTTCGCCTTCCAGAGCTGCTGGGACGGCCAGAACATCGACAGCGCCAACCACCGCACGCACGTGGCCTTCCCCGACCCCGCGAGCGGCGTCTGCGGCAACGGCTTCAAGGCGATCCCGCAGCTGACGATGCGCCTGGTCTACAAGATCGCGCCGCCGACCCTCCAGAACGGCGTGGTGAAGAACGCGTACGCGGTGGACGGCTTCCCGGAGCAGCTCCACAAGTCGGCCACCGACCACGACGACTTCATCAGCGTCACGACCGGTGGCCTGGCGAACAAGATCGCCAACTGCATCAACACCGGCCGGCAGTGCAGGTAGCAGTCGCTTCACCGAAGGCAGTAGTCGCTTCGCCGAAGAGCTAGCACGGTACTGAGAAGGCCGGCGGTGGGATCTCCCGCCGCCGGCCTTCGCCTTCCCCAGATCCTGCGCGGTCAGCCGCTGTGACCGGAGTGCGCGGTCTCGGTCCCCCCACCACCACTACCGCCCGAGTGGTGCGAGGCCCCCTCCTCCAAGGTCCCGCCGAGCTGGCCGCGCAGCGCCGTGACCACCTTCTGGTCGGCGACGGCGACCCACTTGGCGCCGACGAGGTAGAACCCCCCGTAGTCCTTCGCGTCGTTGATCCACTCGCGCTGCCCGCGATCGGTGGCGAAGGTCGCGAGGACGAACTTGCCGTCGGTGTTCTTGCAGATCGCCTGGCGGATCTCGTCGGCGTCCGTCTGTATGTCCGGCTTGCACTTCACCTCGGCCGCCAGATCCTCCAGACTGCCGGTCGCGGTGGCCGGGACCTGGTCGGCCGAGTCGGCCTTGGTCCCTCCCCCGCCCGACCCGCCGCAGCCGGTCAGCGCCAGCAGGGCCGCGGCCGCGACGACCGCAAGGCCGTGCCCGCTCAGCTTTTCGCGTGTCAACCTCATACGTTCCTCCGGTGCCTGTCGGCGCCCACGCCGTCGAGAGCCCCGGCGAGGGCCCTGGCCTTCGATACGGCTCCGGCGCGCCAAGTGCTCAATCTCCCCCGTTAGGGACGGAAAGGCATCCTGTGGGAATGCCGATGCCGCAACGGGCACGCGTGTGCGAAGGTGTGGCCGTGACCGAAGACTGGGAAGAGCGTACGGCGGCGGCCTGGGCCACGTTCGACGACTATGAAGAAGCGGACGCGGCGGACTTCCGGGCGGTGATCGACGCGCTGGTCGCCGAACTGCCGGCGGACAGCCCCGTCGGCCCCTTCGAGCGGGCCTGCGCCTGGGACTCCACCGGCCACTCGGACCAGGCCGTACCGCTGTACCGGGAGGCGCTCGCCCGCGGCCTCGACGGCTACCGCGGCCGCCGCACCAAGATCCAACTCTCCAGCTCCCTGCGGAACATCGGACAGGCCGAGGAGGGCGTCAAGCTCCTCGCCCCCGAACTCGACGCGCCCTCCGACGAGTTGGACGATGCCGTACGCGCCACTCTCGCGCTCTGTCTCGCCGACCTGGGCCGCGAACGCGAGGGCCTCTCGCTGGTGATCGCCGCCCTCGCGCCCCATCTGCCGCGCTATCAGCGGTCGATGGCGAACTACGCGCGGCTGCTCGTACAACCCGGGGAGTAAGTCTCCGGAGCCAGGTGACCATCCACCGATTCGCTCGTTTTGCTGAACGTGCAGTCACAGGATGTAGCCCAGCGCTCCGCAGCCTCCCCAGGACCGGTCGTCGACGTCGAGCAGGCCGAGGCCGCCCTCGTCGAGCACTATCCTCGGCTCGTCCGGCTCGCCTATCTGGTGCTGCCGCCGAGCCTCGGCCGCAACCGACGGGTGCTGACCGCGCACGCCCTCACCCAGCGCGCCCTGCCCCGGGCACGCACGACCGCCACCTTGATCCCGGCCCAGGCCACCGGCCGCGACGGCGACCCCGGCTACGCCCTCGTACGCCTCAAGGTCGTGCGTACGGCACTGGAGGCGGGCGTGCCGCTGCGGCGCGCGGCCTGGCCCAAGCGGTCCCAACTGCCTCCGCTGCTGCCCCAGGTGTGGGGCCTGAGGCTCTTCCCGCGCTCGGGCGGCGCCGACGAACTCGCGCTGGACCAGCGGCTGTCGGCCCTGTCCAGTCCCGCCCGCGCGGCGTACGTCCTGCGCGGCCTGGAGAAGCTGCCCGACCCCGACGTACGCAAGGTGCTGGCGGCGGCGGGCGTCGACGACCCGGGCACGGCGCTCAAGGAGGCGGGCTGTGTCGAGGCCAAGGACGCCCTGCTCCTGTCCCCCGAGTTCGACCCCTGTTCCCTGCACGCCCGGCCCACCGACCTGATGCGGCGCAGACAGCACACGAAGGCCGCGCTCGCCGCCGGCGTCGCGGCGGCCGTCTGCGGCGCGCTGCTCGCCCTGCCCAGCGGCGGCTGGGGACCCGACGGCGCCGCCGCCCCGTCGTACGCGCAGAACCCGGCCGCGGAGGCCGCCCTCGACCCCGGGAAGGTGACGCGGGTCGCCCCGGCGGCGTGGCGGTCGTCCGCGCGCACCGACTTCTCCGTGTGGCCCGCGCGCGGCAACCTAGCCGGGGACACCGCGCTGCTGCGCCGCGCGCTCGCCGTCTGGGCCCGGCCCGGCGACTCCGTGCAGGTCTCGGCGACGCCCGGCACCCCCTCGGGCGCCCCGGCCGGACCACCGCAGCTGCTCTACGCCGGTGACGTGGACCAGGCGCGCGTGGTGCTCTTCTACGACGGACTGCGCATCGCCCGGTACGCCGAGCCGCGCGCCGGCACGGGTGGCGCGGCCCTCGACTTCGCCCGGGTCGACGGCGCGACCGGGGCCGAGGCGGAGGCGCTGGTCCTGGGCCGGGCCGACGGCAACGTCCGCTATCTGACCGCCCCCTGGGTGACCAGGGCAGCCGAGCGCGACCTGATGAAGCCGACCGCGGGCCCGACGCCCCTCACCCTCTCTGCCGACGGTGTCAGCACGCCGCTGGCCGGCCCGGCTCCGACCGGCACCTGCACCTCGTGGAACGTCATGGAGGTGACCGACGCCTCGGGCCCGCACCTTCTGACCGATCTCGGCGAGCTGATCCCGGCCCATCTCACCTCGGGGCCGCCCGCGGCACCCCACGAGGCCGCGGGCCCGGTGGCGCTGCGGAACTGGGCGCCGTTCGCCTGCTCCCTGGCCGCCGTGCGCTCCCAGGGCGTGCGGTCCGTGAACGCCTGGCAGTACGCGCAGCAGCCGCTGCCCGACGCGAGCGGGCAGGCCGCCTGGGTGTGCACCCGGGCCGACACCTGGCGGGGCGACGGCACCCGTGTCCTGGCCCAGTTCCACACCCCGGGCGGGGCGTACGGCGCGGTCGCGGCGAAGGCCGAGAACTCGCCCGCGTGCGGCGGCCGTGACCCCCATGTGCTGGCGGGCGTGCTGTGGAAGTCGGGCACGGGCGACTGGTACCTCCTCGCGGCGGGCAGCAAGGACACCGCCTCGATCAGCACGACGGGCGGAGTGAGCGGGTCGGCCCGGGGCGCACTGCTCGCCGTACGGACGAAGCAGGGGGATCAGGCCGGGCTGAAGGGCACCCTGACGGACGGACGGGCGGTCAACGGACTGCGCTAGGTCCTGTCCCCCGGACTGCCCATGGCCGGCCTTCGCGTCAACAAGTGGGCGCGCGGGGGTTCTCCCGGCACCTACCCGTCAGTACATTGACGGCATGTCTAACAAGCATGCCGCCCGGCTGCCCCGGCCGGTCGAGTCCGAGCGGATACCGCTCAAGGCACGGAAGGTGTCGTTCTCCTGGGAGGACACACCGCTGCACTGGGTGCCGGGGGAACCGTTCGCCACGCACACCATGAACGTGCTGCACCTGCTGCTGCCGGCCGGTGAGCGCTGGTTCGTGCACGTGTACAAGCAGGTGCTGCCCCACATCCGGGACGAGCGGCTGCGCGCGGACGTCATCGGGTTCATCGGGCAGGAGGCGATGCACTCACAGGCCCACGACGAGGTACTCCCCCACCTCAGGCAACTCGGGCTCGACCCGACGCCGTACACCGACCAGGTCGACTGGTTCTTCGAGAAGCTGCTCGGCGACCGCACGCTGCCGCCCGGCAGGGCCCGCGAGTGGTGGCTGATGGAGCGCGTCGCGATCATCGCGGCGATCGAGCACTACACCGCCTTCCTCGGCGACTGGATCCTCAACGCGCAGGAGCTGGACCGGCGCGGCGCCGATCCCACCATGCTGGACCTGATGCGCTGGCACGGCGCCGAGGAGGTCGAGCACCGGTCCGTGGCCTTCGAGGTGTTCCTCCATGTCGACGGGAGCTACCGGCGCCGCGCCCGGACCTGGGCCACGGCCTTCACCGCCCTGGTCTTCCTGTGGCAGCGCGGGGCGCGGTTCTTCATGGAGAACGACCCGACCCTCACGGCGGGCAGGGCGAGCTTCAAGGACTTCTACCGGAGCGGGAAGCGGGGCGTACTGCCGTCGACCGGCAACATGCTCAAGTCCATTCCCCGCTATCTCAGCCGCACCTACCACCCCTCCCAGGAGGGGTCGACCGAGCAGGCGGTCGCCTATCTCGCCTCGTCACCGGCGGCGACAGCGGCGACGGCTGCCGAGCGGGGAGCCGTATGACACCCCGGCTGCGGACCGTCGTCGCCGTCGCCGGTACGGCCCTGCTCGTCCGACGGGCGCTGCGCCGCCGGATCGAGGCCTCGCCGCTGTGGCCGCTGCCCGCCCTGGAGGAGCCGATCTCCGGCCGGCCGCGCTCCCGGGCGCCGCGGCTGCTGGTCACCCGGCACGAGCGGGTCGCCGACGGGGTCGTACAACTGCGCCTGGAGGGGCACGACCTGCCGCGCTGGGAGCCCGGCGCCCACCTCGACCTCGTCCTGCCCTCGGGGCTCGTACGGCAGTACTCGCTGTGCGGAAACCCGGAGGACACCGCGTCGTACACCGTCGCGGCCCGGCTGGTCGAGGACGGACGGGGCGGGTCGCGCGAGGTCCACGAGCAGCTCCGGGAGGGCATGGAGGTCGAGGTGCGGGGGCCGCGCAACCGGTTCCCCCTCGCGCCGGCGCCCGTGTACGTCTTCGTCGCGGGCGGCATCGGGATCACGCCGATCCTGCCGATGCTGCGGGCGGTCCAGGACCGCGCGGAGTGGCGGCTGCTGTACGGCGGCCGGACGCGCGCGTCGATGCCGTTCCTGGAGGAGATCGGGAAGCTGCGCGGTGGCCGGGTCACCGTCGTGGCCGAGGACGAGGACGGACGGCCCGATCTCGACGCGCTGTTCGCGGACGTGCCGCAGGGCGCGGCCGTCCACTGCTGTGGCCCCGAGGGGCTGATGGAGGCGGTCGGACGCCGGCTGCCCGACGGTGCGGCGCTGCACCTGGAGCGCTTCACGCCGAGCACCTCCGCCGAGGGCAACGGCGCCTTCGAGGTCGAACTGCGACGCAGCGGACGTACGGTGAGCGTCGCCGCCGGCACCACCGTGCTCGCCGCGGTACGCGCCGAACTGCCCGACACCGCCTACTCCTGCGAGCAGGGATTCTGCGGGACCTGCCAACAGCGGGTGCTGGAAGGGGAGATCGAGCACCGCGACGCGCTGCTCACCGACACGGAGCGTGGCGACTCGATGCTGCTCTGTGTTTCACGGGCGCGCGGTGATCGCATCGTGTTGGACATGTGAACGACCATGGCCGGACCGGCCCGTTCGAGGCCGGATCCGATCGGTAAGGTGTTCGTATGACAACCGGGGTACGCCGCAGGATGGGTGTCGAGGAGCGGCGGCAGCAGTTGATCGGCGTCGCCCTCGACCTCTTCAGCCGACGCTCACCCGACGAGGTCTCCATCGACGAGATAGCCTCGGCCGCGGGTATCTCACGGCCGTTGGTCTACCACTACTTCCCCGGCAAACTCAGCCTGTACGAGGCGGCGTTGCAGCGCGCCTCGGACGATCTCGCGAGCCGGTTCGTGGAGCCGCACGAGGGCCCGCTGGGCTCGCGGCTCCTGCGGGTCATGCGCCGCTTCTTCGACTTCGTGGACGACCACGGGCCCGGTTTCGCGGCGTTGATGCGCGGCGGTCCCGCGGTCGGCTCCTCGAAGACCAACGCGCTCGTCGACGCGGTGCGGCAGGCCGCCTACGTCCAGATCCTGTCGCATCTGAAGGTCGCGGATCCGCCCGCCCGCCTGGAGCTGGTGATCCGCTCCTGGATCTCGCTCGTCGAGTCGACGGCGCTGATCTGGCTGGACGGGCGGCGGATTCCGCGCGGCGAGCTCGAGGTGCAGCTCGTGCAGGACTTCGCGGCGCTGGCGGCGGTGAGCGCCACGCACGACGAGGAGCTCGGCGCGCTGCTGCGCGGGGCGCTCAAGGGCGACCCGGGCGACGGGCCGTTCACCGACCTCGCCGTCCGGCTGATCGCGCTGGCCTCGCCACCCGCCTCGTAGGCCCGGTGGCCTCTACTCCTCGTACTTCCGGTACGACGGGTCGAGGTCGCGTACCTCAGCGGACGCATGCACCGTCGAGACCCCGTCGGTGGGCTCGATGTGCTTGCGCAGCAGCTCCAGTACGGCCTCGGTGAGCCTGGCCTTGGTCTCGTCGGTGCGGCCCGGGAGCAGGGCGAGCGTGATGTGCACGATGGCATGTCCGTCCTCCCCCGCCCCCACCACCTCTTCGTCGGTGCACCGGAACCGCGTCTTGCACGCCTCGATGCGCGCGGCCGCCGTCTCGACGACCACCGGGTGCAGCGCGAGCGCGAAGCCGCGCTGGTCGAAGGCGTCGTCGAGCGAGTAGGAGTAGTCGACGGTGATCTGCGGCATGGGCACTCCTGTTCTAAGGGTTTCCCGGTCACCCTAGCCGCAGCGCCAGCAGTGCGATGTCGTCCTCGCGGTCCCGGCCGAAGCAGTCGAGCAGGGTGTCGCAGAGGGCGTCCAGGCCGGGCAGGGAGCCGGTGGCGGCGGCGCGGAGGTGCTCCATCGAGACCGCCAGATCGGTGCCCCGGGTCTCGATCAGGCCGTCGGTGACCATGAGGAGCCGGTCGGTGGGTTCGAGGACCAGCTCCGTGGGCGGCGGGTGGGGCAGACCCACACCGAGCAGCGGGCCGGCGGCCTTGGAGTAGTCGGCGCCCCCGGTGTCCCGGATGATCAGCGGCGGGATGTGGCCCGCGTTGGCGATGCGGGTGCGTCCGGTGGCGGGGTCGACCAGGACCAGGCAGACGGTCGTCGTGACGCCGGGGTGGTAGCGCTGGAGCATCCGGTCGAGGCGCTCGGCCAGTACGGCCGGGTCGCTCTCGTCGACGCTGTAGGCGCGCAGTGCGTGCCTGATCTCGACCATGACGGTGGCCGCCTCCAGCGAGTGCCCGACGACGTCACCGACCGCGGTGAGCACGCCCTCGCCGGTGCGCAGGGCCGCGTAGAAGTCGCCGCCGATCTCGGTCTCCTCGGACGCCGGCACGTACCGGACCACGACGTCGACGCCCGGCAGTTCGGGCAGCCGGTGCGGCTGGGGCAGGAAGCTGTGCTGGAGGGTGAGGGCGACGTGCCGTTCGACCTGGTACATGAGCAGCGGCTCGGCGGCGAGCGCGGTGGCCTCGGCGAGCCGGGCCAGCAGTGCCTCGTCCTCGGGGTTGACCCGGCGCACCCCGCGGGTGGGCGTGGCGAGGCACACCGAGGCCCGGCCTTCCTGGATGGGGATCAGCGCCAGGCGGGCGTCGTGCTGCACGCCCGGCCGGAAGAACCCGGCCGGCCACAGCGGCGCGGGCACCGTGGTGATCTGGACGCCCGACTGCCCCCGGGTGAGCCGTCGGAGCAGACCGGCCACGGTCCGGTGAGCCCCCTCGTCGGGCATCGCGAGCGAGGTGCGGTCCCGTGAGGTGCCGCGGTGCAGCTCGTCGTCCGGGCCGAGGACGAAGACGGCGGCGGGTGAGCGGGTGAGCCGCGCGGCGCCGTCGGCGGCCGCGTCGGCGAGTTCCTGCGGGGAGCGCGCCGTCTGGATGGCGACGACCGTCTCCGCCAGCCGGGTCAGCCGCCGTGCCAGCGCCTGGTCGCCGGCCCTGAGGCGGGCGGCGCGCACCGCGGCCCGGACCACCGCGTCGATCTCCTCGGGCTCGGCGGGCACCGTCAGATAGGCCTCTCCGCCCACGTCGAGGCCTCGGCAGCGGTCACCCGCGTCCACGGCGGCGGCCGAGAAGTGGACGACGGGCAGACCGGCCATGTGCGGCCGGGCCTTGAGCCGGCGGCACAGTTCGAAGCCGCTCATGTCCGGCAGGTCCACATCGATGAGCGCCACGTCGGGCAGGGTGCCCTTGCGCAGCCGTACGTCGAGTTCGACGAGCGCCTCGGAGCCGCTGGCGGCCGGGACGACCTGGTGACCGGCGCGGCGCAGCACCGCGCTCATGGCGTACCGGCTGGCCGCCACGTCGTCCACGACCAGCACGGTCGTGTCCGTCCCCTTGCCGTTGACTTCCATCTGCCCGCCCTTGGACACACCGGTGGGGCAGACCGGGTTCGAGGTCTGCCCCACCAAGATAATGCCCTTTCAGGAGGTCCGGGAGAATACCGCCACAGTGCGCCCCGGAACGGCGAACGTGCCCGATTTCGCCTCGTAAGAGGAGGATTTGACGGTAGGGTCAGCGCCCGCCGCCTGCACCGGGTGCAGCGCGTACGCCGTCCCGGCCAGGGCGCCGACCGTCTGCTCCTGTGTCTTCGGTGTCGCGTTGAAGACGACGACGAGGTCGCCGAGCTCCATCGTGATCACGCCGGGTGTCTCGTCCTTGCCGGACAGCGGGAAGGAGAGCTTCGACTGCACCTGCCCGGCGGTGGACAGCGAGAAGACGTTCTCCGTCGTACGGATCCGTTGCAGATCCTGGTACGCGGCGGAGCTGCCCTCGATCTGCGGGCATCCCACCTTGACGGTGCTCAACAGGGGTGTGGCGTAGGGCCACTTGGAGGCGTTGTCGGCCGCCGTCGGCAGTCCGCGTCCGAAGCCGTTGCCGTCCCGGCAGTCCCAGTGGATGGCGTTGAACCAGTCGCCGCTGTCGAACGAGTTGCGGTCGAGGGACTTGGAGCGCAGCAGGTCGGAGCCCGCCTGGGAGAGCGAAGGCCCCTGGGAGAGGGTGGCGGTCGCCATGGCGAGGACCTGCATCCGCGCCCGGTCGCTCGCGCTGGTCGCGGCGGGCAGCTTGTAGGTGAGCGCGTCGTACAGGGACTCGTTGTCGTGCGCGTCGGCGTACGCGAGGGCGTCACCCGGTGCCGCGGCGTAGCCGGCGGGCTGGCCGTTGTAGTCGACCTCGGAGCCCTTGACCTCCTTGCCGTCGGTGTCGGTGAAGCGGTAGGTGGCGAGGTTGCCGCTGAGCCCGATCTTGATGAGGTCCTGGTAGTGCAGCAGCCGGGCCTTCTGCTCGGCCGAAGTCCCGTTTGCGGTCGAGGAGTTGGGGTCGGTGTACAGCCCGGAGGCGAAGCCCTGGACGCCGGGGTCGGAGTCGAAG
Source organism: Streptomyces sp. NPDC090798 (assembly GCF_044768965.1). NCBI lineage: Bacteria > Bacillati > Actinomycetota > Actinomycetes > Kitasatosporales > Streptomycetaceae > Streptomyces > Streptomyces sp. NPDC090798. The sequence continues at coordinate 207,011 of NZ_JBIVXA010000008.1, forward strand.
GGGCTGCCGCCGCGTACGGCGTCGCGTGCCCGGTCGGAGAAGGTCGCGATGCCCGTCCCGGCCATGTTCTTCTGGGTGGCCTGCACGAAACGGGCGTCGTCGGCGACCTCACCGAAGTTCCAGCCCTCCCCGTACAGGATGATCTTCTTGCCGTCGACCCCGTCCTTCGCTGGGGTCAGCGCGTCGAGGGCCTTGCGGACCGCGAGGATGTTGGCCTTGGGCTGGTGTCCCATGAGGTCGAAGCGGAAGCCGTCGACCTTGTACTCCTTGGCCCAGGTGACGATCGAGTCCACCACCAGCTTGCCCATCATGGCGTTCTCGGTGGCCGTGTTCGCACAGCAGGTGGAGTTGGCGACGGACCCGTCGGCGAGGAGCCGCTGGTAGTAGCCGGGCACGATCTTGTCGAGCACGCTCGTGTCCGCCTGCCCGCTGGCCGCGGTGTGGTTGTAGACGACGTCCATGACGACCCGCAGGCCGTCCTCGTTCAGCGACTTGACCATCCTGCGGAACTCGACCGTACGGCCGGTGCCGTCCGGGTCGCTCGCGTACGAGCCCTCCGGGACCGTGTAGTGGTACGGGTCGTAGCCCCAGTTGTAGGCGTCCTTCGCGGCGATCGCGGCGACGCACTCCTGCTGCTGCTGGGAGTCGGCGGCGTAGGAGGCGAGGTCGCAGCCGGTGGTCGCCTGGTCGGACTTCTTCTCGGGAATGGTGGCGATGTCGAAGGCGGGCAGGAGGTGGACGTACGAGGTGCCCGACGCGGCGAGGGCCCGCAGGTGCCTGGACCCGTCGCTGTTCTTGTCGGTGAAGGCGAGATAGGTGCCCTGGTCCTTCGCCGGGACGGTCTTGTCCGCCACCGAGAAGTCCCGGATGTGCAGCTCCTGGATCTGGGCGTCCCGCAGCGGCACGGCCTTGGGCTTCTTCAAGGAGGACCAGCCGCTCGGGGCGAGGGACTTGTCCTTCAGGTCGACGACGAGACTGCGCTCGGAGTCGGTGGTGAGGGCGAGCGAGTACGGGTCGGTGACCTTGTTGGTGACGATCTCGCGGACGGTGGGCGCCCACACCTTCACGACGTACCGGTAGGGCTTGTTCCGCCAGGACTTCGCGCCGGTGACGGACCAGACGCCGGTGGTGTCGTTCCTCTTCATGGCGACCGTGGAGCCGCCGAGCTCCAGCGCCACGCTCTGCGCGGTCGGCGCCCACACGGCCAGCGTGGGACGCCCGTCGCGGAACGTCGGGCCCAGCTGTGCCTTGGTCGCGTCGTACAGATCGTCCAGTACGCCGGCGATCTGGACGCCGGTCGCCGCGAGCACGGCCCCGTTGGCGGCCCGTTGCGAGGCGACGATCTGACCGTTCAGGGCCTTCTTCACCCGGCCTCGGTCGCGGGGGTCGACGGACCAGGCGGTGTAGTCCTTGAGGTACGGGAACGCGGCCTTCTGGGCGTCGGTGAGAGTGGTCCTGGTCAGGCGCAGCCACCGCTCGTCGTCACTGGTCAGCGTCCCGTCCTTGACGGCGATCGAGCCGTCGTGGGAGTACAGCAACTGGGTGGAGGCCGCGGCCTCGGAGCCGTTCCAGGCGACCGTGTTCCGGTCGATCCAGACCGCCTTGGAGGTGGTCAGGTCGAGCGCGGCCGCGCTGCCCGCGGGCTGCGGGAGCAGGTACTTCTCCTGGCCGTTCACCATCCACACCTCGTGGCCGTTCGCGGTGAGGTCGAGCGACTGGTCGGTCGGGAGGTCCTTCTCGTCGCCCTTGTGGAGGATGTAACCGAGGCTGGTCGCACCCTCGGTCAGCGGCACCTCGAAGACAGCGCCGTAGGCGTCGGTCTTCACCGGCTGAAGGGGCTTGGACCAGTCCGTGGGCGTCGCGGCCCCGGTCCAGACGTGCAGTCCCCACCCGGTGTAGTCACCGTCGGCGCGGTGGTAGTGCAGTACGGCCTTGGTCGTGTCCTGCGCCGGGTAGTCGGGCCGCTGGGTCTGTACGGCCTCCTTGCCCTGCTCGACCCAGACCTCGCCGGTCTTCGTGACGTCGATCGTGCGGTCGGCGGAGACGTCCTTGTTGCCGTCCTTGTCGATGACGAGGAAGCCGACGCTGGAGGCGCCCGGCTTCAGCTTCACGTAGGCGAAGGCCCCGTAGGCGTCCCGGCCGATGAAGTCGTGTCCCGCGGGCCAGGTCGTCGACTCGCCGTCGGCGAGGTCGCCCCAGGCGTACAGCCGCCAGTCGGTGTAGTCGCCGTCGGTGCGCTTGTAGTGGACGATCGCGTAGTCGCGCGAGGAGGCGGTGGGGACTTCGGGGGCGGGCGGGGTTCCGGTGGTGCTCGTGGCCGTCGCACTCGCGGTCCGCCCGGCCGAGTCGACGACCACCGCCTTGTAGCGCAGGGCGGTTCCTGCGGGTACGTCCTTGCCGATGACCTGGGTGACCTTGTACGGGGCGTGGTCGGCGGAGCCGAGCGTCCGCCACTTCCCGCCTCCGACCTGGGCGGCGAAGACGACGCGGTCGAGCTGACCGCCGGTGACGTCGGCGCCGAGCTCGACGGTGCCGGTCGCGCCCGCGTCCGGCGCCTTCAGGGTGAGCGAGGGCTTCGTGGCGGGGGCGCCGAGCGGGCGGGCCGCCTTGAGGACGACGGCGGAACCGGCCGGGACGGTGACGGTGACGTTCTTGTCCGCGTCACTCGTCAGCCGGGACGAGGTCCCGTAGATCCCCTGGAAGGTCATGTCGGCGGAGCCGGTCGCGAAGGTGGCCGTCTTCGCCTCGACCGCGTTGTTGAGGGCGACGAGGTACTCGGTCTTGTTGCCGCCCGTACGGGAGAAGGCGTAGATGCCCGCCCCGTCGGCCGCGTACCGCTCGGTCTGCACCCCGTCCGCGAGGGCCGGGTTGTCCTTGCGGAGCTTCGAGAGAGCGGCGATCTCCTTGTAGAGCGGTGCGCTCGTGTCGTAGGCGTCGCTCGCGTGCGTGCGGTCGGTGCCGAGCTCGTCGTCGTCGAGGTAGTCGGCGACCTTGGAGGCGAACATCGTCTGGCGGGCGTCCTTGTCGCCGCCCGCGCCGGTGAAGCCCTGCTCGTCGCCGTAGTAGACGACCGGGTTGCCGCGGCTGAGGAACATCAGCTCGTTGGCGAGCTCGTCCTTCTTCACCAGCTCGGCGTCGGTGGCCTTCGGGTTGTCCTGGTTCAGGAAGTACCCGATGCGGCCCATGTCGTGGTTGCCGAGGAAGGTGACCTGCTCGTACGCGTTGGCCTTGTCGGTCGTGTACTTGTAGTCGTCACCGAAGACCGAGGCGAGCTTCTTGGCGCTGCCGCCCTGGGAGGCGTACGAGCGTGCCGCGTCCTGGAAGGGGAAGTCGAGAGTGGCGTCGAGCCGGCCCTGGGTGACGTACGGGGAGGTGATCGACGTGTCGGCGGAGTAGACCTCGCCGAACATGAAGAAGTTCTTCCGGCCCCGCTCGGCCGCGTACTTGTCGAGCGCGGTGGCCCACTGCGTCCAGAACTCCATGTCCACGTGCTTCACGGTGTCGATCCGGAAGCCGTCGACGCCGAAGTCCCTGACCCACTTCTCGTAGATCTTCTCCATGCCGCTGACGACCTCGGGACGCTCGGTCCACAGGTCGTCGAGGCCGGAGAAGTCGCCGTAGGTGGTGGACTCGCCGGCATAGGTGGAGTCGCCGCGGTTGTGGTACATCGTCGGGTCGTTGAGCCAGGACGGCACCTTGGCGTTCTTCTTGGCGGCGGGCACGACGGGCGTACGGGGGAAGGATCCGGTGCCCACGGACGGGAACCCGGCGCCTGCCGCCGCGTAGTCGGCGTCGTCGAAGGGCTTCCCGTCCTTGGTCAGATACGGGAAGGCCCCCTTGGAGAGGTAGTCGTAGGACTTCTGCTCATAGTCGACGACGTCGGCGGTGTGGTTGGTGATGACGTCGAAGAAGACCTTCATGCCCTTGGCGTGCGCCTTGGAGATGAGGGTCGCGAGGTCCTTGTTGGTGCCGAAGTGCGGGTCGACCTGGGTGAAGTCGGTGATCCAGTAACCGTGGTACCCGGCCGAGGCGTTGCTGCCCTCGCCCTGCACGGGCTGGTTCTTGAAGATCGGCGCCATCCAGATGGCGGTGGTGCCGAGCTTCTTGATGTAGTCGAGCTTGCCGGTCAGCCCCTTCAGGTCGCCGCCCTGGTAGAAGCCCTTGTCCGTGGGGTCGTACCCGGTGCTGAGGCGCGAGCCGGTCAGCCCGCCCCGGTCGTTGGACGTGTCGCCATTGGCGAAACGATCCGGCATCACGAAGTAGAACTGCTCGCGCGTGTCGTCGTGCCGGGCCGGTTCGGCGGCGAGCTTCGCGTCCGAGGGCGGCGCGGGCGGGGTCTGCGCCCGCGCCGCGATCGGCTGAAGGAACGCCGCCGCGAGGGCGGCCACGGCGACGGCCGCGATTCTTCGCTGGGGTGGGGTACGGCGGCGCGCCCCGGGCGCCGGCCATCTCGGTATCAGGGCCACAGGCGTGAACTCCTAGTGAATACGGCTCAGTACGGCTACGGCTCGAACAGCTCGTCCGGACCGGCTTCAAGCCGAGACACGGCCTCGATGCCGGGCGACCGGCGCGACGGTATCGCCCACGCAAGCTTTACAGCAAGAGTCTTGAAACCCTGAGCAAGAACTTTCAGCGCCGGGTGCAGCTGACGCCGCAACCCGTTCCCGAGCCGGTGCTGTTGCCGCGGTTGGCGCCGGTGACGAAGCCGCCCGAGTTCGGGGGCGCCTCGGCATCTGCCAAGGGTGGCGAACCCGCGGATCGAGCAGCGCCGGGAGGAGCCGGGTGCGGGAACTTCGCGCCGGGTGCCGCCGTTGCGTGCGGCCTTGCACGTCAGCAGTTCGACCGTGCGGCGTGGACGGCCCGGGCGGGCAGCACGGCGGCTCCGCCGAAGGGCCGGCGGTCCGGCTGCGGGCGGGGGTGACGCCCGGGATCCGATCCGGCGCACGAAGGCTGCTCCTTGCGGGGGACGGAGGTGCGGGAGCGCGGTCAACTGTGGTGCCGGGGACGCAAGTTGGCCGTGGTGCGAGAGTGGGCACGGCCAAGTGGCCGCGTCAATACACATGTTGGAAGTTCTTTCGACATCTTGCTGAAACTCGAACCAACGGATAGCTTCCGTTCCCCCCACCCGCACGACGAAGTGCAGGAGCACCCACATGGCAAGAAACATGGCCAGGAAGACACTTGCCGCCTCGTTCGCCCTCGCGGCGGCCCTGACGGTCTCGGTGGCCCTCCCCCCGGGTGTCGCGGCGGCTTCCCCGCCGGGCACCAAGGACGTCACCGCCGTTCTGTTCGAGTGGAAGTTCGACTCGGTCGCCAAGGAATGCACCAACACGCTGGGGCCGGCCGGTTACGGCTACGTCCAGGTCTCACCACCCGCCGAGCACATACAGGGCTCGCAGTGGTGGACCTCGTACCAGCCCGTGAGCTACAAGATCGCCGGGCGGCTCGGTGACGCGACCGCCTTCCAGAACATGATCAACACCTGTCACGCGGCAGGCGTGAAGGTCGTGGCGGACACGGTCATCAACCATATGACGTCGGGTTCCGGCACCGGCACCGGCGGCTCTTCGTACACGAAGTACAACTACCCGGGCCTGTACTCCTCGTACGACATGGACGACTGCACGGCGACGGTCAGCGACTACACCAACCGCGCCAACGTCCAGAACTGCGAGCTCGTCGGGCTCGCCGACCTGGACACCGGCGAGGAGTACGTCCGCAAGACCATCGCCGGATACATGAACAGCCTGCTCGGGTACGGCGTGGACGGCTTCCGCATCGACGCGGCCAAGCACATCCCGGCGACCGACCTCGCCAACATCAAGTCGCGGCTGACCAATCCGTCGGTGTACTGGAAGCAGGAGGTCATCTACGGCGCCGGGGAGGCGGTCCAGCCGACCGAGTACACCGGCAACGGCGACGTGCAGGAGTTCCGGTACGCCTACGACCTCAAGCGGGTCTTCAACAACGAGAACCTCGCCTACCTGAAGAACTACGGCGAGGGCTGGGGCTATATGAGCAGCTCGGTCGCGGGCGTCTTCGTCGACAACCACGACACCGAGCGCAACGGGTCCACCCTGAACTACAAGGACGGGGCGAACTACACCCTCGCCAACGTCTTCATGCTCGCCTACCCGTACGGTGCCCCGGACATCAACTCCGGCTACGAGTGGTCGGACGTGGACGCCGGGCCACCCAACGGGGGCACGGTCAACGCCTGCTGGCAGGACGGCTGGAAGTGCCAGCACGCCTGGCCGGAGATCAAGTCGATGGTCGCCTTCCGCAACGCCACCCGGGGCCAGTCGGTCACCGACTGGTGGGACGACGGCAACGACGCGATCGCCTTCGGCCGCGGCGCCAAGGGGTACGTGGCCATCAACCACGAGTCTGGCTCGCTGACCCGGACCTATCAGACATCCCTCGCGGCGGGGACGTACTGCAACGTCCAAAGCAGCACCAGCGTCACGGTGAACAGCTCCGGGCAGTTCACGGCGACCCTCGGCGCGAACACGGCGCTGGCGCTCTACGCGGGCAAGACCAGCTGCTGAGCGGCCTCCGCGAGCCGCGCGGAGGGCGTAGAGAAGGCCGCACGGAAGGCCGTACCGAAAGCGCCGTATCGGACATACCCGATACGGCGCTTTCCTCTTTGCGACCCCTTTGCGACACCTTGCGGTAACGGGAACGTCACGCTTGCGGGATCTTGCGGAAATTTCCTTGCAACGTCTTTCGCAAGGACTTGCAGCGCTGTTAGTTTCCTCCCCAGCCCGGCGGCCGTCGATGGGACAGACGGCACCCGCGGTCCTCCCAAGGGAAGATCCGGGCAAACCCTCTTCTAGGAGTTCATATGCGACGTGGCATATCGATCGCCGCCGCGGTGACCGTCATCGCGCTGACCGCGACCGCCTGCGGTGGTTCCGACGACAACTCGTCGAGCAAGCCGAAGGCCGCCGGCGACATTTCCGGGACGATCACGTACTGGGACACATCGGACGCGGCGACCGAAGCCCCGACGTACAAGGCTCTCATCAAGAAGTTCGAGGCCAAGTACCCGAAGATCAAGGTGAACTACCAGAGCGTCCCGTTCAGCGACGTCGAGCAGAAGTTCAAGTCGGCGGCGAAGAGTGGCAAGGGTGCCCCGGACGTCGTCCGCACCGACGTCGGTCTGATGGCCGAGTACGCCTCGCTCGGTTACATCGCCCCTCTCGACGGCACGATCGCGCTGAAGGACACCTCGGACTTCAACTCGGGCCCGCTGAACACGGCCAAGTACAACGGCAAGACGTACGGCGTCCCCTCGGTCACCGACACCCTGGGTCTCCTCTACAACAAGGACCTCCTGAAGAAGGCCGGCATCGCGCAGCCGCCGACCACCTGGGACGAGTTCATCTCGGACTCTAAGACCATCAAGAAGAAGACCGGGGCGTACGGCACCTACCTCAACCCGGACTCGTACTTCCTGCTCCCGCTGCTCTACAGCAACAACGCGGACATGGCCGACACCTCGGCCAAGAAGATCACCATCTCCGACGCCAACGCCGTCACCGCGATCACCACGGCGAAGAAGATCCAGGACGAGGCGTCGATGAAGGTCGACTACGCCAACGCCTACCAGAACATGCAGACGGCGTTCAAGACCGGCAAGGTCGCCATGCTGGTCCAGGGTCCCTGGTCGGTCAGCGAGGACCTGAGCGGCAGCGCCTTCAAGGGCAAGGAGACCAACCTCGGCTACGCGCCCGTCCCGGCCGGCCCCGGTGGCAAGGCCCAGGCGCCGACCGGCGGTCACAACCTCGCGGTCTACCAGGGCTCCAAGAACCTGGACGCCGGGTACCTCTTCACCCAGTTCATGACCTCGACCGACAGCCAGGTCGAGATCGCCAAGGGCACCGGTACGCTGCCGACCCGCAAGTCGGCGTACACGGCCGAGGTCACGGCGGACGCCAAGATCGCCGGCTTCAAGCCGATCCTGGAGCAGACCGCCCGTCCGCGCGTCGCGCTGCCGCAGGTCGGCTCGCTCTTCACGCCGCTCGCGCAGAACTACGTGAAGATCCTGCAGGGCAGCGAGGACGTCAAGGCCGGTCTCGACGCCACCGCCAAGGAGTTCCAGAAGCTCCTGCCCGGCTACACCATCGGCTGACCAGGCAACCCCTGATCCACCGGTAACCCAAGAACGCGCAGCCCCGGGGAACGTTTTCCCCGCTGCCGCCCCGAACGGGGCTCCCCCGGGGCTGCGGTCACCGGTTCCCTCAGGATCACCGGGCCCCCGGACCCCGGGTCCACCAGACCCCCCGGACCAGCGGACCCCCGGACCGGGATCCCGGATCCACCAGCCCCGGGCCCCTGGACCCCGGGGTGACCAGACCTCCGGACTCCCCGGACCCCACGTCCACCGGATCCCCAGGCCGGGGTCCACCGGATCCCGGTCCCACCACCCTCCCGGACTTCCGGACCCCGGCCCCACCGGATCCCCGGGCCCCGGCCCCTCAGACCCTGGATCCACCAGACCACCGGACCCCGGGGCCCACGGACCACGGGCCCACCGGACCCCTGGATCTCAGGCCCACCAGACCACCAGACCCCCGTCCCTCGGACCCCGGATCCAACAGACCACCGGCCCTCGGACACACCAGACCACCGGACCCCGGGGCCCACGGACCACGGGCCACGGGCCACGGGCCACGGGTCCACCGGATCCCAGGCCCACCAGGCCACCGGATCCCCGGGGGACCGGACCCCCGGATCACCGGGCCCACCGGATCCCCGGGGGACCTGGGCCCCCGGACCACCGGACCCCCAGATCTCCTGATCCCCAGACCTCCGCATTTCCGCCGCGAAAGAGCCGATGAGGATGACGACCGCAGCGAGCACCGAGAAGACCGACCAGCCAGCGCCCGGCAAGAACGCCGCGCGCCCCCCGCGCGTTTCGGCGCTCCGGCGGTCCTGGGACAAGTACTGGTACGCCTGGGCCATGGTGACCCCGGTCGCCATCGTCCTCACCGTCCTCGTCCTGTATCCGCTCGGGTACGGCATCTACCAGTCGCTGACCGACGCCAACGAGTCGAACGTGGCGTCCACCATCGGCGCCTTCCACCGCCCGGCCACCTACAAGTTCGTCGGCCTCGACAACTACTGGCACGTGCTGTCGGGCGCGGACAGCGACTTCTACCCGCGTCTGCTGTGGACGGTCATCTGGACGGTGTCCTGCGTGACCCTCCAGGTCGGCATCGGCATGGGCCTCGCGGTGCTGCTCAACCGCAAGGTCCGCTTCCGCGGTTTCTACCGCGCCATGCTGATCCTGCCCTGGGCCGTCCCCTCGTTCATCGGCGTCTTCGCCTGGCGGCTGATGCTCAACTCCCAGTACGGCGTCTTCAACGAGATCATCACCGCGTTCGGCCTGCCGGCCCAGGACTGGCTCGGCACCCCGCTCGCCCAGAAGATCGCCGTCATCATGGTGAACGTCTGGATCGGCGTCCCCTTCAACATGGTCGCGGTGCTCGGCGGACTCCAGTCCATCCCCAGGGAGCTGTACGAGGCCGCCGAGATGGACGGCGCCTCCCCCTGGCAGCGCTTCGTCAACGTGACGCTGCCCGGTCTGCGCCCGGTGTCGAACACGGTGATCCTGCTCGGCTGCATCTGGACGTTCAACATGTTCAACGTCATCTATCTGCTGCTGGGCAACAACACGAGCGGCGACGCCGACATCCTCGTCACCTTCGCCTTCCGCAAGGCGTTCACCGGCATCTCGGACTACGCGGGCGCGGCGACGTACGGGATCATCATCCTCGCCCTCCTGCTGGCCTTCTCGACCTTCTACCGCCGCAGCACCCTGAAGTCCGAGCAGGCGTAAGGAGCCCTCGCCATGACCGCAGCAACCCACGAGTCCTCCGCGACCGCCGCCCCCGGCCGGTCCGCCGTGGCCACCCCCCGCAAGGCGCGCGGCCGCGAGGAGCGCAGCCTCGGCTCCTCGATCGCCCTGCACGGCACGCTGATCGTCGCCACGGTGATCGCGGCCTTCCCGGTGATGTGGATCCTGTTCATCTCGCTCGGCCCGAAGAACGCCTGGCAGCAGCCGAGCGAGGTGTTCTCGCACCTCAGCCTGCACAACTACAGCGATGTGCTGTCCCAGACGGACCTGCCGAAGTGGTTCCTGAACACCGTCGTCGTGGCGGGCGGCACCACCGTGCTCGGCGTCTTCCTCGCGGCGACCGCCGGATACGCGGTGTCCCGGATGAAGTTCCCCGGCAGCAGGCAGCTGATGTGGACCTTCCTGGTCACGCAGATGTTCCCCAGTATCGTGCTGATCGTGCCGCTTTATCTCCTTATGTCCGAGCTGAACCTGCTGGACAACTACCTCGGTCTGATCCTGGCGTACGCGACGACGGCGGTGCCGTTCTGCGCCTGGATGATGAAGGGGTACTTCGACACCATCCCCAAGGAGATAGACGAGGCGGGCCGGGTGGACGGGCTCACCCCGTTCGGCACGTTCTGGCGGCTGATCGTGCCGCTGGCCAAGCCGGGCCTCGCCGTGACCGCGTTCTACAGCTTCCTCACCGCCTGGGGCGAGGTCGCGTACGCGACGCAGTTCATGCAGTCCGACCACTACACGCTCGCCGTCGGCATCCGCACCTTCGCGCAGGACCAGCGGCCCGACTGGGCGTGGACCTCGGCCACGGCGATCATCATCACCCTTCCGGCGGCCCTCGTCTTCATGCTGGTGCAGCGCAGCCTGGTCTCCGGTCTGACGGCCGGAGGCACGAAATCCTGACGGCCCGCCCGCACTTAGCGGACCCCTCGTACGCAGCAAGCGCCTCCGTCGTTCCCCCCGCACCCCTAAGGGAATCCATGACCCAGCACGCCACCGACGCACTCCCCACCGACGCCTCCTCCGCCGCCTCCGGGCGCCGGGAGTGGTGGCGCGACGCGGTCATCTACCAGGTCTATCCGCGCAGCTTCGCGGACGGCAACGGCGACGGCATGGGTGACCTGCCCGGCGTCCGGGCCCGGCTCCCGTACCTCAAGGACCTCGGCGTCGACGCGGTGTGGCTGTCCCCCTTCTACGCCTCCCCGCAGGCGGACGCGGGCTACGACGTGGCCGACTACCGCGCGGTGGACCCGATGTTCGGCAACCTCACGGACGCCGACGACCTGGTGCGGGACGCGCACGGGCTGGGGCTGCGGGTGATCGTCGACCTGGTGCCCAACCACTGCTCCGACCAGCACGAGTGGTTCAAGCAGGCGCTGCGCGAGGGCCCGGGTTCGCCGATCCGGGAGCGCTTCCACTTCCGTGCCGGCAAGGGTGAGAACGGCGAACTGCCCCCCAACGACTGGGAGTCCATCTTCGGCGGCCCGGCCTGGACCCGCGTCGAGGACGGCGAGTGGTACCTGCACCTGTTCGCGCCCGAGCAGCCCGACTTCAACTGGGACCACCCGGCCGTCCACGACGAGTTCCGCTCCATCCTGCGCTTCTGGCTGGACCTCGGCATCGACGGCTTCCGCATCGACGTCGCCCACGGCCTCGTCAAGGCGGCGGGTCTGCCCGACATCGGCCACGACGAGCAGGTCAAGCTGCTCGGCACCGAGTCCGTGCCGTACTTCGACCAGGACGGCGTGCACGAGATCTACCGCAGCTGGCGGCGGATCCTCGACGAGTACACCGGAAATGAGACAGGGCCCGAAGGGCCTTCCTTGGAAGGGCGGGGGCGGGAGACGGGCGGGCGGATCGCCGTGGCCGAGGCGTGGACGCCGACCGTCGAGCGCAGTGCGCTGTACCTGCGCCCGGACGAGCTGCACCAGGCCTTCAACTTCTCCTATCTGACCACCGGATGGAACGCGGCGGACCTGCGCGACGTCATCGACCGCTCGCTCGGCGCCATGAACGCCGTGCACGCGCCCGCGACCTGGGTCCTGTCCAACCACGACGTGGTACGGCACTCCACGCGTCTCGCGGAAGGGGACGAGGCGCGTGGTCTGCGCCGGGCCCGGGCGGCGACCCTGCTCATGCTGGCACTGCCCGGCTCGGCGTACCTCTACCAGGGCGAGGAGCTCGGGCTGCCCGAGGTCGTCGACCTGCCCGACGAGGTCCGCCAGGACCCGGCGTTCTTCCGCAGCGCGGGCCAGGACGGCACCCGCGACGGCTGCCGGGTGCCGCTGCCGTGGTCCGGCGAGGTCGCGCCGTTCGGCTTCGGCCCGGTCGAGGGCGGCCCGAGCTGGCTGCCGCAGCCGGCCTCCTGGAAGAACCTCACGGTCGAGGCGCAGGAGGGCGACCCCACCTCGACGCTGGAGTTCTACCGCAGCGCGCTCGCGGTGCGCCGCGAGCACCCGGCGCTCGGCGCGGGCCGCCAGGTGACCTGGCTGCCGACCCCCGACGGGGTCCTCGCCTTCCGCCGGGACACCGCCGACGGCTCCTTCGTCTGCACGGTGAACCTCACCGCGGTCCCCCTCCCGCTGCCCACCCCGGGCACCCTGCTGCTCGCCAGCGTGGACGTCGAGCCGGGTACCGAAACGACCGAACTGCCCGCAGATTCAACGGTCTGGTGGGCAGTCTGAGATGCGACCGGTACAGTCCAATCCTGTGACCACACGGCTTGCCGACATCGCAGCCCAGGCGGGGGTCAGCGAGGCGACTGTCAGCCGCGTCCTGAACGGGAAGCCGGGCGTCGCCGCGACCACCCGCCAGTCCGTCCTGGCCGCGCTGGACGTCCTGGGCTACGAGCGCCCGGTCCGGCTGCGGCAGCGCAGCGAGGGCCTGGTGGGTCTGATCACTCCGGAGCTGGAGAACCCCATATTTCCGGCCCTGGCGCAAGTCATCGGCCAGGCCCTGACCCGTCAGGGCTACACCCCGGTCCTCGCCACCCAGACGCCGGGCGGCTCCACCGAGGACGAGCTGACGGAGATGCTGGTGGACCGGGGCGTCGCCGGCATCATCTTCGTCTCCGGTCTGCACGCCGACACCTCGGCGGACATGCAGCGCTATGAGCAGCTGCGCGCCCAGGGCGTCCCGTTCGTCCTGGTCGACGGTTTCTCGCCGAAGGTCCAGGCACCCTTCATCTCCCCGGACGACCGCGCGGCGATGGCCCTCGCGGTCACACACCTCGTCTCTCTCGGGCACACCAACATCGGACTCGCCCTGGGTCCGAAGCGGTTCGTGCCCGTGCAGCGGAAGATCGAGGGCTTCGTGCGCACGATGCAGGAGCAGTTGGGGCTGAGCCCGGCCGACATCGAGGAGCGACTGGTCCAGCACTCGTTGTACACCCTGGAGGGTGGTCAGGCCGCGGCCACCGCCCTCATGGACCGGGCGTGCACGGCGGTGGTCTGCGCGAGCGACATGATGGCTCTCGGCGCGATACGGGCGGCGCGTCAGCGGGGCCTGGAGGTGCCGAAGGACATATCGGTCGTCGGCTTCGACGACTCTCCTCTGATCGCCTTCACCGACCCGCCCCTGACGACGATCCGCAAGCCCGTCCCGGCCATGGGTCAGGCGGCCGTGCGGACGTTGCTGGAGGAGATCGGTGGAACTCCGGCGCCGCACAGTGAGTTCGTGTTCATGCCGGAGCTGGTGGTGCGCGGTTCGACCGCTTCGGCCCCTGGGGACCGGAATCGTCCTTGAGGAGGAGCGCATACGTTGCGCGTAGGACTCCTCCTGGCGTAGAACGTGCGGCCAGGACCCAACCAGGGGATGATCGGTCGCGGAACGCTTTTCTGGCAGACTTTGCGCCTATGGGTGAGACGACCGTGACGACACTGGAAGGCCAGGACCGGGCCGCTCCACGCCCCGTCGCGGAGGAGAACGCGGGGAAGGCGTTCCTGCGCCGGCTGCGCACCCCGCGTCGCCCCCGCTTCTGGTTCGAGATCTTGCTCATCGCCGTGAGTTACTGGACCTACTCGCTGATCCGCAACGCCGTGCCCGAGCAGAAGCAGGAGGCACTGCGCAACGCCGACTGGCTGTGGCGCATGGAGCACCACCTCGGGATCGCCGTCGAGCAGTCGGTCAACCACGCCGTGAACTCGGTGACATGGCTGATCATCGGAATGAACTACTACTACGCGACGCTGCACTTCGTCGTGACGCTCGGTGTCCTGGTGTGGCTCTATCACAGCCACCCCGGCCGGTATGCGGCGGCACGCCTCGCGCTCTTCGCCACCACGGCGGTGGCCCTGCTCGGCTACTACTTCTTCCCGCTCGCCCCGCCCCGCCTGATGAACGGCGGCGACTTCGTCGACACGGTGGTCGTCCACCACACGTGGGGTTCCATGGCCTCCGGGGACCTCAAGCACATGTCGAACCAGTACGCCGCGATGCCGTCGATGCACATCGGCTGGTCCCTGTGGTGCGGTCTGACCATCTTCGCCCTGGCCTCGGTGCCGTGGGTCCGCGTCCTGGGCCTGCTCTACCCGGCGGCCACGCTGCTGGTCATCGTCTCCACCGCCAACCACTTCTGGCTGGACGCGGTGGGCGGCATGCTCTGCCTGACCTTCGGCTTCACGGTCGCCCGCCTCTGGTACGGCGCTCTGCCGTACGCCCTGCCCCGCTGGGTTCCAGGTACGCGCGGCGCGCCCCTGGTGCCGCTGGAGACCTGACACCCGGAGCTGTCGTCGCACGGGCCCGTCGGTCACCGACGGGCCCGTTCGCTGTCCGCCTCCGTCCCAGTCCCCTCGTGACCGCCCTCCAGCGCCTGCATCCCGCCGAGACCGCCCCCGGCGGCAGCGGCCCCCAGGGGGCTCGCGGGCGGTCACGAGCATCCCCCGGACGTCGTACGGGGCGCTCGGCCAGTCCGAGCCGCGCGAACCGGCCGATCGGCCGCGTCACCGATGGTGTGGGTGGCCGCAGGGACCCCGGCGGCGTGCAGATGCCGTACGGCGGCGGTGTACGCCTCGGGATCGGGCGCAGGCGGCGTGAGCGGTTACCGCTCGGGGTGGGCCGCACCCCGGAGCGCATCCAGCAGCCCACGCAACGCCGGCCGATCCGCGGCACGGGGAGCCGCCTCCCGCACCGCCGCGTAAAGGACCCGCACCGGCTCGGGGGCGCGCACCTTCCGCACCACCACACCGGGGTGCCGGCTCCCCAGCCCGAGCCGGGGAATCAGGCTCACTCCGAGCCCGGCCGCCACGAAGCCCTGAGCGGTGGCGTAGTCCTCGCTCTGCACCGCGAACGAGGGCCGGAACCCGGCAGCCGCACAGGCGTCCAACTGCGCGTCGAGACAGGGCCCCGGCCACTCGCTCCCGACCCACGGCTCATCGGCCAGTTCCGCCAGTTCGAGCAGCCGCCGCCCCGCGAGCCGATGCTCCCTGGGCAGCACGACCCGGTACGGATCATCGAGCAGACGCACCAGCCGTAAGCCCTCGGGACCGGTACCGTCGGCGCGCACCACGAGGGCGAGATCGGCCCGCCCCTCCTTCACGTCGGGCAGCGGATCCTCGACATCGATCAGCTTCAACTCCACCCTCACGCCGGGGTGTTCGCGCCGAAACCGCGCAACGGCGGGAGCGACCAGCGCGGCCCCGGCCGTGGCGAAGTACCGCACCGCTAGCCGCCCCGTCCTCCCCGCCCGCAGATCCGCGAGGGCGGTCTCCGCCTCGGCGACCTGCCGCCCGATGGCGTCCGCGTACTCGGTCAGCAGCAGCCCCGCCGCGGTGGGCCGCACCCCGCGCCCGACCCGCTCCAGCAGCTCGGTCCCCGCCTGCTTCTCCAGCGCCCCGATCTGCTGACTGACGGCGGACGGCGTGTACCCCAGATCCGCCGCGGCCGCCGTCACCGACCCACTGCTGACCACAGCCCTCAGCACCTGCATACGCCGCACATCAAGCATGAAGCACACCTTAACAGTGCATGCAAAACACTTCACTTGTCCTCAATCCAAAAACCACGGACGGTAGGACGCATGGCAAGCCCCGTCACCGCCTCGCCCTCCCCCCTCCGCTCCTCTCTCCGCATGGCCACCTTGGCGCTCCTCTGGGGCTCCGGCTTCCTCTGGATCAAACTGGCCCTGGAGCACGGCCTGTCCCCCGCCCACCTCACCCTCACCCGCTGCGCCCTGGGCACGGCGGTCCTCCTGCTCCTGGCCCGCGGGGCGCACCAGCGCCTCCCCCGCTCCCGCTCCCTCTGGCTCCATGTGACCGTCGCGGCGCTGTTCTGCAACGCGATCCCCTTCGCCCTCCTCGCGCTCGGCGAGCAGACGGTCGACTCCGGGATCGCGGGCGTCATGAACGCGACCACTCCCCTCTGGTCGCTCCTTCTGGGCGCGGTCCTCGGCACGGACCGCGTCCTCCGCCCCCTCCGCCTGACCGGCCTGTTCCTCGGCTTCGCGGGCGTCCTGCTGATCTTCGCCCCCTGGCAGCACGACGGCCTGGCCGGCTGGGGTGCCGGAGCCCTCCTGGCCGCCGCGGCGAGCTATGCGATCGCCTTCACCTACATGGCCCGCCACCTCACCCCCCGCGGCGCCCCCCTGGCCGTATCGGCGGCCCAACTCCTCATGGCCACGGCCTGGACGAGCCTGGCCCTCCCCACGGCGGCCCCGTCCCACCCCGACACCACGGCTCTGCTGGCGGTCACCGTCCTCGGCGTCTTCTCCACCGGCCTGACCTTCTACCTCAACTACCGCATGATCGCCGAAGAGGGCCCCACCAGCGCGGCCACGGTCGGCTACCTGCTCCCCGTGGTCTCGGTGACGCTCGGCGCCCTGGTCCTGAACGAGACGCTCGGCCTCCGCACCCTGGCGGGCATGGCGGTGGTCCTGGCCGGAGTGGCAGCCACCCGCACCCGCACCCGGACGGAAGGGGCCGTGCCGGTACGTCAAAGCCCGTCGCTCACGTCCGGGCCTGGAAGCGGCTCCCCACAGGGCAACGCCTGATCCGGCGGCGACGGGCTGACGTACCGGCACGGCCCCGCCACCCCCACCGAGCCGCAGGCACCCAAACCCCAAAACCAAGGCCCCAAAACCAAAGCCCCAGGCCCCAGGCCCCCAAGGCTCACGCCCCGTAGAACAGCACCTCCACCACGGCCCGAGCCCGCCGAGTGGTCCGCCGATAGTCCTCGAGCATGTCGCCGACATGACCGGGCCCGTACCCCAAGTACCGCCCGACCGCGGCGAGTTCACGTCCGTCGGAGGGAAACGTGTCCCCGGCCCGCCCTCGCACCAGCATCACCGCGTTGCGCACCCGCGTCGCCAGCACCCACGCCTCGTCCAGGATGGCCGCGTCCTCCCCGGACACCAGCCCCGCCGCGCACGCCGCGCCCAGCGCCTCCCGTGTCCGAGTGGTCCGCAGCCCCGGCTCCGCCCACCCGTGCTGCAACTGGAACAGCTGCACGGTCCACTCCACGTCGGACAGCCCGCCCCGCCCCAGCTTGGTGTGCAGCGTCGGATCGGCCCCGCGGGGCATCCGTTCCGACTCCATCCGGGCCTTCAGCCGCCGGATCTCCCGTACGGCGTCGTCACCGAGCCCCTCCGCGGGATACCGCAACGGATCGGCCAGCTCGATGAACCGCCGCCCCAGGTCCTCGTCCCCCGCGACGAACTCGGCCCGTAGGAGGGCCTGCGACTCCCACACCAGCGACCACCGCCGGTAGTACGCCTCATAGGAGTTCAGCGTCCGCACCAAAGGCCCGGACTTCCCCTCGGGCCGCAGATCGGCGTCGATCAGCAAGGGCGGATCCGCACTGGAGACCTGAAGCAACCGCCGCATCTCCGAAACCACCGCGTTGGCCGCCCGAGATGCCTCCTGCTCGTCGACACCTTCCCGGGGCTCATGCACGAACAGCACATCCGCATCGGACCCGTAACCGAGCTCGTGCCCCCCGAACCGCCCCATCCCGATGACGGCGAACCGGGTGGGCAGCGTGTCCCCCCATCTGTCCCGCACCACCGCCCGCAGAGTCCCCGCCAGCGTCGCCGCCGTCAGGTCGGACACCGCCCCGCCCACCTGATCCACCAGCGCGCCCTGATCGGCGACGGCGGGTGTCTCCTCGGTGCCGTACGAGGCGACGATGTCCGCGGCGGCCGTACGGAACAGCTCCCGCCGCCGCACACCACGCGCGGCGGTCACCGCCTGCTCGCCCCCGTCGGCCCGCCTCACCGCGGCGAGGATCTCCTGCTCCAGATGGGCACGGCTGCGCGGTTCGAGGCCGCCCGCGTCCCCGTCGCCGAGCAGCGCGACGGCCTCCGGCGCCCGCATCAACAGGTCGGGAGCGAGCCGCCCGGCCGACAGCACACGCGCCAGGTTCTCCGCCGCGGCCCCTTCGTCCCTCAACAGCCGCAGGTACCAGGGGGTCTTGCCCAGGGCGTCCGAGACCTTGCGGAAGTTCAGCAACCCGGCGTCAGGGTCGGCGGAATCCGCGAACCACCCCAACAGCACGGGCAGCAAGGTCCGCTGAATCGCGGCCTTCCGTGAAACCCCGGATGCCAGCGCCTCCAAATGCCGCAGCGCCGCGGCCGGATCGGCGTACCCGAGGGCGACGAGCCGCTCCCGCGCTGCGGTCGGACTCAACCGGCTCTCACCCGGGGCGAGTTGGGCCACGGCGTCCAGCAGCGGCCGGTAGAACAACTTCTCGTGCAGCCGCCGTACGACAGCCGCGTGCCGCTTCCACTCACGGTTCAACTCGACGACGGGATCGGCCCGAAGGCCGAGCGAGCGCCCGATGCGCCGCAGATCGGCATCGTCCTCGGGCACCAGATGAGTCCGCCGCAGCCGGTAGAGCTGTATCCGGTGCTCCATGGACCGCAGGAACCGATAGGAGTCGTCGAGCTGCACGGCATCGGCCCGCCCGACATACCCACCGGCCGCGAGCGCCCCCAACGCGTCCAGCGTGGTTCCGCTGCGCAGCGAGGTGTCGGCCCGCCCGTGCACCAACTGGAGGAGCTGGACGGCGAATTCGACATCGCGCAGTCCCCCCGGTCCGAGCTTCAGCTCGCGCTCGATCTCGGCGACGGGAATGTTCTCCACGACCCGCCGCCGCATCTTCTGTACGTCGGCGACGAAGTTCTCCCGCTCCGCGGCGTGCCACACCAGGGGCGCCAGCGTGGCCACGTACTCCTCGCCGAGCTCGAGGTCCCCGGCCACGGGCCGAGCCTTCAACAGGGCCTGGAACTCCCAGGTCTTGGCCCACCGCTGGTAATAGGCGAGGTGACTGCTCAAGGTCCGTACAAGCGGCCCGTTCCGCCCCTCGGGCCGCAGATTCGCGTCGACGGGCCAGATACTGCCCTCGACGGTGGTCTCGGAACAGATCCGCATCATGTGGGAGGCGAGCCGGGTGGCGGCCTGCAGCGCCTTGCGCTCGTCAGCCCCTTCCACCGCCTCCCCCACGAAGATGACATCGACGTCGGACACGTAGTTCAGCTCGTGCCCCCCGCACTTCCCCATCGCGATCACCGCGAGCCGGCACAGCGCGGCGTCGTCGGGCGCGGCGTTCCCGGCGATGGCGAGCGCGGCGCGCAGGGTGGCCGTGGCGAGGTCGGCGAGTTCGGCGGCGGTCTGGGCGAGGTCGGTGGTGCCGCACACGTCACGTGCGGCGATGGACAGCAGACAGCGCCGGTAGGCGACGCGCAGGGCGACGGGATCGGTCGCCTGCGCCAGCCCCCGCTCGAACTCCCGTACCCCGGGGTGGAGGTCCTGGGGCTCGTACGTCACGAGCTCCTGCCAGTCGCTCGGGTGCCGGGCGAGGTGGTCGGCGAGGGCGGCGGAGGCACCGAGGACGCCGAGCAGCCGGTCGCGCAGCGGTTTGGCCGCGATCAGGGTGTCGAGGAGTTCCCGCTCGGCGATGTGGCCGTCCTGCGCCTCGACGAGCCGGACGAGCCCGAGCAGCGCGAGATCGGGATCGGCGGTGGCGCCGAGCGCGTCGAGGAGCACCGGATCGGACCGTACGGGCTCGAGCTCCGCGCCGTCCAGGAGGCGCTCGGCGGCCGACGGATCGGTGAAGCCGTGTCGCAGCAGTCGCGTGAAGGTGCTGCTCCTGCGCCCCGGCGCCATCATCCTGGGCCCTCCCGTCGGATCAGGTCGCACGACCGGTCCGATCAAGGTCGTACGAGCCTGAGCCTAACCCCGGTCCCCACGGTGGCGCCCCGCGCCGTAATCGGCTTCCGTAGGAGGTGTCCTTGGAGTGCCTCGTAGAGGTGCCTCGTGCGAGCAGCGAGGGAGAGCAGGAAAAGTAAGAAGGCGAGCGGGGTGGCGGCGACCGGGCAGGCCGGAGGGTAAGTAGTTCATCAGGTCTTCATCCCGCCGGTTGGGTGGCTTGGGGAGGGGGAATGTTGGCGTGTGCATGCTCTGTCCGCACCGCCACCGTCGCCTTCCCCCCACCGGAGGTCTGAAGTGTCCGGCAGAACCGTGTACCGCCGCAGTCGTGCCGTCGTGGCGTCCGCCCTCGCCTTCACCGCAGCCGCGGTGGGCCTGTGGACCGGCCTCGGCGGCTCCACCACCGCGCACGCCGCGGCCGGGGTGCCGACCCCGGACCACGTGGTCGTCGTGGTCTTCGAGAACCACGCGTACAGCCAGGTGATCGGCTCGTCCAGCGCCCCGTACATCAACTCGCTCAAGACCGGCGGCGCCAACCTCACCTCGTCGTACGCCGAGACGCACCCGAGCCAGCCCAACTACTACGCCCTCTTCTCAGGCTCCACCCAGGGCGTCACCGACGACAGCTGTGTCACCCCCGGCTTCTCCTCCGCCCCGAACCTCGCCTCCGAGGTGATCGCGGCGGGCAGGACCTGGGCGAGCTACAACGAGACGCTGCCCAGCCAGGGCTCCACGACGTGCAGCAGCGGCAACTACGCGCAGAAGCACAACCCGTGGTTCGGCTTCAGCAACGTACCGACGTCGACCGCGAAGACCTTCACCCAGTTCCCGACGGACTACACGACGCTTCCGCAGGTCTCCTTCGTGGTCCCCAACCTGTGCAGCGACATGCACGACTGCTCGGTGTCGACCGGTGACACCTGGCTGAAGAACAAGCTGGGCGCGTACGCGACCTGGGCCAAGACCCACAACAGCCTGCTCGTCGTCACCTTCGACGAGGACAACCGGCTCAGCGGCAACAAGATCCCGACCGTGTTCTACGGCCAGCAGGTGACCGCGGGATCCACCAGCTCGACCACCTACAACCACTACGACCTGCTGCGCACCCTGGAGGACTCGCAGGGCGTGTCGACACACGCGGGCAACGCCGCCTCCGGCAAGGACATCACCGGCATCTGGACGTCCTGAGATGTACGTGGCGGACAGCCGCGCCTCCACGAGTGCGGCGTCCGCGGAAGGCGCCGTCCGGCTTCGTGCCGGACGGCGCCGTGCCGCGGTCGCGCCCACGGTGCTGGCGCTCGGCGCGGTCAGTCTCATCACCGACGTCTCGTCGGAGATGGTCACGGCGGTACTGCCGCTGTACCTGGTGACGGGCCTCGGCCTGTCACCGCTGGGCTTCGGCCTCCTGGACGGCATCTACAACGGCTTCTCGGCACTCGTCCGGCTGATCGGGGGCCACCTGGCCGACCGCGGTGGCGGCCGCCACAAGTGGGTGGCGGGCTTCGGCTACGCCCTCTCGGCGGCCTGCAAGCCCCTGCTGCTCCTGGCCCACACGCTCACCCCGATCGGCCTGATCCTGGCCGCCGACCGCACCGGGAAGGGCCTGCGCACGGCCCCGCGCGACGCGCTGATCTCGCTGTCGAGCACGCCGGAGACACGGGGGCGCGCGTTCGGCGTGCACCGGGCGATGGACACGGCGGGCGCGCTGTTCGGTCCCCTCGTGGCCTTCCTGATCCTGCGGGCCACGGTCGACGGATACGACGCGGTGTTCACGGTGAGCTTCTGCGTGGCGGTGGTGGGCGTACTGGTCCTGGTGCTGTTCGTACCGAACGGCGCGCGTACGACAGCGACCAGGGCAGGAACAGGGACGGCGCCGGAGAAAACCCCCGGGGACACCGCGTCCCGCCCCACCCTCCGCGCGGCCGTCGCCCTCCTCGCCCGCCCCGACCTGCGCCGCGTCACCCTCTGCGCGCTCCTCCTGGGCCTCGCGACGGTCAGCGACTCCTTCGTCTATCTGCTCCTCCAGCGGCGTCTGGGCGTACCGGACCGCTGGTTCGCGCTGCTGCCCCTCGGCACGGCGGCGGCGTTCCTGCTCCTGGCCGTCCCGCTCGGCCGCCTCGCGGACCGGGTCGGCCGCTGGCGGGTGTTCCTGGCCGGCCACGGCGCCCTGCTCCTCGCGTACGCCCTCCTGCTCACCTCCTGGCACGGGACGGCACTGCCGTACGCCGTCCTGCTCCTGCACGGCTGCTTCTACGCCGCCACCGACGGCGTCCTGATGGCGGTGGCCTCGGAGAGCGTGCCCGAGGAACTGCGCTCGTCCGGTCTCGCCCTCGTGCAGACGGGCCAGGCCATGGCCCGTTTCGTCTGCTCGCTCGGCTTCGGCGCGGCGTGGACGGCTTGGGGCGACCGTACGGCGCTCACGGCGTCGACGGTGGCGCTGGCGCTCTGCGCCCTGTTCGCGCTCACACTCCGCCGCCCCACCCCCTCCGCCCCTTCAGAAGGCCTCGCATGACCCTCCGTACCCGCATCCTGGTCCTGATCTCGGCGCTGGTCGTCCTGGCGGGCGTGGCCACGGCCTCCGTCCTGCACGCCTCGGCCCGCGCGGACCGCAAGAACCAGACCCAGCCCGGCGGCCCGGAGATCACCGCGGGCACGGTCGCGCTCGCCACCGGGTCCGGGAGCCGCATGATCTTCCGGAACATGGCCTGGGGCCCGCACCGCGACGAACTGACGACGGTCCCGGCATCGGACCCCTCGGGGCCCCGAACGGCGTCGAAGGTCAAATGCCTCCGCTTCTACGCGGCCGCGGGCACCGGCGTCTGTCTCCAGTCGGTGCACGGCCCGGTCCGGGACACCTACCGGGCCGTCATCCTCGACGCGCGCCTGCGCGAGACGGCCCGCTACGACGTCCCCGGCATCCCGTCCCGCGCCCGCGTCTCCCCCGGCGGCCGGTACGCCGCGTGGACGGTCTTCGTCGGCGGCGACTCGTACGCGGGTACGAACTTCTCCACGCGTGCGGCGATCGTGGACACGAGAACGCGGAAACTGACCCCCTCCTTGGAGGCGTTCCGCGTCGTCAAGGACGGCAGGACGTACCACGCGGCGGACGTCAACTTCTGGGGCGTCACGTTCGCGGCCGACGACCGCACGTTCTACGCGACACTCGCGACGAAGGGCAGAACGTACCTCGTCCGGGGAGACCTCCGCACCCGCACCCTCACCACCCTCCACACCAACGTCGAATGCCCGTCCCTCTCCCCCGACGGCACGCGCGTCGCCTACAAGAAGCGCGTGCCGGGCCTGTCGAAGGACGCCCCCTGGCACCTGTACGTCCTCGACCTGCGCACGATGCGCGAAACCCCGCTGGCCGAGCCCCGCAGCATCGACGACCAGGTGGTCTGGCGCGACGACCGCACGATCGTCTACGCCCTCCCCGGCGACTACGGAGCCGACCTCTACACCGTCCCGTCCGACGGCACGGGAAAGCCGCGGCGCATCAGCACCGCGGCGGTGTCTCCCGCGTACGTGAACTAGGCGACGGCGTACGTGAACCAGGCGAAGGCGTAGGTGAACCAGGCGAAGGCTCCCTCGGTGGTGAAGGCCAGCTCGTCGAGGGCGCCACGCAGGAGGTCGGCGGTGACGGTCGTGGTGATCCAGTCGTGGTCGGTGGTCATGGCTTCGGCGTCTGCGTCAAAACTCTCGCGTGTCCGTCAAAGCTGTCGGGTGTCGGAAATCGACCGGAGGGACGATCCCGGCGGGACGATCAGGAGGCGGAGGCGGGCGCGGTCGCTGTTGCTGTCGCGCTCGCGGGCCAGTTCCGCAGCAGCGCGTCGAGGGCGTCCAGCATCCGCACCCAGGTCTCCTGCGTATCGGGGGCGCTGTGGCTGAACCCGCCCCCCATCTCCAGGCTGACGTAGCCGTGGAAGAAGCTGCCCAGCAGCCGGACCGCGTGCGTCTGGTCCGGCTCCGTCAGCGCGTAGCCACGCAGGATCGCCCGCGTCATCTGCGCGTGCCGCCCACCGGCGCTGGCGGCGGCCGCCTCCGGGTCGAGCCTGAACTGGGCGGCGGCATAGCGGCCGGGATACTCCCGGGCGTAGTCGCGGTAGACGTTCGCGAGAGCGGCCAGGGCGTCCTTGCCGGCCCGCCCGGCCAGCGCGGCGGCGCCCCGGTCGGCGAGTTCCTCCAGGGCGAGCAGGGCGATCCGGGTCTTGAGGTCGTGGGAGTTCTTCACGTGCGAGTACAGGCTCGCGACCTTCACGTCGAAGCGTCTGGCGAGCTCCGAGACGGTCACCTGCTCGAAGCCGACCTCGTCGGCCAGCTCCGCCCCCGCGAGGACCAGACGTTCCGTGGTCAGCCCGATACGCGCCATAACCTTCCTCCCACTCACCCTAACCGCTCACGCATTTGCCTAACACCTTTAGGCAATTTACCATGGCTCTCATGAAGCCGCTGACCGAACAAGAGATCCGCGCCGCGTTCGTGAACTGCACCAAGGGCGAGGCGAAGCGCCTGTCCGTCCCGCGCGATCTGACCGACCGCCCCTGGGACGACCTGGACTACCTCGGCTGGCGGGACCCCCAGTCACCCGAACGCACCTACCTCGTCCTCGAACTGAACGGCCACCCGAAGGCCCTGGTCCTGCGCAGCCCCAGCCCCACCTCCTGGCAGACCCGGCGCAGCATGTGCTCGATGTGCCTGACCACCCACACCGGCGGCGTCTCCCTGATGGTCGCCCCGAAGGCGGGCAAGGCCGGCCAGCAGGGCAACTCGGTCGGCGCCTACATATGCAGCGACCTCTCCTGCTCCCTGTACGTACGAGGCAAGAAGGACGCGGGCGCCGGCGCCCGCCTCCACGAATCACTCACGCTGGAGGAAAAGATCCAGCGAACGGTGGCGAACCTGGCGGCGTTCATCACGAAGGTGACGGCCTGACAGGCCACTACTTGGATTCCGGTGGCCTTCGGCCTGGTCAGCGGCCGACGGCGGCGTCCCCGCGGAACGCCCCGGCCACCACGGGGACCAGCTGCCGCTCGATCTGCTCGGCGGACATGGCGGCCAGCTCGGTGCCGATGGGTGCCAGCGCGAGCCAGTTCAGCAGGCCGGCCGCGCATCGCGTACGGAAGATCAGTTCCTGCTCGTCGACTCCGGGAATGTTCGGCGTCAGCACCCGGAGGGCCTCCCGGCGACTCTGGTCGAACTTGCCGGCCAGCCGCTCCCACCCCTGGGGCGGATCGATCCCGACGCGCGCCACAGTCCGCATCACGGCCAGGTCCTGTCCACCGGCCGCCAGTGCGCGCACCATCGGCCGGGCGAAGGCTGCCGCCACCTCCTGGAGCGTCGAAGCGGAGCCAAGGGAGTCAAGTGCCAGGATCTGCGCGTCCAGATACCGTTCCAACGCGTGCTCTATCGCCGAGTCGCACAGCGCCTTCAGTGACCCGAAGTGGTAACTCACCGCGGCGACGTTGGCTCCGGCGCGGTCTGTGATCTCGCGGAGCGTCACGCCCTCCTGGCCTCGTTGCGCGAGCAACTCCAGGGCGGCCGCCTGCAGACCGTCCCGCGTGCGCTGACCAGCCTCTCGGCGCAGGTCCGTCTTTTTCGCCCGTATCACAGCATGAACTCAAGCAGCCGCTTGACTTCATTGTCAAACAGCCACCTCGCGGACCGAGGCTGAACTCGAGCGAATCCGGCCCCCAGGGCACCCCACCGAGCAGCGAGCAGCAAGCAGCAAGCAGCGGAGCAAGCCACACTCCACCGCACACAATTCAAACATCGGCTTGACAGCCTGCACTGCCGTCCATAAATTAAAGCGATCGCTTGATTTACTAAGGACGGGCGAGAGACCGTTGCGACGGATCTCGGATCCTGAGAACAAACCTGGAGGAACACGACATGAAGCTGCTCAGCCGGAAGTCGATCACCGCCACGGCCGCGATAGCGATCCTGGGCGGTCTTTCCATCGCCGCTGCGCCGACACAGGCCGCGAGCCCCGCGCACAGCAGTAAGGCGGCCCACGCGGACCTGACTCCCGGCGACCTGGCGAAGCTGCCACTCACGGACCGCCACCTGACCAAGCACGAGAAGGAGAATCTCGCCGTCGTCCTGCGCGACTACCACGTGGCGGAGGGCAGGAGCCTGGACGTCAAGACGTTCGTCAACAGCTTCGCCAAGGACGGCGTCTTCAACGACATGGTCGCCGGCCAGGCCTATCGGGGAAAGGCGCTTGGTGACGTTCTGCCCTACATGGCCAACCTCTTCCCCGATGTTCACCGTGACCTCAAGCGCATCACCGTGAACGGTGACGTGGTCAGCATCGAGCTGTCTATCCAGGGCACGTTCGAGGGGCCGCTGCAGTCACCGGCGGGCACCGTCAAGCCGACCGGCGCGAAGGTCGACGCGCCGACTGCCGACTTCTGGTACCTGCACAACGGCAAGGTCGAGAAGTTCAACTGCTATGTCGGATACTCGAAGATGTACTCGGACATGGGCGTGAACTTCGACTGGGCCTCCGCGGTCGACAAGCACTGAGCCGTTCCTCGGCGGGTGATGTCCGGCTACCGGCCGGGCATCACCCGCCGAGCCCGGCTCCCGGCACGCCGGCGTACACCGGGCTGTCCACTCTGAGCCGCCCTGCCGCGTTCGCGAGCCGAACCTGATCTCGGGCGCCGGCCTGATGCCCGGTCAAGTCGGCCGAGCGGTGCGCTTCGCCCGAGCCGGGCGGCGTCCTACCTGGCGTCTTCGTCCTGGCCATCCTCGAAGACGAAGAGCGGTTTGGCGCCATGTGCGGGTGCTTCGGCGAACGAGATGGCTTCAGTGAAGCGTTCGAGCGGGAACGGCTCGCCTCGGGGGATGCTCAGCACTTCATCAGCGACGAGACTACGAACCTCGGACAGCGCGCGCAGCGCATCCGCGGGTGAGGCAGTGCCGAACCAGCGGTTCAGCCAGAAGCCACGGACCGCTTTGGTCTCGTAGATGACCGAGCGCGCCAGCAGCGGGATCGTCAGCGCGGCCGGGTCGGTTTGCCGATGGGTAGAGAGCGCGCCGTAGACCACGACCTCTCCTCCCGGAGCCAGTGCCTGGGACACCTGGGCACCCACGTGGCCCGCGACGCAGTCGATGGCCTTGCGCACGCCGGCCGATCCTGCGATCTCGGCCACACGCCGCAACAGGTCCTCGTCCTCGGTGCAGATGACCTCGTCACCGCCAAGCGCCTTGATCTCCTCGACGGCATCGCGCCGCCGCACGACATTGATCGTGCGCACACCCAGATGTCTGGCCAGCTGAATGACGAGCCGGCCGACGGTGGAGCCCGCGGCCGTCTGCAACAACCACTCACCCGGCTGTACGTCGAGTTCGCGAGTCACCAGGAGCAGCGCGGTCAAAGGGTTGACGGCGAGCTGAGAGGCGCTGGAGTCGCTCAGATGATCGGGGACCGGCAGGAGCCTTCTTGTATCGGCGACGAGGTACTCCTGCCAAGTGCCGGCCACCTGCGGCCCGGGTACCGCCGGGACAGCGACGGCCACCACGCGCTCGCCGATCTTCAGTCCCCCGGTGTCCGGACCCAGGGCCTCAATACGGCCCACGCATTCCATGTGCCCCCCGACCGTGGGGAACTCGGGGGAGAAACCGTAGCGGCCACGCAGCACGTGCAGATCACTGGCGTGAATCGGAGTCGCCTTCACGCGGATCAACGCCTGACCGGCTTCTGGCGTGGGAACAGGACGGGATTCCAGCCGCAGGACATCGGCCGGCTCGCCAACCTTGTCGGCTACGAGCGCGCGCATGGACTGTGGCATGAGTGGCCTCTCGTCTCTCAGCGCCCGACACATTCGGCGGGCGTTCTGAACTGGACGGGAACAATGCCGGGGGCGGCATCCCCGTCGGCGACCAGGCTCCGGACCTTTCTTCCTCGACGGAGCGGGCCCCTGCGCAGAGCGCCCTCGGCGTCGTGAGTCCGCGGCACACACCGCACCCGAGAGCCCCGGGAGTCCCCGACATCACGCTAAGCGCCACCAACAGGCTCTGCAATCCAGCCTCCGACGGCTCCGCCGGCCCCGATCCACAAGCCGCCGACCTGTCGGAGCTGAGATCCAGGTCACATTGACGATCGACTCGCCCCACTTTCATAATACAGTTATGCATAACAGGGTTATGGATCCCGGTGGCTCCGGTGAAGAGCTCGTCGTCGCCTTGGAGCAGCTGGTCCGGTACGTGCGTCAGGTCAGCACGGCCGGGGGTCTGAGCTCGGCGGCCTCGTCCGTGCTGGGCCGCCTCGGCCGCGAGGGCCCCCAGCGGGTGACCGAGCTGGCACGCGGCGAGGGCGTCTCCCAGCCCGGAATGACACAGCTGGTCACGCGCATGGAACGCGACGGGCTGGTGCGCCGCATCGCGAGCACCGACGACCGGCGAGGCGTGCTGGTCGAAGCGACCGACGCCGGAGCCGACGTGGTCAGCCGACGGCGTGCCGAGCGTGCGGAGGCTCTGCGCGAGCTGATGGACCGGCTTGATCCGCAGGAGCGGTCCGCGGTGGTCATCGCCCTCCCCGCACTCGCCCGATTGATCCAGGCCGAGGTGTCCAAGTGACCGCCGGCATCGATGAGGGACAACCTTCCAGGAGAAATAGGCAATGAGCGCAACGCATGGGACAACGGCGAGCCTGTTCAAGCAACCACGTGCTGTCTGGGCCGTGGCGTTCGCCTGTGTCATCTCGTTCATGGGCATCGGCCTGGTCGACCCGATCCTGCCCTCGCTCGCGAAGAACCTGCATGCCACACCGAGTCAGGTGTCGCTGCTGTTCACCAGCTACCTGGTCGTGACAGCGGTCGCGATGCTCGTGGTGGGGTGGGTCTCCAGCCGGATCGGCGCCAAGCGCACGCTGGTCATGGGCCTGGTGCTGATCGTCGTGTTCTCCGCACTCGCCGGCGCCTCCGGCTCGATAGGCGGCATCGTCGGGTTCCGCGCCGGCTGGGGCCTGGGCAACGCCCTGTTCATCGCCACCAGCCTGGCGGTCATCGTCGCCTCGGCCAGCGGCGGCTTCGGCGGAGCGATCATCCTGTACGAAGCCGCACTCGGTCTCGGCATCGCGGTCGGTCCACTGCTCGGCGGTGAACTGGGCACCATCAGCTGGCGCGGACCGTTCTTCGGCGTCGCCGTACTCATGGCCGTCGCCCTGATCGCCACGATCGCGTTCGTCCCCGCACTGCCCAAACCCGAGCACCGCACATCACTGGCCGCCCCGCTCAAGGCGTTGCGGCACCGCGGCCTGCTCACCATGGGCATCATGGCGCTGCTGTACAACTGGGGATTCTTCACCATGCTCGGCTACGCGCCGTACCCCATGGAGCTCGACGCCCAGCGGCTCGGCCTGGTCTTCACCGGCTGGGGCCTGCTGGTCGCCGCCTTCAGCGTGTTCGTCGCGCCCCGCCTGCAGGCCCGATTCGGCACCGCCCCGGTGCTCTACGGCAACCTGATCGGGCTCGGCATCGTCATGACGGTCATCGCCGTCGGCGTCAACACCCCCGTCGCCGTGATCGTCGCGGTCATCGTCAGCGGTGCCTTCATCGGCATCAACAACACCCTCACCACCCAGGCCGTCATGCTCGTCTCGCCGGTCGAGCGATCGGTCGCCTCCTCGACCTACGGCTTCGTCCGGTTCATCGGAGGCGGCCTGGCCCCGTTCGTCGCCGGCAAGCTCGCCGACGCCACCAGCCTCAGCGTCCCGTTCTACCTCGGCGGCGCCGCCTTCATCCTCGCGGTCTTCGTCCTCGCCTCGGGCCACAAGCTGGTCAGCGCCGCGGAGAAGAACGAGGCCCACGGCGAGACGGTGCGCCCGACCCTCGAGCGCGTCGGGGCCACCCCGGCGCCCGGCTACCGCCCGCTCATCGTGGCCGTCGGTGCCACCCAAGACGCCGCCGTGATCGTCGACGAGGCCGCCGCCATCGCCCGCGACACCGGCAGCCCGCTGGAGGTCGTCCACGTCCGTGAGACCGCCGTGATCGAGGAACAGGCCATCGACACCGAGGACGCCGACCACGCGCGCGCCGCGGTCCTCGCCCACCTCAACCACCTTGCCGCGCACGGCATCACCGCCACCGGGCAGGTACTCACCAGCATCGGTGACCACGCCACGGCCGGCAGGGTTCTCGTCCAGCACGCCGCCGAGGTCGAAGCGCACACGATCGCGGTCGGCCGGTCCCCGCGCGGACCGGTGGCACAGTTCACCGACGGCAGCTTCACCGCCGCGCTGACCCACGCCGCGGCCTGCAACGTCGTCCTGGTCGAACCCGGTCGGACACCACACCGGTTGACGGCGGCGTCACTGGAGGAGCTGCGTACCAAGAGCGCGTAGCGGAGACAGGCACGGCGCCGGCAAGCAAGGCAAGGCACTTGCAGTGAGTCGAAGGAGGAAACCATCGATGCCCACATGCA
Organism: Streptomyces sp. NPDC090798; assembly: GCF_044768965.1. NCBI lineage: Bacteria > Bacillati > Actinomycetota > Actinomycetes > Kitasatosporales > Streptomycetaceae > Streptomyces > Streptomyces sp. NPDC090798. The sequence goes on from NZ_JBIVXA010000008.1 coordinate 237,434, forward strand.
CCGGCGAAGACCAGCCGTCTGATGCCGCACACGTGACCGGCTTCGACTGTGCCCTGGAGTTCCGCCCTCGCATGTACTCGGCCGCGATGCGCATGACCCGTGATCCGGACGCGTCCGGGCAGCCCTGCGCGCCCTTTCCCCCGAGCAGCGGGTGACCATCTACCTCTATGACGTCGAGGGCTTCACCTACCAGGAGACCGCCGACTTCACGGGCGTGACCACGAACACCGTCGGCTCCCGCATCCACCGGGCCCGGCACCACCTGCGGCACCTGCTGCAGGACGACGCAGGCGAGCACGGACTCGTTCAGAAGCACACCACACGCCGACATGGCCGTAGGGCCGACGGTTCCTGACCGTCGGCCCTGCGTGCGCGCGCCGAAAACTGGTGCTGACCTGCGTCTACAGCACCGGCAGGTTCTTGCGGAGCTCGAAGGCGGTGACCTCGGAGCGGTACTCCTCCCACTCCGACTTCTTGTTGCGGAGGAAGAAGTCGAAGACGTGTTCGCCGAGGGTCTCGGCGACCAGTTCGCTGCGCTGCATCAGGGTGAGGGCCTCGCCGAGGTTCTGGGGCAGGGGCTCGATGCCCATCGCGCGGCGCTCGGCGTCGGAGAGGGCCCAGACGTCGTCGTCGGCGCCGGGCGGGAGCTCGTAGCCCTCCTCGATGCCCTTCAGGCCGGCAGCCAGGAGCAGGGCGTAGGCCAGGTACGGGTTCGCGCCCGAGTCGATGGAGCGGACCTCGACGCGTGCGGAGCCGGTCTTGCCGGGCTTGTACATCGGGACGCGGACGAGGGCGGAGCGGTTGTTGTGGCCCCAGCAGATGTACGAGGGGGCCTCACCGCCGGCGCCCGCGGTGCGCTCCGAGCCGCCCCAGATGCGCTTGTAGGAGTTGACCCACTGGTTGGTGACGGCGGAGATCTCCGCCGCGTGCTTCAGCAGGCCCGCGATGAAGGAGCGGCCGACCTTGGAGAGCTGGTACTCCGAGCCCGACTCGTAGAACGCGTTGCGGTCGCCCTCGAAGAGGGAGAGGTGCGTGTGCATGCCGGAGCCGGGGTGCTCGGAGAAGGGCTTGGGCATGAACGTCGCCTGGACGCCCTGCTCCAGCGCGACCTGCTTCATGACCAGGCGGAACGTCATGATGTTGTCGGCCGTGGAGAGCGCGTCGGCGTAGCGCAGGTCGATCTCCTGCTGGCCGGGTGCGCCCTCGTGGTGGGAGAACTCGACCGAGATGCCCATCGACTCCAGCATGGTGATCGCCTGGCGGCGGAAGTCCATGCCGACGTTCTGCGGGGTGTGGTCGAAGTAGCCGGAGTTGTCGGCCGGGGTCGGGCGCGAGCCGTCCAGCGGGCGGTCCTTCAGCAGGAAGAACTCGATCTCCGGGTGGGTGTAGAAGGTGAAGCCCAGGTCGGAGGTCTTCGCGAGGGCGCGCTTGAGGACGTAACGCGGGTCCGCGAAGGACGGGGAGCCGTCCGGCATCAGGATGTCGCAGAACATGCGGGCCGTGCCGGGGGCCTCCGCGCGCCACGGCAGCACCTGGAACGTCGACGGGTCCGGCTTGGCGATCATGTCGGACTCGTACACACGGGCGAAGCCCTCGATGGCCGAGCCGTCGAAGCCGATGCCCTCGTCGAAGGCCTGCTCCAGCTCGGCCGGAGCCACGGCCACCGACTTGAGGAAGCCCAGCACGTCCGTGAACCACAGCCGAACGAACCGGATGTCCCGCTCCTCCAGTGTCCGGAGCACGAACTCCTGCTGCTTGTCCATCTTCCGCTTCCACCCATCCTTGCTGGTCAGGCCGCCTGCTCCCACGCCTCGGGGACGGTCGGGGCACCTGAGCATCCCACCACAACACCATTTCATGCGCGTTGCGGACCATGATCGCCCGGGCGACCGCGGTCTGAACGCCTCGCGTACGGCAGGTGTCCTGCTCTGGTGCCCATACTGCCTGCTCATCCGCCTGTCTGTAATGGCCGACCCCCAGACTCTCTCCCTGGGAGCCTTAATTTGCATCAGACATCAGATGACAGATCGCAGATAACAGATTGCAGATGACAGATTGCGTCAGCTGTCAGCCGTCATCGGATGCCGGAGCCGAGGCCGCCGCCACGGTCGCGGCGGCCCGCGAGCAGTCCGAGGTGCTGGAGTTCGGCGACGACCTTCGCGGCACGGGTATAGCGGCATGGGCATAGGGGACGTCCATGTCCGCGGCGACCTCGCGGGTGGTGGAGGTCGTAACAGATCAACGGATCATCCGGACAGGGCCGCGTCCCCTCTTTGCGGGGCTGCGCCACCGGGCGTCTCCTTTGGACATTCTGTGGCCTCCCTTCGTACTGAGCACCCTCGCCCCATTACGATCAGCGGACCCGACCGTCCCATCCCCATAAGGACTCGCCATGGGTTCCGCCAAGAACACCACCTCCGCGCAGCGCAAGGCGCGCATAGAAGAGATGCGCAAGGCCGAGCGTGCCCGGGAGCGTCGTAACCGGATCCTCACGATCACGGCCAGCACGGTCATAGTCGCCGGTCTCGTCGTCGGCGGTGTCGTCCTGGTCAAGTCGCAGTCCAACGACAGCAGCACCTCGGCGAGCGACTCGAAGGGCGGCTCGGGGCACTTCGTCGCGGGCAAGGACGGCGTGGAGACCTGGTCGGGGACGCTGTCCCGCAACCACGTCACCAAGACCGTGAAGTACCCGATGGAACCCCCGGTCGGCGGCAACCACAACCCGGTGTGGATGAACTGCAACGGCGACGTCTACAGCAAGGCGATCAACAACATGAACGCCGTGCACTCTCTGGAGCACGGCGCGGTGTGGGTGACGTACAACAGCAAGGCCTCCGACGCCGACGTGAAGGCGCTCGAAGCGAAGGTCAAGAAGACGCCGTACACCCTGATGAGCCCCGTCGAGGACCAGAAGGACCCGATCATGCTGAGCGCGTGGGGCAAGCAGCGCACGGTGACGAGCGCGAGCGACCCGAACGTCGACAAGTTCTTCTCGGAGTTCGTGCAGGGCAAGCAGACGCCCGAGCCGGGCGCCGCCTGCACCAACGGTCTGTCGCAGTGAGCCAGATGCGCCAGGTGGGCTGGATCGCGGGGACCACGGCGGCGGTGCTGGTGGCCGCCGGGGCGATCACGTACGCGGTCGCCGAGAGCGACGGCTCCGGGTCCTCGGGGACGAAGGTGCCGTCGGCCGACTCGGCGGACGCGGGTTTCGCGCGGGACATGGCGGTCCATCACCAGCAGGCCGTCGAGATGTCGTACATCGTGCGCGACCGTACGGACAACGTGGAGGTACGGCGACTCGCGTACGACATCGCGCAGACGCAGGCCAATCAGCGCGGCATGCTGCTGGGCTGGCTCGACCTGTGGGAGCTGCCGAAGGTGACGGCGGACGCGCCCATGACATGGATGGGCATGGGCGACATGGCGTCCGGCAAGGACGGCGCGCTGATGCCCGGCATGGCGACCAACACCGAGATGAAGAGGCTGAACACGCTGAGCGGCAAGCAGGCGGAGGTCTTCTACCTGCAGTTGATGACCGACCACCACAAGGGCGGCATCCACATGGCCGAGGGCTGCGTCGCGAAGTGCACGGTCGGCGTGGAGAAGAAGCTCGCCCAGGGCATGGTCGACGCGCAGCAGTCGGAGATCCAGCTGATGGCGGACATGCTCAAGGCGCGAGGCGCGAAGGCCCGCGACTAGGTGGTGTCGTTCGGACCACCGTGGACCGGGGTGATCCGCCGGACACCCCCTGGGTCAAGGATGGATGGGCGGTGACGGTCCCCGGGGCGAGCACGTGGGTCTTCGCGGTGGTCGCTGTGTCGAGGTCGAGGCAGACCCGCAGGGCGACCCCCGCCCGCCGACGCCGAGGCAGCCCGCGGAGCCAGGTCGGCAGCGCGGGGTCGAGGCCGCCCGGCCCGGCATCCGCCGTGTCGTCCTGATCGACCAGGCGGCGAAGGCCCGGGCGAACGCCTCGGCCACGAACGCCTCGGCCACGAGCCCCTCGGCGAACTGCCGGTCGTCGGCCGCGGCGGTGGAACTCTTCGAGCGCCAGTTGCCTCAGAACCCCTGCACGACCCGGGCCGTGATGCGCCTGTGGGCGGCGGGACGAACCACGAACCCGCCGATGTCGCAATACGCTTACAGAAGTTGGGAACCCCTTTACAAGAAAACGAGGGATATCCCTACATCCGGGGCGAGGGTGACGTCATACCGGATCAAATGCCCTGCAATCACGGCCACTTGGTGTTTCCTTGGCCTTCTCATTCCCCTGGCATGAACGGTTCATCGCCAGAGTGACCCCAGCGTGATCCATTCCGCGTGCCCTCGGTTCCAGCACGCGGTCTCGCACATCACGAACGACCACACATGCGACGAACCGCATCGCAGGGGGTTTTATGAGATCCAATCGCGCCACCATGCGCGCCGGGGTGAGCATGGCAGCGACACTGCCGCTGCTCGCCGGTGCGCTGGCGCTCGGTATACCCACGGCCAACGCCGCGGACGGTCCCAGCCGGGACACCCTCGCGGGCACCAAGCCCGCGTGGGCCACGGCGAAGGCGGACAAGGGGGCCTCGTCCGACAACTCCCAGGTCTCCGCCCGGGTCTACTACGCCGGCCGGAACGCTGCCGGTCTGGCCGCGTACGCCAAGGCCGTGTCCGACCCGAACTCGGCGTCGTACGGCAAGTACCTCAGCGCCAAGCAGACGCAGGCCCGCTTCGGTGCCACCAAGGCGCAGGTCGCCGCGGTGACCTCGTGGCTGAAGTCGGCGGGCCTGAAGGTCACCGGCACCACGCAGCACTACGTCTCCGTCACCGGTGACGTGGCCGCCGCCGAGAAGGCGTTCGGCACCCAGCTCCACAACTACGCCAAGGGCAACAAGACCTACCGGGCGCCGTCGAAGGCGGCCTCCGCGCCGGCCGCCCTCAACGGCGCCGTCCTGACCGTCACCGGCCTGGACAACGCCCCGCACAAGGCGACGCACGACGACACGCTGCCGCCCCCGGACGCGGTGTTCAAGAACTCCGGGCCGTTCTCCTCGTACTTCGGCTCGAACATCGCGAGCACCCTGCCGGACGCGTACGGCACGAAGATCCCGTACGCGATCCAGGGCTACACGGGCAAGCAGCTGCGCGCCGCCTACGGCGCGGGCAAGCGCACCGGCAAGGGTGTGCGGGTAGCCATCACCGACGCGTACGCCTCGCCGACCATCGCGTTCGACGCGGCCACGTACGCCAAGAAGCACGGTGACTCGGCGTACAGCAGCAGCCAGCTGCGTCAGGTGCTGCCCGGCACCTACACGCAGACCGAGGCGTGCGGAGCGGCCGGCTGGTACGGCGAGGAGACCCTCGACGTCGAGGCCGTGCACGCCGTCGCGCCGGACGCGAACATCACGTACGTGGGTGCCGCGTCCTGCCTCGACAACGATCTGCTCGACTCGCTGAACAAGATCGTCGACAACCACCTGGCCGACATCGTCTCCAACTCGTGGGGCGACATCGAGGCCAACCAGACGCCGGACCTCGCGGCCGCCTACGACCAGACCTTCCAGTTCGGCGCGGTCGAGGGCATCGGCTTCTACTTCTCCTCCGGTGACAACGGCGACGAGGTCGCCAACACCAAGACGAAGCAGGTCGACACCCCGGCCAACTCGGCGTGGGTGACGGCGGTCGGCGGTACGTCGCTGGCGGTCGGCAAGGGCGACAAGTACCAGTTCGAGACCGGCTGGGGCACCGAGAAGGCCTCGCTCGCGGCCGACGGCAAGAGCTGGACCGGCTTCCCGGGCGCGTTCACCTCGGGCGCGGGCGGCGGCACCAGCAAGACCGTGGCGCAGCCCTTCTACCAGAAGGGTGTCGTGCCCGGCGCGCTCGCCAAGGCCAACGGCACGACGGCCATGCGCACCGTGCCGGACATCGCGGCGGTCGCCGACCCCAACACCGGTTTCAAGGTCGGCCAGACGCAGACCTTCCCGGACGGGTCCCAGCAGTACAGCGAGTACCGGATCGGCGGCACCTCGCTCGCCGCGCCGGTGATCGCGGCCGTCCAGGCACTGGCCCAGGAGGCGCGCGGCGGCAAGGCGATCGGTTTCGCCAACCCGTCGATCTACGCGAAGTACGGCTCCAAGGCCTACCACGACGTGACGGACACCCCCACGGGCTCCGAACTCGCCGTGGCGCGCGTGGACTTCGCCAACTCCATCGACGCGTCGGGCGGTCTGCTCACCTCCGTCCGCAGCCTCGGCAAGGACAGCTCCCTGAAGGCCGTGCGCGGCTACGACGACGTCACCGGTGTGGGCACGCCCGCCTCGGGCTACGTCGAGTCGTACCGCTCCAACCACGGTCACTGACGGTTCTCCGTCGCATCTCCGCCGCGCCCGCCCCTCGACGAGGGGCGGGCGTCCGCGTTTCCTGGCGTTCGAGTGCCGGTGCTTCCCCGGGCGAGCGCGTGCCGGATACCCGCTGGGGGTACGTCGAGGGGCGGTGGCCGGGGCGTCTGCACGTGGGGCGCCCCACACCCCATTGTGTCGCTCTGACGATTACACTGGGCCCGTGCCTCAACTACGCCTCGCCCTGAATCAGATCGACTCGACCGTCGGCGATCTCGCCACCAACGCCGAGGCGATCGTCCGTTGGACCCGGCACTCCGCCGAGCAGGGAGCGCATCTGGTGGCGTTCCCCGAGATGGTGCTGACCGGGTACCCCGTCGAGGACCTGGCCCTGCGGTCGTCCTTCGTCGAGGCCTCCCGCGCCGCGCTGCGCGCGCTGGCCGCGCGGCTGGCCGACGAGGGCTTCGGGGAGCTGCCGGTGATCGTCGGCTACCTCGACCGGTCCGAGACCGCCCAGCCGAAGTACGGGCAGCCGGCCGGCGCCCCGCAGAACGCCGCCGCGGTGCTGTACGGGGGCCGGGTGGCGCTGACCTTCGCCAAGCACCACCTCCCGAACTACGGCGTGTTCGACGAGTTCCGCTACTTCGTGCCCGGCGACACCATGCCGGTCGTGCGGGTGCACGGGGTCGACGTGGCCCTCGCCATCTGCGAGGACCTCTGGCAGGACGGCGGACGCGTGCCCGCGGCCCGGTCCGCCGGGGCCGGGCTGCTGCTGTCCATCAACGCCTCGCCGTACGAGCGCGACAAGGACGACACCCGCCTCGAACTGGTGCGCAAGCGGGCCCAGGAGGCCGGCTGCACCACCGCCTACCTCGCCATGATCGGCGGGCAGGACGAGCTGGTCTTCGACGGCGACTCCATCGTGGTCGACCGAAACGGGGAGGTCGTCGCACGCGCGCCGCAGTTCGCGGAGGGGTGCGTCGTACTGGACCTGGAGCTGCCGGCGGGCGCCGTCGAGCCGGTGACGGGTGTGGTGGACGACGGGCTGCGCATCGAGCGGCTGGTGCTGTCGCAGGAGCCGTTGCCCGCGTACGAGGCGGAGCTCGCCGGCGGGTACGCGGAGCGGCTCGACGCCGACGAGGAGGTCTACTCGGCGCTGGTCGTCGGACTGCGGGCGTACGTCGCGAAGAACGGGTTCCGGTCCGTGCTGATCGGCCTGTCCGGTGGCATCGACTCGGCGCTGGTCGCGGCGATCGCGTGCGACGCGCTGGGCGCGCAGAACGTGTACGGGGTGTCGATGCCGTCGAAGTACTCCTCCGACCACTCCAGGGGGGACGCGGCGGAGCTGGCGCGGCGGACGGGTCTGAACTTCCGGACGGTGCCGATCGAGCCGATGTTCGACGCGTATATGTCATCGCTGGGGCTGACCGGACTGGCCGAGGAGAACCTCCAGTCGCGCCTGCGGGGCACCATGCTGATGGCCATCTCCAACCAGGAGGGGCACATCGTGCTGGCGCCGGGGAACAAGTCCGAGCTGGCGGTGGGGTACTCGACGCTGTACGGCGACTCCGTGGGCGCGTACGGGCCCATCAAGGACGTGTACAAGACGTCGGTCTTCCGGCTGGCGGAGTGGCGCAACCGGGCGGCGGCCGAGCGGGGGCAGACCCCGCCGATCCCCGAGAGCTCGATCACCAAGCCGCCGAGCGCGGAGCTCCGTCCCGGCCAGGTCGACACGGACTCCCTCCCCGACTATCCCGTGCTGGACGCGATCCTCGAGCGGTATGTGGACCGGGACGAGGGGGCGGACGGGATCGTCGCGGCGGGGTTCGACCGGGAGCTGGTGGTGAAGACGCTGCGGATGGTGGACACGGCGGAGTACAAGCGCCGGCAGTATCCGCCGGGCACCAAGATCTCCGCCAAGGGGTTCGGGAAGGACCGGCGGCTTCCGATCACCAATCGGTGGCGCGAGCACGCGTGACGCCGTCGGGGGCGGGGGGTGTTTCGCCCCCGCCGCCCCTTCCCGTCCCATCCCTGGGGCTCCGCCCCGGGCCCCCCGGGTGAGTTCATCGTCTGCAGGCCTGTGGGGGCTGGGCGCGCAGTTCCCCGCGCCCCTAGAAGCCTGCGCTCGTCCGGCGTCAGTGATGCGCGTGTTCCGGGTGCGGAGGGACGTGGGTCGCGATCAGGCGGCCCGGCGCGGGGGCGGGGACCTCGGCGCGCCGGCGGTCCACGGCGTAGGCCGTCGCGGCGACCGCGAGGCCGAGGACGGCGAGCAGAGCCCCCGCCAGCGCGGGCGACGTCGCACCGAAGCCCGCGGCCAGCGCGATGCCGCCGATCCACGCACCGCCGGCGTTCGCGAGGTTGAACGCTGCCTGGTTGGCGGAGGACGCCAGGGACGGCGCCGCGGAGGCCTTCTCCATGACCATCAGCTGGAGAGGTGAGCCGGTGATGAAGGCGGCGGTACCGAGGAGGGTGACCGCGACGGCCGCACTCCACTGGGCGCTCATGAGGACGGGGAAGAGGGCGAGGACCGTGACCAGCGAGACGAGTCCGCCGAAGAGGGTGCCGCGCAGGGAGTGGTCCGCGAGACGGCCGCCCACGAGGTTGCCGACCGTCGCTCCGACGCCGAACAGCGCCAGCAGCAACGTGACGCTGGAGTCGGCGTACCCGGCGGAGTCCGTGAGCATCGGCGTGATGTAGCTGTACGCGGAGAAGAGGGCGCCGAAGCCCGCGACCGTCGTACCGAGGGCCAGCCACACGGGGAGCGAACGCAGGGCGGCCAGCTCGCCGCGCAGGCCGCCCGTGGGGGCGTGCGTGTGGTCGCGCGGGATGAGGAACGCGAGCGAGGCTATCGCCGCCAGACCGATCGCGCTCACGCCGAGGAAGGTGGCCCGCCAGCCGAAGTGCTGGCCGATGAAGGTGGCGACGGGAACGCCCGCGATGTTCGCGACGGTCAGGCCGAGGAACATCAGGGAGACGGAGCGCGCCTTGCGCTCGGGGGCGACGAGGCTGGTGGCGACGACGGCGCCGACGCCGAAGAAGGCGCCGTGCGGCAGACCGCTGACGAAGCGGGCGGCGAGCAGCCAGTGGTAGTCGGGGGCGAAGGCGGAGAGTGCGTTGCCTGCCACGAAGAGCCCCATCAGGGCGATGAGGACCTTGCGGCGGGACATCCGGGCGGTGGCCGCGGCGAGCAGCGGGGCGCCGATCACCACGCCGAGGGCGTAGGCCGAGACGAGGTGTCCGGCGCTGGGGATGGATATCTGGAGGTCGTCCGCGACGTCGGGCAGCAGGCCCATCATCACGAACTCGGTGGTACCGATGCCGAAGGCGCCCACGGCTAGGGCGAGCAGGGCCAGAGGCATGAGGGGCCTTTCAGAGGAGCGGAGTGCAGTAGGAGAACAGGACGGGCGGGGACGAGCCCGGGTCCGTGGGCGTGCGCCCCAGTGGTCTGGGGGCATGCGCGCACGGACGCGCCCGTGCACACCGGTGTGCACGGGCTCTCTAAGTTCACCTGTGGAACAAAGTCTCGCAGGCCCAGTATTCCAGGAGGTTAAGACCCGGTTGCCGTGAGCTTGACCCGGGCGGCGATCGGGAGGTGGTCGCTGCCGGTCCTGGGCAGGGTCCAGGAGGTCACCGGCTCGATGCCCTTGACCATGATCTGGTCGATCCGGGCCATCGGGAACGACGCGGGCCAGCTGAATCCGAAGCCGCTGCCCGCCGCGCCCTGGGTGGAGCGCATCTGCGAGGTGACCGCGTTCAGGGCGCGGTCGTTCATCGTGCCGTTGAGGTCGCCGAGCAGGATGACCTTCTGCAGTGACTCCGCGGCGATCGCCTCGCCGAGCGCGTCGGCGCTCCGGTCACGCTGGCGGGCGGTGAACCCGGCCTGCAGCTTCACCCGGACCGAGGGCAGATGGGCGACGTACACCGCGACCTGGCCGTTCGGGGTCGTCACCGTGGCGCGCATCGCGCGCGTCCAGCCGAGCTTGATGTCGACGGGCTCGGTTCCGGTCATCGGGTACTTGCTCCACAGCCCGACGGTGCCCTGCACGGAGTGGTACTTGTACGTCGGGGCGAGCGCCTTCTCGTACGTGGGGACCGCCGTGGCCTTCAGCTCCTCCAGGGCCACCACGTCGGCGCCGGACGCGGCCACGTCACGGGCGGTACCGGAGGGGTCCGGGTTCTCCGCGTTGACGTTGTGCGTGGCGACGGTCAGGTCGCCGCCGGCACCGGTCCGGTCGGTGAGCAGTCCGCCGAACAGGTTCAGCCAGACGGTCGCGGGGAGCAGGACGGCGATCAGGGCGGTCGCGGACTTCCGCACGAGGCCGAGGACCAGCAGGACGGGGATGAGGATGCCGAGCCACGGCAGGAACGTCTCGGTGAGACTGCCGAGGTTGCCGATCCTGTTGGGGATCTGCGCGTGCAGCAGCATCACCAGGGCGAGGACCAGGGCGAGCGCGGCCAGGATCAGTCCGCGGCGCCAGATGCCGCGGTCGCCGCGCCAGGAGCCCAGCGAGCGCCGGAGCTTGTCCAGCAGGCGCCGAAGCCGGGGACCTCGACGCTCGGGCCCCGAGCCGTCGCTGCCCGTCTCCGTCACGTACGCCTGCGCCATACCGTCGCCTCACAACCTGCCGTGCACACCGTCAGCCCCTCGGCTTACGACCCTAGGGGATGATCGGTGTCGTTCTCGCCGTCCCGGGACGGCCGTACGGGCACGAGGACGAACAACTCGGCGTTCGGAGTTCCGAATACGGGGCGGAGCGCGGCCTCTGTGACGAAACGCGCACATTCGGCGCATGGGCCGAGAGGATGAACGGGAGGATGAACTAGGGCCTGTCGGGACGCAGTCCCGCGAGTACCGTGTCGACGATCTGTTCGGCCAGGTCCTCGGGGAGTTCGGCGTCCGGGCGCATGACGGCGCGTACCAGCATGGGGCCGACGAAGAGGTCGTTGATGACCTCGATGTCCACGTCGTCGCGGAGTTCACCGTCCCGCTGTCCACGGCGCAGGACCTCGAAGGTGGTCAGGCGCCGCGGTTCGATGACGATCGCCTGGTACGCGGCCCAGATCTTGGGGCTGGACTTGATCTGGGCGTAGACGTTGTGCAGGAGCGCCGAGGAGCGGCTGGCCAGGCCCCGCTGGCGCAGCGGCTCCAGAAGGGCTATCAGGTCGTCGCGCATCGAGGTGCCGGGCAGTTCGGCGTCCGGGGGCTCGGTGGCGCGCATGACGTCGACGAAGAGTTCCTCCTTGCCGCTCCAGCGGCGGTAGATGGTCGCCTTGCCGACGCCCGCGGTCCTGGCCAGGCGTTCGATGGAGATCTCCGCGAGGGGGACGCCGTCCTCCAGGAGTCTTATCGCGCCCTCGATGATCGAGCGCTCCACGGCCTCGCTGCGGGGGCGCCCCCGGGGGGACCCCGCTTGCCTGGCTCGGCTGTCCGCGAGGCTCACGTGTCGCTCCTTTCCTTGGTGGTGCTGGCGCAATTCTCCCTGCCGCGCCCTGTCAGTGCTCGGCGGCCACCAACTCCGTCTCCTCCTTGCCCTGTTGCGGGGTCGAACCGCGGCCCGGCAGGAACAGGGCCACGATCACGGCGCCGACCAGCGCGATGCCCGCACCGCACAGGGCGGTGACGTGCATGGCGTGCAGGAAGGCGTCGTTGGCCGGGGTGATGAGGGCCTCGCCCCGGGGGCCGAGCTTGGCGGCGACGCCGAGGGTGGCCTCGATGGACTCGCCCGCGGTGTGCCGCAGGCCGGCCGGCAGGAGGGTGAGCTTGTCCTCGATGCCGTTGCGGTAGGCCGAGGAGAGGACCGAGCCGAGGACCGCGATGCCGAGGGCGCCGCCGACCTGACGGAAGACGTTGCTCAGGGCGGAGGCGGAGCCGGCCTTCTCGCGCGGCAGGGCCTGCATGATGACGACGCTGGTCGGGGTCATGATGTGCGCCATACCGGTGCCCATGAGGAAGAAGATGACCTCGAGGAGCCAGATCGGCGTGTCCGCGTCCAGGGTCGCGAAGGCGCCGAGCATCGCGCCGAGCAGCAGCAGGCCCGCCGTGCACGTGGCCCGGTTGCCGAAGCGGTCGACGACGAGACGGGCGCGCGGTGCGAAGAAGAGCTGGGCCGCGGCGAGCGGCAGCAGCAGCACACCGGTCTTCAGCGGCGAGTAGCCCCGCACGCTCTGGGTGTAGAAGACGGAGAAGAAGGTCACGCCCATCATCGCGAAGAAGACGAGCGCGATGGCGGTGATGGCGGCCGAGAAGACCTTGTTCTTGAAGTAGGTGATGTCGATGGACGGATGGTCGCTGCGCTTCTCGTAGACGACGAAGCAGACGATGACGGCGATTCCGGCGCCGATGGTCGCGAGGACCGCCGCGTCGGTGAAGGAGGCGAGCTGGCCGCCCTTGATGATGCCGTAGACGAGCAGGACGAGCCCTATGACCGAGAGGACGACGCCGACGAGGTCGATGCGGCCGGGGCTTGGGTCGCGGGAGTCCGGGACCAGCCAGAACATCAGGCCGAGCGCGAGCAGCACGATCGGCACGTTGATCAGGAAGACCGAGCCCCACCAGAAGTGGGCGAGGAGCACGCCGCCGGTGATCGGGCCGATGGCGATGGCGATGCCGACGCCGCCGGCCCAGATGCCGATGGCCTTGGGCTGTTCCTCGCGCTCGAAGACGTTCATGAGGACGGCGAGGGTGGCGGGCATCACGAAGGCGGCGCCGAAGCCCATCAGCGCGCGGAAGACGATGAGCTGGACGGGCGAGCCGGCCTCCGCGGCCAGCGCGGACCCGGTGCCGAAGACGGCGAGTCCGGCGAGCAGGACCTTCTTGCGGCCGAGCCGGTCACCGAGGAGGCCCGCGGTGAACAGCAGCCCCGCGAAGACGAGCGTGTAGGCGTTGATGGCCCATTCCAGCTCGCTCTGGGTGGCGCCGAGTCCGGTGGGCGCCGGCGTCGAGATCGTCTTGATCGCGACGTTGAGGATGGAGTTGTCCAGCACCACTATCAACAGGCTGAGCATGAGCACGCCGAGAATGGCCCAGCGGCGCCGATGTACCGCTTCGGGCACGCGCCGTTCGACGTGGGCTGCGGGAGTTGTCATGGGGCGGAGCCTATCGATTTCCGATACGGGACCGTCTCGTATCGTAAATCCTTTACGGAGACCTTACGAAGAGATGGGCATCCGGCCCATCCGAGACGTACGTCGCTCGACCCGGTCTGGCACCCGGTGGCACGAGGTGCCACCATGTAGGGGGTCCGGGGACGCCGTCAGGGCGCCTCGAGATGACAGAAGGAGCCGTTGCGATGACGCAGCTTTCGGCTGCCCCGAAGCAGTCCGCGCAGGGTGCGCGGGAGACCACCGACAGCAGCAAGGCGCTGTACGGGGGCAAGAGCACCCGCCGCATCACGGTCCGCGACATCACCACAGCCAAGGAGCGCGGCGAGAAGTGGCCGATGCTCACCGCCTACGACGCGATGACCGCGTCCGTCTTCGACGAGGCCGGCATCCCGGTCATGCTCGTCGGCGACTCGGCGGGCAACTGCCACCTGGGGTACGAGACGACCGTCCCCGTCACCCTCGACGAGATGACGATGCTGTCCGCCGCGGTCGTACGCGGCACCAGCCGCGCCCTGATCGTCGGCGACCTGCCCTTCGGGTCGTACCAGGAGGGCCCCGTCCAGGCCCTGCGCTCCGCCACCCGCCTGGTCAAGGAGGCCGGGGTCGGAGCGGTGAAGCTGGAGGGCGGCGAGCGCTCGCACCGCCAGATCGAGCTGCTCGTGGAGTCCGGCATCCCCGTGATGGCGCACATCGGCCTGACCCCGCAGTCCGTGAACTCCATGGGCTACCGCGTCCAGGGCCGTGGCGAGGAGGCCGCCCAGCAGCTGCTGCGCGACGCCAAGGCGGTCCAGGACGCGGGCGCGTTCGCGGTCGTCCTGGAGCTGGTCCCGGCGGAGCTCGCCGCCGAGGTCACGCGCACCCTGCACATCCCGACCGTCGGCATCGGCGCGGGTCCGGACACCGACGCGCAGGTCCTGGTGTGGACCGACATGCTCGGCCTCACCGGCGGCAGGGTGCCCAAGTTCGTGAAGAAGTACGCCGATCTGCGCGAGGTCATGGGCAACGCGGTGCGCGCCTTCGCGGACGACGTCGTCGGCGGAACGTTCCCTCTCGAGGAGCACTCGGTCCACTGAGCCACTGCGGCACCAAGACAGCCCGCCGATTTCCCCCGTCGGCGGGCTGTCGCCCCTTTTTGCGCCTGAACCGGCGCCGCTCTCGCGGACCAAATCGCTCGCCGTGGGGGTTCCTCAATTGATAGTTGCGGTGGTTGTCGGGCAGATATCGGCGCTGTCGGTCGGCCCCTTGCCGCTGTAGGCGAGCTGTAGGTGGTTTGTCGGTGGGCGCTGGCACCTTGATGGGCATGACGCGAATCGACAAGAACCCCGACAGCGGCGCCCGCAGCGCCGTCTCCGTGCGGGGGCTGGTCAAGCACTACGGCGAGACCAAGGCTCTGGACGGCGTGGACCTGGACGTCCGCGAGGGAACCGTCCTCGGGGTGCTGGGTCCCAACGGTGCCGGCAAGACCACCCTCGTCCGTATCCTGTCCACCCTCGTCACCCCCGACGCCGGCCAGGCCACCGTCGCCGGCTACGACGTGCTCACGCAGCCCCGCCAGCTGCGCCGCGTGATAGGCCTGACCGGTCAGTACGCCTCGGTCGACGAGAAGCTCCCCGGCTGGGAGAACCTGTACATGATCGGGCGGCTGCTCGACCTGCCCCGCAAGGACGCCCGCCGGCGCGCCGACGAACTCCTTGAGCGCTTCTCGCTCACCGAGGCGGCCAAGCGCCCGGCATCGACGTACTCCGGCGGTATGCGCCGTCGTCTCGACCTCGCCGCCTCCATGATCGGCCACCCGTCCGTCCTCTATCTGGACGAGCCGACCACCGGGCTCGACCCGCGCACCCGCAACGAGGTGTGGAAGGAGGTCAAGCGGATGGTCGCGGACGGCGCCACCGTGCTGCTCACCACCCAGTACATGGAGGAGGCCGAGCAGCTGGCCTCCGAGCTGACGGTCATCGACCGCGGCAAGGTCATCGCCAGCGGCCGGATCGACGAGCTGAAGGCCCGGGTCGGCGGACGTACGCTGCGCATCCGCCCGGTGGACCCGCTGGAGCTGCGCCCGCTGGCCTCCCTCTTCGACGAGCTGGGCCTCACCGGTCTCGCCGCCTCGGTCGTGGACGCCGAGACCGGCACCGTGCTGGTCCCGATCCTCAGCGACGAACAGCTCACCGCCGTGGTCGGCGCGGTCACCGCGCGCGGCATCACGATCGGCTCCATCTCCACCGAACTGCCCAGCCTGGACGAGGTGTTCCTGTCCCTCACCGGCCACAAGGCCAGTGCCCCGCAGGACGAGACCCCCGCCCGTGTCTACGAGGAGGTCTCCGCATGAGTACCGCCGTCGCCGAAGCCCCCCTCGCCGCGAAGGGCGACCCCCGTATCTCGCCCCGCGCGCACGCGCGCCACATCGGCGCCCTGGTCCGCCGCAACCTGCTGTGGATCCGCCAGGACCCGGAGTCGATGTTCGACGCCGTCCTGATGCCGGTCGTCTTCACCCTGCTGTTCGTGTACGTCTTCGGCGGCTCCATCGGACAGTCGCTCGGCGGCGGCCAGGACAGGTACGTGCAGTACGTGGTGCCCGGTCTGATGGCCATGACGGCGATGAACATCGCCACAGCCGTCGGCACCGGCTTCAACGAGGACTTCCAGAAGGGGGTGATGGACCGCTTCCGCACCCTGCCGATCGGACAGGGCTCCGTGCTCTTCGCCAAGATCGTGGTGGAGCTGATGCGGATGCTCGTCGCGACGACGATCCTCATGATCGTTGGCGTGCTGGTCGGCTTCGACATCACGAACTGGCCGGGTCTGTTCGCCTCCGTGGGGCTCTCCGTCCTCTTCGGCTCGTCCCTGATGTGGATCTTCCTGGTCCTCGGGGTGACGATGAAGAACGCGCAGTCCGTGCAGGCGATGGGCTTCCTGGTGCTGATGCCCCTGCAGTTCGGCTCATCCATCTTCTCGCCGACCCGGACCATGCCCGGCTGGCTGCAGAACTTCACCGACTACAACCCGCTGTCCGCGCTCGCGGACACCACGCGCGGCCTGATGGTGGGCGGCCCGGTCACGCACAGCCTGTGGGTGACCCTCGCCTGGACGGCAGGGCTCACCCTGGTCATGGCGCCGATCGCGATCCACAAGTTCCGCACCAAGAGCTGACGTTCGCGCACAGGACCACGCAAACCCCGGTCCGCGTCACCCCCGGTCCGCGTCACACGAGGGCGGCGGCCTCCTCCAGGGAGAGCCCGCCGCCCTCGGCGTACGCGGCCTCGTACGTCGCGTCGTCCAGCACGGCCCGTACGTCGGCCTCCGCCTGCGCGCGCACCTGGTCCTCCATCGGGCCCACGAAGTGGCCGGGCGGCAGCATATGGTCGGCGGCCCCGAGCAGCACGGCCGCGTCGCGGACGCGGCGGCCGCCGTCCAGGCCGGTGAGGGCGATGGCGGCGGTGGTCAGATGTGCGGAGGGCATGTGCGGGGCGATGATCTGCGACAACGGGTCGCCCGCCCGCGCCAGCGCCTGCCGCACCTTCTCCAGGGCGGACTCGTGCAGCCCCTCGAGCGCGTCCAGCCAGGCCTCGACGCCCACCACGAAGCCGTCGAAGACCACGAAGGTGACCGCTTCGAAGTTCTCGCGCAGTATCCGCATGTGTTCACGTGCCTCGGCGACCCGGCCGCTGCGGGCCAGCCACATCGCCAGGAACAGCCGGGAGGCGGGCATGGCCTCGTTGTAGGCGCCGTCGCCGCGCTCCAGGACCTCCCGCAGCAACCGCTCGCCGCGTTCGGTGTCGCCGGACTCGATGAGCACACCGCCGAGCCGGGTGCTCAGGACGGCCGTCTGGGCGTGCGCGCCGAGCCCTTCGGCGTGGGTCATGGCCTCCGTGTAGTCCGCGGCGGCGAGCGTGAACTCGCCCTGGCGCTCGTGGGCCTCACCGCGTGCGGAGAGCGCCTCGGCGGCGCCCCAGGCGTCCCCGAGCCGGGTGAAGAGTTCCAGTGCCTCGTCGGCGTCCCGGGTCGCGTCGCCCGCCCAGGTGGCCCGGTTGGCGAGGATGTTGGCACGCATCTGGAGGGCGACGGCGAGTTCCCACTCGTAGCCGAGTTCGCGGCAGGTCTGGACGGTCGCGTCGATGACGGAGCGCATCCGCTCGATGGCGCCGGTCAGGATCACGGCGTAGAACCAGAGGTTGCCGGGGCTGCGGCAGGTCTGCGGCTGGCCCGGGCGGTAGGTCTCGCTGATGACGTGCAGTTTCCGCTTGGCCTGCGGGGAGTCCCAGGCCGTCATGTCCATGTCCATGCAGGAGAGATGGACGAGGTGGACACCGCGGCGGGCCTCTTCGAGGACCTCGGGGCGCATCGGCGGCGGGGTGTCGGTGGGGCCCTCCAGCAGCGGGGCGGCCGGCCGCGCGGGCTCGGCGAAGGGGTCCGGGCCGAGGGCCATGACCTCGCGGGACCAGTGGCGGGCCATCTGCCGCAGATCGCGCATCTGCCAGTACCAGGCCAGGGAGAGGACCAGGCAGAGCGCCTCCTGCTCGTCGCGGGCGGCGACGGCGTGCTGGAGGGCGGCGCGGATGTTCTCCGACTCGGTCTCCAGCCGTGCGATGGCGGCACGCTGGCCCGGGCCGCGCAGCCGGGGGTCGGTGGTGCGGGCCAGTTCGCGGTAGTGCGTGAGGTGGGCGCGCTCGGCGGCGGGGCGCTGCCCCGACTCGTCGAGCCGCTCGCCCGCGTACTCGCCGACGGTCTCCAGGAGCCGGTAGCGCATCTCGCCGTCCCCCGAAGGGGCGGCCACGACGAGGGACTTGTCGACGAGCGAGCCGAGCGCTTCCAGGGCGGCCGGTCCGCAGACGGCCTCGGCGGCGGCGAGTTCGCAGCCGCCGGCGAAGACGGACAGCCGCCGCAGCACGTCCCGCTCGTCCTCGTCGAGGAGGTCCCAGGACCAGTCGACGACGGCGCGCAGGGTCTGCTGGCGCGGCAGGACGGTACGGCTGCCGGAGGTCAGCAGCCGGAACCGGTCGTCGAGCCGGTCGGCGATCTGACGCGGGGTGAGCATCCGCAGCCGGGCGGCGGCGAGTTCGATGGCGAGCGGCAGGCCGTCGAGGCGGCGACAGATCTCGGCGGTGGCCGCGGGGTCGTCCTCGACCCGGAAACCCGGGCGGGCGGCGGCCCCCCGGTCGGCGAGCAGCCGCAGCGCGAACGGCTCCGGCAGCGGCTCGACGGGGCGCAGCAACTCCCCCGGTACGCCGAGGGGTTCGCGACTGGTGGCCAGCACCGTCAGCCCCGGACACCGCTCGAGCAGCTCCTCGACGAGACGCGCGGCGGCGTCCACGACGTGCTCGCAGTTGTCGAGGACGATCAGCATGCGGCGCTTGGCGCAGTGCTCGGCGAGCCGATGGAGGTCGTCGTGCCGGTCGGCGGCGGCCCGCATCTCCTCCGCGCCGGCGCCGCGCAGCACGGTCTCGCGGGCTCCGACGGCGGTGAGCACGGCCTCGGGCACGGCCGTCGGGTCGTCGACCGGCGCGAGTTCGGCCAGCCACACCCCGTCCGGCGCGGTGTCCGCCATGGTCTCCGCCGCCTCCTGGGACAGCCTTGTCTTCCCGGCCCCACCGGGCCCGAGCAGGGTCACGAGGCGCGCCGCCGCCAGATCCCCCCGGATCGTGTCGATGTCCGCGGCCCGCCCGACGAAGGAGGTGAGCCGGGCGCGGAGGTTGCCGGGGGGCGGGGGTGCGGAGCGGCCACGCCCGGCCGGTGCGGGCCGGCTCTCGGTCCGCCTCTCGGCGCCGGGTCGCGGCCCCTGGGCGTACGCCCCGCCGTCACCGTCGGCCGGACTGAGCAACTCCCCGTGCAGGGCGCGCAGTTCGGGGCCGGGGTCGGAGCCGAGGCGGTCGGCCAGCAGCTCCCGTACGGACTCGTAGGCGGCGAGGGCCTCCGCGGAACGGCCGGCGTCACGCAGGGCGCGCAGACGCAGGACGTGCAGGGGCTCGTCCAGGGGGTGGAGATCGCACAGGGCGGTGAGCTCGGGCAGGGACTGTTCGGCGTGGCCGAGGGCGAGGGCCGCCGTGAACCGGGCGCGCCGTACGTCGAGACGCCGGGTCTCCCAGCGGGCCGACTCGGCGGCGCGGTCCGGAAGGTCCGCGAGGGCCGGGCCGCGCCACAGGGCGAGGGCGTCGTCGAGGGCCTCGGCCGCCTTCGTGGGGTCGCCGTCGGCGAGCGCGCGTACGCCCTCCCCCGCGAGCCGCTCGAAACGGTGCAGGTCGATGTCGTCGGCGCCCGCGGCCAGCCGGTAGCCGCCGTCCCCCGAGTCCACCGCCTGCGGCCCGAGCGCCTTGCGCAGCCGTCCCACCAGGGCCTGGAGCGCGCCCGGTGCGTCGGCGGGCGGATCGCCGTCCCACACCTCGTCCACCAGAACGGCCGCTGGCACGGTCCGTCCGGGCCGCAGCGCCAGCACGGTCAAAAGGGCGCGCAGCCGCGCCCCGCCGAGCACGACGGGCGTGCCGTCGGGGCGGAGTGCCTGGGTGGTGCCAAGGATGCGGTAGCGCACGGGGTCCATTGTCTCCGGTGACGTCACTGTCTCGGGCCCCCACCCTCTCCGGAACCAATGACCGATCGCGAGACGTTTTCCCCGTGAGCCCGGTACGGTCGGGCAGGCCCAGCACCATGCGTACCAGTCCGAGGAGCCCCATGACCACCGCCGCTTCCCGTCGCAGCAGCGACCGGAGGATCAGCCCCGTCTTCGTCGGGATCGTGGCCGTGATGGCGGTGACCGGGTGGGCGACGTGGACCGGGTTCGCCGAGGAGCCCGGTGTGGCCGTGTTCCTCTTCGTGACGGCCGCCTGGATCGTCTCCCTGTGCCTGCACGAGTACGCGCACGCGCGCACCGCCCTGCACAGCGGCGACATCTCGATCGGCGCGAAGGGCTATCTGACGCTCAACCCGCTGAAGTACACGCATGCGCTGCTGAGCATCGTGCTGCCGGTGATCTTCGTGATCATGGGCGGGATCGGCCTGCCGGGCGGGGCGGTCTTCATCGAGCGAAACAGAATCCAGGGCCGCTGGAAGCACAGTCTGATCTCGGCGGCGGGTCCGCTGACGAACGTGATGTTCGCCGTCGTGTGCACCGCGCCGTTCTGGCTGCACGCCCTGGACGGCGTCCCGGACACCTTCCGCTACGCGCTGGCGTTCCTCGCGCTGCTCCAGGTCACGGCCGCGATCCTGAACTTCCTGCCGGTCCCGGGCCTGGACGGCTACGGCGTGATCGAGCCCTGGCTGTCGTACAACATCCGCCGCCAGGTGGAGCCGTTCGCGCCGTTCGGCCTGCTCGCCGTGTTCGCGGTGCTGTGGATCCCCTCGGTGAACACGGCGTTCTTCGACGCGATCTACTCGATCCTGGGCGCCCTGGGCATCGACGACGTCGAGCGTTACTGCGGTCAGAACCTGTACCGCTTCTGGGACGGCGTCAACGAGTACTGCACGGTCAGCCGCTGACCGAGGACCCGCTCCGGCCGCGCCGCGCGTAGTACCAGGTCATGTTGGACGACAGTCCGGCCAGCAGCACCCACACGATCCCCAGCCAGCTGCCCTGGACGAAGGAGACGACGGCCGCGGCGACGGACAGGACGCAGACGGTGAGGGCATAGAGCGCGAGGCGGGGCATGGGGGGTCTGCTCCTGTCGGGACGGTTCGGACGAGGTCGTACGGCGTCCAGTGTCCCTCATGTCCCCCCACGCCCGTACGCCCGCTATACGTCCGTCACCCGGAGGCCGGCGTGGGCCTTGTAGCGGCGGTTCACGGAGATCAGGTTCGCGACCAGCGCCTCGACCTGGTGGGCGTTGCGCAGCCGGCCGGCGAAGACACCGCGCATGCCGGGGATGCGGCCGGCCAGCGCCTGCACGATCTCGACGTCCGCGCGCTCCTCGCCGAGGACCATCACGTCGGTGTCGATCTCGTCGACCTCCGGGTCCTGGAGGAGGACGGCCGACAGGTGGTGGAAGGCGGCCGCGACCCGGGAGTCCGGCAGCAGGACGGCGGCCTGCTCGGCGGCGCTGCCCTCCTCCGGCTTCAGGGCGTAGGCGCCCTTCTTGTCGAAGCCGAGCGGGTTGACGCAGTCGACGACGAGCTTGCCGGCCAGCTCCTCGCGCAGCGATTCCAGAGTCTTGCCGTGCCCCTCCCACGGTACGGCGACGATCACGATGTCGCTGCGCCGCGCGCACTCGGCGTTGTCGGCGCCCTCGACACCGTGGCCCAGCTCCTCGGCGGCGGTCTGCGCGCGTTCCGCCGCACGCGAACCGATGATCACCTTCTGCCCGGCCCTGGCGAGCCGGTACGCCAGGCCCTTGCCCTGGGGGCCGGTGCCGCCGAGCACGCCGACGACGAGCCCGGACACGTCGGGAAGGTCCCAGGGGTCCTTCGCGGGAGCCTTCTGTGCACTGTCAGTAGAGGTCATGGCCCGACTTTACGTGGCGCGGTTCCCGCCCCGGGGGCTTCGGGGGCTCAGGTGAGGGCCGTCACGGAAATACGACGGAAGGTGATCGTCTCGTACGGCCCGAAGTCGCCCGTCTCGTAGAGGAGCCCCACGGTCGTCGCGTCGACGCGGACGAGGTCGGAGTACGCGGCGGGCAGCCCGTCGACCGTGTGCGCGGGACGCCAGGTGGTGCCGGCGTCGGCGGAGGCGCGGACGGTCATCAGGGCGCGGGCGGCGGGGTCGGCGGGCCCCGAGTACAGCAGCAGGTCCGGGTCGCGGAGCTGGAGCAGGCTGCCCTGGACTACGGGTGTGGCCAGGCCCGCCTGTGGCCGGAAGGGTTTGACCAGGGTCCTGCCGCCGTCCGTGGAGTACGCGTCGGCACGGTTGCCGGGGGACGGGGAGTCGTTACGGGTGTTGAAGTAGAGGCGCCCGTCGGGGAGTTCGGCGGCCGTCGTCTCGTTGACGTTGACGTATCCATTGGTGTTCTCGTCGATGTACCCGAGGGACCAGGTCTCGCCGCGGTCGTCGCTGAGCAGGCAGTGGCCGCTGTTGTACTTCGCCTCGGTGCCGGTGTCCGTGCCGGTGGGCGGCAGGGTGTGGTTGCCGGGGACGACGACCCGGCCGGTGCCGAGCTGGACGGCGTGGCCGGGCGTGGTCGCGTACCACCGCCAGTCCGCCTTCTTCACCTGCCCGGTGATCTCCTTCGGAGCGGACCAGGTGACGCCCTCGTCGTCGCTGTGCTGCACCCAGACGCGGCGCCCGTCGGCGGGCCTCACCCTGCCGCGCAGGATGGCGTCCTCGGTCGCGCCGGCGGCGGCGCGGACGTGCACGAGCAGGATCCGGCCGGTGTCGAGGACGACGGGGGCGGGGTTGCCGGCGAGGTTGTTCCCGTTCCGGGCGACGGCCTGGAGCGGGCCCCAGGTACGGCCGCCGTCCGTCGACCGCTTCAGGACGATGTCGATGTGGCCGTGGTCGGCGGCGGAGTCGGCCCGGCCCTCGCAGAAGGCGAGCAGGACGGGTGTACGGGTTGTGACGACGGCGGGGATGCGGAAGCTCGCGTAGCCTTCGCGGCCCGCGTGGAAGGGGGTGCTGGTGACCGCGGTTGTTGCCGTGGTGGTTCCGGTTGTTTCCGTCATGCGCCGGGATCTGCCCCACTTGGGCGAATTCATGGTGAACTCCGCCTGATCAGTTGTCGATTGCGGCAGGATGCGTGCGCATGGATGCCGTACGGGTCGCGTTGCTGCGCGAAGTCCTCGCCGGAACCGAGTGGTTGGGGGCCACGCGGCGGTTCGCGGAGGGCCTGCGAGGGTCCGTGGTGTCGTACGGGGGCGGGCTGCTCCTCGTGGGCACGGCGGAGTACGAGCCGTGGCACCTGGCCGCACATCTGGTGGACGAGGCGGCCTGGTCGGGGACGCCGGAGCTGTCGCCGACGCTGGTGCGGCACGGGGCGCGGGCCTCGGACCCGGCCCATCTCGCCGTGGGCCTCGGCCGTATCGAGGCGGCGCGGCGCGGCGAGACGCTGCTCGTGGTGTCGCCCGCCGCCCCCGGGGCGCCGCTCCTGGAGCGGGTCCACGACGCGCGACGGGCCGGGGCGACCGTGCTCGCGCTCGACGCCGGTGACCGGGAGCTGGGGGCGATGGCACACGAGTCGCTGACCGTGCCGCCGGATCAGGAACTCGACCTCGACACCGTGCAGCACCTCGTCAGCGCGGCGGCCGGGGAGAACTCCCTGCCCTCACCGCGGGGGCGGCGCCGGTTCCGTGACCGGCTCTCCCGCCTCGCGGACCAGCTGACGGCTCCACCGGCGGCTCGGTGGTAGGGCGTCGTGACCGACGACGCCCCCGTATCCCCCGGCGCGTTGCCCGCGCACATGCACCGGCACGGGGAGGGTGGCGTTCGCTGGTGAGCGCGTGACGGTCAATCGGGTGGTGCGGGTCGCCCGCGGGGACCGGCGCCGTCGGCGCCCACGGGCCACCATGACGCAACGCCCTCACGCCGCCCCGGTACCCCGGCGGCTGAGCCATTGGAGCCTGAGCGTCCGGGGCCTCGGCGCCCCGCCCGGTGCCCGGCCTCCCACTGCCTCAGCGCCTGCTGCTCCAACCCCTGGGTGCCCCGGGCGGCTCGGCGCCTGGGGCACCCGCGCCTCGGCGCCCGGCGGCCGGCCCCGACTGGTCCGATCTCAGCGCCCGGCGACCGGCGACCGGCGCGCCCAGCGCCTCGGTGGCCGGTGTTTCGGGTTTCGTCAGTCGTCTTCCGGGGTCGGGCCCGTCGCGTCGTGCCATTTGGGGTCCGTTTCCCACTCGAGGTTGCGCTGCTGGGCGGTCTCCATCGCGTGTTCGGCCTCCTCACGGGTGGCGTACGGGCCGAAGCGGTCCTTCGCGGGGCAATCGGGGCCCTCCTCCACCTTCTGGTGGACGAGGCAGTAGTACCACTCGCCCGGCTTCCCTACGGTCCGCTTCTTGAAGAGGGCCATGACCTGCTCCTTTCGCCACGGACATAGTGCCCCCATGCCCGCTGGTTAGACTCGCTGGCATGTCTGGCCAGTCGCTGCTCGTACCAGGAGAGCTCTCTCCCACCCGTCCCGTTCCGGGAAACATCAGGCGCCCCGAGTACGTGGGCAAGCCCGCCCCCACGCCGTACACCGGTCCGGAGGTACAGACCCCCGAGACCATCGAGGCGATGCGGATCGCCGGGCGGATCGCCGCCCAGGCGATGGCCGAGGCGGCGAAGCTCATCGCGCCGGGCGTGACGACGGACGAGCTGGACCGGGTCGCGCACGCGTACATGTGCGACCACGGCGCCTATCCGTCCACCCTCGGTTACCGCGGTTTCCCCAAGTCCCTGTGCACCTCGGTCAACGAGGTCATCTGCCACGGCATCCCCGACTCCACGGTGCTGCGGGACGGCGACATCGTCAACCTCGACGTGACGGCGTACATCGGTGGCGTCCACGGCGACAACAACGCGACGTACCTGGTCGGGGACGTGGACGACGAGTCGAGGCTCCTCGTCGAGCGGACCCGCGAGTCCCTCGACCGCGCGATCAAGGCGGTCAAGCCGGGCCGCCAGATCAACGTCATCGGCCGCGTGATCGAGTCGTACGCCAAGCGGTTCGGATACGGGGTCGTGCGGGACTTCACGGGGCACGGGATCAACTCCTCGTTCCACTCAGGACTGATCATCCCGCACTACGACAGCCCGCACGCGACGACCGTCATCCAGCCCGGGATGACCTTCACGATCGAGCCGATGCTCACGCTCGGTACGCACGACTACGACATGTGGGACGACGGGTGGACCGTCGTGACGAAGGACCGCAGGCGGACGGCGCAGTTCGAGCACACGCTGGTCGTCACCGAGAGCGGTACGGACATCCTCACGCTGCCCTAGCCGCGCGCCTGTGGCTCACAGCCCATGGCCCGTAGGTAGCGCCAAGGCCCGCCCTGATCACAGGGCGGGCTTTTTTGTCGCCCGGCGGGGTACGTTTTTACCGACAGGATGTCGGGAACCTTTCGAGAAACCGTTTACTTAGGTAAGCCTAACCATAAAAGATTCTGAGTGGTTCTCGCCCCCTTCGGCACCGGAGGTCCCATGAATACGGCGTTCTCGACGCTGATCCGCACCGCGTCGCACGAGCAGCACATGGAGGCGGAGACCTCGACGTTCATGAGCGACCTGCTCGGCGGCAGGCTCGGTGTCGAGGCGTACGGGCGCTACACCGAGCAGCTGTGGTTCGTGTACGAGGCGCTGGAGACGGACGCCGGGCGGTTGGCGTCCGATCCGGTCGCCGGGCCGTTCATCCGGCCGGAGTTGCTGCGTCGCGGTGCGCTGGAGCGTGACCTCACGCATCTGCGGGGTGCGGACTGGCGGGCGACGCTCACCGCGCTGCCCGCCACCGAGGCGTACGCGGCGCGGGTCGCCGAGTGTGCGCGTGAGTGGCCCGGCGGGTACGTCGCCCACCACTACACCCGCTACCTCGGCGACCTCTCCGGCGGTCAGATCATCCGGGGGAAGGCGGAACAGACCTGGGGCTTCGCGCGCAAGGGTGACGGCGTCCGCTTCTACGTCTTCGAGGACATCGGAAATCCGGCCGCGTTCAAGCGGGGTTACCGTGAGTTGTTGGACGGGGTGCGGGCGGACGAACTGGAGCGGCAGCGGATCGTCGCCGAGTGCAGGCGGGCGTTCGCGCTCAACACGGCGGTCTTCCAGGCCCTGGGCGAGGAGTTCCCCCTCACGGCCTGACCCGGCGACTCCGCCCCCAGACCCCACTCATCGGCCTGAACGGCCTCGCCCTCAAACGCCGGACGGGCCGAAAATGTGAACCGGCGCCGACAAGAGCGCCCCGTCAGGGGCGCGGGGAGCAGCGCGGGCCGCCCCCACCGGCTCGCAGGCTCAGGTTCGGAGCAGCCGTACACGGCCCCCCACCTCCACCCACCCACCCGGCTGCGGCGCGGTGAGGATCTGGGAGCCGGCGCCCTGGACGATGTTCAGGGCGCGGCCCAGCCGGTCGGTCAGCAGCAGCGCCGCCGCCCCCGTCGCCTCGTCCTCCACGATCCCGTCGTCCCGCCCGGGAAAGCCCCGGGCCCGCACGCGCCCGGCCAACTCGTCCTCCCAGGCCCAGGCGTACACCCACTCCCCCGGCTCCGGCACGGCCAGCGCGTCGACCTCGTCGGCGGACCCGTACTGCCGCAACGTACGCCCCGGCGCCCACTCCGCCCGCGCCTCGATCCAGCTGAACTCCCCGTCCAGCCGCACCCCCACGACCCCGGCGGGCGTGACCAGTTCGGGGATGTCGAGCAGCCATCCCACCCCGACACAGGGATGCCCGGCGAACGGCAGCCGCAGGGTCGGCGTGTAGATGTCGACGACCCCGCGCTCGGGATCGTCGACGAACACGGTCTCGCTGAACCCGAGCTTCGCGGCGAACGCCTGCCGCTCCTCCGGATCCGGCATCACCGAACCCTCGCGCACCACACCGAGCTCGTTGCCGTGTTCACCACCAGGCCCACAGAAGACACGCAGCACGTCGAAATCAGTCACCCGCGCATTCAAACACCACCCGCGCCCCCGGACGGGTGCCGTCCCGGTGAGTCCCGAAGGGGCGCCGTGACCGCCGAACCAGGCGCTTGACTCGCGCTTGACCTTCCCATGGGGTCCAGTTTGAGCCACCGTGATCAGGTCGTTGTCTGTGGGTCAACCGTGAGAGCTGAATCACCGCAGGGGTGGGTAAGAGTGAGGTAAGCCTCAGGTAAGTTAGGCAAGCCTCACCATGCCAGCGGGGACCTTCCGTCTGGTTTGTCCGTCGTTCTCTTGGAGCCTGAATGCGAGCCGTCCGCCTCTCAGTTGTCACCGCCGCCGCGACCGCGGCCGCTCTGACCGCCGTCACGGGCTGCACCGAGAAGAGCGACGCCGGGGCCGGCGACGCGATTCAGGTGACCGCCGCCGACTCCAAGTGCGACACCTCCTCCAAGTCCGTCCCGGCCGGCCAGGTCACCCTGGAGATCGAGAACAAGGGCTCGAAGGCCACCGAGGTCGAGATCCTCTTCCCGGACGACCGGATCGTCTCCGAGAAGGAGAACATCGGCCCGGGCACCAAGTACACGCTGACCGCCGAGGTCAAGGCCGGTTCGTACGAGATAGCCTGCCGCCCCGGCATGAAGGGCCTCGGCGTCCGCCAGAAGCTCGCCGTGACCGGTGGCACGGTCGCCAAGCGCGACCCGCGCCTCGACAAGGCCGTCGCCGCCTACCGCGAGTACGCGCAGGAGCAGGCCGACGCGACGATCCCGAAGGTGCAGACGTTCGCCGACGCCATCAAGGCCGGCGACATCGAAGCCGCCAAGCAGGCCTACGCCCCCTCCCGCTTCGGCTGGGAGAGCACCGAGCCGATCGCCGAGTCCTTCGGGGACATCGACCCCAAGACCGACACCCGCGTCAACGACCTGGAGAAGGGCCAGAAGTGGACCGGCTGGCACGCCCTGGAGAAGGCCCTCTGGCAGGACAAGAAGATCGGCACCGAGCAGAAGACCCTCGCCGATGAGCTGGTCACCGACCTGAAGGACTGGCAGAAGCGGGTCGGCAAGGCCGAGATCACCCCGACCTCCATGGCCAACGGCGCCAAGGAACTGCTCGACGAGGTCGCCACCGGCAAGGTCACCGGCGAGGAGGACCGCTACTCGCACACCGACCTCAGCGACTTCAAGGGCAACGTCGAGGGCGCGCAGAAGTCGTACGAGCTGCTCAAGCCGGTCGCACAGCAGAACGACAAGGCGCTGGCCACGGAGCTCGACAAGCAGTTCTCGGCGCTGAACACGCTGCTCGACAAGTACCGCACGGACGATCCGCAGGAGAAGGCGCAGAACGGCTTCGTGTCGTACGACAAGGTCACCAAGGACCAGCGCAAGGAGCTCTCGGACGCGGTCAACGCGCTCGCCGAGCCCCTGTCCAAGCTCGCCGCGGCAGTTGTGAAGTAGGCGGGACGCATCATGACGACGGACACCACGGACACCACGGAAGCCACCGACGGGCCCACGCCCTCCCGGCGTTCGCTGATCGGCTGGGGCGGTGCCGGGCTCGCGCTCGGGGCCGCCGCGGCCGGCGGCGCGGTGGCGATGACCCGAACCGGCAACGACGTGGACCCGGCGGGTGCCGAGACCGGCGCCGCGGTCGCCTTCCATGGCGCGCACCAGGCGGGCATCGCGACGCCCGTGCAGGACCGGCTGCACTTCGCCTCGTTCGACGTGAAGACGGACGACCGCGCCGAGTTCGTCCAGATGCTGAAGGACTGGACGGCCGCCGCGCGCCGGATGACCGAGGGGCACGCGGTCGGCGAGGGCGCGTACGGCGGACTGGCCGAGGCGCCGCCGGACGACACCGGCGAGGCCCTGGGCCTCAAGCCGTCCCGGCTGACGCTGACCATCGGCTTCGGGCCCTCGCTGTTCGAGAAGTACGGCGAGAAGTTCGGGCTGACGGGGCAGCGGCCGGAGGCTCTCGTCGACCTGCCGGCCTTCCCCGGTGACAACCTGGAGAAGGCGCGCAGCGACGGCGACCTGTGCGTCCAGGCCTGCGCGGACGACCCGCAGGTCGCGGTGCACGCGATCCGCAACCTGGCCCGGATCGGCTTCGGCAAGGTCGCCATCCGCTGGTCGCAGCTCGGCTTCGGCAAGACCTCCTCGACGACCCCCGACGCCCAGACCCCCCGCAACCTCATGGGGTTCAAGGACGGCACCCGCAACATCGCGGGCACCGAGCCGGACCGGCTGAAGAAGTTCGTGTGGGTGGGCGAGAGCGAGGGTCCGGCCTGGATGACCGGTGGCTCGTACCTCGTGGCGCGTCGCATCCGGATGAACATCGAGACCTGGGACCGGACCTCGCTGCAGGAGCAGGAGGACGTCTTCGGCCGGGACAAGGGCGAGGGCGCGCCGGTCGGCAAGGCCAAGGAGCGCGACGAGCCGTTCCTGAAGGCGATGAAGCCCGACGCGCACGTCCGGCTCGCGCATCCCGACTCCAACGACGGGATCACCCTGCTGCGCCGCGGCTACTCCTTCACGGACGGCACGGACGGCCTCGGCCGGCTGGAGGCAGGACTGTTCTTCCTCGCCTACCAGCGTGACGTGCGCAAGGGGTTCATCCCGGTGCAGCGCAGCCTCGCGCGCTCCGACGCGCTCAACGAGTACATCCAGCACGTGAGTTCGGCGGTCTTCGCCGTCCCGCCCGGCGTCCGTGACAAGGACGACTGGTGGGGGCGCGCGCTGTTCTCCAAGGAGGCCTAGCCTGTGTTCGGCAACTATCTGATCGGCCTGCGCGAGGGGCTGGAAGCCAGTCTCGTCGTCTGCATCCTCATCGCCTACCTGGTGAAGACCGACCGCAAGGACGCCCTGAAGCCCATCTGGATGGGCATCGGCGTCGCGATCGCGCTCGCGCTCGGCTTCGGCTGCGCGCTCGAGTTCGGCTCCCAGGAGCTGACGTTCGAGGCGCAGGAGGCGCTCGGCGGTTCGCTGTCGATCCTCGCGGTCTGCCTGGTGACGTGGATGGTCTTCTGGATGCGGCGCACCGCCCGGCATCTGAAGTCCGAACTGCACGGCAAGCTGGACGCGGCGCTGGCGATGGGCACGGGCGCGCTGGTCGCGACCGCGTTCCTGGCCGTCGGCCGGGAGGGTCTGGAGACGGCGCTGTTCGTGTGGGCGTCGGTGCACGCGGCGAGCGACGGCACCCCGCGCCCGCTGATCGGTGTCGCCCTGGGCCTGGCCACCGCGGTCCTCCTCGGCTGGCTCTTCTACCGGGGCGCCCTGAAGATCAACCTCGCGAAGTTCTTCACCTGGACCGGCGGCATGCTGGTCGTGGTCGCGGCGGGTGTGCTCGCGTACGGCGTCCACGACCTGCAGGAGGCCGACTGGATCCCGGGGCTGCGCAACCTCGCCTTCGACATCAGTGGCACGATCCCGCCGGACAGCTGGTACGGCACGCTCCTCAAGGGCGTGTTGAACTTCCAGCCCGACCCGACGGTCCTTCAGGTCACGGTGTGGGCGCTGTACCTGGTCCCGACACTCGCGATCTTCCTCGCCCCGGTAGGGTTCGCCTCCGGGAAGGGGAAGGTGAAGGCACCTGATGAGCAGGGATCGCGCGGGTCGCAGCCCACGAAGGCTTCGTAGTCTCAACCGGTTCGCCCTGGCAACGGGGGCGGTGACCGTTCTGTCCTTGACGGCGAGCGGCTGCGTGGTGGTGCACGGGGAGCGGGAGGTCGTACCGACGGCGACCCGGACCGAAGCCGCCCGTGCGCTCAGGGACTTCACCGCCGCCTACAACCAGGCGGACAAGGCGAACGACAGCTCCCTGGACGCGGACCGGGTCACCGGCGCCCTCGGCGCCATCGACGGCGCGAAGCTGACGGCCGGGCAGAAGAACAATCCGGGCGGCAACCCGACCTATTCGCCGCTGTCGCTGAGCGACGCGAAGTTCTCGATACCGGCGAAGGCGGGCTGGCCGCGCTGGTTCGTGGCCGACGCCGCGGCCAACAAGGGCGTGGCGGGCTACCGTTGGCTGCTCGTCTTCACCCGGGGCAGCGCGAGCGACGTGTGGCAGGCCTCGTATCTGACCGTCCTCGCCGCCACCGACGTACCGAACTTCCAGCAGGACAAGGACGGTTGGGCGCGGCCTGTCACCGGGGACGACACGGCTCTCGCCGTCGAGCCGGACAAGCTGGCCCGGTCGTACACCACGTATCTGAAGAGCGGCGGCGACACCTTCGCGCCGGGCCTCCACACCTCGCAGTGGCGGACCCAGCGCGCCAAGAACGCCACCAAGCCCGGTCTCGCCCGGCAGTACATCGACGAGCCGCTGGCCTCCGGCGACTACGCCCCGGTGGGGCTGCGCACCACGGACGGCGGCGCGCTGGTCTTCTTCACCACCCGCCGCTACGAGAAGCAGACCGCCGCGCAGGGCACCGAGATCCCGGCCCCCAGCGCGGACGTCAAGGCGCTGACCATCGGTGACATCAAGCAGTCCCTGACCCTGGAGTTCGTCTCCAACCAGGCGGTCCTTGACCCCGGGAAGAGCGCGCGCAAGCAACAGGTGGCGGTGCTGGGGCGGATCGAGGGGCTGACGGCGGCGAAGGGCGGATAGCCGGCTAGTTGCGGTGGGGCCAGGCTGCCAGCTGGTCGTCCGACTCGTTCTCGCCCGCGTAACGGGCGCAGGCGTCCGTCAGGGCCTCGAGCAGGCTCAGGGGGTCGGGGAGGGGGTGTTCCGGGCCGCGTACCCAGTCGACCGTCAGGCCACCGGGGAGCTGGGCCGGCGGCACGAGGACGTAGGAGCCGCGACAGTGCCAGCGCAGACCGGGGTGCTCTTCTGTCGTCTCGGGGTGCGAGTCCAGCTCGCACGGCCACCACTCGTCCTCGTCCTCGGGCGTACCGCGGGTGAGCGTGAAGAAGAACATGCGGCCGTCGCCGCTCTGTGCGACGGGCCCCACCTCCACACCGGAGGCGAGCAGCCGCTCCAGCGCCTCGCGGCCCGCGTCGACGGGCACGTCGAGGACGTCGTGCACCATGCCGGTCGCGGTGATGAAGTTGGCCTGCGGCTGATGCCGGACCCACCGCTCGATCTGGGCGCGGTCGGTCGTGGACTGGGTCTGCCAGGCGAAGGAGACGGGGTGGCGCGCGGGGGTGGGACAGCCGACGCGGTCACAGGAACATCGGTAGCCGGAGGGGTACGCGGCCTGCGCGAGCGGCAGCCCCGCGGCGGCAGCGGCGACCAGCAGGGCCTCGCGCCCGCCGTCGGCAGCGATCTCCGTCGCACCCTTCGGTCGGCGACCACGCAGCCACTGGGAGATCCTGCCCTGCGCGCCGGAGCGGCGGCCGAACTCTGCGCTCATCAATCCCCTCGCCAAGCAGTTGTGCCGACAGCGGTCGTGTCGCGGCGTCCACGTCCATCACGTTCACGTCGATCGATCGTGCCGACGAAACGCCTTCGACAACCTCTATGGTCCCACCCTCCTGCGCCCCGGATGGACAGAGCCCCCCATCCGGGGCGCTTTGGCATGATTCATCCCCGTGGAGCGAGGCCGTACAGCGCGTAGTCGACGAGGGTGTCCGTATACGCGTACGAGATGGGGCCGGTGTGCTGGAGCCAGCGCTGCGCGAGCGGGGAGACGAAGAGTTCCAGGGCGATGCGGGGGTCGATGTCGGGCCGCAGGTCGCCCTTGTCCTGGGCGGACCGCAGCCGCTTCACGTAGAGCTGGAGCTGGGGTTCGAGGAGCCCCGCCACGAACTCGGCGCCGAGCGGTTCGTTGACGACGCCTTCGGCGGTCAGGGCGCGGGCGGGGATCGCGAACCTGGGGTCCAGCAGTTCGTCGACGGTGGCGCGCAGTACCTGCTTGAGGTCGGCCGCCAGGTCGCCGGTGTCGGGGATGCCGTACGACTCCTGGCCCGCCTCGCGAGCGGTCCGCTCACCGAGGTCGGTGAAGGCGTCCAGGAGCACCGCGGCCTTCGACGGCCACCACCGGTAGATCGTCTGCTTGCCGACGCCCGCGCGGGCGGCGATGCCCTCGATCGTGGTCTTGGGGTAGCCGACCTCGCCGACGAGGGCGAGGGCGGCGTCGAAGATCGCACGACGGGACTTCTCGCTGCGGCGGGTGGAGTCGGGGGCGGGTTTGGCGGAGGGGCGGGGCGTGTCGGCCATGGGGCGAATCTAACAGGATGGCAAGACGGGGCGTCTCGTGACGGAGGCCCACACCCGCCGGCCCGTCCGGCGTTTGAGGACGAGGCCGTTCAGGCCGATGCGGGGGGCTGGGGGCGGCAGTCCCCAGGGATGGGACGGGTAGGGGCGGCGGGGGCGAGAACCGTCGTGGCCCTGCGAAGTCCACCCGTTCGCCAGGCTGCCGACGTGCCCCGCGGACCGCACCATGGGCATCACCTGCCCCTGCGGTACGTGAGGAGCCCTCCTTGCAGCCTCCCCGCCGCGCCACACCCCGGCGCTATCTGATGTGCCCACCCGCACACTTCGACGTCACCTACGCCATCAACCCGTGGATGAACCCCGCCAAGCCGGTCGACGTGCCGCTGGCCGTCGCCCAGTGGGAGGACCTGCGCAGCCGTTACCTCGCGCTCGGCCACACGGTCGAGGAGCTCACCCCGCGCCCCGGCCTGCCGGACATGGTCTTCGCCGCGAACGGGGCGACGGTCGTCGACGGCCGGGTGCTGGGCGCCCGGTTCGCGCACCGCGAGCGCGAACCGGAGGCGGCGGCCCACCTGGAGTGGTTCCGCGCGCACGGCTTCCCGCACGTCCACGAGCCGGTGCACGTCAACGAGGGCGAGGGCGACTTCGCGGTCACCGCCTCCTACGTACTCGCCGGCCGTGGCTTTCGCGCGAGCCCCCTCTCGCACGGCGAGGCCCAGGAGTTCCTCGCGCGACCGGTGATCGGGCTCGACCTGGTCGACCCCCGCTACTACCACCTCGACACCGCCCTCGCCGTCCTCGACGACACCACGGACGACGTCATGTACTACCCGCCCGCCTTCTCCCCCGGCAGCCGGGAGGTGCTGCGACGGCTGTTCCCCGACGCGCTGATCGCCGGTGCCGAGGATGCCGCCGCGTTCGGCCTCAACGCGGTCTCGGACGGCCTGCACGTGCTGCTGCCGCAGGCCGCGACGGGTCTCCTCGGTCCGTTGCGGGAACGTGGCTTCGAGCCCGTCGGCATCGATCTGAGCGAGCTTCTCAAGGGCGGCGGCAGCGTGAAGTGCTGCACACAGGAGCTGCGGGGCTGAGCCCCGGCTACTGGTTCTCCGCGGGCGGCGGTGGCCAGGCGTCGCCCCAGTCCGCGTCACGGGCCGCCCGGTACAGCGGCCCGTGACGCTTGGTCACCGTCTCGCGGTGCAGGGCCTCGTCGGGGCCGCACAGGTCCAGGAGTACCTGGCCCTTGCGGATCTGCGGCTTGCGTACGACGCGGGAGGGGGCCGGGGTCGGCGGGAAGCGGGTGGCGGCGACGTAGCTGAACTTCTCGTCCTCGTAGGGCAGGGAGCCGCCCTTGACCTGACGGTGCAGGGAGGAGCGCACGACCCGGGCGGAGAAGTGGCACCAGTCCTCGCCGGGAACGATCGGGCAGGCCGCGCTGTGCGGGCAGGGGGCGGCGACGTGGAACCCGGCGGCGATCAGACGGTCCCGCGCCTCGATGACGCGTGTGTAGCCGTCGGGCGTACCGGGCTCGATGATCACGACGGCCTGGGCGGCGGTCGCGGCGGCGGTCACGACGGAGGCGCGGTCGGCGTCGGTGAGCTCGCCGAGGACGTAGGAGACGGTGACGAGATCAGTGCTCTCGATGGTGAGCGCCGATCCGATACGAGAGCGGTGCCATTCGGCGGACTTCAGCTCCGGGTTCGCCGCGGCGATCTCGCGGCCGAGCGCGAGGGCGGGCTCGGCCCAGTCGAGCACGGTCACGGGGCGGGCGCCCTCCCAGGTCGCGTTCACCGCCCAGGTCGCGGCGCCCGTGCCGCCGCCGACGTCCACGTGGCTCGTCGGCGTCCACTGCGGGGCCGCGTCCGCGAACGCTTCCAGCGCGGATCGCACCGCCTCGAATGTCGCCGGCATGCGGTAGGCGGCGTACGCGACCACGTCCGAGCGGTCGCGGAGGACCGGGGTGTGGGTGGGGGTCGTTCCCCGGTAGTTCGCGATCAGCCGGTCGACCGCCTGTGTGGCCGCCTTCGGCGGGAGGCCGTCGAGGAGTCCGGCGAGGGCGGTACGCAGGGTCTCGGCGGGGTGTACGGGGACGTTCACCCGCCGATTCTACGGTCGCCGCCCCGGGCCCCTCGCCCCCGCCGCCCCTACCCGTCCCATCCCCACCTGGGGGCCCCGCCCCCAGACCCCCGACCGGCCTGAACGGCCTCGTCCTCAAACGCCGGACGGGCTGGAGATGCGGGCCGGGGTGGGTGGGGTGCGGCCCCCGGCCTCGCCCTGGAACGCCGGACGACCCAGGGCTTTTAGGGGCGCGGGGAGCTGCGCGACCAGCCCCCACCGGCCCGCAGCCGAACGACTGCCGACCAGCCACCACGCACCCGCAGTGAAAAAACCCCGGCTCACGCTCCCCGTACCGCCCGCGCGAGCCGCGTCGCCGCCTCCGCCCGGGGCGCGCTGTCCGGCGCGCGCCGGCGGGGATGCACCGTGTTCGCGAGGAGCACCAGGAACGTGTCCGTCGCGGGGTCCAGTACAAGGGACGTACCGGTGAAACCGGTGTGCCCCGCGGCGCCGCGCCCGGCCAGCGCACCCATGAACCAGGGCTGGTCGACGGCGAAGCCGAGGCCCGGCGGGGTGAGCATCAGCTCGACGAAGTCGGGGCCGAGGATGCGGGCGGGACCGTAGGACCCGCCCGCGAGGAGGGTCCGGCAGAAGACCGCGAGGTCATGGGCCGTGGAGAAGAGGCCCGCGTGCCCGGCCACCCCACCGAGCGCCCACGCGTTCTCGTCGTGCACGACCCCCCGCAGCATCCCCCGGTCCACCTTGCCCCACGGCCGCCGCTGGTCCTCGGTCGCCGCCGCCCCCGCGCACGGCCCGAAGGACGTGGCGGTCATCCCGAGCGGCCGGGTGATCCCGTCGCGGACGAGGACGTCGAGCGTGCGGCCGGTGATCCGTTCCAGGACGTGTTGCAGGAGGAGCAGGTTCAGGTCGGAGTACACGTACTCGCCCGGCCGGGACGAAGGGGCCTCGGCCCGCAGCAGGGCGAGACGCGCGGCGTCGTCCGGGCAGTCGTACAGCGGGAGTTCGGGGCGCAGCCCGGAGGTGTGCATGAGCAGCTGTCGTACGGTGATGTCGTGGGCCGAGGCCGCGCGGAACTCCGGCAGATACGCCCCCACCCGCGCGTCGATCCCCAGCGTGCCCCGCTCCAGCTGCTGCACCGCGGCGACCGCCGTGAACAGCTTGGTGAGGGAGGCAAGGTCGAAGGGGGTGTGGACGGTCATCGGCCGCCGGTCCCCGGGCGGCAGTTCGACACCGGTGTCGGTCTTCTCGTCGTACGAGGAGTAGCGCACGGCCCAGCCCGCCGCCTCCTCGACGGCGATGACCGGGCCGCGGCCTGCGACCAGCACGAGGCCCGCGGCCCAGGGGCGCGGACCTCGGGTGAGGGTGCGGACGTCCCGTACGAGGTGGCGCAGTTCCGTCGGGTCGAGTCCGGCCCGTTCCGGTGTGTCCACGCGCAGTCTCGGTGCGCTCAGCTGCCCGCCGCCTTTCCGTCCACGGTGTGTCCCGTCTGCCAGGGACGGCACAGTCCCACGAAGAAGCCGATGGCCACCAGTACCGCCGCCAGTTGGACGACGGCCATCGGGACCGCGGTGTGCTCCCCGGCGATGCCGACGAGCGGGGAGGCGATCGCGCCGATGAGGAAGGAGGAGGTGCCGAGCAGCGCGGACGCGGAACCGGCCGCGTGCCGTACCCGCATCAGGGCCAGCGCCTGGGTGTTGGGCATGGCGAGGCCCATGGCGGACATGAGCACGAAGAGGGCCGCGGCCACCGGGACGAGGCCCGCCTCGCCGAAGACGCCCGTGGAGAGCAGCAGCAGCGCCGTCGCGGCGAGGGCGATGAGGGCGAGGCCGACGGCGAGGACCTTGTCGAGGCTGACCCGGCCGACGAGGATCTTGCCGTTGATCTGGCCGACGATCACCAGGCCGACGGAGTTGATCCCGAAGAGCAGGCTGAAGGTCTGCGGGGACGCGCCGTAGATCTCCTGGATCACGAAGGGAGAGGCGCTGATGTACGCGAACAGTGCCGCGAAGGCGAAGCCGCCCGCCAGGGTGTAGCCGGTGAAGACGCGGTCGGCGAGCAGTCCGCGCATGGCGCGCAGTGCCTCACCGACGCCGCCGCCGTGGCGCTGTGCGGGCTCGAGGGTCTCGGGGAGCCTCGTCCAGACGAGCGCGGTGAGTGCGACGCCGACCGCCGTGAGGAGGACGAACACGCCCCGCCAGTCGGTGGTGCGCAGGATCTGGCCGCCGATGAGGGGCGCGACGACGGGGGCGACGCCGGAGATCAACATGAGGGTGGAGAAGAAGCGGGCCATCGCCATGCCGTCGTACAGGTCGCGTACGACGGCTCGCGCGATCACGATGCCGGCCGCACCCGCGAGGCCCTGGGCCAGGCGGAAGGCGACGAGGAGTTCGACGTTCGGGGCGAGGGCGCACAGGGCGGTGGCGAGGACGTAGACGACGAGGCCGACGAGGAGCGGGCGTCTGCGGCCCCATCTGTCGCTCATCGGTCCGACGACGAGCTGGCCGAGCGCCATCCCGGCGAGGCAGGCGGTCAGCGTGAGCTGGACGGTGGCGGCGGGGGCGTGCAGTGCGCGGGTGACCTCCGGCAGGGCCGGGAGGTACATGTCCATCGACAGCGGGGGCGTGGCGGTGAGTCCGCCGAGGATCAGGGTGACGAGGAGTCCGGTACGGCGGAGGGCCCCGGCATCCGGCGCTTCCCGCGCCGCCGGTGCGGCGACGGCCGGTGCGGCGACGGCCGGTGCGTCGGCCACTGGCGGTGCGTCGGCCACCGCCGTGTTCGGTATGTGCCCCTCCGGGGCCTGTGGGCCCTTCGGGTCCCGCCGGGTGTGCCCGCGCTCGGGCATGAGCCCCTCCCTCTTCGAGTAATCCGCCACCTATGCTCTCAGTTCGAACGGAGTGTTCGGGGTCACAGAACTTCAGGTGACAGAGCGAGTGGCAGAGCGAAGGGCCGGTAATGACGGGCGTGGGCGAGCGGGTGCGGTGGGGGATTCTGGCGACCGGCGGGATCGCGGCGGCCTTCACGGCGGATCTGGTGGACATGCCGGACGCCGAGGTCGTGGCCGTGGCCTCGCGGACGGACGCCTCCGCGAAGGCGTTCGCCGAGCGGTTCGGGATTCCGAGGGCGTACGGGGACTGGGCCTCGCTCGCGGCGGACGAGGACGTCGACGTCGTGTACGTCGCCACTCCGCACTCGGCGCACCGGGCCGCCGCCGGGATGTGTCTGGAGGCGGGGCGCCATGTGCTGTGCGAGAAGGCGTTCACGCTGAACGTGCGCGAGGCGGAGGAACTGGTCGCGCTCGCCAAGGAGCACGACCGCTTCCTGATGGAGGCCATGTGGATGTACTGCAATCCACTGGTCCGACGTCTCAAGGACCTCGTCGACGACGGTGTGATCGGTGAAGTCCGCACGATTCAGGCCGACTTCGGGATCAATGGCCCGTTCCCGCCGTCGCACCGGCTGCGGGACCCCGCGCAGGGCGGCGGCGCGCTGCTCGATCTCGGCGTCTATCCGGTGTCGTTCGCGCAGTTGCTGCTCGGCGAGCCCTCGGGCATCACCGCGAGAGCGGTGCTCTCCGACGAGGGCGTCGATCTCCAGACCGGAGCACTGCTCACCTGGGAGAGCGGCGCTCTCGCTTCGGTGCACTGCTCCGTCAACGGTGGCACCCCCGTCTCCGCCTCCGTCACCGGCTCCCAGGGCCGCATCGACATCCCGGGCGGTTTCTTCTTCCCGGACCGACTCGTGCTGCACCGCGACGGCCGCGATCCCGAGGAGTTCACGGCCGACCCGGCGCACGGCCCGCGCACCAGCCTCAAGCACGAGGCCGCCGAGGTGATGCGCGCCCTGCGGGCCGGCGCGAAGGAGTCCCGCCTCGTCCCCCTGGACGGCAGCCTCGCCGTGATGCGCACACTCGACGCGATCCGCACCCAGATCGGCGTCCGCTACCCCGGAGAGACCGACTAGAACGGTCCGACCAGGACGCCGACACCGCAAGCAGGGGCCCGTCCGCCGGCCCGGCCAGGACGTACGCTGCGGGCCCATGAACGCCCTCAACGACTCGAACGCCATGCCTGCCTCGCAGGCGAAGATCGCCGTGGTGACCGGAGCGGGCTCCGGCATCGGCCGCGCGGTGGCCGTCGAACTGCTGCGCACCGGCTGGTCGGTGGCGCTCGCCGGACGCAAGCCGCAGACGCTGGAGGGGACGGCGGCCCTCGTCCCCGAGGCGCCCTCCCTCGTCGTACGCACCGACGTCTCGCGTCCCGACGACGTGGCGGCCCTGTTCGACGCGACGCGCGAGCGCTTCGGGCGGCTGGACCTGCTCTTCAACAACGCGGGAACGTTCGGGCCCGGCGGCGTCCCGGTCGAGGAACTGCCGTACGAGGCATGGCTGCACGTCGTGAACACGAACCTCAACGGCGCGTTCCTGTGCGCGCAGGCGGCGTACCGGCAGATGAAGGAGCAGGATCCGCAGGGCGGCCGGATCATCAACAACGGCTCGATCTCGGCGCACACGCCCCGCCCGCTGTCGGTGGCGTACACGGCGACCAAGCACGCGCTGACGGGGCTGACCAAGTCGCTGTCCCTGGACGGGCGTCCGTACCGGATCGCCTGCGGTCAGATCGACATCGGAAACGCGGCGAGCGACATGACCGAGCGCATGCGGACCGGAGTGCTGCAGGCGAACGGGGAAACCGTGGCCGAGCCGGTGATGGACGTGGCGGACGTGGCACGCACGGTGCGGCACATGGCGGAGCTGCCGTTGGAGGCGAATGTGCAGTTCGCGACGGTACTGGCCACCGCGATGCCGTACGTCGGACGCGGCTGACGGGACCGCGGACGGCTTGTCAACGGCTCAACCTACACAAACGGAAGCTGAATCTCCGTACCGTTCGGGCCGGTGGCGGGCTTATGCTCGTGGCTTCTCCACCAGAACTTCACACTTGGAGTGGAGAACTTCGGTACGACCACGGTCCACACCGAGGGGGGTGGTGGCAGCCGTTCCGTGGCCCGGGTGGGGGCGGACCTCGCGCGGGACCGCGAGGTGAGCTCCGGGCCTCGGAACGGCTGCCCCAATAACGACCGGCCCCAGCGGCCGCCACGGTCAGCCCTGGCGCCGGCCCCGCTGGTCCTGACCGTCCTGACGGTCCTGACGGTCCTGACGGTCCTGACGGTCCTGACGGTCCTGACGGTCCTGACGGTCCTGACGGTCCTGATGTTCTTCCGGAGCCTCGTCCCCCACCACACGACGCCGCCTGCGCCACGCGTACGCCCCGCCCGCGAGCAGCGCGACCGCTCCCCCGGCCCCGCCGACCAGCCCCCACGACGACGAGTCGCCGCCCCCCGCCGCGGGCGCTCCGGCCGCCGCCTTCGCCGCCCTCCGGGTGGGCGCCGCGGAGGCACCGCCCTCGCTGAGCGGATCGACGAGGGTGCCGACGGACTGGACCTTCGCGCCCTCCTTGAACCCCCAGTCGAGCAGCGCGGCCGTCTCCTCGTAGACACCGCTGCCGCCGCTCTTGGGGTGCATCACGGTGACGAGAAGGGTCCGCCCGCCGCGGGTCGCGGCGCCGGTGAAGGTGTTGCCGGCGTTGCTGGTGTAGCCGTTCTTCACGCCGATGAGTCCGTCGTACGTCGGCACACCCCACGCGCCCGTCAGCAGGCGGTCGGTGTTCTGGATCTGGAAGGTCTTCTTGCCGCCCGCCGGGAAGTTCGCGGTCTTCGTGTGGCAGTAGGCACGGAAGTCGGCGTCGGCGAGGCCGTGGCGGGCGAAGAGCGTCAGGTCGTACGCGGACGACACCTGTCCCTTGTGGTCGAAGCCGTCGGGGCTGACCACGTGGGTGTCCAGGGCCTGCAGGTCCTGGGCCTTGGCCTGCATCTGGGCGACCGTCCTGGCGAGGCCGCCGTTCATGTGGCTGAGGACGTGCACCGCGTCGTTGCCGGAGCGCAGGAAGACGCCGAGCCACAACTGCTCGACGGTGTAGGTGATGCCGGGCTTGACGCCGACCATGCTGGAGCCCGAGGGGATGTCGGCGAGGTCGGCGTCGGTCACCCTGTGGCGCTCGGTCCGCTCGAAGTTCTTCAGCACGGTGTCCGCGAAGAGCATCTTCAGCGTGGAGGCGGGCGCCAGATGCGTGTGCGCGTGGTACGAGGCGAGCACCTCGCCGCTCTCGTGGTCGGCGACGAGCCAGGAGCGGGCGGTGAGCCGCTTGGGCAGCCCCGCGGCATCGCGCACCTGGACGCCGGCGCGGACGAGCCGCTCACCGCCGATCACGGGCGTGG
The DNA here is from genome assembly GCF_044768965.1 of Streptomyces sp. NPDC090798. Lineage (NCBI taxonomy): Bacteria > Bacillati > Actinomycetota > Actinomycetes > Kitasatosporales > Streptomycetaceae > Streptomyces > Streptomyces sp. NPDC090798. The sequence goes on from NZ_JBIVXA010000008.1 coordinate 278,816, forward strand.
CGGCCGACGCCGGGGAGGCCGCGGCCAGCGGGACGGCCACGGCGAGGCCGAGAGCGGCACGGCGGGACAACGGGGCGGCACGCGGGGGGACGGGAGAGGAATCGCGCATCCCGGGACCGTACAAAAGTAGTTCGTGGGTCCGTACGCCGGGGTCTCGAAGGCGCCGTACGGCGGGGTCTCGAAGAGTCGCCGCACGGCGGGGTCTCAAAGAAAGGGCACGGCGCACCCAAAGGCAGGGCCAAGGAGCGCCCCTGCCCGTACGTGCGGCCGACTCCTGCCCTCAGCACCCCATCCAACAGGGGTTTCCTGGCAATAACCCCTCCGGACCTTAGGAATCAGCTGTCTTACGGAATATTGATTCCGGACCCTACTTTCTCAGCTCTCACACATCTCTTACTCAGCCCCGCTCAAAGGTTTCTCCATAGCTTGTGGCCGCGCCCACAGCGGGCGCCAAGAACCTTTGGGGAACGGGATGTTTGGCATCTATCTCAAGCGTGAGCTGAGCCGGCGCAAGAAGGCGGCCCTGGTGATCGCCATGGGTCTGGCGCTCGGAATCGCGCTGGTCATCACCGTCAACTCGGTGTCGGCCGGCATGCAGCAGGCGCAGGACAAGGTCCTGAAGTCGCTGTACGGGCTCGGTACCGACATGACGGTGACGAAGGCCCAGGCGGCGCCTTCGGGCAACTCCTCCGGCAGACCGAAGTTCGACTTCAACGCCAAGTCGAGCAGCTCCACCAAGCAGAGCTCGGACCGCGTGATGACGCAGGGCGGCCAGTCCCTGGCCTCCTCCCTGGTCACCAAGGTCTCCGCGCAGAAGGGCGTGGCGAGCGCGGTGGGCGCGCTGAGCCTGAACGTCACCAAGGTCGACGGCTCCTTCACCCAGGGCACCGCGAAGTCCTCCACGTCCTCCGGGTCGGGCGGCTCCTCCCAGCAGGGCGGCCCCGGTGGCGGCCAGGGCGGCGGCAGCACGGGAGCGCCCCAGGTGCAGGGCGGCGGCGCCTCCTTCGACGTGAACTCGTACTCCGTCGCGGGCGTCGACGTCACCGACCAGGACCTCGGCCCGCTCGCCACCTCGAAGATCACCTCGGGCAAGACCTTCACGGCGGCGCAGACCAACGCGAAGGTCGCGGTGGTCAGCAAGTCGTACGCCAAGGAGAACAAGTACACGGTCGGCAAGACCTTCAAGATCTCCGGCACCAAGTACACGGTCATCGGGATCGCGACGCCGGACAGCAGTGAGTCGACGACCGACGTCTACCTGCCGCTGAAGCAGGCGCAGACGCTGGGCGACGCGAAGAACAAGGTCACCACGATCTACGTCAAGGCGACCGACTCCAAGCAGATCACCACGGTCAAGGCGACCATCCAGAAGAACATCTCGGGTACGACGGTCACCACCTCCGCCGACCTCGCCTCCACCGTCTCCGGCTCCCTGTCGACCGCCTCGAACCTGGCGACCAGCGTCGGCAAGTGGCTGTCCATCGCGGTGCTCGTCGCCGCGTTCCTGGTGGCGGCGCTGCTGACCTCCTCCGCCGTGTCCCGCCGGGTGCGTGAGTTCGGCACCCTCAAGGCGCTCGGCTGGCCCTCCCGCAAGGTCACCCGGCAGGTCGTCGGCGAGTCCATCGTGAACGGCCTGATCGGCGGCGCGCTCGGCATCGCCATCGGCCTCGGCGCGGCGTACGCGGTGACGGCGATCAGCCCGAAGCTGACCGCGGAGCTCGGCAACACCGGTGGCGGTGGCGGCATGGGCGGCGGCCCCGGCGGTGGCGGTCCCGGCCGGCAGGCGGTCAAGAACACCATGGAGATCGCGCTCTCCGCGCCGGTCTCGGTGACCACCATCGCGCTCGCCGCGGGCCTGGCCATCGCGGGCGGTCTGATCGCCGGTGCGATGGGCGGCTGGCGCGCCTCGCGGATGCGCCCGGCGGACGCGCTGCGCAGCGTCTCCTAGCCCCTTCGGGCGATCCCCTTGTCCCTTCGGGCGATCCCGTTGTCCTTTCGGGCGATCCCCTCGTTCCTTCGGGCGATCCCTTCGCGCCCCACCCCTTCCTCTCCTCTTCCACTTCTACGCCTTCTTCATCTTCGGAGAACCTCATGTACAAGCTCACCGGCGTCACCAAGCGCTACACGCGGGGCAAGGAGACGGTGGAGGCGCTGCGTGGCATCGACCTCACCATCGAGGACGGCGACCAGCTCGTCATCCAGGGCCCCACGGGCGGCGGCAAGTCCACCCTGCTCCAGATGATCGGCGGCCTGGACCGTCCCTCCGCCGGCAGCGTCGAGCTGGACGGCGTCGACCTCGCCTCCATCAGCGAGGCCAAGCTGACCCGGCTGCGTGCCGAGAAGATCGGCATCATCTTCCAGTCGTTCAACCTCATCCCGACGCTGACCGCGCAGGAGAACGTCGAGACCGCGCTCGTACCGCTCGGGGTGAAGCCCGCGGAGCGGCGCGAGCGGGCCGCCGAGGCGCTGCGTTCGGTCGGTCTCGGCGAGCGGCTGACGCACGCGCCGTCCGAGCTGTCGGGCGGTCAGCAGCAGCGTGTCGCCATCGCCCGCGCGCTGGTCAAGAAGCCGAAGGTACTCCTCGCGGACGAGCCGACCGGCAACCTCGACGAGGGCACCCGCGACGACATCATGGGGCTGCTGGAAGGGCTGTGGCACGAGTACGGCCTGACCTTCATCATGGTCACCCACGACTCGTCGATCGCCCGCCGGGCGCCGCGCCTGGCGACCATCAAGGCCGGGCAGATCACGCTGACCGAGCAGGGGGGCCGGCGCCCCCTGTCCCAGCAGCAGTACGTCCAGCGGTAGGCGCGTCCGGGGCCGTGTCCCGGGGCCGCTCACCGTCCCAGCACGCGGTCGGTCTCGGCCAGCTGCGCGGCGGTGAGCGGCCCTCGCGCGATCGCGCCGGCGTTCTCCTCGGCCTGGGCGACCGAGCGGAAGCCGGGGATCGGGACGGTACGCGGGCTGCGCGCCCACAGCCAGGCCAGGGCGCCCTGCGCGAGGGTACGGCCGCCGCTGGTGAGGATGTCCCTGAGGGCGTCGACCCGGGCCAGCCAGTCCGGGTCGGCGCCGCTGCCGCGCCGGAAGCCGGGCAGCCAGACGGGCGGCGCGCTGCGGATGTCTCCGGTCTCCAGTGCCCGCCCGGCGCGCTGCGCGCCGGTGAGCAGCCCCATGGCGAGCGGGCTGCGGTTGATACTCGCGAGGTTCGACTCCTCGCAGAGCGCGAGGAGTTCCGGCGCGTCCTGAAGGACGTTCAGACGGTGCTGTACGGCCGCGCAGTGCGGGCCCCGCGCGAACACGGCGGCCCGCGCCGGGTCGTCGGTGCTCCAGGCGTACGAGCGGATCAGTCCCTCCCGTACCAACTCCTCGCAGACGTCGCGGAGTTGAGCGGCGCGCTCCGGGTCGGCGTCAGAGAGGTGCAGCTGGTAGAGGTCGACGTGGTCGGTGTCGAGGCGCCGCAGTGAGGCGGTCAGGGCGCGCCGGACGTACGCCGGGGAGTCGTCGGATCCGGTGCACAGCCGGCGCTCCTCGTCGATGACGTTGCCCCACTTGGTGGCGACGACCACGTCCGCGCGCCGCTTGCCCAGCGCCCGCGCGAGGACGCGTTCGCTGTGCCCCGTCCCGTACGCGTCCGCCGTGTCGAAGAACGTCACGCCGAGGTCGAGGGCCCGCCGGATGGCCCGTACGGACTCCTCGTCGTCGACCTTTCCCCAGCCGAGCGGCTGCCCGTCGGGCGTCGCCCACTCGCCTCCGATGGCCCAGCAGCCGAAGCCGAGGGCGCTCACCTCGATACCGGTCCGTCCCAGCGTCCTGTTCCCGATGCTCTCCATGCCTGCGCACGCTAGGAGTTGGAGCGCAAGCGAAGGCAAGCCCCCTGGACGGTTCGGCTACGCCTGGCCGGTCTCGAAGCGGGTGATCCTGCCGCCGTCGTCGACGGTGAAGCTCCACCTCGTCTTCATCTCGCCCCAGGTGTCGTTGTTGTAGCGGGCGAGGAGGGCACGGCCGCCGTTGGACTCGTTGTCGACCTCCATGTGGCCGCGGGAGGAGAAGATCTCCCGATCGGTCCAGTCGGCGAGGTCGCGGTCGGCACCGTCGTCGGACATGGTCGCGCCGGGTGCGAGGACGGCCTGGAAGGCGTCACGGTCATGGGCGTTCACAGCGGTGACGAAGGCCCGGACGGCCGGGTCGCTGAGTTTCGCTACCTGAATCGTCATGGGAGTCACCCTCACACCGGTCCCAGATGGCCGCCACCCGAACGACACCCCGAACACGTCGGTCACGCGTCATCGGTGCGACGGTGGAGACACGGGAGGGACCGTTGCCCGTCGCCGCCGTCTGTCTGCTCTGGGAGCCACCGTGACCTGTTACGACCGAAGAGATCTGGGACTGCTGTTGCTCCGTCTGGGCACGGGCGGGGTACTGGCCGCGCACGGGGCGCAGAAGCTGTTCGGCTGGTTCGGCGGGGGCGGCCTCGAGGGGACCGGGACCGCCATGGAGGCCATGGGCTACACGCCCGGCAAGGCGAGCGCGGCGGCGGCGGGGCTGGCCGAGGCCGGCGGGGGCACCCTGCTGGCACTGGGCCTCGCGACCCCCGCGGCGGGCGCGGCGGCGGCCGGGGCGATGGTCGGCGCGGCCGCGGTGCATCTGCCCAACGGGTTCTTCGCGATGGACGGCGGCTACGAGTACGCGGCGTCGCTGGCCCTGACGGCGGCGGGCCTCGCGGTGGCGGGACCCGGCCGCCTCTCGGTGGACCACGCGCTCGGCCACACCGTGAACCGCTCCTGGATGGTCCCCGTCGCGCTCGGCGTGACGGCGGCGGCCACGCTGGCCGTGGTGGGCGCCCGGAACAAGAGGGTGCGCGAGGCGGCCGAGGGCAAGCAGGAGGCGCTGTTCGAAGAGTAGGCAGAAGAGTAGGCGCACGAGCGGGGGCAGGCGTGGGCCGGGACACACGGCCGGTGCGGGAAGCTTGCCCCATGACTGATGACGACGTCTGGGAATCCATCGCCCGCCTGCACGCCTGGCTGGACGCCCACCGCACGCACGGCGGCCAGGAGGGCCTGCTGCTGCGCATCCTGAAACTGTCGGAGGAGGTCGGCGAGGTCGCCGAGGCGGTGATCGGCGCGACCGGCCAGAACCCGCGCAAGGGCGTCGGCCACACCTGGGACGACGTGCGGTCCGAGCTCTGCGACGTCGTCATCACGGCCCTGGTCGCCCTGCGCACGCTGACGCCGGACGCGCGCGAGGTCTTCATGGCCCATCTGGCGGGCGTCACGGAGCGGTCGCTCGGGGCGGATCCAACTCGGTGAGCCGCGCCCGCACTTGTTCACCCCGTGGACGTGTGCGGGCCGTCGGCAGTTGGTGGGGACGGCCGAGCCTTCTCGTCGACATCACGCCGACGAAAGGGTCCCCGTGCAGGACTACGTTCTCCCCCGTGGCCGCAGGACGCTCGCCGCCGCCAGTGGGGTGCTCGCGCTCGCCGTCATGGGGCTGGGAAGCCAGGCCCAGGCGGCGAGTTACGGGACTCCGACGCTGTCGCTGTCGGCGGCCTACCTGTCCGGCGCGGTGGGGGCGAGCGGGGATCCGGTCGTGAAGGTGACGGTCGCACAGAGCGGCGCGGACGCCGGGGCGCTCACCGTCACGGTGACCAAGAGCAGCAAGGCCTCCGTGGCGACCACCGCCGACGTCACGGTCACCGGCACCGGCGCCACCCGCCAGGTCGCGGTCGCCGCGCGCGGCCGGGGCTACACCGATCTGACCGTGAAGGTCACCGGCGTGGACGGCGGGACCGCCACCAAGACCCTGCACTACGCCGCGTCGGCCGCCGTCCAACAGGCCGCGGACAGCAGGTACTTCACGGGCTCCAGCGACGCCTCCGCCGCCGTGGACGTCGGGGACGGCTATGCGGTGGTGGCGGACGACGAGTCCAACACCCTGCGCCTGTACGACCGTTCGGTCTCGGGCGCGCCCGTGAAGACCTGGGACTTCGGCTCGGACATCGGGGTCTCGAAGGAGATCGACATCGAGGGCGCCACGCGCGTGGGCGACACGATCTACTGGACGGGCTCGCTGGGCAACAACAAGGACGGCGAGTACAAGTCCGCCCGCAACACCGTCTTCACCACCAAGGTCAGCGGTTCGGGCGCGGCGACCGTGCTGTCGTACGGAGGCTCGTACGGGAAGCTCCGCGACGACCTCGTCGCCTGGGACGAGGCCCACGGCGACCGCTACGGCTTCGCGGCGGGCACCGCCAACGGCCAGGTTCCCAAGCAGATCGACGGGTTCAACGTGGAGGGGCTGGAGTTCGCGCCGGGGTCGACGACGACCGCGTACCTCGGCTTCCGCGCGCCGCTCGCCCCGGCGGTCGCCGGCGGCAAGGCGCTCCTCGTGCCCGTCACGAACATCGACAAGGTGGTCGCCGGCGGCGCCACGGCCGTCTTCGGGACGCCGATCGAGCTGGACCTCGGCGGCCTCTCCGTGCGCGACCTGCGCAAGAACGCCGCGAACCAGTACCTGATCGTCGCGGGCTCCTGGGCCGCGGACGACAACTCCGACCCGTACGCCCTCTACTCCTGGGACGGCGACCCGGCGCACGCCCCGGTCAAGCGGCTCGACCTGCCCACCTCGGACCCGGGCGGCTGGGAGTCGGTCGTCGACGTCCCGGACCTCACCGTTCCCGGCGCCCGCGCCCAGCTGATCACCGACGACGGCTCCGCCGACCTGTACGGCGACGGTACGCAGGCCAAGGACCTCACCCACGCCGAGTGGAAGAAGTCCCGGTCGACCTGGTTCACGGTCGGCGGCTGAAGCGCGGGGCGACCGCCCGGGGCGCGGGGCGGTTCTGCTCCGTAGGACGGACCCGACCACCCGGGTCGCAGGGCCGCACTGCCCCGCAGGGCGGACCCGACCGCCCGGGCCGCCGCGTCCGTCGTAGCGCCGTCTGAGAAGGTGACCGTATGCGCCTGATCCTCATCCGCCACGGCCAGACCCCGTCCAACGTGGCGTTCCTCCTGGACACCGCCGTCCCCGGACCGGGTCTGACCGCCCTCGGCGAGAAGCAGGCCGCCGCGCTGCCCCAGACGCTCGCGGACGTGGACATCGACCTGCTGTACGTCTCCACACTGACCCGTACCCAGCTGACGGCCGCCCCGCTGGCGGCCGCCCGCGGCCTCGAGGTGGTCGTACGGGACGGCATCCGTGAGCTGGAGGCCGGGGACCTGGAGATGATGCGCGGCGACACCGAGGCGGCCAGGGCGTACTTCACGACGGCGTTCGCCTGGGTGGCCGGGGACACCGGGCTGCGGATGCCGGGCGGCGAGAACGGCACCGAGGCGCTGGGCCGGTTCGACGCGGTGGTCGCGGAGGCCGCGGCGACCGGCGCGGGCAGCGTCGCCATGGTCAGCCACGGCGCGGCGATCCGGGTGTGGACGGCGGCCCGGGCGCACAACGTCGACATGTCCTTCGCGGCCGACCACCGGCTGGACAACACCGACATCGTGATCCTGGAGGGTTCCCCCGAAGCCGGCTGGACGGCGCTGACCTGGGCGGGCACGGACATCGGCGGCGCGGCGCACGCGCGGGAGAGCGGCCCCGCGGGACAGCCGCTGGGCCCGACCGCGTAGACGTCTCCCCTCGCGGGTGCGGGATTCTCACGCCGGCGGCATGTTGTACGGCGTCACCACCTGGATCGCCGACGGCAGGAACGGGCCCTCGTCCGGCAGCGCCTGCTGGGCCCGCATGATGGTCTGGCAGGCGCGCCGCATGTCCTGGCGCAGGTCGTGGTGGAGCACCGCGGACAGCTTCCCCTCCGCCAGCAGCCGGGTGTTGTCGTGGTCCAGGTCGTGCGCGACGAAGGCCAGCACCCCCCGGCCGAGCGCCGCGAAGGCGTCGATGGTCGCGGTGTTGCCGCCGCCGATGGAGTAGACGGCGTTGATCTCCGGATCCCGCTCCAGAGCCGCCAGGACCAGAGCCCGCTGGGTGGAGTCCAGGCCGTCGCTGTCGGTGATCTCGACCAGTCGGCGCGCAGGCCCGCCGCCGCGCATCTCGCTGCGGAACCCCATCTCGCGCTCCTCCTCGTTGCGGAAGGACCCCCGGCTGATGGTGACGAGCACATGGCCCGGACGGTCGGCGAGCCACTGGCGTATGAGGTAGGCGGCGGTGGCTCCGGCGGCCCGGTTGTCGATGCCGACGTACGCCAGCCGCGGGCTGCTGGGCAGATCCGTCACCAGCGTGACCACCGGGATGCCGGCCGCCACCAGCCGGCCGACCGCGGCGGTGACCTCGGGAACCTCCGGGGCCTTGAGGATCACTCCCTGCGAACCGCGCGCGGCGATCCTGTCGAGGTCCTTCACCAGCTCCGCCGCGGGGTCCGTCTCGCGGAAGTGGAACCGTGAGCGCACGATCGCCGGGTGCAGGGACGGCAGTTCGGCCTCCAGGGCGTCGCGCACCGCCGAGGAGAACCGCTCCGGGGTCTGCATCACGATGTCGATCATGAAGGTGCGGCCGCCGATGCGGACCTGGGTGCGCTGCCGGTCCAGGTCCTTGATGGCCTGCTGCACCTCCCGCGCCGTGCTCTCGCGCACGCCGCCGCGATGGTTGAGGACCCGGTCGACCGTCGCCTCGCTCAGGCCGGCCTGCCGGGCGATCTCGCGGATCGTATACGGATGTCCCATGGGTTCCCTTCGCTGTGTCCCGCGATCGCGGAGATCGATGAGGGGTTTTTGATGGTTCTCTGCGGATTGATTGACGGCCCCGGCGTCATGAGACTGGCAGAAATGTCACCGCGCCGGAAGGAGGGGGTCACGAATGTGGTTCACCGGGGACGACTGCCGTCTCGACACATTCCGCCCATTGGTCCAGCAGCGGACGGAGGCGCGTGACTACCCGACCGCCGAGAAGGTCGTACAGAACGTCCTCGTGTACGACAGCGAGCGGCTGCGCGCCTCGGACGACGGCCGGTCGGTGCGGGCGGAACTGGTGCGGGCGCTGCTGGAGGGGCCGGGCGTGGTCGTGCTGCGGCGGGCCTTCACGGACCTGGACGTCGTCGACCGGGCCACCGCCGTCTTCGACGCGCTGATCGAGGAGGAGCGGGCGACGGGCGCGGCCCGCGGGGACCACTTCGCCGCGCCGGGCGCCAACGACCGGGTGTGGAACGCGCTGGACAAGGCGGCTCTGCGCGCCCCCGAGGTCTTCGCCGACTACTACGCCAACGACATGCTGGCGCTCGCCGCCGAGGCCTGGCTCGGCCCCGCCTACCAGGTCACCTCGCAGATCAACGTGGTCAACCCGGGCGGCGCGGCCCAGAGCCCGCACCGGGACTACCACCTCGGCTTCCTCACCGACGACCGGGCGGCCCGCTACCCGGCGCACGTCCACCGTCTCTCCCCCGTACTCACCCTCCAGGGCGCGGTGGCGCACTGCGACATGCCCGTGGAGTCCGGCCCGACGCTGTACCTGCCGCACTCACAGAAGTACGAGCCGGGCTATCTGGCCTGGCGGCGGCCGGAGTTCACCGCCTACTTCGACGAGCACCACGTCCAGCTCCCGCTGGAGAAGGGAGACGCGGTCTTCTTCAACCCGGCGCTCTTCCACGCGGCGGGCCACAACCGCTCGGCGGACATCCGGCGGATGGCGAACCTGCTCCAGATCTCCTCCGCCTTCGGCCGCGCGATGGAGAGCGTCGACCGGGAGGGGATGGCGAACGCGCTGTTCCCGGTGCTGCTGCGCCGCAGGCAGGAGGGCGCGGACGAGGGATGGCTGCGGCGGGTGGTGGCGGCCTGCGCCGAGGGCTATCCCTTCCCCACCGACCTCGATCTGGACCCGCCGGTCGACGGACTCGCCCCGCCCTCCCAGGCCGACACGGTGTGGCGGGCCCTGACGGAGGACTGGAGCGCGCAGCGGCTGCGCCAGGAACTGCGGGACGGCGCCAAACGCCGCCGGAGCTGAAGCTCGAGCCTGAAGTCTGAAGCCTGACGTCGCAGCTCTACCTGGACGTGTACTCGTAGCTGGAACGGAATAGGACGGCAGCACACCCATGAACCAACTGCTCGAGGACAAGGTCGTCCTCGTCAACGGCGGCAGCCAGGGCGTCGGCGCGGGCATCGTGCGCGCGGCGCTGCGCGAGGGCGCCACGGTCGCCTTCACCGGGCGTCGCACCGAGCTCGGCGAGAAGTTCGCCGCTCAGACCGGCGCCACGTTCGTACGGGCCGATCTGACCGATCCCGCGCAGGCGCGTGGCAGTGTCGAGCAGGTCGTGGCCGCCCACGGGCGGATCGACTGCCTGGTGAACGCGGCCGGGCTGACGTCGCGCGGCACGCTCCTGGACACCACGCCGGAACTGTTCGACGCGCACATGGCGATCAACCTGCGCGCGCCGTTCTTCGCGATGCAGGCCGCCGTCCAGCACCTGGTGGACCGCGGGGCGCCGGGCACCGTCGTCAACATCATCACGTCCTCCGCGCACGGCGGCCAGTCCTTCCTCGCCCCGTACGTCGCCGCCAAGGCCGGGCTCATGGGCCTCACCCGCAACGCCGCCCACGCGCACCGCTGGGACCGGGTCCGGATCAACGGCCTCAACATCGGCTGGACGGACACCGAGGGCGAGGAGGAGATCCAGCGCACCTTCCACGGCGCGGGCGACGACTGGCGGGAGAAGGCGGCGAAGACCCAGCCGATGGGCAAGCTGGGCCAGGTCGACGAGATCGCCGACTTCGTCGTCTTCCTGCTCTCCGACCGCAGTGGGGTGGTCACGGGCTCGGTCATCGACTGGGACCAGATCGTCTTCGGCGGACTCGACTGACCCCCGGTCCCCCGCCGGACTCCCCCTCCTCCCCCTGACCTCTCGCCCCTCCCTCCGCGGGCACACCCTCACTGGCTTTAGGAGCAATCTCATGCGTATCGGCATCCTGGGACTGGGCCGGATCGGCGCCTTCCACGCGGCGACCCTGGCCGGGCTCGACGCGGTGGACACCCTGGTCGTCAGCGACCCGGTGGCGGCGGCCACCGCGGCGGCGGTGGAGCGGTTCGGGGCGACGGCGGTGGACTCCCCCGAAGCGGTGCTCGCCGCCGGGGTCGACGGCATCGTCATCGCGGCCGCCACCGACGCGCACCCCGCGCTCATCCTCGCCGCGGTCAAGGCGGGCATCCCGGTGTTCTGCGAGAAGCCGGTGGCGCGGACCGTCGAGGAGAGCCTCGACGTGCTGGAAACCGTCCGGGACAGCGGTGTCGAGGTGCAGATCGGCTACAACCGGCGTTTCGACGCGGGCTGTGTGACCGCCCGCAAGGCCGTGGTGAGCGGCGAACTCGGCAAGCTGCACACCGTACGGTCCACCACGCTGGACCCGGCGCCGCCGCCCGCCGCGTACGTCGCGGTCTCCGGGGGCATCTTCCGTGACTGCAGCGTGCACGACTTCGACATCGTGCGCTGGGTCACGGGCCGCGAGGTGGTCGAGGTGTACGCGGCCGGTGGCAACCGGGGTGCCGAGTACATCGCCGAGGCGGGTGACGTCGACACCGCCTCCGCGATCCTCACCCTCGACGACGGCACCATCGCCCTGGTCTCCAACTCCCGCCACAACGCGCGGGGTTACGACGTCCGCCTGGAGCTGCACGGCATGCGCGACAGCATCGCGGTGGGCCTGGAGGACAAGCTGCCGCTGCGTTCCGTCGAGCCGGGCGCCACCTTCCCGGCGGGCCCGCCGCACGACTTCTTCATGGACCGGTTCGCCCCCGCCTACCGTGCCGAACTCACCGCCTTCACGGAGGTCGTCGCGGGCCGCGCCACCTCGGCGTGCACGGTCGCCGACGCCATCGAGGCCGGCTGGATCGCCGAGGCCTGCGCCCTTTCGCTGGCCGAGCACCGCCCCGTACGCCTGGAGGAGGTACGCCAGGCGTGACCGCCGAACGCAGGAGGGCCGGACGGCGCGCCCGCGGACTCGGGGGCGCCGTTCCGGCCCTCGCGCGTTGCGCGGTCAGGCGAGAACGGCCGGCTTGAGGATCTCCTCGCACCACTGGCGGAACGTGGTGGGGGTGGTGGCCTGCGGGGTGCGCGGCTCGGCGTTGTCGAGGCCGCGGTCCTTGGCCGTCATCATGTCCGCCATGCCCTGAGCCACGGCCTCGGACATCCCGCGCTGCCTGAGTGTGTCCCTGAACGACTCGACGGGGACGTACTGGAACCGCACCGGCTTCCCCAGCACCTCGGACATGATCCGCGCCATGTCCTCGAAGGACAGGTCCTCGGGCCCGAGCGCCGGGACCTCGCCCTGCCCGCTCCAGGAGTGGTCGAGCAGCAGCCCGGCGGCCACGGCGGCGATGTCGCGGGTGGCGCAGGTCGGCGCCTTGAGGTTCCCGCCGACCGGCTGGAAGAACAGGCCCTGGTTCTTGATGGACTCGACCTGGCGCAGCATGTTGTCCATGAACGAGGGCATCGTCAGCGCCCGGTAACCCACGCCCGTGCCCGCGATCAGGTCGTCCATCGCCAGGGACGCCGACACCAGCCCGGCGTTGCCGGGCACCCCGCGCCCCAGGGCCGAGATCCCCACGACCCGCCGGACTCCCCGGCTCCTGAAGGCCTCGCACGCGGGCCGGCTGAAGCCCACGTAGGCGTCCTCGACCCGCTCGGCCCCCGGGTTCGGCGGTGCCAGCCAGAAGACGCTGTCCGCACCGGCGAACGCCGCGTCGACGACGTCGGGGTCGCCGTGCGAGCCGGTCACGACCTCGACCCGCTCGCGCACCCGCGGCGAGAGCCTGGCGGGATCGCGCGCGATCACCCGAACCGACTCCCCTCCGTCGAGGACGCCACCGAGGTCGCCGTCGAGGACGTTGTCGAGAACCTGATGGCCGATCTGCCCGGTGGGCGCGGTAATGACAATCATGGAAAGGAACCTCCTGACAACCGGCGAACGGGCTGCCCGAACACCGTGCCCCGTCACTCTGCGCTCGCCCGATGTCACGCGTCCAATACCTCTTCGGGCACATTGATACCCTCAGGGCATGGATCTGGACCTGCGTAAACTGCGGTACTTCACGGCCGTCGCGCAGCACGAGCACTTCGGCCGCGCCGCCGCGCAACTGCACATCGCGCAGCCCGTACTGAGCCGTCAGATCCGCGCGCTGGAACACGAGTTGGGCTGCACACTGCTGGTGCGTACGACCCGCAGCGTGCGCCTGACCCCGGCCGGCCGGCAACTCTACGAAGACGCCCCGGGCGTGCTCGCCGCCGCGCGGGCCGCCACCCGCCGGGTGCACGGCGCCGCTCGCGCCGACCGACTGGTCGTCGGTTTCGCCCCCGGTCTGAGCGTCTCCCCCGCGGTCCGCGCGTTCGCCCGGACCCACCCCGACATCGAGGTCGAACTGCTCCACCTGAACTGGTACGAGAAGGGTGAGGCGCTCCGGGACGGCCGGGCCGACGTCGGCTTCCTGCGCCACCCCTTCGACGCGGCCGGGCTCCGCACCGTTGCGGTGGGCAGCGAGCCGAAGGTCGTGTGCATGCCCACCACGCACCCCCTGGCGTCCCGCCGCCGGATGACCCTGGCCGCCCTCGACGCCGAGACGATCCTGGACTTCCACGCGCGCCGCACCGCGACGGTGGAGGAGAAACTCGAACTCGTCGCCGCCGGGCGCGGCATCGCACTGCTGCCGCGCAGCGTCGCCCGCTCCTACTCACGCCCCGACCTCGCACACCGGCCGGTGACCGACGTACCGCCGGCCGAGATCTGCCTCGCCGTGCTCGAAGGCCGCCGCGACGGGCACGTGGACGACTTCCTGACCACCGCGGTGCACGCGCTGTCCGAACACCGCGCCTGAAACCCCGCGGTCGCTACCGGGGTTCCTGCGATTGTTGCGAAAATAGGGGCCATGACGCGCAACGCATCCACCGAACTGGGCGAATTCCTCAGGGCCCGGCGCGCGGAGCTCACCCCCCGTTCCGTGGGGCTGCCCGGCGGGGCCGTCCGGCGGGTGCCGGGCCTGCGCCGGGAGGAAGTGGCCATGCTGGCCGCGATCAGCACCGACTACTACACCCGCCTGGAACAGGGCCGCATCCAGGCGTCCGAGCCCGTCCTGGACGCCATCACCCGCGCCCTGGACCTGGACGAGGACCAGCGCGCGTACGTGTTCGAACTGGCCGGCAAGGAACCCGCGCGCCCGCGCCCGCAGGGCGTGCAGAAGGTCCAGCCGCAGTTGCGGCGGCTGCTCGACGACCTCGCCTCCATCCCCGCCATGGTCCTGGGCCGTCAGATGGACGTACTGGCCTGGAATCCGCTGGCCGCCGCCCTGATCGGCGACTTCGCCCGGATCCCGGCGGAGGAACGCAACTACGCCCGGATGGTCTTCTCCCCCGCCATGCGCGAGCTGTATGCGGACTGGGAGACCACGGCCCGCACGACGGTCGCCCAACTCCGCATGGAGGCCGCCCACAACGTCGTCTCCCCCCGCCTCACGGCCCTCGTGAACGACCTCTCCGAGCAGGACCCCGACTTCCGCCGCTGGTGGGCCGCCCACCACGTGGCCGCTCGCACCACCGGCACCAAGACCCTCAACCATCCGATCGCCGGCACCCTCGTCCTCGAATGGGACACCCTCACCGCCGGAACGGACCCCGACCAACAACTCATCATCTGGACCGCCGCCCCCGACACTCCCACCCAGGAGGGCCTGCGCTTCCTCGCGTCCTGGGCGGCGGGCAGCCAGGAGGCCGGCCGGGGCAGCTCGGGCTGAGGCCGGTGACGCCTATCCGGAGGAGGCGAGGGCGCCGACCATCAGATCGGGATCACGCACACCCGCCAGACGGGCGAAACTCAGCACGTATTCCCTGGTGTTGACCTGCAACCGGGCCAGTTCACGGCGGCACTCCGCCGCCTCCGTCCAGGCGGACTCGTTCAGTTCAGGGTGCGCGTTCTCGAACTCCCGCAGCCGCGGGTGCCACTTGGACAGGAACGGCCTCAACTCGCGGTTGAGCAGGTTCACCGCCAGGTACTCGACCGTGACACCGTCCCTGTGCGAGGTCGGCCGTGCGGCCTTGAGGATGTCGCGGGTCGTGGCGAACAGTCCGTACAGCGAGGTGAGGGCCTCGCGGAGGAATCCCTCGTCGTCGTCGAGGCGCTGGGTGGAGATACGGGTGACCGACTCGACGAAGAGCTGCCAGGAGACGGCCCGGGTGTGGTCGTTGACGACAAAGGTCAGCTCGCTCAGCTGCGGCACGGTGATCCGCACCTCGGTGAGGCTGGCCGTCCTGCGGTAGAACTCGGCCGCCAGTACGGCCAGGGCGCCCAGCACGGCGCCGATGGCCCCGAACGCGTAGACGCCACCGACGCTGCGCAGTCCGTACACGGCGGCTCCGGCGGCACCACCCCCGACGGCCGCGACGAGGACGCGAACGACACGACTACCAGAGAGTCCGGAGATCACTCGCAGGAGTGTAGTCGTGAAGTCCCCTTTTCCCCAGGGTGGTTGACGCGGCTCGGGACGGGGTGACGACGGCTCCGGGTGGGGTGACGAGGACGCGGGGTGGGGTGACGACGACGCGGACACCGGCCTGTGAGGATGAGGTATGGCGACTTCACTTCCTCCTGACACTCTCAAGGGCCGCACCCTCGCCCTGTCGGTCTCGCAGAGCCCCGATCTGGCCCGCCTCGGACTGAGCGAGGAGCAACTGCTTCTGACGCTCGGGGAGATCACCCGGCTTGTCCTGGGCGCGGGCGGGCACATCGCCTACGGCGGGCACCTCGGCCCCGGTGGCTACACCCCGGCACTCACCGCCGAGGCGGCTCGGCACGGCCGCGGTGATCAGCCGCTGCTGGTGTGCCTGGCCTGGCCGGAACACCGCAGGGTGCCCCTGTCGCAGCTGCGGGGCCGCCTCGATCTCGGCCGGGCGGGCCGCGTCGTCTGCCTCGATCCGGCCGGTCGTGAGACCGACCCGGCCGCGGGGCGCGGGGAGCCGGCCGAGACGGTCGACCCCGAACTGGCCCGTACTTCGCTCACCGCCATGCGCCGTTACCTGCGGGACCACACCGCCGCCCGGCTCCTGGTCGGCGGACGGCGCGCGGGTTTCCAGGGCGAGCTTCCGGGTCTGCTGGAGGAGGCGTTCCTCTCGCTGGACCCCGGGGATCCCCGGCCCCTCTATCCGGCGGCCGGTTTCGGCGGTGTGACCGTCGACATCGTGCGCGCCCTCGGGATCGACGACTGTGCCTGGCTGCCCGCCGATCCGGACGCGGCCCCGGACGATCCCCGGCTGCTTTCGGGGCTGGAGCGGCTGCGCGCCCGCGCGGAGGCCGCCGGGCCGTCCAACGGCCTGACGCGGGAGGAGAACCGGCGCCTGTCCGCCTCCCGCTCCCCGGGCGAGGTCGCCGAGCTGGTGGCCCTGGGTCTGGGACGTCTGGCGCCCTGATGACACGGCGGCCGGGACGTCATGGCGCCGCCGGGCCCTTCCTCAGGTACTTCAGCAGACGGTCCAGGTGCCCGTCCCCCGTGGCGGGGTCGATCTCATAGATGGAGACGGAGGCGGAGCCGGGGAACGTGGGCAGGTCGCCCACGTCGAACCTCGGGAAGACGACCCGGAGGATGCGCTTCTGCCAGGTTCCCCAGTTCTCGTAGACCTCGTCGAGAATGTAACCGCCCTCCCATGTCGCGCCCCGGCCCGTCCCCGGCTTCTCGCGGTGCTCGACCCGGCGCTTGTACGCGGGGGAAGCCACGGTCAGGATGTAGTCCGCCGCCTTCATCTCGTCGTGCATCCAGCGCAGCCAGTTCTGCGGTTCGTCGTCCACGTCCTGGTCCAGCCGCACGTCGATGTCCTCGCGCTTCAATAACTCGGACAACGACTTGACCTCTTTGGCGTGCGCGGGGTCGTTCTCGTCGTGCGCGTAGGAGATCAGCACACGCGGTGCGGGGGCCGGCGGCTTGGCCGGGTGGGAAACCTTCGGCTGGGACACGGCGGATCCTGTGGGTCGGGGCCTGGGGAAGACCGCGTTCGGCAGGGGCATGTCGTCGGCCGCCAACGACGGGAGGGAGGCGGCCAGTCCGGCGCGCACCCGCTCGGCCAGCTGTCTCAGGGCGTACTGGTAGGCGGACGAGCCGGGGCTCTTGCGTACGACCTTGTACAGCCCGTCCTTGTTGTAATCGGCCATCACGTCCCCGGCGATCATGGGAGGTCGGGGCAGGCCGGGCGGGGGGCTGTCGACGGTCCGCCAGCGGACCAGCACCCGCGTCGGCGAGCAGCTCGGGCGCCGCTGGGCGGGAACGCGGGCCAAACGGTGGTCGAACAGCGTCCAGTCGCCGACGCAGCCACCGTCCTCGAAGTAGTCCGGCGACCACAGCACGACCAGTACACCCGTCCCGGCAACGAGCAGGCGGCGCTCCTCCACCGTCATGTTGGGGTCGCACCTGCGGGCGTCGACCTTCTTGCCCAGCTGCCGGGCCACCTCCCTCGCCAGGTCGTCGTGGAAGCGCGCCGCATACGAGGGATTCTCGGCGGCGGCGAAACTCGTGACGAAGTAGCTTGCCATGGACAACCCCCTTCACTCCCCTTTGTCCACGAGCGCCCCCTCTTACGCCTGGGAGCCACGAAACGTTGGCCAGTTGACGTCTCACCGCGATCGAAGAGTCGTCCCTAAACTGAATGGGGGACTCTCATCACCGTGACGTCGATCATTTCGGCGAGAGATGCGCGTGCCCCAACGGGTCGATCGGGGGCAGAGATGAAGAGTTCACGGAACCTTCCTCCAGGGAAACCGACTTCGGTTTCGGACACTCCGCTTCCGCCCGTTCGGCCACTCACCGACAGTACGACACGCGCGGTCCTTCCGCACCGATGGCAGGGTCCCACTTTCGAACAGAACTGCCCGCCGACGGGGCATTGGCCAATGCCTCGCGTTTCCGTGACGCGGGACGGGCACACCACACTGACGGCATTCGACCAATTCGTCGTCAAGCTCCACAGCCGATGCAATCTCGCATGCGACTACTGTTACGTCTTCGAATTGCGGGACACCGGTTGGCGCAGCCGTCCGCGTACGATGCCGGCGGCCGTTCGGGAGCGGGTCGTGCGCCGAATAGCCGAGCACGTACGCCGGCACGGTCTGCGCCGGATCAGAGTGATCCTGCACGGGGGCGAACCACTCCTCGCCGGCGCGGCGGTGATCGACGAGTTCGCCGGTTCCGTGCGCCGGGCCCTCGCGGCGACGGGCGCACGCGTGGAGCTGGCCGTCCAGACCAACGGCACCCTGCTCACCGACGCCATGCTGGAGGTGCTGCTGCGGCACGGGATATGCGTCGGCGTCAGCCTCGACGGCGACGCGCAGGCCCACGACCGCCACCGTGGCCGGCGCGGGAGGGACAGCGGCGCACGGCACGGCAGTCACGCCCAGGTGGCCGCGGCCCTCGCCCGGCTCGACACCCCGCGCCACCGGGGACTGTTCGGCGGCCTGCTGTGCACGGTGGACCTGGCCAACCCGCCCCGGGATACCTACGACGCCCTGGTGTCGCACCGCCCGCCGGCCGTCGACTTCCTGCTGCCCCACGGGACCTGGGACGCCCCACCGGTGGGCGCGGGGGGCACCCGGGCGCCGTACGGGGCCTGGCTGTGCGAGGTGTTCGACCGGTGGGACGACACCGGACGTCCGGTGCGGGTGCGGCTGTTCGAGTCGGTCATCGGTATGTGCCGGGACCACACCGGCAGCAGCGCCGAGACGCTCGGCACCCTGCCCGCCGCCGTCGCGGTGATCGAGACCGACGGCGCCCTCGTGTGGACGGACTCGCTCAATGTCGTCGCCGACGGCGCCTCACACACCGGTGCGAACATATTCAGCCATTCCTTCGACGGTGTACTGGCGCTGCCCGGCGCTCCGGAGCACGGAGTCGGATCACTCTGCGCCACCTGTCGGTCCTGCGCCCTGGTCGACATCTGCGGCGGCGGACTCCGTGCTCACCGCTATGGCAAGGAACAGGGTTTCGCCAATCCGTCGGTGTACTGTCTGGACCTCACTTGGCTCATCCAGCACATCGGCCGCCGAACAGCACCGCTGAGCCGAGCTTGAACATGCGCCCGAAATCGTGTGTCAACTCGTCCAGATATCCGAAATTTTAGCCACTTCAAAGGAATCCGAGAGATGGCTCGGTTTCAAACCAGCCCCCATGAGGGCAAAATTGCCTATCATAGACCTGAATTGGCGTCGATGGACAGGCTCGGGCAGACCGACGCGCGAGCCGACGCCGATGGGGGGCAATGGGGCGGTGACAGGCCATCGTCGTACGGGAGGCTGGTCCCTTGGGGGGTTGCTGTGGGGCCGTTGTTCTACACCAGTTACGCCGGCTCGACCGGTGACAGAGGACCGGTCCAGCGGTTCCACGCGGACGTCCAGAACGAGATCTTCAGCATGCTCGGCCGACACCCCCGCAACGAAGGCAGCCTGCAGCGCGCGGAGCCCGCGCTCGGCCCCGACCCGGCCGTCCTCATCTGTCGCTCCCTGCTGGTGCTCTACTCGGCCGACTACCTGAACGACGCCCAGTGCGCGCGGGAATGGTCCGTCTTCCGTGAGCGCATGCAGCGCCGGCTGTGGCGGACCGGGGAGCCCGCGGACGCCCTGGTCGGCGTGTTGTGGCGGGCCGACTCCCTGGTACTGCCCCGCGCGGTGGCGAAGACGGGCCAGCTGCTGGACGACCTCGGGGAGGGCTACCAGGGACCGGGCGTGGCAGGGCTGCAACGCGACCCGAGCGCCTGGGAGCGGTACCGCGGGCTGGTGCGCCGGGTCGCCGAGCGCCTCACCCGTGCCGCACGAACACCGCTGCCCGCCATGGCCACGACCGACAGCGCCACCGTGGAGCCGTACTTCGGGCCCCCGCACGAGCAGCGCACCTCCCGCGCCGCCCCCCCGCCCCCGCCGCGCCGGCCCGGTGAACGCCATCTGGTCCTGGCCATGCTGGCCGGCACCCGAGCCGGGATGGAGGGGCTGCGCCAGTCCGTCGACACCTACGCGGAGACCACGGCGGAGTGGCGCCCCTTTCGCCCCCACAGCGACGAGCCCGCGGCTGCCATCGCCGGCCGGGCGGCGCACGCCTGCGGCATCGAGCGGCTGACCGTCGTCGCCCTGGACGACACCGGCGCGGACCCGCTGCGCGAGGTCGACGCGTCCGCCGTGGTCGTGGTGCTGGTCGACCCGTGGATGACGGGCGACTCGTACCTGTCGGTGCTGTGGGAGCGACTGGCGCGTTCGGGGGCGCGCGTCGCGGCGGTCATCACCGTGCTGCCGCAGTTCGACGAGGAGAGCCATCGCCACGCGGGCGAGCTGCGCGAGGCGCTGGCCCGTACTCCGGCGAGGCAACTGGGCGCCGCGCACCACGAGGCGGGCACACCCGGCTCACTCAAGCACGCCATGGCGGCGGTGATCGCCGATGCCTTCACCGACGTCGGGGAGGAGGGCCCGTTGCCGGGCAGAGCGGCTGAGCCGCCTCTGGAGAACGCGGCGGAGCGGATCGTGCGCAAGGAGCGCGAACGGGCCGGCTGGCTCAGGCACCGAGCGCCCTGGCCGCCGTTGGTCAGTGGAACACCCAGGGAATCGTGGGGCGGGGGATGAGCACACCCGGTCGGCAGACGAAGATCATCACGTTCTACTCGCACAAGGCGGGCGCGGGCCGCACCATGACGCTGGCGAACATCGCCTGGATCATGGCCAGTCAGGGCAAGTCGGTGCTCACCGTCGACTGGGATCTGGAGGATCCCGCACTGCACCTGTACTACTCCAAGTACCTCCCGAACCGTGACCTGAGCACGAGCGACGGCATCCTGGACATGTTCTCCACCTTCGCCGCCACGGCGACCAGCCAGGAGCGGGGTTCGGAGCATCTGCGCGGACTGCACCTCCAGCACACCGACTTCAAGCGCTACGACGTCGACGTCCACTATCCGTTCCCGAACGGCGGCCACCTGTACTACCTGGGGCCCGGACGGCAGGACGACCGGTACCGCGACCGGCTGCGCGCCTTCGACTGGGACCGGTTCCAGGGCACCGACGACGGCAAGGAGTTCCTCGCCGCGCTGCGGGCCCGGATGCGCGAGAGCGAGTACGACTACATCCTCATCGACAGCCGCGCCGGGTTCTCCGCGGACGCCGGCATCTGCACGCTGGCCCTGCCGGACACCGTCGTCATCGGCCTGGGTCTGAACCGGCAGGCCGTCGAGGGGGCCCGGGACATCGCGCGGCGGATCGAGGCGCAGCCAAGACCCATCGCGTTCCATGTGGTGCCCATGCGCGTCGACACCACCACCGAGCCGACCCGTTTCGAACGCGCTCTCGCCGAGGCCCGCACGGCACTCGACCCGTATCTGGGCATCACCGGGGAGGAGGCGCTGAACGCCTACTGGAACGGGGTGCTGATCCCCTATCAGCCCCGTTTCTCCTTCAGCGAGGAACTCGCTGTCATGATCGAGAACCCGCTCCAGACCCGCACCCTGCTGCACGCCTGCGTCAAGGCCGCTCAGCGCATCACGGACGGTGCCGTCGCCGCGTTCGAGCTGCCGCCGAAGGATCTGCGCGAGGAGTACGCCGGCTGGAACGGTCACGCGGAGCGGGACGTGACTCCGCCGACCGTGACGGTGCTGAACGCTCCCGACGACCAGCTGTGGGCCGACTGGATCGGCGAACAGCTCGGCGCCGCCGGCATCAAGGCGCAGCTGGCCCAGCCGGACACCGATCCGTTCCCCGGCGGCCTGGACGCCGACGAGGACCGCGATCTGGACTGCGGCCCCGACTCCGACTACGTCGTCGCCCTGCTCTCCCGGCGTCTGGAGGGCACCGCGGCGGGCAAGACGATCGCGAGCCTCGCGGTGGGGGCGCCCGTGGGGGGCGCCCAGCCGCCGAAGGTCGTGGGCCTGCGAATCAGCACCGCGCGACTCGCCCCGCACTTCGACTGGCCGGACGCGGTCAACCTCGCCGGACAGCAGGAACGCGCGGCCCACCAGGCCCTGCTCTCCCGCTTCTCCCCTGAGGTCACCGGCGCCCCGTTCTGTCCGGCGGACCGGACGCGCTTCCCGGGCCGGCAGCCGGAGGTGGTGTCCCTGCCGATGCGCGACGTCCGCTTCGTCGGACGCACCCGCCAACTCGCCGAACTGCACCGGCTGTTGGCCTTCTCGACGGCCGACCACGTCGCTCCGCGCGTCCTGTGGGGCATGAAGGGGACCGGCAAACGCCAGGTGGCCCTGGAGTACGCGCATCGCTTCGCCTCCCAGTACGACCTGGTGTGGTGGATCCCGGCAGGCAGCGACGACGACATCCGGGCCGCGCTGCGTGAACTGGCCCGGGAGCTCAACGGCGCCAAGGGCGGCGCGCGCAGCGGCGACGACCCGGCCGCCCTGCTGGCGGACCTGCGGACCGGGCGGTACTGCTCCCGCTGGCTGCTCGTCTTCGACGGGGCGAAGGACAGCGAGGCCCTCGAGCCGTTCCTGCCGACCACCGGCCCCGGCCATGTGCTGATCACCTCGCTCAACCCCGTGTGGTCTCCCGGGTTCGAGACCCAGCAGATCGACTCGTTCACCCGCGAGGAGAGCCTGCGCCTGCTCCGAAGCGGGCTCCCGGGAGCGGACACCGCCGCCCTGGACCGGCTGGCCGAGCGGCTCGGGGACCACCCGCTGATGCTCAACGCGGCCGTGGCCGAGCTGAGTTCCTATCCCGCGCGCGCGGACGACTACATCGCACTCATCGACCGGCGGGAGTCCGACGCCCCCGACGGGGTGCTCCCGCAGTACCGGACGATGGACACGATCTACCGGGGGATCTACGAAGGGCTGCGCCGGCGGTTCCCCGCCGCGGCCCGGCTGCTGGAGCTGTGCTCCTTCCTGTCGGCGGACGGCGTGGGCATGCGGGTCATCGAGTCACCGGGCATGATCGAGCGGCTGGTCCGGTTCGACGAGAGCCTTGAGGACACCCTGCGCCTGCGGAACGTGGTCAACCAGCTCTCGCGCGCGACGCTCGCCGTGGTGGACCAGAAGGCCGGGCGGCTGAAGGTGCACCGGATCCTCCAGGACCTGGTACGGAGCTGGATGACCCCCGAGGCGCGGGAGGAGACCCGCGCGGAGGTCCTGGCCGTACTGGCCGCGATGGTGCCCACGGACCTCCAGCGGCACGAGCAGCGGCACTGGTCGGACTTCGCCGAACTCGACCGGCATCTGGAGCCCTCCGGCGCGCTGGAGAGCTCCGACCGCCAGGTGCACCGCTGGCTCGTCAGCCAGGTCTACCACCGGCGGACGTCGGGACTGTGGGACGAGGCACGCGCCCTGGGCAACCGCATCCTGGACCACTGGCGCGCGGATCCGGCCATGGGCGACAGCCACACCATGGTGCTGCTTCTGGAATCCGAGGTGGCGGCGGCCTGCCGGGCGCTCGGCCAGTACGAGTGCGCGCTGGGGCTGTCCCAGCACTCGGTCCAGATCCTGCGCGAGCGCAACAGCAGCGACGTCTACACCCTGATGGCGGCCCGCGGTTACGCCGCCGACCTGCGCGCCACCGGCCGCTTCCGGGAGGCCTTCGTCGAGGACAGCCGCACCTATCAGGGCCTGGTCAGGGAGATCAGCCAGGAGCACAACGCGACGCTCGACGCCTCCATCAACCTGGCGCTGTCCAAGTTCTACATGGAGACGGTCAAGGCCGCCGTCGATCTGGACCGGGACACCTACGCGATCCGCAAGCGGCAGTACGGCGAGAACGACTTCCGGCCCTGGATCTCGTACGCCAATCTCGGCACGTACTTCCGGGAGCTCGGTGAACTGGGCGACTCCGAGAGGTACTTGGCCCGTAGCTGCGAGCGGTTCCTCACCCTCACCGGGAAGGACTCCCACCGCTACCTGGGCGTGCTGGCCAGCCTGGGCATGACCATGGTGCGCAGGGGGGACACCGACGAGGGGCTGAAGCGACTGCAGGACGCGCGGGCGGGCTTCAGCCGGCAGTGGGGCGACCGCCATCCGAGCACCATGGCCTGCGACCTGTCCATCGCGATCGGCCTGCACGCCTCCGGCCGGCTCGCCGACGCGGCGGACAGCATGCCGGACCTGCACGACCGCTATGTCGAGGTGTTCGGTCCCACGCATCCCTTCACGAGCATCTGCCTCAGCAATATGGCTTTGTACCTACTGGCGGCCGAGGCTCCCGACCAGGCACTGTCCCACGCACGGAAGGCCGTGTACCAGCTCGAGAACTCGTTCGGGTCCGGTCATCGCTACACGCTGGTCGCACGCATGAACCAGAGCAACTGCCGATCCGTGCTGGGGTACGACACCAGCACGGAGGACATCGGGATCCACGAGGACTGCGAGCAGGCCACGGCATGGGGGGAGCGGCATCCGGTGACGCTGACCGCGCTGGCCAACCGGCTGGCCTCCGGTTCGGACGACCAGGTCGAGCTGCGGGCAATCCTCCGGCAGCGGGTCTCCGAATACCTCCCTGCCGGGCACCCCCTCGCCGCCGCGCTGCCGGCCGATCCGTATCGGAGGGTGGGCGCGGACCTGGAGGTGCAGGATGTCTGACCCCCAGGGCGCCACCGCGCGCGCCACGGCTCGATTTCCGGACGGGGAGACACCACAGATGGCTCAACTGGCGGCACAGTTACATGGGTTGCTCCACTCCGAGGGGCTGGCGCACTTGGTGCTCTATGACGGCGACACGGCGAAGGTCGTCCTCGACGCGTCCGTGGCACCGTCCACCGGAGAATTCGCGCTTTCCCCGGAATCCGTCTCCCATGAACGCACCGGGCGCCAGCTGTATTACATTCTCGAAGAACTCGAGCCGGATTTCACGGCGCTGCGCACCGGCGCACTCATTCGGACCGTATTGCGCGTGCCGACGGGTGCCGTCCTCTATTACCTCGTCGAGCCGGGATTCCATCTCTACGGCGCCACGGCGGCCATGGACCGCCTCGACGAACTGGACGCCAGGATGGCCGAATGCGTCAATGGTCTGCGGCTGCCCGCGCGCTACAGCCCGTTGAACTACGGCTCCTGGTTCAACGACGAGCCGTGGTCGGGCCAACCTGCCGCCCTGCCCGGGACCCCGGCCCCCGATGCCGTTCCCTCCCCCGACGCGTCTCTTCCGGCCGGTCCTTATGTGGCCGAGAATCGGCCCGCGGCCGCGGCCCCGGCGCCCGGCGTCGAGGACGCCCTGCGGTCGGTGCTCGACGTCCAGGGCCTGCACTACATCGCGTACCACCAGTCGCCGACGACGGCCTGGGGCTACGACATCTTCGATCATCCGGGGCTCGGAGACTTCTTCCGGGTGCAGACCCCGGACCGGCGCCGTAGCCGGTACGGCCGGATGGGCCAGCTGCTGCCCGGCGTCACGCAGCGCATGAACCTGTCCCTGCGGGCGATCCTGCAGGGCGAGCTGCTCCAGGTGGTGCTCGACGTGGAGCAGGGTGCCGTGTACTTCCACGCCCTTCCCGGCCGGCGCTTCCTCATGGGGGTGACGCTCGACCAGTCGAGGGTCACGGAGGCGGATCAGCGGATCGCCCGGCTCGGGAGCGAGTTGGCCGAGGGCTGACAGGCGGCGCGGGCAGGCCCGGAGGGACGCGGTCGTGACACCCCAGAACTGTGATGACACGGTCGTGGATGACACGGTCGTGGCGTCCCGGAACAGCGATCCGGGAACGGCGCGCGCCGCCCTGAGGGCACTCCTGCGCCCGCTCCTCCTGCCGCTGTGCCTCGCGGGCGCCGGCTGTCTGGTCGGCCAGTGGCTGACGCTCGACGTCCGGGCGCACGGCGGGTGGTACGGCTGGCTCAGTTCGGGCCTCCTCGCGGTCGGGCTGTACGGCAGCGCCCAGGGAATCAGCCGACCGCAGGTGCGGGGTGACCTCTACCGGATCGTCGTCGCGATCACCTTCGGTGTGGTGGTCAAGGCGGCGTTCATCGCGGGGGCGTTGTGGCTCGCGTTCCCCGACCGTCCCGAGTACCTCGTCCTCGCGGTGGCCATGGCGCAGATCGACCCGCTGTCCGTGTCCGCGATGCTGGAGAGCCGTGACATGTCTGCGCGCGCGAAGTCCCTGCTCGCGGCCTGGGCCTCGTTCGACGACCCGGTGACCACCGTCCTGGTGGTGATCCTGGGGTCACTGGTTCTGGAGAACACCGTGAGCGTCGCCTCCGGCACCCAGGACTACGCGACGACACTGATCGGCAACCTTGTCTTCCTGTCGGTGGCGGCGGTGGTGTGGGCGGCGCTGCGGGAGCGCGGACCGGCCGACGCCGTCCCGTTCCCCGCCCTGCGCGGGCCACGGCAGGTCCGGCGGATCCTCCAGTACGCGGGCCTGGCGGCCCTGCTCGCCACGGCCACTTGGCAGTTCCTCATGCTCGGGCTCGCACTGTCCGCGCTGTTCTTCCGGCCCGCGCTCGGCGCGTGGCTGGGGCGGGCGACCAACACCGCGCTGGTCGTGGCCACTTTCCTGCTGGGCGTGTTGCTGGCCGGGGGTGCCGACTTCGCCGTGGGAGCGGTGCTGGGGGTCGCCACCTTCGTGGCGCAGATGCTTGTCGCCGCCGTGGTCGGCCTCGGTTTCTCGCGCCACGACCGGGCCGCGCTCTGTCTGAGCCAGCAGAACGGCATCACGGCGATCATTCTGGCGCTCCTCCTGGAGCCCGGGCTGCCCGCCGCGGTGGCGATCGTCGCCCCGGCGATTCTCGTGGTCAATGTGCTGCACCTGACGTCCACCGCCCTGCTGGCCCGCAGCCAGCGGTACCGGCCCGTCCGGCCTGAGGACACCCCACCGGGTGGACCGCGCCTTGGACCTGCGGAGACGTGAAGCGGCAGACGGTCGGGCAACCCCTCAGTTGCCATACCTTCGTGAAGGCCCGCTGGGCGGCCGGGGCGTCGAGGTGGGCGCCGGCCGCGGCGTACGAGCCGAGACCGAGGCCCGCGCCGAACCGGGAGGCGATCGAGGAGAAGAGCACGAACGCCGTCAGCTCACGGTCGGCGGTCAGATCGAAAGAGGCCCCGACCGCACCATGAGTCGGTCAGGGCCACGCCGGCAGACGAGTCGGGCTGTACGCCGGGTTCTGTCGCCCGGTCGCCTCGCGGCGGCCGGGGAGACGGCCATCCATCTAGGACCGGCGTTGCCGCCGGTCTCGTGCGGTCTACCCGCGGACTCGGGCGGGCAGCCCTCGAACGTCCGCGCAGAGCCGCCTCTCACAGCGGCTCCTTTTGACCTTGCTCCAGGTGGGGTTTACCTAGCCGCCTGAGTCACCTCAGGCGCTGGTGGTCTCTTACACCACCGTTTCACCCTTACCCGGCGCCGAAGCGCCGGGCGGTCTGTTTTCTGTGGCACTGTCCCGCGGGTCACCCCGGGTGGCCGTTAGCCACCACCTTGCCCTGTGGAGCCCGGACGTTCCTCGGGAAGGCTCACAAGAACCTCCACGCGGCCGTCCGCCCGGCTCGTCTGCCGTGTGGACCATGGTACCGGGCGCGCGGTGCGCCTCGGTCCGGCCGTCGCCGTCGCCAGGACCGAGCCCGCGAGGATGAGGGCGAAGGCCGCGAGGGTGCCGGGGGTCAGGCGTTCGTCGAGGAAGAGGGCGCCCGCGGCGACGGCGACGGCCGGGTTGACGTACGTGATCACCATCGCCCGCGCCGGGCCCGCCTCCTTGATCAGTTCCAGGAAGGCCACGAAGGCGACCGCGGTGCAGATGACGCCGAGGCCGGCGAGGGCGGCCAGGATCTGCGGGGAGGGGAGCCCGGTGGGGCCGGTGACGACCGCCGCGGGGGCGTAGACCAGGGCCGCCAGGGTCAGGCAGGCGGCCGTGAGGTGGAGCGAGGGGACGTCCTTGAGGTGGCGGGCGACTATGACGGGGGCGGTCGCGTACCCGACCACCGTCAGCAGCACCTCGGCGAGCGAGCGGGCGTCCCCGCCGGTCAGGTGCGGAACGGTGAGGACCGCCACGCCGGACAGACCGAGGGTCAGGCCCGACACGCGGCGGGCGCCGAGGCGTTCCGTGTCGCCGAAGAGACGGGCCACGGCCACGCCCACGATCGGTACGCCCGCGATCAGCAGGCCCGCCGTGGAGCTGGAGAGATGACGCTCGGCGTCCGTGAGGGTCCACCAGGGGACCATGATCTCGATGCACGCGAAGGCCAGCATGGGGCGCCAGTGCGTCCGTACGGTCCGGCCGAAACCGGCAAGGCCCCCTTGGCGGATCGCGAAGGGGAGCAGCAGCGCGGCGCCCACCGCGCAGCGCGTGAACACCACCGTCGACGGGGACACACCGTCCACCGCCACTTTGATCATCAGGTAGGGGATGCCCCAGACCACTCCCATCAGGGAGAACAGGAACCAGCCGCGTGCAGTCATGGGTGCAGTTTCGGCGGCGTCAGCGCCCGCCGTCTTGAACGCTGTTGCGGTACGCCGCCGGGGTCACTCCCAGCACCCTGCGGAACCAGCGCGTCAGGTGCGCCTGGTCCGCGAAGCCCACGAGCGGGGCGACCTCGGCGGGGCGCAGGCCGCTCTCCAGCAGGGCGCGGGCCCGGTTCACCCGGTACTGGGCCAGCCAGGCGTACGGCGGTATCCCCATCGTCGTACGGAAGGCGCGCAGGAGCTGGTAGCGGGAGAGGCCCAGGTCGGTGGCGAGTTCGGCGAGGGAGGGCGGAGTCGTGACTTCGTCGGCGAGGCGGTCGCGTACGGCGTGGGCTATGTGGGCGGCTCCCGGGACCGTGTCGCACGCGGGGCGGGCCGTGGAGTGGCGGCGGGCGAGGGCGGCCAGCAGCCAGGGGAGGCGGGACTCGGCCTCCAGGGGGTCGGGGCAGGCGCTCAGGTCCGTGTGGGCGGTGCGCAGGGCGGCGGCCAGTTCGGGGTCGTCCAGGACCGGGTCCCGGAAGTGCGGGGGGCTGCCCACAATCCCCTCGGTGAGCAGGGAAGGCTCGGCGTACAGGGCCCGGTAGGCGTAGCCGTCGGAAGCGGCCGGGCCGCCGGTGTGCATCTCGCCCGGAGCCAGGACGACGATCGAGCCGGGGCCGGTGTGGATGCGGCCGCCCCGGTAGTCGATGACCTCGGAGCCGCCGACGCAGACTCCGATGGTGAACTCGTCGTGGGCGTGTGGTGCGTAGCGGTGCTGGTCGAAGTGTGCGGTCAGCAGGTCGAGGGGCGGACCGTCACGGCCGAGAGTGGCCCGGGCCCAGCGGGCCTCCTCACGTCGTGCCCCCATGGCCGCCTCCCCTGGTCTCGTCAAGGGTGCAACGCCGCCGGCCCGCGTTTCCATGCCGACAGGGAACTCCTCGCTTGACCTTGCCGCAACGTCAACGTTTCTACTGAGGGCATGCGGATCGGAGAACTCGCCGTCGCCGTCGGTGTCACCACGCGGACGGTACGGCACTACCACCATCTCGGGCTGTTGCCGGAGCCCGAGCGGCGCCCCAACGGCTACCGGGACTACACGCTGCGGCACGTCGTCGTGCTCGCCCGGATCCGGCGGCTGACCGAGCTGGGACTGGGGCTCGCCGAGGTGCGGGACGTGCTCGCGGACGACGCGGGGCGCGATCTCGCCGAAGTGCTCGAGGAGCTCGACGCCGATCTCGCCCGGCAGGAGGCGGCGATCCGGGAGCGGCGGGACCGGCTGCGCGCCCTGCTGGACCGGGGCGCGAACCTGCCCGCCGAGGGCCCCGTCTCTCCCGAACTGGCCGCGCTGCTCACGGGGATGGCGCACGGCCCCGAGTCCCCCATGGCCGCCAGGGACCGCGAGGTGCTCGCTCTGATCGACACCGTGGCCTCGCCCGAGAACCGGAAGCGGCTGATGGCGGCGCTGGGCAGTGCCTTCGAAACGCCCGCCGCCGTGGCGCGGGCGCACGAGGTGTACGCGCTGCTCGACGCGCTCGCCGACGCCGACCCGCACGACCCTGCCGACCCGCGCGTGGACGAGGCGGCCCGGGCGCTCGCCGACTGCCTGCCCGATTCCCTGCTCACGGAGCGCGACCTCGCTCCCGGCCTCGACGACGGCTTTCTGCGCTCCCTCTACGCCGACGTCGCCCCGGCCCAGGCGGAGGCGGTCCGGCGCGCGATGCGGATGTTCACGGAGCGCGGGCGATGAGGATCGCGCGCGCCCTCGTACGGCATGAACTGCGCTTGTTCGCGAGCCTGTTGCTGTGGCTGACCCGGCGGACGCACGGCACGCGCGACGGGCGCCCCTTCGGTCACGCGCGAGGTCAGGGCGCCATGACGTGGGGGCTCACCTTCGTGTGCGTCGTCGAGACGGCCGGGATGGCGGTGCTGCTGCGCGGGTGGCCGGTCGTCCACGCGGTCGTCCTCGTCCTCGACGTCTACACCGTGCTGCTGGTCGTCGGCGTGCACGCGGCCTGCGTGACGCGGCCGCACATCCTCGACTCCGCGCACCTGCGCGTCCGCGACGGCGCGCACGTGGATCTGCGGATACCCCTGGCGGACATCGCGGCGGTGCGCCGCGAGCTGCGCACCACGCACAAGCCCGCCGAGGACGAACTGAACCTCGCGGTGGGCGCCCAGACCGACGTGACCCTCGAACTGACCGCCCCGGTACCGCACTTCACCTTCCTGGGCCGGGAACGTCGCGTCCGTCTCGTACGGCTGCACGCGGACGACCCCGACGAGCTCGTACGGGCCCTCACACGGGCGCGAACCGCACCTTCGCCGTCCCCGGGTCGGCCTGGGTGAGGCGTACCCGCAGCCGCTCCCCCAGCGGCAGCGTCACCGTGCCGCCCTCGATGCGGGCGACGACTGCGGGTGACGCCAACTGGACGGTTCCGACCGTGGGTTGACGCTCCATCACGTCCACCACACACCCGTCGAAGATGTCTCCGACCCGGTCCCTGAGGAGCGCGGCCTCGACGATGTCGACGCACTCGCGTTCCACGACGCCCGCGCGTCGGGAGCCCTCGGCCATCTCCTTGGGGAGGGTGTCGAGGGCGGTGAGGACCCAGTCGGGGGGTGGTTCGTCCGCGGCGGCGGCCAGACAGAGTTCCGAGGCGTAGCGGTCGACGAGACGGCGCAGGGGGGCCGTGCAGTGGGCGTAGGGCGCGGCCACGGCGGCGTGGGAGGTGACCTCCGGGAGGGCGCCGCCTCGGAACACCGTGTAGCCCGCGCCGCGCAGCAGCGTCGTGCACTCCTGGAGGAAGGCGGCGTGGCGCGGCAGGTGCGGGTCGAGGGAGCGGACGAGCCGCGCGTACGAGACGTGGTGCGGCCAGTCGATGTGCAGGGCCCTGGCCGTGCGGCGAAGGCGGCCGACCGCGCCGTCGGGGGCGGCGGGCAGCGTGCGCAGGACGCCGGTGCCGTGCGCGAGCATCAGCTCGGCCGCCGCCATCCCGGTGAGCAGGGAGATCTGCGCGTTCCAGGCGTCGGCGGGGAGCGGGGCGCGGTAGACGAGTTCGTACGTCCCGTCCGTCTCGAGGATCTCCTGTTCGGGGACGTTGAGGGAGATCCCGCCGCGCTCCACCTCAAGGCGCTCACGCAGCGTCCCGATGTCCTTGAGGAGGGCGAGCGGCTCCTCCGCCGTGCCGTCGTCGATCCACTTCTGTACGTGCGCGTAGTCGAGCTTGGCGCGGCTGCGGACGAGGGCCCGGCGTACGTCGACGCTCCGGGTGCGGCCGTCCGCGTCCAGGTCGATCGTCCAGAGCACGGCCGGGCAGGTCTGGTCGGGCAGGAGGCTGGCGACGCCTTCGGAGAGCCGGGTCGGGTGGAGGGGGACCTTCTCGTCCGGGAAGTAGAGGGTCGTCACGCGGCGGTGTGCCTCGGCGTCCAGGGCGCCGCCGGGGGCGACGAAGGCGGCGATGTCGGCGATCGCGTACCGGACGCGGTAGCCGCGGCCGTTCTCGCGGCGGGACAGGTGCATCGCCTGGTCGAGGTCGGTGGACGTCGGCGGGTCGATGGTGAGGAAGGGGATGTCCGTCGCGTCGTGGGGAGGCAGGCGGGGTGGCCGGGTGGCCTCCTCCAGTGCGCCGGGCGGGAAGCTCCCGGGCACGCCCAGCTCGGTCCGCAGGGCGCACAGGGCGGCCTGCAGAGGAGCCCCCGGTACGCAGCTGGCGCGGATGTGGCGGCACGGCATGGGTCGAGCGTAGGTCGCGCGCCTGCGGGCGGCACCCCGAGCGGGTGGACATCCGGGCGGCGCCCCGAGCGCGTTCGACGTCCGGGAGGACCCCTTAGGCTGGCGCCGGGCCACACCCACCGTTAGGAGAACACCACCGTGCTCGTGCTGCTGCCGCCTTCCGAGGGCAAGGCGCCCTCCGGCCGGGGAACCGCGCTGAAGCTGGAGTCGCTGTCCCTGCCCGGGCTCACCGAGGCGCGTCGGGCGGTCCTCGACGAGCTGGCCGAGCTGTGCGCGGGCGACGAGGCGAAGGCACGCGAGGTGCTCGGGCTGAGCGAGGGCCTGCGCGGCGAGATCGCCAAGAACACGGAGCTGCGCACCTCGGGCGCGCGTGCGGCCGGGGAGATCTACACGGGGGTGCTGTACGACGCCCTGGACCTGGCCTCGCTGGACACGGCGGCCAAGCGGCGCGCGGGCCGCTCGCTGCTCGTCTTCTCCGGGCTGTGGGGCGCGGTCCGGGTGACGGACAAGATCCCGTCGTACCGCTGCTCGATGGGGGTGCGGCTGCCGGGGCTCGGGGCGCTGGGCGCGCACTGGCGTACGCCGATGGCCGCCGCGCTCCCCGAGGCGGCCGGCGGCGGGCTGGTGCTCGACCTGCGGTCCTCGGCGTACACGGGCGCGTGGAAGCCGAAGGGCGAGGTGGCCGGGCGGACGGCGACGGTCCGGGTGCTGCACGCGCCCACCCGGAAGGTGGTCAGCCACTTCAACAAGGCGACGAAGGGGCGGATCGTACGGAGTCTGCTGGCCGCGGGCGCCGCGCCCGCCGATCCGGCGGAGCTGGTGGAGGCCTTGCGGGACCTCGGGTACGAGGTGGAGGTGCAGGCGCCCGCGCGGGCGGGGACGGCCTGGGCGCTGGATGTGCTGGTGAACGAGGTGCACTAGAGGTGCACCAGAGGTGCGCTAGAGGTGCACCAGAGAGGGGTGCACCAGCGGTGCGCCAGAGGTGCACCAGAAGTGCCGTTGCAGCATATGCAACGCTCTTTGCGCATGTTGCACGACGAGGGCACGATGAGGCCATGAGCTCACCGCTGCCCTCGGTTCCCGCCGCCTCCGTGCTCTCCGTGCTGGATCTCGCCCCCGTGGTCCCCGTCGTCGTGGTGAACGAGGTCGAGGACGCCGTACCCCTGGCTGCGGCACTCGTCGCGGGTGGGCTGCCCGCTATCGAGGTGACCCTGCGGACGCCGTGCGCGCTCGACGCCATCCGGGCGATCGCGGACGGGGTGCCGGACGCGGTGGTCGGCGCGGGCACCGTCATCACGCCGGCGCAGGTGCCGGAGTGCGTGGCCGCGGGCGCCCGCTTCCTGGTCAGTCCCGGCTGGACCGACGTACTGCTCGATGCCATGAAGGCGTCCGGGGTGCCGTTCCTGCCGGGGGTGTCCACGACCTCGGAGGTGGTGGCGCTGCTGGAGCGCGGGGTGCGGGAGATGAAGTTCTTCCCGGCGCAGGCGGCGGGCGGCACGGCGTACCTCAGGTCGCTCGCCGGACCGCTGCCGCAGGCCCGCTTCTGCCCGACGGGCGGTATCGGCCCCACCTACGCGCCGGACTATCTCGCCCTCCCCAACGTCGGCTGCGTGGGCGGGACGTGGATGCTTCCCGAGGACGCGATCGCGGCGAAGGACTGGGGGCGCGTGGAGAGCCTGGCGCGCGAGGCGGCGGCGCTCAGGCCACGCGGATGACGACCTTGCCGAAGGCCACGCCGGACTCGTAGTGGCGGAACGCCTCGTGGACCTCGTCGAAGCCGAAGACACGGTCGACGACCGGGCGCGTGCCGTGCAGGGTCAGGGCCCGGTTCATGGACTCGAAGTGGGTGCGGCTGCCCACGAACACCCGGCGGATCGTCGCCAGACTCGCCGCGTACACCGCGTTGGAGATCTCGATACCGGGCCGGCGCGCGTTGCCGGTGGTCAGGAGCACGATCTGGCCGTAGAGCGCGGCGGCGCGCATCGACTGCTCGATGGTGTCGGGGCCGTTGGTCTCGACGACGAGGTCGGCGCCGCGCCCGCCGGTCAACTCTCGCACGACCGTGCCCCATTCGGGGTTCTCGGCACAGTTGACGACGTGGTCCGCGCCGAGTGCCTTGAGACGGTCGGCCTTGGCGGCGCTGGACGTCGTGGCGATGACCTCGGCGCCCAGCATCTTGGCGAACCGCACCGCGAAGAGGGACAGCGCGCCGGTACCGAGCGTGAGCACGGTCTGCCCGGGGGTGAGCGCCTCGCCGCCGGTCAGCGCGTGCCAGGCCGTGACGCCCGCGCAGGGCAGGCAGGCGGCCTCCTCCCAGCCTAGGTGGTCGGGCACCCGCACCGCCGCGTCCTGGTCCAGGCACGCGTACTCGGTCAGCATGCCGGGCAGGGTGGCGCCGGGCTGGTCGATCTGCGCGGGCGTGATCCGGCCGTCGATCCACTTCGGGAAGTACGTGCTCGCCACCCGGTCCCCGACCACGAACCGGGTCACCTCCGCGCCCACCGCGACGACTTCGCCCGCTCCGTCACTCGCCGGTATCACGTCCGGCACGGCCTTCAGCGGATAGGTCCCCGTCAGGATCAGCAGATCGCGCTTGTTGAGGGAGACGGCGCGGACGCGGACGAGGATGTCGCGGGGGCCGGGCTCGGGGCGGTCCGTCTCGCGCGAGGCGATGCCGTCGACGGTGCCGGGTGTTTCGAGGTGGTAGGCGCGCATGTCGGCTCCCTGGGGTGTGCTGCGTGGATGCGTCCATGCTGCTCGGACGGGGTACGCCGCTCAATTCCCCGTGAGGTATGGCGGGACTGTCGTACCCGTGACGTACAACTGAGCCATGACCATCAGCACCGCCGCCGCCCCGGTGACCGAACCCCCGCCCTTCGCGCGGGAATTGCTGCGCTGGCGCACCGCGCGCCGGGTCAGTCAGCTGGAGCTCGCCTCCCGGGCGGGGACGACCCAGCGGTACGTCAGTTTCATCGAGCGTGGGCGTTCGGTGCCCGGCAGGGAGATCGTGATCCGGCTCGCCGAGTCGCTCGGTCTGACGCTGCGGGAGCGCAACTCGCTGCTGCTGGCGGCGGGTTACGCACCCGCGTTCGCGGAGTCACCGCTCGACGCGGTCGCGCTGAGGCCCGTGCGGGAGGCGTTGGACAGCATTCTCGAAGGGCATCTGCCGTATCCGGCGGTGGTGGCGGGGCCGCGGGGT
Source organism: Streptomyces sp. NPDC090798 (assembly GCF_044768965.1). NCBI lineage: Bacteria > Bacillati > Actinomycetota > Actinomycetes > Kitasatosporales > Streptomycetaceae > Streptomyces > Streptomyces sp. NPDC090798. The sequence continues at coordinate 314,029 of NZ_JBIVXA010000008.1, forward strand.
GAACTCGTCGCGGCGAACGAGGCGTTCGACGTGCTCACCGAGGGCGCGGACCCCGCGCTGCTCGCGCCGCCCGTCAATGTGCTGCGGCTCGCGCTGCATCCGCGCGGGATGGGCTCCCGGGTGGTGAACCTGGACGCGTGGGGGCAGCACATCGTGGAGAACCTGCGGGCCCGTGCCGTGCGCAGCCCCGATCCCCGACTCGACTCCCTGGCCGAGGAGCTGGCGCACTACGTGCCGGCGGGTGAGCCCGGCGCCGACTATCTCGGTTTCGCCGTGCCGCTGCGACTTCGGTGCGCGGAGGGCGAGTTGAGACTGCTCACCACGCTGACGTCGTTCGCGACCGCGGTCGACGTGACGCTCGCCGAGCTCCATCTGGAGGCGTTCCTCCCGGCGGACCGGGAGACCGCCGAGATCCTCCGGGCCCGGGCCGCTCAGCGCGGGTGACCTCCGGGCCCGTCCCGCTCAGCGCAGGTGAGAGGTGTCGTTGAAGAGGCGCAGGCTGGCGTTGCCGTCCGCGTAGTACGCCACCGCCGACAGGGAGGCCGCGGACAGCTCCATCCGGTACAGGGACTCCGGCGGGGCACCGATCGCGAGCCGTACGAGGGTCTTGATCGGGGTGACGTGGGTGACGAGCAGGACGGTGCGGCCCGCGTAGGAGGCGATGAGCTTGTCGCGGGTGGTGGCGATACGGCGGGCGGTCGCCGCGAAGCTCTCGCCGCCGCCGGTCGGTTCGGCCTTCGGGGAGGCGAGCCAGGTCTTCAGGTCGTCGGGGTACCGCTCCTGCACCTCGGCGAAGGTGAGGCCCTCCCAGGCGCCGAAGTCCGTCTCGCGCAGGCCGTCCTCGATGGCGACGTCCAGTCCCAGGCGGGCGGCGACGGCGGCGGCGGTCTGGCGGGTACGGGTGAGTGGCGAGGCCACGATCGCCTGGACGGTGCCGCGCGCGGCCAGCGCGGCGGCGACGCGCTCGGCCTGTTCCCGGCCCACGTCCGAGAGCGACGGGTCGGTGCCGCCGCTGCCGGAGAAACGCTTCTGGGGGGTGAGGGGGGTCTCGCCGTGGCGCAGGAGCACGAAGGTGGTGGGGGCGCCCATGTCGGGGGCCGCGCCCCAGCCGACGGTCGGTTGCGGGGCAGTAGCCACGTGCCGCGCGGCCCGCACATCGGCGTCGGCCTTCGCGGCTTCGCCACCGGGAGTCGTCCGAGTGCGGGTCTGTGGGGGCTGCTCGCGCGGTTCCCCGCGCCCCTGAAGGGGCGCTGCGGAACCCGGCGTCAGCAGTTCCGCCGTCGAGGCCGAGGGCGACCACTGCTCGCCCCGCTTGCCCGCGTCCATCGCCTCGTTGGCCAGTCGGTCCGCGTGCTTGTTCTGCTCGCGCGGCATCCACTCGTAGGTGATCCGGTCGGGCGGGAAGACGCGGGCCGCCTCCGCGGCCAGGGGCTTCATGTCCGGGTGCTTGATCTTCCAGCGGCCGGACATCTGCTCGACGACGAGCTTGGAGTCCATCCGGACCCGGACGCGCGCGGCCGGGTCCAGTTGGTGGGCGGCGCGCAGGCCCGCCAGCAGGCCCCGGTACTCGGCGACGTTGTTGGTGGCGATGCCGATGTACTCGGCACGCTCCGCCAGCGTCTCCCCCGTGGCCGCGTCGATGACCACGGCGCCGTACCCCGCCGGTCCCGGGTTGCCCCGGGACCCGCCGTCGGCCTCGACGATGAACTCCCGCACGCCCAGCGCCCCTTACAGACCGGACTCGGACGTACGCACCAGGATGCGGCGGCAGTTCTCACAGCGCAGCACGGTGTCCGGGGAGGCCGCCTTCACGTCGTTGACCTCGGTGATGTTGAGCTCCAGGCGGCAGCCCTCGCAACGGCGCTGGTAGAGCCGCGCGGCACCGACACCGCCCTGCTGCTGGCGCAGCTTGTCGTAGAGCTTCAGCAGGTCGGCGGGGACGGAGGCCGAGACGACCTCGCGCTCCTTGGTCACCGAGGCGGCCTCGCCGTCGAGGGACTGGAAGGCGGCGTCCCGGCGGCCGGTCGCGTCGTCGATCTTCGACTGCACGGAGGAGGTCCGCTCGGTCAGCTCGGCGACCCGCTCCTGGGCGGACTCGCGGCGCTCCATGACCTCGAGGACGACGTCCTCCAGGTCGCCCTGCCGCTTGGCGAGGGAGGTGATCTCCCGCTGGAGGTTCTCCAGGTCCTTGGGGGAGGTGACGGCACCGGAGTCCAGGCGCTGCTGGTCGCGGTTGGCGCGCTGGCGCACCTGGTCCACGTCCTGCTCGGCCTTGGTCTGCTCGCGGGCGCAGTCGCTCTCCTCGGTCTGCGCGGCGACGAGCAGGTCGCGCAGCTGCGTGAGGTCCTTGTTCAGCGACTCGATCTCGGCGTGCTCGGGAAGGGACCTCCGCTTGTGCGCGAGCTGCTGCAGGCGTACGTCGAGGGCCTGGACGTCGAGAAGTCGGATCTGGTCGGCGGGCGCGGCGTTCAGTTGGGGGCTCCCATTGCGTTAGGTGTTTCGGTGGACGCCGCGTGGGCGGTCCAGGGGTCGGTGACCGTCTTGGAGACGTGGACCCGCAGGTCCCATCCCTTGCGGTCGGAGATCTCGTCGAGCTGGGCGGCGGCCAGCTCGCACCAGGGCCACTCGGTGGCCCAGTGCGCCGCGTCGAGCAGCGCGAGAGGACTGTGGGCGCGGGCCTCTGATGCCGGGTGGTGGCGCAGGTCCGCGGTGAGGAAGGCGTCGACGCCGGCGGCGCGCACGTCGTCGAAGAGGCTGTCGCCGGAGCCGCCGCTGACCGCGACGGTCCGTACGACCGCCTCCAGGTCACCGGCGACGCGGATGCCCTGCGCGGTGGCGGGCAGTCGCCCGGCGGCGCGCGCGGCGAGTTCCCGGACGGTCAGCGGGTGGTCCAGCTCACAGACGCGGCCGAGGCCCCGGCGGCCCTCGGGGTCGGTGGGGTCCGGCACGAGCGGCCCTACGACCCGGAGGTCGAGCGCCCCGGCGAGGGCGTCGCTGACTCCCGGGTCGGCACGGTCGGCGTTGGTGTGGGCGACGTGCAGCGCGATGTCGTTCTTGATGAGGGTGTGCACGACCCGGCCCTTGAAGGTGTCGGCCGCGACCGTCGTCGTCCCGCGCAGATAGAGCGGATGGTGGGTGACCAGCAGGTTCGCGCCCAGCTTCACCGCTTCGTCGACGATTTCGCGAACGGGGTCGACGGCGAACAGGACGCGGGTGATCTCCTGGTCGGGCTCGCCGCAGACGGTGCCGACCGCGTCCCACCCCTCGGCCCTCTCGGGGGGCCAGAGGGTGTCGAGCGCGGCGATGACTTCAGACAGACGGGGCACGGGGAAAAGGCTACCTGGCTCGGGCCGGTGCCCCACCGGTCGCGGACCGCTCCCGGGGTGCGCGACCAGGGGTCCCGGCGGCGGACGGACCTCGGTGAGCCGGGCCCCACCGCCTTCTCCCCGCCCCGCTCAGCACACGCGTCCCCGTTCCCTCAGGCGAATCGCGGGACGGCCACCCTTATGTGTGAAGCGCCCGCCCGCCGGTCCCACGTCTGTGCGTGCGAAAACTAGCTTCGTCGCCGGAGGTGACCGAACGATGACGGCCTGTGCCACCGAGCCTGCGGCGGAACCCGGGGACGAGCGGGCCACTCGCCCCGCGGACGCGACCACCCGACCCGTGGATGCGACCACCCGCCCCGGAGATGTGATCGCCCGCCCCACCTGTGTGATCGCCGCGGACGGAACCTACGCGGCCCGCCTCGCCCTCGACGGCGACTGCTGGTTCCCCGAGCGCTGGACGCTGGACGGCCCCGAGCCCTACGCCGTACCGCTGCCGTCCCACCAGCCGGAGGAGCCCGGCACCGAGGTGCTGCCGATGACCGACGGGCGGGTGCTGATCCACCGCGTCGCGGACGGGCGGCACACGTTCTCGCTGCTGTACCCGACCGGGCCCGGCACCGGGGAGCTGCTCCTCGGCGCGGTGGAGTGCCACGACGAGGACAGCCGGCTGTGGCTGCTGCCGCCCGCGCCGGACGGAGAGCACGCGTACGCCCTCGCCGTGAGCCGGGACTCCACGGCGGTGTGGCTGGTGGCGGGCGGGGCCTTCGGGCCCGAGCACCTGGCCGAGGTGCCGGGCCGTTGTTCGGGCGGGGTCTGGCTGGACGGCACGGGGCGCCTGCTGGCCCTGGACCGCTGCCTGGACGGCCGCACCAAGACGGTGGCCGTCGATCTGGGGCGCGGCGGTGAAGTAACGCCACTGCTGCAGATCTCCGAGGACAGCGACGACCGGCTGCTGCTCGCGGACGCCGACAGCGGGCTGCTGCTGATCCGCTCCGACGCGCCGTCCCCGGGCCACGACCGCCTCGGCTGGGGCGTCCTCGGCAGCACCCTGCCGATCCGCTTCCCCGACTGTCTGCGCGCCACCGACTGCGCGGTGACGCCGTTCGCGATCCAGCCGGGGCAGGTACTGACGCCGGAGCGCTGCGCGGTGGCCCTGTGCATCGACGGCCCGGCCGGCAGCTGGGTGGGCGTGTGGCGGCCGATCGAGCGCCAGGTGCACCATCTCTCGCCCCCGGAGGGCTGGTTGGCAGGCACGGGGCTGTGGACCAGGGAGGGGGTCCTCCAACTGCCGTACGCGACGGGGGCGGTGCCGTGCGGGGTGACGAAGGTGACGGCGCCCGCCGTTGCGGTTCCGGCGGAGGCGCCCCCTCCGCCGGAACGGCCCGCGGCACGCCCGGTCCCCCTCCAACAGGCACCTCTGAGCGGGCAGTCTTCTGCGAAGAGGCGGCCCCTTGCGGCCCGCCCGGCGCCCGAGGACGAGGCCGTCCGGACCGAAGGGGGGCCCGGGGGCGAGAACAGGTCACCCGCCCCCGTCCCCGCGTGAGCGACCGGTTAGAATCCCCCGGCTGCAAAGAAGGATCTTGTTGACGGGGTGAACACTTCCACATGAGCGAAATCAGCACCATGGAACCGCCGGCCACCGACGCCCACGAGGCGACGAACCGGGCCGAAGGCCACGGCAAGCACCGCGGCCCGGTCTCCGGCCGGGACGACGAGGCGACCCCCCACGGCCGCCACCGCAAGCCGTCCGACCAGCAGAACACGTCGGTCTGACGGTAAGCAGGACCAGCGATACGGCCCCGCTCGCGCTCGGCGCGAGCGGGGCCGTTCTGTGCGGGGCTCCCCCGAACCCCACGCGCGGGTGACGTCCTCTTGTCGGAGCGTGGACCGACCCCCACAATCGAGTCCCACGGTACGGAACCGACATCCACGGGGGTATCCCAGATTCCTGGGATATGACAGACCGATATTCCAGCTCTTCCAGCCATTCCGGATATTCAAGGCAATCAAGGTATTCCAGCTTCCGGGACACGCCTATGATCCTTTCCGAGACCACCAGCCGCCTCGAACGCGGACTGCGGGGCGAGTTGAACGCCCTCGCCGTGCTCGACCACACCACCCGGGTGCTGCTGGACGCCGTACCGGCCGATGTGTGGTGCGGGGTCGTCCTCGATCCGTCGACCCTCCTCGACACGGGCGGCCGGCACGAGTCGGGGTTCCCCGAGTCGAGCATGCGACGGCTCTTCGAGATCGAGCACGTGGAGCAGGACGACGTCGACAGCCTGCGGGCGCTGACCCGGCGTTCGGGCAAGGTGAGCCTGCTCAGCAGATCGACCGACGGGCGTCTGGACGACAGCAAGTACTACCGGGAGATCCTCCGACCTCTCGGCCTGGCCGACGAGTTGCGGATCCTGCTGCGCCACGGACCGCGCACCTGGGGCCTGCTCGTGCTGTGCCGTGACGCGCACACCCGCCCCTTCTCCGCGGCCGAACTCGCCGTCGCCGAGGCCGTGAGCGTGCCCGCGTGCGCCGCGCTGCGCCGCTCGCTGCTGCTGTCCGGTGTGGACTGCGGACCGCTGCCGGACGCACCCGGCTGGGTGGTGCTCGACGGCGACCTCGGCATCCGATCGATGTCACCGACCGCGCGGCACTGGCTCGACCAGCTCCAGGAGCAGCACGCGCCCGGGCGCGGCGAAGGGGGCCCGTATCTGCTGCGGGCGCTGGCCGTGCAGGCCCGGGGCGAGCAGGCCGGGGCCGGTGCGCACGTCCGGGCGCCCACGGGCACCGGCCGGTGGATCTCCCTGCGGGCCTGGCCCCTCGAACAGGGCGGTGAGCCGTCCGTCGTGGTCTCCATCGGCCCCACCGAGCCCGCCGAACTGACCGCGCTGGTCCTGGACGTGTACGGGTTGTCGCCGCGGGCCCGGGAGATCGCCCAGCACGTCCTGCTGGGCCGTTCGACGAGCGAGATCTCCGGGCACCTCGGGGTCTCCGAGTACACGGTGCAGGACCATCTGAAGCAGGTCTTCGACAAGGTGGGGGTGCGCAGCCGCCGCGAGCTGGTCGCCGAACTGTTCTTCCGGCACTACTTGCCCCAGCTGGCACACCCACCCCTGTCGACCGACGGCCGACTGCTCAGCCCGGAGCACGACGGCCGGGCCGACTAGTGCCGCGGCACTAGGTGTGCTTGAGTCCCAGTACTTCCGCCGCCGCGAACGTCTCCCCCTGTGGCCGCTCCGCGTAGTACGGCCCGAGCAGCGCGTCGAGTTCGTCGTAGGTGAAGGCGTCCTGCTTGGTGTCGAACTTGGCGGCCACCCGCGGCCGTTCGACGACCGCGACCATGCCGCCGTGCACGACGAGCAGCTGTCCGTTGACGTGCGCGGCGGCGGGCGAGGCCAGATAGCCGACGAGGGGGGCGACATGCTCGGGGGCGAGGGGATCGAGGCCCTGCTCGGGCACCTCGAACCCGTGGAACACGTCCTCGGTCATCCGGGTCCGGGCGCGCGGGCAGATGACGTTGGCCGTCACACCGTACTTCGCGAGCGCCAGCGCGGTCGAGGTCGTCAGCCCGACGATCCCGCCCTTGGCCGCCGCGTAGTTGGGCTGTCCCGCCGAGCCCGCGAGGAACGCCTCCGAGGAGGTGTTCACGATCCGCCCGTACACCGGCCCGTCCGCCGCCTTGGACCGGGCCCGCCAGTGCGCGGACGCGAAGCGGGTCGTGTTGAAGTGCCCCTTCAGATGTACGCGGATGACGGAGTCCCACTCGTCCTCGGACATCGAGAAGACCATCCGGTCGCGCAGGATGCCCGCGTTGTTGACGAGGATGTCCAGCTTCCCGAACTCGCCGATCGTCAGGTCGATCAGCTCACGGGCCCGTTCGCGGTCGGAGACGTCCCCGGTGTGGGCGAGGGCGCGACCGCCCGCGGCGCCGATCTCGGCGGCGACCTCCTCGGCGGGGGTGGCCGAGGCCGCGCCGGACCCGTCCCGTCCGGGCTGTCCGTAGTCGTTGACGACGACGGCGGCACCCAGGCGGGCCAGTTCCAGCGCCTCGGTCCGGCCGAGCCCGCGCCCCGCGCCGGTGACGATCGCGGCGAGCCCTTCAAGTGGCAGTGACATCGAAGTCCTCAGCAATCGTCGCGGCGGTCGTGGGGGCGGTCCTGGGGGTCAGGTGGCGGCAGCCGTGGGGGGTCAGATCTCGATGCACGTACGCAGCGCGGTTCCCGTCCGCATCTGGTCCAGCGCCTCGTTGATCCCGGACAGCGGCACCCGGTGGGTGATCAGGCTCTCCAGGTCGATGCGGCCCGCGCGCCACAGGGCGACCGTCCGCTCGTACGACCGCAGGACGTCTCCGCCGCCGTACATGGACGGCAGGATCCGCTTCTCGTCGAAGAACAGCTCGAACATGTTGAGCTGCAGGAAGTCGTCCATGGCGCCCGCGCCGACGATGACGAGGGTGCCGCCGCGGCGGGTGTTCTCGTACGCGGTGCGGGCGGTGGCGGAGCGGCCGACGACCTCGAAGACGTAGTCGAAACCCTCGCCGCCGGTCACCGACTGCTTCGCGCCCGGGAGTTCGTCCGGCGAGACCGCCTTCGTCGCGCCGAACCGCAGCGCGGCCTCCCGGCGCGAGGCGACCGGGTCGACGGCGACGATCTCGGCGGCGCCCTTGAGGCGCGCGCCCTGGATCGCGGAGATGCCGACGCCTCCGCAGCCGATCACGGCGACCGACGAACCGGCCGCCACGTCCGCGGTGTTGAGGGCGGCGCCGAGGCCGGTCGTCACTCCGCAGCCGATGAGGGCCGCGATGTCGAACGGCACGTCGTCCGGGATCGGCACGGCGCAGCCCGCGTCGACCACGACCTCCTCGGTGAAGGTGCCGGTGCCGGCGAAGCCGAAGACGTCTTGGCCGGGGCGCCGGAAGTTGGGCGTGCCGGCGTTCATGAACCCGGCCAGGCACAGCTGGCTCTGGCCGCGCTTGCAGGCGGGACAGACGCCGCAGGCGGGCAGCCAGCAGACGACGACCCGGTCGCCGGACTTGAGATGGGTGACGCCCTCGCCGACCTCGACGATCTCCCCGGCGCCCTCGTGGCCCGGTACGAACGGCGCGGGCTGCGGCAGTACGCCGCTCATCGCGGACAGGTCGGAGTGGCACAGCCCGGTGGCCCGTATCCGGATCCGCACCCTGCCCGGCCCGAAGCCCACCGCCTCGATGTCGTCGAGGACTTCCAGCTTGTCCTGGCCTATCTCGTGCTGTACGGCTGCGCGCATGGTGCGGCTCCCCTCGACAACGGGCTGGTCACTGACGGACTTGGCTCAGGAGTGTGTGACGACGGTGTCGGCGAGGACAGGCGCGTCGTCACTCCCCCACTCTCGGCTTCGCTCGAGCGGGGGGACCCCCATGACGGCGCTCACGGCCACCCGGACGCCGCCTTCCCGCCGCCACATACGGATGCGCAGGGTGTCGCCCGGGTACACGACCCCGGCGAAGCGCGTGGTGTACGAGCGGACGCGCGCCACGTCCCCGCCGAGCAGCGTGTCCACGACCGCCTTGAGCGTCATCCCGTACGTGCACAGCCCGTGCAGGATCGGCCGGTCGAACCCGGCGAGCTTGGCGAACTCGGGGTCGGCGTGCAGCGGGTTCCAGTCGCCGGAGAGCCGGTAGAGCAGCGCCTGCTCCTCGCGGATCGGGCGCTCGACGGTCCGGTCCGGCGCACCGGCGGGCTCCTCGAGGCGGGTGGAGGGGCCGCGGTCGCCGCCCCAGCCGCCCTCTCCCCGTACGAAGATCTGGGCGTCGTTCGTCCACAACGGTCCCTCGGCGTCGGCGACCTCGGTGCGCATGACGAGGACGGCCGCCTTGCCCTTGTCGTACACGGCGGCGATCCGCCCGGTGGCCACGGCCCTGCCCTCGACCGGGATCGGACGGTGCAGTTCGATGGTCTGGCCGCCGTGCAGGACGCGGGCGAGGTCGACGTCGACACCGGGCATGGACAGACCGCTGATCACTCCGGGGGAACCGGCGCCCGCGACGGTGGCGAAGCTCGGCAGGACGTGCAGCTTCGATTCGAGGGTGTAGCGCAGCTCGTCGGGATCCGTCGCCGGGACGCCCGCTCCGAGGCCGAGGTGGTAGAGCAGGACGTCCTTACGGTCCCAGGTGATCTCACCGCGGTGGGGTTCGGCGGCGAGGGCCTTGGCGGCGTCGATGGGCATGGGGCTCCTGATCAGTAGCGCGCGAAAGACCTCGGTGCGGCCGTCCGCACCGTCGGCCGCACCGAGGTCGACACTGGCCGATCTAGAACGCGTTCCAGTCCGGCGACCCTTGTATAGCCCAGCACTCGGCAGTTGTGAAGGCTCCTGACGCTGTGTCAGGCGAGTGGTCCGTTCGCCCGGCCGTGACATTTGTCCTGCCGGAGTCCGTACAAGCGCATCTGCCGGGCACGGGGGGCGGATTCGTACCGTCTGAGGCATGACACAGACAGGTGGGACAGAGCGTGCCGTGTCGTTCACGGGGGCGGTCAAGGCGTTCGGCGCGGTGCGCGCCGTGGACGGGGTGGATCTGGAGATCGGGCGCGGCGAGACGGTGGCGCTGCTGGGGCGCAACGGCGCGGGGAAGTCGACCACGATCTCCCTGCTGCTCGGTCTGAACGAGCCGGACGAGGGGACGGTCGCGCTCTTCGGCGGCCCCCCGGAGGCGGCCGTGCGTGCCGGGCGGGTCGGCGCGATGCTTCAGGAGACCCGGCCGGTGCCCCGCGTGACCGTCCGCGAGCTGGTCTCCTTCGTCGCGGGCCGCTATCCCGCGCCGCTGCCGGTCGCCGACGCGCTGGAGCTCGCGGGGATCCCGGAGCTGGCCGGGCGGCGCGTCGACCGGCTCTCCGGCGGACAGGCGCAGCGGGTGCGGTTCGCGGTGGCGCTCGCCGGGAACCCCGACCTGATCGTGCTCGACGAGCCGACCGCCGCGCTGGACGTGGAGGCACGGCGCGCGTTCTGGGACTCGATGCGGTCCTATGCGCGGCGTGGCCACACCGTCCTGTTCTCCACGCACTACCTGGAGGAGGCCGACGCGCACGCCGACCGGATCCTCGTCATCGACCACGGCCGGCTCGTCGCCGACGGCACCGGCGAGCAGCTCAAGCGGTCGGTGGGCGGCAACCTGGTCTCCTTCGACCTCGCGGGCCGGGGCTCCGAGGGGCTGACCCTGCTGCCCGGTGTGGTGTCGGTGGAGGTGCGCGGGGACCGGGCCCGGCTGCGCACGGACGACTCGGACGCGACGGTGCTCGCACTGGCCGAGCTCGGTGCGATCCGCTCTCTGGAGGTCGTCCCCGCCTCCCTGGACGACGCGTTCATGGCGCTCACCTCGCATGTTCTGGAGACGGTGTGATGCTGGACTATCTGCGCCTCGAAGTGCGCCGGACGCTGCGCGACACCGGCTTCGTCATCGGCGGCATCGCGATGCCCGTGATGATGTACCTCCTGTTCACCAACCTCGGTGACGACAGCGACGGCGGCTGGAAGACCGGCTCGATGATCGGCATGGCCGCGTACGGGGCGGTGGGCTCGGCCCTGAACACCGGCGGCGGGGTCGCCGAGGACAAGGTGATCGGCTGGCTGCGGCAGCTGCGGGTGACACCGATGACCCCGCGCGAGGTGGTGCTCGGGCGGACGCTGACCGGCGCGGTGACCGTGCTGCCCGCGATCGCCGCGGTGCTGGCGGCGGGCGGTCTGGTCAACGGCGTGCGGCTGGACGTCTGGCAGTGGGCCGCGGTCGCGGTGCTGCTGTGGCTCGGCTCGATACCCTTCACCCTGCTCGGCCTCGGCAACGGCTACCGGCTCACCGCGCAGACGACCGGCGTCGCGAACATGGTGTGCAACCTGGGGCTCTCGGTGGTCGGCGGCCTGTGGTTCCCGCTCACGCTCTTCCCGGGCTGGCTCCAGTCCCTGTCCGACTACACACCCACCAACCGCATCGCCCAGCTCGGCACATCCGTCGCCGACGGCGACGCGCCGGCGCTCGGTGCGGTGGTGGTTCTCACAGCTTGGCTGTTGGCCTTCGGTTCGTACGCTGTGGTCTCGTACCGCAGGGCCACGCGGACCGTCTGAAGGGGGAGCGGGGACATGTCCTGGATGCGAGAGGTCACCTGCCAGGTGAAGGAGTGGCGGGCGGCGCGGGCGCGCTGGCGGGCCGACATGGAACGCTTCAAGGCCGAGCAGCGGGCCGCCCGCAAGAGCGGCGGGAAGATGCCCGAGAACCCGGGGCCGCCACCCACCGGCTTCGCGCTGCTGCCGTGGCTGCTGATGGGGATGGGCGCCTTCTCCAACCTCCTCCAGGGCAAGACCGCGAACCCCTGGATCGGCGGCCTGGGTCTGTTCACCTTCAACTCCCTCTACATCTACGTGACGTTCCGCGCCTTCGTGAAGGAGGCCCGCGAGGCCCGCTCCACCAAGGTGGCGCTCGTCCTGATGGGCCTGGTCACCTGTGGGCTGGCCCTCGGGTACGGCGGCAGCTGGCTGTACTTCTTCCCGCTCCTCGGCCTGGCCACCGGCGCGGTGCTGCGGGGCCCGCGGCTCGGTCAGATCGGTCTCGGCCTGACCGCGCTCGCGGCGGTGGTCTCCTTCGTCCGCGCGGGCTGGGACGCGGTGAACGTCGCGTACGGCACCTTCCTGTCCACCATGGTGACGGCGGCGATCCTCTCCCTCTCCGAGGCGGTACGGGAACTGCGCGCCGCCCGCGAGGAGCTGGCCCGCCGTGCCGTCGAGAAGGAGCGCCTGCGCTTCTCCCGCGACCTGCACGACCTGCTCGGCCACACGCTCTCCGTCATCGTGGTGAAGTCGGAGGCGGCCCGCCGGCTGGCCCCGCGCGACCTGGACGCGGCCCTGACGCAGATCACGGACATCGAGTCCGTGGGCCGGCAGGCGCTGACCGAGATCCGTGAGGCGGTGACCGGCTACCGCGAGGGCAGCCTCACCACGGAACTGGACCGGGCCCGCTCCGCCCTGTCCGCGGCGAGCGTCGAGCCCGTGGTCCGCCAGTCCGGCGCCCCGCTGACCCCGCAGAACGAGGCCCTGCTGGGCTGGGTGGTCCGGGAGGCGGTGACGAACGTCGTACGGCACAGCGGCGCGGCCCGCTGCGAGATCACCGTCGAGGGCGTACTGAACAGCCACGTCCGCCTGACCGTCACGGACGACGGCGCCGGCACGGGAGGCTCCTGCGTGACCGGTCCCGCCGAGGGCATCGGCGGCACCGGTCTGAAGGGCCTGACGGAACGCCTCGCGGCGGCGGGCGGGTCGCTGCGGGCCGGCCCGTCGCCGCGCGGCGGCTTCACGGTCACCGCCGAACTCCCGGTGGAGGCGGCGGACCTGGCGTCTTCTTCGGTGGCTACGGCGCCCAGGGAGCCGTGACCGCCCAGCTCACGTCGTCGGTCCACGAGGTGGCGCTGTCGAAGGTGTTCGAGCCGCCGTCACTCGCTATGTAGACGTTGTAGTTGTAGTGCCGGAGGTATCGCGTCGGGTAGTTGTACGACGCGAACGAGGTCCCCGTCCCGCTCTTGCCGGTCCCGGCGCAGAACGTGGCGTCCTGTCTGAACTGTGTGGTGCCGACCATGGGTTGTCGGTAGAGCTGGTAGTTGTAGTGCCGCAGGAAGTCGCCCGGGTAGTTCCGTGACTCGAAGGAGTAGCAGGAGCTGTCGGCGAGGCCCTTGCGGACGATCCAGGTGGCGTCGCTCTTGTCCAGCGTCGAACTGCTGGACGTGATGGCCGAGATGACCGCCGCGTTGTTCTGGTGGCGGATGTAGTCGGCCGTGCAGCACGAGGTGGTCGCGCGCAGCGAGATCTCCGACCCGGCCGTCAGCGAACCGGCGCTGCCGGTCGCACCGCCGTAGCCGGCGGAGACGATGTTGGCCTGGACGGAGTCGTCGGCGGCGTCCGTCGGGATGCCCGAGGTCATGACGCCCTCGAAGAAGGACCCGATGGAGCCGTTGCTGTTGTCGCCGCCGGTGCCCAGGACGATCGCGCCCTCCTGATGCATGGGCGAGTAACCACTGGTGGTGGGTTCACCCCCGGAATAAGTGGTCGTGAGACCTCCCGATTGGGCGTTGCCGTATTTCAGCGCGAAATGGTCCTGACCGTTGTTCTTCAGCAAAGCGGTCACGAACGGTGTCGATCCGGTGCCGGTGTTCGACGTGTTCTTGCTGTAGCCGGAGTCCGACTGGAACAGCCCGTTCTCCAGGTCGGCCTGCACCCAGGGGCCCTGGCCGTAACAGGGCGCGAACCAGCACTCGGTGCCGAAGTTGATCGCGTCCATATGACCGTTGCCGGTGTCCTTGTTGTTGGTCTCGGCGTTGCCGTAGTCGAAGCAGCAGCTGCCGTTCACATGGGTGCCGGAGGTCACCATGTACATCCCCTCGGCCGCCCCGTTGGTGGCCACGCCCGAGGTGGAGTTGTCCCGGTAGCCCATGCCGGCCGAGATCTCCAGGCCGTAGACCTGGTGGCCGCCGACGGTCACCGGCAGCGCGTCCGCGGGCGCCCCGACATCGGCCGCGCCCGCCCCGCCCGCGCCCTCGACGGTGAGGTCGTTGTGGCGCGCGGACTGGTCGTAGATCTTGCTGATGACGCAGGTGGTGCCGGTGCAGAAGGAGTCCTGCGCCGCCGCGTTCGCATACCCGCCCGCCGCCAGGAGACCGATGTTCGCGGTGGCGCTGTCGGAGGCGCGCCGCACCTGGTAGAGCGAGCCGTTGTACGACGAGTAGAGCGCTCTGACGAGGCTGTGCGCGGCGACGCAGGGCGTGCCGGCGGCGGCGTAGACGTCACAGGGGAGCGATCCCGCGGCGGTGGCCGCCGGGGCGCCGACGGCGAGCGCGACGACGGCCGCCAGCACCGACAGCACGGCGAGCACGGCGCTTCTTAAGCGCGACGATCTGGGGAACACGGTGCACCTCTTCCGTTCCTGGTAGGACAGTGCGGGTACCCGGTCGAAATACCGGACATCGTTCGATCGAAATACCGAACCCATTCCCGGTCGAAATGTCGAACGTTTGCGGATATCGGCTCGGCACAGGAACGGCAAAGGCGATCACGGAATGTCGAGGCGATTGTTTGCCCGGAGTCAAGGGCCGTCAAGACGCGCGGAGTCGAACCATGGAGAGTTTTTAACGACCGGCGAAGTGCGCACCACGACGGGTCACGCGCCCTCCCCCGCCTTACGCTTGGCCCCGTGAACGAGATGCCCCGGGACCACCGGCCCACGAAGTCCGTGCGTGTCCTGCTTGCCGAGGATCAGGGAATGATGCGGGGCGCGCTCGCCCTGTTGCTGGGGATGGAGCCGGACATCGAGGTCGTCGCCCAGGTGGCGGCGGGCGACGCCATCGTGGACGCGGCGCTGACGCACCGCCCGGACGTGGCCCTGCTGGACATCGAGCTGCCCGGGATCAGCGGCCTGGACGCCGCCGCCGTACTGCGCGAACAGGCGCCCGACTGCCGGGTGTTGATCCTCACCACCTTCGGTCGGCCCGGGTATCTGCGCCGCGCGATGGAGGCGGGCGCCGCCGGGTTCCTGGTCAAGGACGGCCCCGTGGAGGACCTGGCCGAGGCGATCCGGCGGGTGCTGACCGGCGAGACGGTCATCGACCCGGCGCTCGCCGCCGCCGCGCTCAGCGCCGGACCCAATCCGCTCACCGCCCGCGAGTGCGACGTCCTGAAGGCCTCGGTGGACGGCGCCACCGTCGCCGACATCGCCTCCAAGCTCCACCTCTCCGAGTCGACCGTCCGCAACTACCTCTCCTCCGCGATCGGCAAGACGGGCACCCGCAACCGCATGGAGGCGATGCGGGAGGCCCGCCAACAAGGGTGGCTGTAGCCCCCGCCTCTCTTCCCCCGGCCCATCCGGTCGGCTCACATCAGCCCGTCACCTTCACCGACTTGTAGCTCTTGCCCTCCGGGGCCACGCACACGAACCAGTTCGGCTGGGAGCCCTTGACAGGGCGGATGTACGGCTTGGAGTCCGGGCCGAAGCCGGCGCCCTCGGGCGCGCGCGGGACCTCGGTCTTCGTGCCGTCGTTCCACGTGCAGGTGACTTGCCGGGCGGTCGGGGCGACGTCGCCGATCACGAGCCGGTTGGACGCGCCGGGTCGGGCGGACTCACTGGACGGCATGCGGATTGCACCCGCCTCGAACTCCGCGCCCGACAGGGAGTCGCCTTTGTCGAACTGACCGGTCATCACCATCGACGTCCGGTCGCCCACCCTCGCGTGCACGAAGTACCAGGCCTTGCCGACCAGCTCCTTGGCGTCTCGCGCTCCCATCGGCGTCCCGCCGTAATCTTTCATGGCGGTCCACTGGCGCTGGGCCTCCGACCCGTTCTTCGACGCCCCCCACACGTCGATGGTGACCTCCCAGCCATTGCCGCCGTCGTCCCCTTTCGCGAGCATGGTCCGCTGCGGCTCGTACACATGCCGCTCCTCTCCCGTGGTCGGCCGCGTCGCCGCCGGCGCGACCCGCCGTGCGTCGCCGTCCGTCACCCCGGCCAGCGCCAGCGTCCCCGTCGAACCGGCGATCACCAGCGCCGCCGCTGCCGCCAGTGCCCAGCGGCGGGCCTTGCGGCGGCGGCCGCCGCGGACCACCGCCTGGTAGGGGGCTATGCCGATCTCCGCCTCGTCCGCGGCGTCGGCCAGCAGGAAGGCGATGTCCCTGTGTGTCATGTCGTGGTTCGTCTCCCGGTCCGCGCTCATCACTTCCGCCCTCCGTGTGTCACCATGTCCGCCAGACCCGGTATGGCGCGCAGCTTCGCGATCCCCTTCGCCGCGTTGCTCTTCACCGCGCCCACCGAACACCCCATCGCCTCCGCCGCCTGGCTCTCGCTCAGGTCCTCCCAGTACCGCAGGACCACCGCCTCGCGCTGGCGCGGCGGCAGTTGGACGAGCGCCGTCAGCAGGGCGCTGCGGTCGTCGGCCTGGGCGATGCGGTCACCTTGGTCGGGCAGCTCGCGCGTGAGCCCCGAGTCGTCCTTCGGTGCCAGGAACTCCTTGAGCCTTCTGCGGTGTTTCCGGGCATGCGCGTTGATCATCACGCGCCGTACGTAGGCCTCCGGGTCGTCGGCCGCGCCGACCCTGCGCCAGGCCACATAGACCTGCTCCAGCGTCGTCTGGACCAGGTCCTCGGCGGCGTGCTGCTCCCCCGTAAGGAGAAATGCCGTACGCATCAACCGCGGCCAGCGGCCGATGACAAAGCGCTGGAACTCCTCGTCCCGAGCCTGCTTCCGATCCCCCATGGGCACCTCCTAGATGTACAAAGGAGTCCACGAGGACCGGATTTCGTTGCCTCAGCGAGCGGAGATCTTCGAGGGCAGCCACAGCAGCATCAGCACCGCCCCGCCGAGCAGCACGTACCCGCCCGTACGGAAGGCCAGCGCGTACCCCTCCGTCAGCGCCTGGGCCGACGAGCCGCCCCCCGTACGCGAGGCCGCGATGGTCGACATGACGGCGAGTCCGAGTGAACCGCCCATCGTGCGGGAGGTGTTGACCAGTCCGGACACCAGACCGGCGTCCCCCGGCGCCGCGCCCGAGGTCGCCAGCGAGGCGAGCGGGGTGGCGGCCAGCCCCGCGCCCGCCATCATCAGGATCCCGGGGAACATGATCGCCGTCAGGTACGTGCCGTCGGCCGTCATCGTCGACTGCCAGCCGAAACCCGCCGCGGCGACCAGCGACCCGATGACGGCGACGTTGCGCGCCCCGACCACCGGCATGAGCCGCGGTGCGAACTTCGAGCCGAGGACCACCGCCAGCGAGCTCGGCACCAGTGCGAGCCCGGCGCCCAGCGGCGAGTAGCCGAGCACGTTCTGCGCGTACAGCGTCATGAAGAACCACATGCAGAACATCGCGGAGCCGCACACGAACATGGCCGCGTTCGCCGACGCCACCGCCCGCGCACCTAGCAGTCGCAGCGGCATCAGCGGCACCCGCGTCCGCGCCTCGACCAGGAGGAACAGGCCGATCAGCGCGAGCCCGGCGCACAACGGCACGAGGGTCGCGGCCGCCGCCCACCCCTGCGCCTCGGTCTGCACGATCCCGTACGCGAGGGTCGCGAGCCCCGCCGTCACCAGCAGCGCGCCGGGCAGATCGAGCCGCCGCCCGTCCCCGGCCCTGCTCTCCACGAGCCACCGTGCGGCGCCCGCCAGCACCACCGCGCCCACCGGCACGTTGATCAGCAGCACCCACCGCCACGACAGCCCGTCCACCAGCAGCCCGCCGACCAGGCCACCGGCCGCCCCGCCCCCGGCGCCGACCGCCGTCCAGGTCGCGATGGCCCGTGCGCGGGCGGCGCCCTCCGGGACCGCCGAGGTGAGGATCGTCAGCGTCGAGGGGGCGAGCACCGCCGCTCCGAGCCCCTGCGCGGCCCGCGCGACCAGCAGCTGCCAGCCCGTCTGGGCGATACCGCCGCCCAGCGAGGCCACCGTGAACAGCGCGAGCCCGACCAGGAACATCCGCTTGCGCCCGTACAGGTCACCGGCCCGCCCGCCGAGCAGCATGAACCCGGCGAAGGCGATCGCGTACGCGTTGACCACCCACTGCAGCCCCGGCGCGCTCAGCCCCAGGTCGGTCCGCATGGACGGCAGCGCGACGTTCACGACGGACACGTCGAGCACCACGAGGAACTGTCCGGCGCAGGCGAGCGCCACCACCAGCCAGGTGGGCGGCGCGACGCGAGCTGATATTCGGGTGTCTTCCGCGGCTCGAAGCATGACTGTCATGCTCTCAACCGCCCTACGGCCCCCGCATCGGGATTTAGCCGCACTCGCCCCTCGGCGACAGGACCTAGGGCCACCCGTGCACCGGACGTCGAGGCAGCCTCGAGCGGACCCCGAGTGATCAGCCCGCCGCCCGCAGCAGCGTGACCACCGCCGCCCCGCCCAGCCCGATGTTGTGGGCGAGCCCGACCCGTGCGCCAGGTACCTGCCGGGGTCCCGCCTCGCCCCTCAACTGCCATACCAGCTCGGCCACTTGGGCGATCCCGGTCGCCCCCAGCGGATGCCCCTTGGAGATCAGGCCGCCGGACGGGTTCACGACCCACCGCCCGCCGTACGTCGTGGCCCCCGACTCGACGAGCTTGCCGGACTCCCCCTTCTCGCACATCCCCAGCGCCTCGTACGTCAGCAGCTCGTTGATGGAGAAGCAGTCGTGCAGTTCCACGACGTCCACGTCGTCGATGCCGAGTCCCGACCGCTCGTAGACCTGGCGCGCGGCCTCCCGCGACATCGGCTGTCCGACGACGTCGATACAGGAGCCGGACGCGAAGGACTCCTCGGTGTCGGTGGTCATGGCCTGCGCGACGATCTCGACGGCCCGGTCCGCCGACTCGTGGCGCTCCACGAACCGTTCGGACACGACGACCGCGGCGGCGGCCCCGTCCGAGGTGGGCGAGCACTGGAGCTTCGTCAGCGGCCGGTGCACGACCCGGGCGGCGAGGATCTCGTCGACCCCGTACACGTCCTGGAACTGGGCGTACGGATTGTTCGCCGAGTGCCGGTGGTTCTTGGCGCCGACGGCGGCGAGCTGCGCCTCGGTGGTGCCGTACTTCTCCATGTGCTCGCGCGCCGCGTCGCCGAAGATCTGCGCGGTGGGCGGGGACATCTCGAAGCCGTGCCGGGCGGCCATGACGCCGTAGTGGCGGGCCACCGGGGACGTCGAGAAGTCTCCCCCGTCCGCCCCACCCCCCAGCGCCCCGCGCTTCATCTTCTCGAACCCCAGCGCGAGCACACAGTCCGCGACCCCGCCCTCGACGAACTGCCGGGCCAGCATCAGCGCGCTCGATCCGGTGGCGCAGTTGTTGTTGACGTTGTAGACGGGGACGCCGGTCAGTCCGAGTTCGTACGCGGCGCGCTGGCCGGCGGTCGAGGGCTGGAAGCAGTAGCCGACAGGAACCTGTTCCACCTCGGCATACGTGATCCCGGCGTCCGCGAGCGCGGCACTCCCCGCCTCCCGCACCATGTCCCAGTACTGCCAATCACGGGTCTCGGGCTTCTCGAACCTGGTCATCCCGACCCCGGCGACATAGGCCTTCATGGCGCGCAGACTAGAACACGTTTCAGTTGGCCGCCAGGTCTGACGCCGGGTCAGTTCCTCATGGGAAGGTCAAGATTTTGTTAGCACGCCGAAGCATCGGAATAGTTGCCCGGGCGCACCGGGTTCCTCTTGCACGTATCCCGCACGGACACCTGTCACGCATGGATCGCCCGCCCCCCCTTCTCCACCTTCCTCCCTCTCTCTTTTGGCCTGGAGGCCTCACGTAATGACCCACACGACGACCGACCAGCCCACCCGGAGGCCCGGCGGCGCGATCGTGCCGGTACTGGCCTTCGCGGGCATCGTTGTCGCGGTGATGCAGACCCTGCTCGTTCCGGTCATCAAGGACCTGCCGGAGCTGCTGGGCACCGCACCCAGCAACGCCACCTGGGTGATGACCTCGACGCTGCTCGCGGGAGCCGTGGCCACGCCGATCATGGGCCGGCTCGGTGACCTCTACGGCAAGCGGCGGATGCTGCTCGCGAGCCTGTCCGTGATGGTCGTCGGCTCGCTCATAGCCGGTTTCACCAGCGAACTGCTGGTGATGATCGTCGGCCGCGCCCTGCAGGGCTTCGCCATGGGCGCGATCCCGCTCGGCATCGGCCTGATGCGCGACATGCTTCCCCGCGAGAAGCTCGGCGAGGCGATGGCCCTCATGAGTTCCTCCATCGGCGTCGGCGGCGGACTCGCGCTGCCGGTCGCGGCCCTGGTCGCGCAGCACGCCGACTGGCACGCCCTCTTCTTCCTCGCCGCCGGTCTCGGCGTCGTCGCGATAGTCCTGACCCTCGTCGCCGTACCGGAGTCCCCGATGCGCGCCGAGGGCACCTTCGACGGGCTGGGCGCGGCGGGCCTGTCCGCGGGCCTCGTCCTCTTCCTGCTGCCCATCACCAAGGGCAGCGACTGGGGCTGGACCTCGACCACCACGCTCGGCCTGTTCGCCGCGTCGGCCGTCGTCCTGCTCCTGTGGGGCGTGATGGAGCTGCGTGTGAAGGCGCCGCTGGTCGACCTGCGCACCACCGCCCGCCGCTCGGTGCTCTTCACCAACCTCGCCTCGATCATGGTCGGCGTCTCCTTCTACGTCGTCTCGCTCGTCCTGCCCCAGCTGCTCCAGCTGCCGAAGGCCACCGGCTACGGCCTCGGCCAGTCGATGGTGGTCGCGGGTCTGTGCGTGGCGCCGCTCGGCCTGACGATGATGTTCACCGCGCCGGTCTACGCCCGGATCTCCGCCAAGTACGGCCCCAAGGTCACCCTGATCCTCGGCATGCTGATCATCGCGATCGGCTACGGCGCCGGCCTCGGCCTGATGAGCGCCGCCTGGCAGACCATCGTGATCTCGGTGGTCCTGGGCGCGGGCATCGGTCTCGCCTACTCCTCGCTGCCCGCGCTGATCGTCGGCTCCGTCCCGGCCTCGGAGACGGGCGCGGCCAACGGCCTCAACACCCTGATGCGCTCGATCGGTACGTCGGTCTCCAGCGCCGTCATCGGCATGGTCCTCGCCAACACCGCGAACAACGTCGGCGGCCTCGAGGTCCCCACCATGCACGGCTTCCGGGTCTCCTTCCTGATCGCCACCGGCGCGGTCGCCATCGGTCTGCTCTTCGCCCTGCTGCTGCCGGGCCGGCGCCAGGCGACCAAGCCGCAGCTGCGCGCGAGCAGCGAGGAGGACGCGGCCCTGGAGCGCGCCCAGGAGGTGCTCCGCGGCTTCCGCGGCCGGGTGCTGGACGCCGACGGCGGCACGGTCGCCCGTGCCAAGGTCACCCTGATCGACCGGCGGGGCCGCCAGGCGGGCGCCACGCTCTCCGAGGCGGACGGCAGCTACGCGCTCGCCGTGCCCGCCGAGGGCGCGTACGTCCTCGCCGCCAGGGCACCGGGCCACGGCCCGCTCGCCTCCTCGGCGACCCACTCCGGCGACGACCGCCCGGTCGAGCTTGACCTCGCACTGCCGAGCGAGACCGTTGCGGCCCAGGCCTGATCCGGACCGACAGGCCCTGGGGCCCGGCCCATCCGCACCACACCCCCGTCGCCGACGCGGCGGGGGTGTGGTGCAGCATGGGGCGCTCACAGTCACGTACACGCGGACCCGCACACAGCTGCGCGCGGACCCGCACAGGCAGACGTGCGACGCTGCCGTTCGCACCCGATGGAGGACCCCGATGCAGGACCCCACACCCGCGGCGCCCAAGCCGGAGATCCTGGCCGCCTTCGAGGCCGCGAAGGGGTTCATGCCGCTCGGCGAAGGGCTCGCGCTGTACGAGGCCGCGGTCGAGGCGGGCCGGCTCGGACTGCCCCTGCTCGAGGTCGGCACGTACTGCGGGCGCTCCACGATCCTGCTCGCGGACGCGGCGCGCGCGGCCGGGGTGACGGCGATCACCGTCGACCACCACCGGGGCAGCGAGGAGCAGCAGCCCGGGTGGGAGTACCACGACCCGGCCACGGTCGACCCCGAGATCGGCCGGATGGACACCCTTCCCACCTTCCGCCGCACCCTCCACAAGGCGGGCCTGGAGGATCAGGTGGTCGCGATCGTCGGCCGTTCGCCGCAGATCGCCGCCTTCTGGCGCACGCCCCTCGGTCTCGTCTTCATCGACGGCGGTCACACGGACGAGCACGCCTCCGGCGACTACGAGGGCTGGGCGCCGCACGTCGCCGAGGGCGGCCTGCTCCTCATCCACGACGTGTTCCCCGACCCGGCCGACGAGTTCACCGGCCAGGCCCCCTACCGCGTCTACCTCCGCGCCCTGGAGTCCGGCGCGTTCACCGAGGTCTCGGTGACCGACTCACTGCGCGTCCTGCGGCGAACGGGAGCGGGGATCTGAGAGCGCGGTTAGAGTCGCTGACGTGTCGTACGTAGGTCCTGACTTCGATCCTCCCGGCCCCCGTCGCCCCCGGCGTGGGCCGTTGACGGTGGCGGTGGCCGCGCTGGTGCCGGGGGCGCTGGTGGGGTGGCTGGTGTGGCAGGCGGTGGGTGACTCGGGCGGCGGGAGCAGTACGTCCGCCACGTCGACGGCCTCGGCCGGCGCACCCGGGTCCTCCTCCGCGGCATCCGGATCCTCCTCCACCCCGGCGCGGACACCGAGCGCGTCCGGGACGGACGACGGGAAGCCACCGAACTCGACCTTCTCCGGCCCCGCCACTCCCGCCGCCTCGGACCTGCCCGCCGCCGCGGGGCCCCTCAAGGGCAAGATCGTCGTCATCGACCCGGGCCACAACCCCGGCAACTTCCAGCACTCGGCCGACATCAACCGCAAGGTGAACATCGGTACGAACAGGAAGGAATGCGACACGACCGGCACGTCGACCAACGCGGGCTACACGGAGGCACGGTTCACGCTCGACGTCGCCCGCCGGCTGCGCACGCTCCTCCAACAGGAGGGCGCCACGGTGAAGTTCACCCAGGACGGCGACCGTCCCTGGGGCCCGTGCGTCGACGAGCGGGCCCGCATCGGCAACGACGCGCACGCCGACGCGGTCGTCTCCATCCACGCGGACGGCTCCGCGGCCGGCAACCGCGGCTTCCACGTCATCCTCCCCGCGTCCGTCCACTCCGGCGCCGCCGACACCCGCGCGATCGTCGCCCCCTCCCGCGATCTCGGCGAGCGCATCGCGGGCAACTTCGTCCGCGACACCGGCAGCGCGCCCTCCAACTACATCGGCGGCGGCACCGGACTCGACGTCCGCGGTGATCTCGGCGGTCTCAATCTGTCAACGGTTCCGAAGGTGTTCATCGAGTGCGGCAACATGCGCGATAGCAAGGACGCTGCGTTGCTGACCAGTGGCGCATGGCGGCAGAAGGCGGCGCGTGGGATCTCTGAGGGAATCGTGAGTTTCCTGCGCGGGTAGTGATCGGCGGATCGAACCCGACGGACACCCCGATCGGACGGGCGATAGTGTCATCCCTACGATGAGGGGCCACCCCCGCGCTTCACACCCGGGCCTTACGGCGACATGGTGTCAGCGACGCCTCCACCGACGACGAGACGACTGACGAAGGACCTGAAGTGAATATCCGCTCCCTCACTCGAGGCGACGGCGTGGTGATCGGAGCAGCGGTATTGCTGTTCATCGCGTCGTTCCTCGACCTTTTTTCCATCGACGGGGTCTCCAGCAGTGCCAGCATCCCCAGCGCCTGGTCGAGCGGACCGGTCCTGCTGAGCGTGGTCCTGGCCGGCATCATCGGGGCCGCGCTGGTCGTCGTCTCCCACGGCCTGCCGCAGGTGCCCAAGATCGTCGGGCTCGACCTCGGCCAGTTCGGCGTCGCCTTCACGGTCTTCGCCGCGTGGAGTGCGCTCGGGAACGTGTTCGACCCGATCGCCGGCAGCGAAGACAGTGGTATCAGCGCCGGCACCGGCCTGATCCTCGCGTTCATCGCGACGCTGATCATGGCCGGCGCCGCGATCGCCACCCCGCTCGTCCCCGCCCTCCAGGCCGCGCTCGTCCCCTCTCCCAAGCCGGCCGCGCCCCAGCCCTACGGCGCCCAGCCGCCCGGGGGTTACGGCTACCCCGGTGCCCAGCAGCAGGGTCAGCCCTTCGGCGGTCAGCCGCAGCAGGGGCAGCCGTTCGGTGGTCAGCCCAGCCAGCCGCAGCAGGCGCCGACCCCGCAGGCGCAGCCGCCCGCCGGTGACTTCTCGCCGTTCTGGTTCGCCGTGCCGGTGCCGCGTCCGCTGTTCTCGGAGGACGGCTCGCAGGCGCCGATCGCCGAACTCGCGCCGGGCACCTGGTACCTGGCCGTGGAGCAGCGCGGTGCGAACCTGGTGGCGCAGACGCAGGACGGCCGTCGCGGTGTGCTGCAGGACACCTCCGGGATCCAGCGCGGCTGAGCTGTCGCGTCCGCTCCATCAGGCCCTCTACGGCCCCTCGTCCTTCCGGGCGGGGGGCCGTTGCCGTACAGTCGGCTGGCCCGCACGTGACTGACGTCTCGTCAGAACCAAACGCCTGGAGGGTTCATGCGGCTCGGCCTCGCACTCGGCTACTGGGGGCGCGGCCCCTCCGCGGACCATCTGCCGCTCGCCCAGGAGGCGGAGCGGCTCGGCTATCACTCCGTGTGGACCGCCGAGTCCTGGGGCTCGGACGTCTTCACCCCGCTGACCTGGATCGCCGCGCACACGACCCGTATCCGCCTCGGCACGGCCGTCGCGCAGATGGCCGCCCGCTCGCCCACCACCACCGCGATGCACGCGCTCACCCTCGACCACCTCTCGGGCGGACGCATGATGCTCGGCCTCGGGCTGTCGGGGCCACAGGTCGTGGAGGGCTGGTACGGGCGTCCGTTCCCGAAGTCGCCGCTGACCGCGACCCGGGAGTACGTCGATGTCGTACGCCAAGTCCTCAGGCGCGAAGGGCCCGTCGAGCTCGACGGCCGCTTCCACAGGCACCCCTACCGTGGCGAGGACGGCACCGGGCTCGGCAAGCCGCTGAAGCCGATCACACATCCGCTCCGCGCCGACCTGCCGATCCTGCTCGGCGCCGAGGGGCCGAAGAACATCGCGCAGACGACGCGGATCGCGGACGGCTGGCTGCCGCTGTACTGGTCGCCGACCCGCTCGGGGGCGTACGAGGCCGCGCTGAGCGATCTCCCCGCCGGCTTCCTCGTCGCGCCCATGGCCCATGTCCGTGTCTGCGACGACGTCGCCAAGGGACTGCTGCCCGTGAAGGCGATGCTCGGCTTCTACATCGGCGGGATGGGTCACGCGGCGCGCAACTTCCACGCCGATCTGATGGCACGGATGGGGTTCGAGGAGGAGGCCCGGCTCATCCAGGAGCTGTTCCTCGCGGGACACCGCCAGGAAGCGGTGCTCGCCGTCCCGGACGCGTTCGCCGACGAGATCTCCCTCGTCGGACCACGTGAACGCATCGCCGAGCGGCTGGAGTTGTGGCGCAAGGGTCCGGTGACAGACCTGCTGGCGCTGTCACCGGACCCTCACTCGCTGCGGGTTCTCGCCGAGCTCAACTCCTAGCGGCGCGGCACGGTCCACGTCCTCGGCTGTCCCGGCTCCTGGGAACGGTACGGCGGGTGGGGCTCAGCCGCCGGACAGCTGCGAGGCCGACGGCACCTTGTCGGTGACCGGGGCGCCCGCGCTCTTGCCCGCGTCCTTCACCTTGTTGATGATGTCGTCGAACGAGCCCACGGTCGCGTCCGTCGAGTCGCCCTTGCGGAGCTTGGACGGAAGGTTCTTGAGGGCGTCGATGCCCGCGGTGAGCGGGGCGACGGCCTTGGAGAGCGTGGGGTCGCCCTGGGCGTTCCGGCTCGCGGCCTTGAGCCGGTTGTAGGCGAACGTGCCGGCGAGGGCCGCCTTGATCAGGGCGGTCCTGCGGCCCTTGGCGCCCTTCTTGAACTTGCCGGCCTTCCAGGGCTTCACGATCCACTGGTAGGTGGCTCCGGCCGCGAGGCCCGCGTTCGCCACGAAGCGGGTCTTGGAGAGCTTCTGTTTCTCCACGGTGCTGCTGCTGGACGGGGTGGCGGCCGCCACGACGGCGGCGGTGTCCTTGGTGGCGCTGCTGCCACTGCCGCAGGCCGTGGCGCCGGCGAGCAGGGCGCAACAGACGGTGAGCGCCACGACGAGGCGCCGTATCGGTACGGGCACGGGGTCCTCCGGGGAAAGGAACGGTTCTCCCGGTTTCCGGGAGACACGGCTCTTCCAGCAGGCTCACCCGAACACGGCCGCTGCGCCACTCGAGCGACCCGTTCGGGTTCCGTTCCCCACGGGTTTCATCCGCGGATACGCGGCAACCCGGAGGCCATGTCCCCTCGATATCGCAACGGTTCCAACCAAGCGGGCACGGTCATCGCGATCGTCGCCGACGTGATGGCCGTCATCCTCGGCCTGTGGATCCTGATGTACCTCCTGGACGCGAACCGGGCCAACGACCTGGTCCAGTTCGTCCACAACGTGGCGAGCTGGCTGGCCGGCTGGTCCCGCGACCTGTTCACCTTCGACCGGGCGTGGGCACGCGTGGTGGCGGGTTACGGCCTGGCCGCCGTCGTGTACCTCTTCATCGGCCACGCCATCGCCAACCGTATGCACCGCCACTGAGCGGACCCCGCCCGGCTGCCGACAGGGCTGCTCAGCAGCACTCCGCGTCGAGTCCCAGCGGCAGGCGCTCGCCGCCGAAGACCGCGCAGGTCGGCTCGTCGCCGCCGAGCGCGGCGACGGCGAGGAGGAGCGAGCCGGCCGTCCAGCTGGTGAGCTCCTCGGGCCAGACCGTCCGGGCGTCGAAGACGTAGCCCGTCCAGTAGAGGCCCGTCTTCGGGTCACGCAGGTGCTGGATGGACTGGAGGATCTCCAGTGCACGGTCGGACTCGCCCACGGCCCACAGCGCCAGGGCGAGTTCGGCCGACTCGCCGCCGGTCACCCACGGGTTGGGCACCACACAGCGCACGCCGAGCCCCGGGACCACGAACCGGTCCCAGCCCTCCGCGATCCGGGCCTTGGCCTCGGCGCCGGTCAACGCGCCGCCGAGCACCGGGTAGTACCAGTCCATCGAGTAGCGGTCCTTGTCGAGGAACCGCTCGGGGTGCCTGCGGATCGCGTGCCGCAGCGCGCCGACCGCCAACTCCCAGTCGGGCTGCGGCTCTTCGCGCTGCTCGGCGATGGCGAGCGCGCAGCGCAGTGCGTGGTGGATGGACGAACTCCCGGTCAGCAGGCCGTCCTCGACCGCCGTGCCGTCGTCCTCGCGCTTCCAGCCGATCTGCCCGCCGGGCTGCTGGAGGCGCAGCACGAACTCCACGGCCGCGTAGACCGCGGGCCACATCCGGTCGAGGAAGGTGTCGTCGCCCGTGGCGAGGTAGTGGTGCCAGACGCCGACCGCGATGTAGGCGCAGAAGTTGGTCTCCCGGCCGCGGTCGGTGACGTCGTCCGGGTCCCCGTCGGCGTACGCCGCGTACCAGGAACCGTCCGGGTTCTGGTGCCGGGCCAGCCACTCGTACGCCCGCTCGGCCGCCTCGTGCTCCCCCGCCGCGTCCAGGGCCATGGCCGCCTCGGTGTGGTCCCACGGGTCGAGGTGGTGTCCGCGGAACCACGGTATGGCGCCGTCGGGTCGCTGCACCCCGAGGACGGCCCGCACCGTGGCGGCCGCCTCCTGCGCGGTGAGGACCCCGGGCAGGACGAGGTGTTCTGTCCGGGGCGTGCGTGGAGTCGTCACGAAGCGTCCACCGCGGCGGAGTCGAGGGGCAGGTGGGGCTTGGTCGCGTACGCCACGAAGCTCTTGCCGATCAGCGGGTTCAGCGCGTTCTCGGCGACCCGGGTGGCCAGGGGCTTCTTCATGATGTCCCAGACCAGCAGCTTGTGGTACGCCCGCACGGGCAGCGCCTTGTCGTTGTCGACGCCGAACGCGCACTTCAGCCACCAGTAGGGGCTGTGCAGGGCGTGGGCGTGATGGGTGCCGTAGGGCTTGAGCCCGGCCTCCTTCATCTTGCCCAGCAGTTCGTCCGCCTTGTAGATGCGGATGTGGCCACCCTCGACCTCGTGGTACGCGTCGGACAGCGTCCAGCACACCTTCTCGGGGCCGTAGCGCGGCACGGTGATCGCTATACGCCCGCCCGGCTTCAGCACGCGCACCATCTCGGCGAGGACGCCCTTGTCGTCCGGGATGTGCTCCATGACCTCGGAGATGATCACGACGTCGAAGGACGCGTCGGGGAAGGGCAGCGCGAGCGCGTCGCCCTCCATCGCGGTCGCGGTGGCGCCGGCCGGGGCCTCGCCCGCCTCCTTCATCGCCGCGAACCACTTGGCGACCTCGCGGATCTCCTCGCCGTTCTGGTCCAGCGCGACGACCTGGGCGCCGCGCCGGTAGCACTCGAACGCGTGCCGGCCGGCACCGCATCCGAGGTCCAGTACGCGGTCGCCCGGGGCGAGCGGGAACCGGGAGAAGTCGACGGTCAGCACGTGGCCCTGCTTTCACGATCGGAGGTGGGGGTGACGCCCGTCGCCGGGCCGAAATCTACGGGGCCGTGGGTACCTACGGGGCCGGGGGTGGGCTCCGCCGTGGCGACGGCGGCCGGGGTCGCGGCGGCCAGGGGCGCGATCTGGTCGGCCGTGGTCCCGGCGGGCGCGGAGCGGACGGGTGTGGGCGTGCGGGGCGCGACGGGGGCCCCCGCGCGGGAGCGCAGCCGGGCGTCGGAGAGGGCCATCGCCTCGCGGTAGTGGGCCACCGTGCCCTCGGCGGCGCGGGCCCAGGTGAAGCGGTCCAGTACCCGCGCGCGTCCGGCGGAGCCGAGCCGTACCCGCAGTTCCGGGTCGCCCAGCACCCGGCTCAGCGCGGCGGCCAGCGCCCCCGAGTCGCCGGGGAGAACCGCGAGGCAGGTCTCGCCGTCGGGTCCGGCGACCTCCGGGATCGCCCCGCCGGTGGTGGCCACCAGCGGCGTCCCCGTGGCCATCGCCTCGGCGGCGGGCAGCGAGAACCCCTCGTACAGGGACGGCACGCAGGCGACCTCGGCGGACCGTACGAGGTCGACGAGCTCCGCGTCCGAGATGCCCTTGACGAACTCGACGGCGCGCTCGAGGCCGTACCGCTCTATGGCCTGGGCGACCGGCCCGTCCTCGGCACGCTTGCCGACGACGACGAGATGCGCGCCGGGGTGCTCGGTGCGCACCTTGGCGAGCGCCTCGACGAGGTGGATGAGCCCCTTGAGGGGCACGTCCGCGCTGGACGTGGTGACGATCCGGCCCGGTACCTGCGGCACGGACGGGTCGGGCGAGAAGAGGTCGGTGTCCGCGCCGATGTGCACGACGTGGACACGGTCCCGGGCGACGCCCAGATGGTCGACGATCTCCTGCTGCGAGCTGCCGGAGACGGTGAGCACGGACGGCAGACGGCGCGCGACGCGCTTCTGCATGCGCGTGAAGGCGTACCAGCGGCGTACGGACGCGCGGCGCCGGCGCCCCTCGGCGGCGTCGAGCTCCAACTGCCGGTCGACGGTGATGGGGTGGTGGATGGTGGTGACCAGCGGCGCGCCGACGTCGCCCAGCAGTCCGTACCCGAGCGTCTGGTTGTCGTGCACGACGTCGAAGTCCCCGCGCCGGGCGCGCAGATGGCGGCGGGCGCGCAGGGAGAAGGTCAGGGGTTCGGGGAAGCCGCCGGTCCACATCGTGCCGACCTCGACCGCGTCGATCCAGTCGCGGAACTCCTCGCGCCTCGGGGTGCGAAAGGGGTCCGGCTGGCGGTACAGGTCGAGGCTGGGCAGTTCCGTGAGGGTGAGGTTGTGGCTGAGCCCGGGGAGGTTCTCGTCCAGCACGGGGTACGGCTGCGAGCCGATGACCTCGACCCGGTGGCCCAGGCGGGCCAGTTCGCGCGAGAGGTGCCGTACGTACACGCCCTGACCGCCGCAGAACGGGTTCCCCTTGTACGTGAGGAGCGCGATGCGCAACGGTCCGTCACCGTTGGTGGCCGCGCCCGCTCCGGGGCCCGCCTCCATGGCCTCAGCGGTCACTTACGGCCCCCTTCTCCCTGCACTTTCCCGCGAGATTACGCCGGGACGCTAATCTAGAACAAGTTTCAGACTTGATCGTTCGAGGAGCACTGAATCTACCGGCAGGTAGCGTCTCTGTGAGCAGTGGATCAGGTGATCCGCGCCACGACGGAAGCGTCGGGACGGATGACATGACGGATGTGTTCTGACCCACGGAAGTGTCTGCCATGCTGTCTCGTCGCTCCTCCAGCTGAACCACGGAACGGGACCCATGCCTGCGGAAGTCAAGGTGGAAGCCAAGTCCGCGCGACCCGCCGCGCAGCCGGCCTCTCCCCCGCTCACCGAGCGTCAGGAGGCACGCCGCCGCCGGATCCTGCACGCGAGCGCGCAGTTGGCCAGCCGGGGCGGCTTCGACGCGGTGCAGATGCGCGAGGTCGCGGAGTCCTCGCAGGTAGCCCTCGGCACGCTGTACCGCTACTTCCCCTCGAAGGTCCATCTGCTGGTCGCCACCATGCAGGACCAGTTGGAGCACATGCACGGCACCCTCCGCAAGAAACCGCCGGCCGGGGACACGGCGGCGGAGCGGGTGGCGGAGACGCTGATGCGGGCCTTCCGCGCCCTGCAGCGCGAGCCGCACCTCGCCGACGCCATGGTCCGCGCGCTGACCTTCGCGGACCGCAGTGTGAGCCCCGAGGTCGACCAGGTGTCCCGGCAGACCACGGTGATCATCCTGGACGCGATGGGGCTGGACGACCCGAGCCCCGCCCAGCTCTCCGCGGTCCGGGTCATCGAGCACACCTGGCACTCGGCCCTGATCACCTGGCTCTCCGGCCGCGCCTCCATCGCCCAGGTCAAGATCGACATCGAGACGGTGTGCCGCCTGATCGACCTGACGGAGCCGACGAGGCCGACGGAGAAGTCCTAGGCATGGCACAGGCACACGAAGGCACGTGAAAACCTACGAGACGGGTTCCCTTCGCCGGCATGGTCCGGATCAGGTAATGGAGGTCGCCTTCAGGTCCGACTACTACCTTCAGGCCTCTCAGCCCGACCGTCGACGTCGGCCCCGGCGGAAGTTGCTGCCTCTCGCCAAAGTCGGCTACTCCGGTTGAACTCCCTCACTCGCCTCGTAGGCCACTACCAGCATAGAACGCCTATAGCCGAATGAAACCACCCAAAGAGGGACTTTTTTTCCAAGATCGCGCCCGTCCTCTCCCGACCTCAGTCCTCCGGTGGGAACACCGGCTCCCCGCTGCCCAGCAGCGTGATCATGATGGCCTCCACCGGGCAGCTCTCCGCCGCCTCCAGGATCTTCTCGTTGGCGTCGGTCTCCGCCTCGGCCGGATGCGACTGCATGGCGGTGTCGAGCCGGAAGGCCTCCGGGGCGCGGTGGACGCACTGGGCGGAGCCGATGCAGACGGAGCGGTCGACCTCGACCCCCCAGCGGTCGCCCATCCTCAGGCCTCCCAGCCGGCCGGCAGGTGGATCATCTTGTGCTCCAGGAACTCGCCGTACCCCTCGGGCCCGAACTCCCGCCCCAGCCCCGAGTTCTTGTAGCCGCCGAAGGGGCCGAGCATGTCGAGGCTGAAGGTGTTCACGGAGTACGTGCCGGTACGGACCTGCCGCGCGACGTCGACGCCGTGCGCGACGTCCGCCGTCCAGACGCTGCCGCTCAGCCCGTAGTCGGAGTCGTTGGCGATCTTCACGGCCTCGTCCTCGTCGCCGTACGGGAGGAGGCAGATCACCGGCCCGAAGATCTCCTCCCGGGCGATCCGCATGGAGTTGTCGACGTCTCCGAAGAGGGTCGGCTCGACGTACCAGCCCCGGTCGAGCCCGTGCGGACGACCACCGCCGGTGAGGATCTTGGCGCCTTCCTCCTGGCCGATGCGGATGTAGTCGAGGTTGCGCCGCTGCTGGCGCCTGGCGACCAGCGGGCCGACCTGGGTGGCCGGGTCCAGCGGGTCCCCGACGACCAGTGCGCCCGCCGCCGCGGCGAAGGCGTCCGCGAACTCGTCGTAGCGTGAGCGCGGCAGCAGGATCCGGGTCTGCGCGACGCACGCCTGCCCGTTGTTCATCCAGGCCGCCGAGACGATTCCGGGGACGGCGGTGGCGAGGTCCGCGTCCGGCAGGACCACCGCCGCCGACTTCCCGCCCAGCTCCAGCGTCACGCGGGTGAGGTTGCGCGAGGCCACCTCCATCACACGCCGGCCGGCCGCGACCGATCCGGTGAAGGAGACCTTGTCGATGCCGGGGTGTCCGACCAGGTACTCGCTGATCTCGCGGTCGGCGGGCAGGATCGACAGGACGCCCTCCGGCAGCCCGGCCTCCTTCGCGATCTCGCCCAGCAGATAGGCGTCCAGGGGCGATTCCGGCGACGGCTTCAGTACGGCCGTGCAGCCGGTCAGCAGCGCGGGCGCGAGCTTGGCGGCCGCCACGAACTGCGGCACGTTCCACGGCACCACGGCCGCGACCACGCCCACCGGCTCGCGCCGCACGAGGATCCGCCCGAGGACGCCGTCGCGTGTCTCCTCGTACGTGAAGTTCCGCGCGACCGTGAGCGCCGCGTCCCACACCATCATCGCGCCGAGGGCCTGCGCGAGGACGCTCCAGGAGTACGGGGAGCCGTTCTGCGAGGAGATGACCCGGGCGATCTCCTCGTGCCGTACAGCGATCCCGTCCTTGATCCGGGTGACGACCTCGATCCGCTCGTCGAGGCTCATCCGGGGCCATGGGCCTTCGTCGAACGCCCGGCGCGCGACGGCGACCGCCCGGTCCACGTCCTCGGTCGACGCGTGCGGGACGCGTCCGATGACCTCCTCGGTGTGCGGCGAGATCACCTCGATGACGTCCTTGCCCAGGGGGTCCGTCAACTCCCCGCCTATGAACAGCTGTCCGTGCTCCACGAGCTCGGTCATGGCCGACCGCCTCCCTGGTTTCTGACGCTTCATCAGATATGAGAACTGATACCAGCTCCGGTCGGCGGAGTCCACGGCCCGGACCCATGACTCGCGCACCGCTCAGAACGGTTGGTTCGAGCACCCAATGGAATCGGTTCTAGTTATAGTTGCGAGAACACGGCGATTGGTGGGAACCCATGACGCAGGTGACCGATCACGGCGGGGGCGTACGGTCGATCAGGGTCCCCATCCCCGACAACCCGCTCGGATCGACGCTGGTCCATCTCGTCGACACCGACCTGGGCCCCGTGCTGATCGACACCGGCTGGGACGACCCGGCCTCCTGGGACGCCCTCGCCGCCGGGCTCACCGCCTGCGGCGTCTCCGTCGCCGAGGTGCACGGCGTGGTCATCACCCACCACCACCCCGACCACCACGGTCTGTCGGGGAAGGTGCGGGAGGCGTCCGGGGCGTGGATCGCGATGCACGCGCTGGACACCGCGATCGTGCGGCGGACCCGGGAGAACCGGCCCGACCGCTGGTTCTCCTACATGGCGGACAAGCTGGCGTCCTCGGGCGCCCCCGAGGAGCACGTGGCCCTGCTGCGCGAGGCCCGCACGGCCCGGCTCTCCACCGGGCTGCCCGCCTTCGCACCCGCGCTCCCCGACCGTGAGATCGTCCCCGGCGAGCTCCTCGACCTGGTGGGCCGCCGCCTGCGCGCGATCTGGACCCCGGGCCACACGCCCGGCCACGTCTGCCTCCACCTGGAGGAGACCCACCCGGCCGCTCTCCCCGGCAACGGCCGCCTCTTCTCCGGCGACCACCTGCTCCCGCGGATCACCCCGCACATCGGCCTGTACGAGGATCCCGACGACGCCACCGTCGCCGATCCCCTCGGCGACTATCTGGACGCCCTGGAGCGCGTCGGCCGGCTGAACCCGGCCGAGGTGCTCCCGGCCCACCAGCACGCCTTCACCGACGCGCCCGGCCGCGTACGGGAGTTGCTCGCGCACCACGAGGACCGGCTCACCGGCCTGCTCGCCCTCCTGTCGGCCCCGCTCACCTCCTGGCAGCTCGCCGAGCGCATGGAGTGGAACCGCCCGTGGGACCAGATCCCCTTCGCCTCCCGCAACATCGCGGTGTCGGAGGCCGAGGCCCATGTGCGCCGCCTGGTGAAACTGGGCCGGGCGGAGGCGGTGACGGGGAGCGATCCGGTGACGTACGTGGCGCTGTGATGCGTCCGCGTTGCGCTGCAACGCGTTGGAGACGGCGGGCGCGGAGCTGATAGCAACGACTCATGGAGCATCTCGAACAGCCCGCCCTCGAACGGCTTCTCGCCTACCGGGTCGACGGCCACACCGGCGGCATGGTCCCGGCGGGTCCTCCCGTGCAGATCGGAGACTACGAGGACACCTTCCGAAGGGTCGACGGGCAGTGGCTGCTCTCGGCCCGCACCCTCTTCCTGCCGTTCGGCGGCCCCACCCCCCGTCACCGACCCTCCGCCGCGTAGTCGAGCCCCTCCTCGTACGGCATCCCGAGGCCCTCCTCGTACGCCGCGCGGTAGGCGCTGTCGCCGATCTCGGCGCGGATGCGGAGTTCGTGGGAACGGCGGGTGGCGAGGAGGTCGGGTGAGTCCATCTGGGCCCGGCCGGTGAGTTCCCAGACGCGTTCGCCGACGCCGAGGAGGCGGGCGGCGCGCAGGCCGTCGCCGGCCGCGACGACCGCGGCGGCCAGGACGTCCAGCGCCATGGCCGCGCCGACGGTGTTGTGCAGCAGACCGTGCCCGACGAGCGCGGTGCGGGCGTTGTCGACGGCGGCGCGGACCTCGCCGCGGGCCAGGTCCGTCTGGGCGACGATCCCGTCGGCGAAGGCGCCCACCCACGACTCCCCGCACTCCACGCTGGCCTCGCGCACCTCCTCGGCCACCGTCCGCGCCCGGTCGTGGTCGCCGCGCAGCAGGTGCGAGTAGGACAGCGCCACCCGGACCTGGAGCTGGGCGGCCCCGAACCCGTCCTGCCTGATGGGCAGTCGGGGCGTGGCGGACAGCACGTCGATCGCTTCGCCCAGCCGGCCGCTCAGTGCCAGCTGGCCGCCGGTGAGGTAGGCGGCGGCCACCACGGCCACCGGGTCGGCCTGGGTGTCCGCCGCGTCCGTGCAGCGCTCGGCCCAGTCCGCCGCGACCTCCAGGTCGCCCTGGAGCAGCGCCACCGCGCCGCGTGCCCACAGGGCACGGGTGCGGTCGGGTCCGGGCGGCGGGTCGGCGGCGAGCGCGAGGTCCAGGCAGTGCTGGGCGTCGCGCAGGGAGCCGCAGTGCCGCCACAGGAAGCCGAGGTCGGCCGCCATCCCCAGGGCGATCCGGCGGTCGGGGTCGGTGAGCGCGCAGTCCATCGCGGCGCGCAGGTTGGCGTGTTCGGTGAGGGTGCGTTCGCACCAGGCGACCTGCCGTCCGGTGTTCCACTCGGTCCATCCCTGGCGGACCAGCCGCCGGAAGTGGTCGCGGTGGCGCAGCCTTACGGCGTGTTCCTCGCCGAGGGCGCGCAGCCAGTCGGCGCCGAACTCCCTGACGGTGTCGAGGAGTCGGAAGCGGGCCGGGTCGGTGCGGTGGCGCTGCACGATGGACTGCTCGACGAGCCGGGCGAGCAGTGCGGCGATCCGCCCGGCGGGCAGCGGGCCGCCCGCGCAGATCTCCTCGGCGGCGCCCACGCAGAAGCCGCCCGCGAACACCGAGAGCCGGGCCCACAGCAGCCGCTCCAGCGGTGCGCACAGTTCGTGACTCCAGCCGATCGCCGTGCGCAGTGTCTGGTGGCGTGGCGGTCCGGCGACGTCGGGCGGGGCGCTGAGCAGGTCGAGCCGGGACGGCAGGCGTTCGCCGAGCCGGCCGTGGAGCTGGGCCAGGGACAGTTCGGACAGCCGGGCGGCGGCGAGTTCGAGGGCGAGCGGGATGCCGTCGAGGCGGCGGCAGACGGCCTCCACGGTGGGGCGGTTGGTGTCGTCGAGGGTGAACCCGGTGGTGGCGGCGCGGTCGGCGAACAGGGTGACCGCGTCGTCGGCGACCGGAAGCGGGTCCAGGGGCAGTACGAGTTCACCGGGCAGTCCGAGCGGTTCGCGGCTGGTGACGAGGACGCGCAGGCCGGGGAGGGCGGGCAGCAGGGTCTCGACGAGTGCGGCGCACTCCGTGAGGACGTGTTCGCAGGAGTCGAGGACCAGCAACAGCCTTTTGCCGTCCGCCCATTCGGCCACCACCTCGGTGACGGGGCCGGTGGACTGGTCGGTGAGCCGCAGCGCCTCCACGACGGCGAGACCGACCAGGCCCGCGGTGTGCAGGGGGGAGAGTTCCACCAGCCAGACTCCGTCGGGGTAGGCCTCCTGGACCCGGCCCAGGGCGCGCAGGGCGAGCCGGGTCTTGCCGACTCCGCCGACGCCGACGATGCTCAGGAGCCGGTGTATGCCCACCGAGGGATCCAACTCCGTTTCCAGCCAGCCCAGTTCCTCCCGCCGTCCGACGAAGCTGTGCGTCTCGGGCGGCAGATTGCCGGGGCCGGTCGGATGCGTCGGCTCGGTCGTCTTGTCGGACACGACGACCAGTCTGGACGGATCACCACCGGCTCCGGCGGGTGTCCGACAACTCGGACAGAAGAACGTCGGCACCACGACAGTTCCGGGCACCTTTCGACGAGATGCGATCAACTCCCTGTTGGTGGGGGTGCGGCGGTCGATGTTCGGAGATCGTCGGGGGATGGGCACGAAGGAGCAGGGGCAGCGAGATCGCCGAGAGCACCATGAAGACCAAGAAGAGCAAGGACATCAAGAACATCAAGAAGCCCAAGGACGTCAAACACGTCAGGAACAGCGGGAGCGGCGGATGCTGCTCGCCCCGCTCGTCATCTGCCTGCTGATCGCCGTACCGGATCTGCTCTTCGACCAGGTGCCGCCGCTCATCACCCTGCTGTTCATCGGCCCGCTGCTGGCCTGCGCCCGGCTCGGCGTCCGGCACACCGCGCTGGTGTGCTGCTGGTCGGCGGTCCTGGGCCTGGCCATGGGGATCGGCGACGACGCGGTGCCGAGCACCGGCTTCGGCATCCGCTGGGGCGGACTCCTCGTCGGCTGCGCGCTCACCGTGTACGCGGCCCGGCAGCGCGACCGCCTCCGCGACCGGCTGGCGCGGGCCCGTGAGGTGGCCCGGGTCACCCAGACGGCGATCCTGCGGCCCATCTCCCGCACCTTCGACGGCACCCGGGTCTGCACCCGGTACCACAGCGCCTCCCACGAATCGGCCGTCGGCGGCGACCTGTACGACGTGGCGGTGACGCCGTACGGCCTGCGGGTCCTCGTCGGCGACGTACGCGGCCACGGCGTCGAGGGGCTCCGCCTGTCCGCCGACACCATCACGGCCTTCCGTGAACTCGCCTACACCGCACCCGACCTGGCGACCCTCACCGCCGAACTCGACGCCCTCCTCACCCCCGAACTGGGCCCCGAGGACTTCGTCACCGCGGTGCTCGCCGAGTTCGCGCCCGGCGAGGTGCGGCTCGTCAACTGCGGCCATCCGCCCCCGCTGCGCTCCGGCCGGCGCATCGAACTCCTCGAACCCCTCGTCCCCACACCGCCGTTGGGGCTCGGTCCGGACCCGCACCAGTACCGCGTACGGCTCCAGCCCGGCGACCGGCTGCTCCTCTACACCGACGGCCTCACCGAGGCCCGTGACCCGGAGGGTGCCCCGTTCCCCCTCCTCGGCGAGGCGGCGCTCGCCCTGCGTGAGGCGCTCCCCGACGAGGCCCTGCGGTCCCTGCACGCCCGCCTGCTCGCCCACACCGGCACCGCCCTCGCCGACGATCTCGCGCTGGTGCTGTGCCAGCCCACGGAGGCGACGGTTCCGGCGCCAGTGCCGTGACCGACGCGTCTCCTACCGGGCGAGCACCTGGCGGGCGAGGCGGGCTCGGGACGGGGCCAGTTCGGTGTCGAGGGTGCGCTGTCGCTCGTCGTCCGTGACCACGGCGGCGGCCACGGCGGGTCTGGCGAGCAGGCAGGCCCGGCGCAGGTGAGTCGGCGGGTGGGTCGAGTCGACGCTGTGTCCGCGCAGGATTCCGGCGCGGCGCTGGCGCTCGTACTCGTGCGCGGGGATCGAGTCCACGTGAGCGGCCAGCTGGTCCCACAGATCGCGCCACGGCTCGCGACGCTCCGCGTCCTGGGTCCGGATCACCTGGCCGGCGTTGGACATGCGCAGCAGCAGGGTCTCCGCCGAGTCGGTCACGAGGAGGCGGTCCATGAGTGCCACGGCGGCTTCGGTGGAACCGGCGCGGGCCGCGGCGGCGTCGGCCAGGTACTCGGCGCGCTGTGTCGCGCGCATCGTCAGCTGGTCGAGCAGCATCAGCAGGCCCTGGGCGGCTCCGTAGGGCAGCAGATAGAGAACGTTGAGCACCATCTCGGGGACGGTGGGGTGAGAGATCGGGCGCATCAGATACCGCCACGTGGCGAGGGACTGGAGCGCGTTGGCGATGATCAGTCCGTGCCGGGTGTCCCCGTTGGCGTAGTGACCGAGTTCGTGTCCGAGCAGCGCGATCCGCTGTTGCGGAGTGGTGATCTCCCAGAGCCCGAGCCCGATGGTCAGCAGACGGCGTCGGCGCACTCCGTAGGTGGTCACGCTCGCGTTGACGTCGGTCGTCAGGGCGATGGCGTGGACCCCGGTCGTACCGACGACGGAGGCGATCTCGTCGACCAGGGCGAACAGCTCGGGCGCTTCGGCCCGGTGCAGCACGGGCGCGTCGTCCGGCAGCCGTCCGAAGCGGGGCCGAAGGAGCCAGGCCAGCAGGAGAAGGATCACTCCCACCACCGGCAGAGCGGTGCCCCAGCCGAGTGTCACCAGCAGGATGCCCGTGCCGAGCAGGGCGATCGTGGCACCGTGGATGGCCAGCGCGACGGCGTACGCCAGGACACCGGCCGTATCGCGGCGCGGACGCGGCGCGCCGTCGGCCGACACCTCGGCCAGCAGTGCCTCCCCGTGCTGCCGGGCCAGCGACCGCCGCAGTCCCTCCAGCCGCCCCGGTCTCTCTGCCGGCTCGCCGGGATCCACGTTCCATCCGCAGGCCGCACACCACGCCGTGAACCGCGGGTCGGTGCGAACCTCAGTGCTGCATTCCGGGCACGACTGAGCCCTCTCGTCCACAGTGCCGCGCATCCTCGTGTCCCCCTGGACTCCAAGTCCCCCCCGGGACCGGCGAATTCGACGTGTCCGAACAGAGCACGTCGTGAGCGCAGCATAGGCCCGCGAGGGGGCCCTCACAGCCACTCCTCAGGCGATTCCTACGGGCCGGTACAGTAAGCGGGTCGTCATCACACCCGTACGCGGAGAAGCCGGTGCAATTCCGGCGCTGACCCGCAACCGTGAGCCACCCAGCAGGCGTGGCGAGCCGGATCGCCTCGTCCGGGACGTGACCGGCTCGTGCCACCGGCAGCCCGTCGGTGGCCGGCACCGTCGAGGGATACGGGGCCGGAGCCGCTCGGGGCCAAGCCTGCGCCCGGTGCTGCCCGGCTTCCGCAGGGAGAGTCATGATTGTTCGCCGCAGCGCCGCGGTACTGGCCGCCACCGTAGTGATCGGTACGGCCCTGGCCCCGGCCGCCGTGGCCGAGGGCGCCTCGCCTTCGCCTTCCCCGGCGATACCCTCCGGCCTCTACGGCACCTCCGACCCCACCTACGACGGTGTCTGGCGGCAGTCCCTCGCGCTGCTCGCCCAGCACACCGTCGGTGTGAAGCCCGCGGCGAAGGCCGTCGACTGGCTGGCCGGGCAGCAGTGCGCGAACGGGGCGTTCGCGGCGTACCGCGCCGACGCGTCGGCGAAGTGCGACGCCAAGACGATGGCCGACACCAACAGCACCTCGGCGGCCGTGCAGGCCCTCGCCGCGCTCGGCGGCCAAGACGGCGAGACGGGCAAGGCCGTCGCCTGGCTGAAGTCCGTGCAGAACGAGGACGGCGGCTGGGGCTACACGGCGGGCGGCGCGAGCGACGCGAACTCCACGTCCGTGGTGATCGGGGCACTGGCGGCGGTGGGCACGAAGGCGGCGGACGTCTCCAAGGACGGCAAGTCGCCGTACGACGCCCTCGTGAAGCTGTCGATGCCGTGCGGCGGGGCCGACGCGGGCGCGTTCGCCTACCAGCCGGACAAGAAGGGCAAGCTCGCGGCCAACGCGGACGCGACGGCGGCGGCCGTGGTCGGAGCCCTGGGCAAGGGCCTCGCCGGTGAGCCCCTGAAGCCGGTGGCCGACCCCCTCTCCTGCAAGGCCGCCGACAGCCCCGAGCGCGCGGCCCAGAACGGTGCCGCGTACCTTGTCAAGGCGCTCGCCAAGGACCAGCACCTCACGTCGGTGATGCCCGGCGCCAAGAACCAGCCCGACTACGGCAACACGGCGGACGCGGTCGTCGCGCTCGCGACCGCCGGGCACGGCGACAAGGCGGCCGACGCGATGCGCTGGCTGGAGACCCACTCCGCGCAGTGGGCCGAGCAGGCCGGACCCGCCGCGTACGCGCAGCTCGTCCTCGCCGCCGACGCGGCGACGTTCGACCCGCGCGACTTCGGCGGCCAGGACCTCGTCAAGCAGCTCAACGCGACCGGCCCCGCGCCCGCGTCCCTCCCGGCCGGGCCCACGGCCTCCGCGTCCGCGTCCGCCGGGGAAGCCGCGAAGAAGGACGCCAGCGGCGTCAGCGTCTGGTGGATCATCGGCGTCGGTCTCGTCGGCGGCATCGGCATCGGCTTCCTGATCAGCGCCCGCAACAAGAAGCAGCAGCCGTGAGCCGCCGTCGGACGTGCGCGCTGGTCCTGTCCCTGCTCCTGCTCGTACTCGGCGGCGCGGGACAGGCCCAGGCCGTCGGCTACCGCTACTGGTCGTTCTGGGACCTGACCGGCGGGAAGTGGACGTACGCGACGCAGGGCCCGTCGACCACGCGGCCGTCCGACGGCGACGTACAGGGCTTCCGTTTCGCGGTGAGCGCGGACTCGCAGGACGCCTCCACGCCACGCGGCCACGCCGACTTCGTGTCCATCTGCGCGAAGACGCCCGCCCGGGCGGGCCACAAGCGGGTGGCCCTCGTCATCGACTCCGGCACGAGCGCGGACGCCCCGGGCGGCGAGACGCCGCCCGCACCGCGGACGGTCTGCGCCCGCGTCCCCGCCGACGCCACCACGGCCGAGGCCCTCGCGACGGTCGCCAAGCCCCTCCGCTACGACACCAACGCCCTCCTGTGCGCCATCGCGGGCTACCCCGAAACGGGCTGCGGCGACCAGGTCGCGACGTCACACACCGCGCCTTCCACCACCGCGAAAGCCAACACCACCGCCAACACCAAGGCCAATTCCGAGTCGCCCCGGCACGGCCCGTCGCTGGGCCTCCTGGCGGGAATCGCCGCGGTGGCGGCGCTCGGCGGGGCGGCGCTCTGGCAGACCCGCCGCCGCCGGCCCTGAGCACGGCGACCGACGATGACACGCGCGCCGAAGGCACACCGCTCCAACGCCCTCCCCCCAGGAGCCTGGTGGATCTGGGCCCTGGGCCTGGGAACCGCCGCCTCCCGCACCACCAACCCCCTCCTGCTCGCCCTCCTCATAGCCGTGGCCGGCTATGTGGTGGCCGCCCGCCGGACCGATGCACCCTGGGCCCGCTCCTACACCGCGTTCGTCAGACTCGGCATCGCCGTCCTCGGCATCCGGCTGGCGTTCGCCGTCTTCCTCGGCTCTCCCGTCCCCGGCACCCACCTCCTCGTCACCCTCCCCGAACTCCCCCTCCCCCACTGGGCCCAGGGCATCCGTGTCGGCGGCCGGGTCACCGCCGAGGGCCTGCTCTTCGCGCTGTACGACGGCCTGAAACTGGCCACGCTCCTCATCTGCGTCGGCGCGGCGAACGCCCTCGCGAACCCGGCGCGGCTGCTGAAGTCACTCCCGGGCGCCCTGTACGAGGCGGGCGTCGCGGTGGTCGTCGCGCTGACGTTCGCGCCGAACCTGATCGCGGACGGCCGGCGACTGCGCGCCGCCCGCCGTCTGCGGGGCCGCCCCGACCGTGGGCTGCGTGGCCTGCTGCACGTCGGACTCCCGGTCCTGGAGGGCGCGTTGGAGCGTTCGGTCACCCTCGCGGCGGCGATGGACGCCCGCGGCTACGGCCGCACCGCCGAGGTACCGCCCGCCGTCCGCCGTACGACCACCGCCCTGACGCTGGGCGGTCTGCTCGGCGTCTGCGCGGGCACGTACGGAGTGCTGACCGCCGCGGGCGGCACCTACGGCCTGCCCGTGCTGCTCGCCGGAGTGGCCGCGGCGCTCGGCGGGCTGTGGCTGGGCGGGCGCCGCTCGGTCCGTACGCGCTACCGCCCGGACGTGTGGGGCGTACGGGCCTGGCTGGTGGCGGGCTCCGGCGTCGCGGTCGCCGCCGGCCTGATCGTCTCCGCCGCGTACGACGCCGCGGCCCTGAGCCCCGGTGTCCTCCCGCTGAGCGCCCCCGCCCTGCCCCTGTGGCCCGCGGCGGCGATCCTGCTCGGCCTGCTCCCCGCCTTCGTGGCCCCGGCACCCCACTCGCGGGAACCCTCCACTCCCAAGGAACCCTCATGATCCGCTTCGAGGATGTCTCCGTGACGTACGACGGAGCTGTCGAACCCACCGTCCAGGGCGTGGACTTCGAGGTCCCGGAGGGGGAACTCGTCCTGCTCGTGGGGCCCTCCGGAGTCGGCAAGTCGACCGTGCTCGGCGCGGTCTCCGGTCTCGTGCCGCACTTCACGGGCGGCACCCTGCGCGGCCGGGTCACGGTCGCCGGACGGGACACCCGCACCCACAAACCGCGCGAGCTCGCGGACGTGGTCGGCACGGTGGGCCAGGACCCGCTGTCCCACTTCGTGACGGACACGGTCGAGGACGAACTCGCCTACGGCATGGAGTCGTTGGGCCTCGCGCCGGCCGTGATGCGCCGCCGTGTCGAGGAGACCCTGGACCTGCTGGGCCTGGCGGACCTCCGTGACCGCCCGATCGCCACGCTCTCCGGCGGCCAGCAGCAGCGCGTCGCCATCGGCTCGGTCCTGACCCCCCACCCGCGGGTCCTGGTCCTCGACGAGCCCACCTCGGCCCTGGACCCGGCCGCCGCCGAGGAGGTCCTCGCCGTCCTGCAACGCCTCGTCCACGACCTCGGCACGACCGTCCTCATGGCCGAACACCGCCTCGAACGCGTCATCCAGTACGCCGACCAGGTCGTCCTGCTTCCGTCCCCGGGCGCCGCGCCGACGCTCGGCGCCCCCTCCGAGATCATGGCCGTGTCCCCGGTGTACCCGCCGGTGGTGGACCTGGGCCGACTGGCCGGCTGGTCCCCGCTCCCCCTCACGGTGCGCGACGCACGGCGCAGGGCGGGGTCCCTGCGGGAGCGGCTCGTGGAACTCGTCCCCAGGCCGAGGACCCCGCAGCCGAGGACCGCGCAGCCGACAGTTCCGCGGGCGACGGCCCCGGCCTCGATCGAAGCCCTCGCCGTCCGCCACGGCCGCGTCGAGGCCCTCAGGCGCGTCGACCTCGCCACCGCCCCCGGCGAGATCATCGCGCTGATGGGCCGCAACGGGGCCGGGAAGTCCACCCTGCTCGGCGCGCTGGTCGGGCTGGTCGAACCGGCGGCCGGTTCGGTCCTGGTCGGGGGCGCGGTCCCGCACCGGACGGCGCCACGGGACCTCGTACGCCGGGTGGGTCTCGTACCGCAGGAACCGCGGGACCTGCTGTACGCCGACACGGTCGCCGCCGAGTGCGCGGCGGCAGACGAGGACGCGGCGGCCGAGCCCGGTACCTGCCGGGCCCTGGTGTCCGAGCTGCTGCCGGACATCGGGGACGACAGCCACCCCCGTGACCTGTCGGAGGGGCAGCGGCTGGCGCTCGCGCTGGCCGTCGTCCTGACGGCCCGCCCCCCTCTCCTGCTCCTCGACGAACCGACCCGCGGCCTGGACTACGCGGCGAAGGCCCGTCTGGTCACGGTCCTGCGCGGCCTGACCGCCGAGGGTCACGCGATCGTCCTGGCCACCCACGACGTGGAGCTCGCCGCCGAGCTCGCGCACCGGGTCGTCGTCCTCGCGGACGGCGAGATCGTCGCCGACGGCCCCACGGCCGAGGTGGTCGTCGCCTCCCCGTCCTTCGCCCCCCAGGTCACGAAGGTGCTCGCGCCGCAGCCGTGGCTCACGGTCACCCAGGTCAGGGAGGCCCTCTCATGACGACACCGGAGGTCCGGACCAGAGCCGTCCGTCTCGGCCCCCGCTCCCTCGCCGCCCTCTGCCTCGTGAGCGTCGTCGGGATCGCCGGGTTCGGCTGGCCGCTCTTCGCCGACCCCACCTCGCAGGTCGTCGCGCACGCCCAGGACGCGCCCTGGCTGTTCGCGGGGCTGCTGGTGCTGCTCGTCGCCGTCGTCACGGCGACGATCTCCGAGTCCGGGCTCGGCCCGAAGGCGGTGGCCATGCTCGGGGTGCTGGCCGCGACCGGCGCCGCGCTGCGGCCGATCGGCGCCGGGACGGCCGGGATCGAGCCGATGTTCTTCCTGATGGTGCTGAGCGGCCGGGTGCTCGGACCGGGGTTCGGGTTCGTGCTCGGGTCCGTGACCATGTTCTCCTCGGCGCTGCTCACGGGCGGGGTGGGTCCGTGGCTGCCGTTCCAGATGCTCGCGATGGGCTGGTTCACGATGGGCGCCGGGCTGTTGCCGGGCCCGGACCGGCTGCGCGGGCGCGGGGAACTCGCCCTGCTCGCGGTGTACGGGTTCTGCGCCGCGTTCGCGTACGGCACGGTCATGAATCTGGCCGGCTGGCCCTTCATGGGCGCGCTGGCCTCGAACGTCGCCTTCGACCCGCAGGCCGACGTGCCCGCCAACCTGGCCCGATTCCTCGCCTACTGCCTGGCCACCTCCCTCGGCTGGGACCTGGGCCGTGCCGTCGTCACCGTCGTGCTGACCCTCGCGCTCGGCGCGACCCTCCTCAAGGCGCTGCGCAGGGCGACACGGCGGGCCGCCTTTGAGACCCCGGTCACCTTCGAACCCCGGTGAT
This sequence comes from Streptomyces sp. NPDC090798, assembly GCF_044768965.1. Lineage (NCBI taxonomy): Bacteria > Bacillati > Actinomycetota > Actinomycetes > Kitasatosporales > Streptomycetaceae > Streptomyces > Streptomyces sp. NPDC090798. The sequence continues at coordinate 358,725 of NZ_JBIVXA010000008.1, forward strand.
GTGCGGCCCAGGTCACACCACTCGGACGCGTACCGTGGCCACCCGCACACCTTCTGTCAGTCGCGGCGTGAAGCACCCCATAGGACCCACGTCACATACGAAGCGGCTTCGTAGCACCAAAGGCATGTCATGCGCGCGTCGTCAACCCCTCTGACCTGGGGTTTGAGACCCAGGTCACACGAGGGACGTTTCCCCTAGATGCGACCACCACTAGTAAAAGGGGTCATTGCGGACGCCCCCCTGAGCCTGTTTCTCTGGAGCAGTCGCCAGGCGCCACGAGCCCACCCGGGCCGCGGCGCCGATGTACGCCTCCACCACACGTCGTGTGGAACAGGGCGCACCGCGACCGCCCTGTTTCCTAAGAAAGGTTCTCCGCGTGTCCGTCTCCTTCATCCGCAACATCGCCGCTTCCCCGAAGAAGGTCCTCACCACCGCCGCCGTGGCCGCCGCCGCCACCGGCATGGTCCTCGCCGCGGCCCCCGCTCAGGCCGCCACCGGCCAGGCCTCCTCCGCCCAGGCGATCGCGCACAAGATGATCCCGGACGCCGCGCAGTTCACCGCCTTCAGCAAGATCGTCGAGCACGAGAGCGGCTGGAACCCCAGCGCCACGAACTCCGCTTCCGGCGCCTACGGCCTGGTCCAGGCCCTGCCCGGCTCGAAGATGTCTGCCGCCGGTTCCGACTGGAAGTCGAACCCGGCCACCCAGATCAAGTGGGGGCTGGACTACATGAACTCGCGCTACGGCAGCCCGGCCGCCGCCTGGAACTTCTGGCAGGCCCACAACTGGTACTGAGCGGCCCACCGGTGACCACCGGCGCCCCGCGGCACCCGCATACGCGAAGGCGGCGGCCCCCCGATCCCCGGGGCCGCCGCCTTCGCCATGCCCATCGACCCGAGCGACCCGAGCGACCAGAGCGATCCAATGGATCTATTCGGCCTGCTCGGCCTGCTCATAGAAGTGCTGCCGCCGGCCGACGAGCCGCTCGTACATCTTCCGCTGCTCGGCGACGTCGTCCTTGTTCTTCTCCAGCTCGTCGAGCCACTCCCGCTTGATCTGGTCCAGGAACGCGCGCCAGTCCCCGCTTCCCTGGGCCTTCCCCAGCTCCCGCAGCTCCACCAGGCGCTCGTTGTGCTTCAGCCCGCCGGTGCCGACCTTGTCCCCCTTGTGACCGTGCAGGACCGACTCGGGGTTGGCCGTGGCCTCGGTGGACCGGGCGTTGTGCACATAGCCGACCGGGCTCTCGGCATGGGGTTTGATCGTCTCGATGCCGACCAGCAGGGAGCCGTCCTTGGCGGCGGTGGGCGGGGTGAGAATCAGCAGCATGTGGCCGTACGAGCCGTTCGGCAGGACCACGTCGCCGTTCCAGTCCTGCGAGCCGAACCCGCCGCCGGAGATGTCCATGCCCATGAGCTGCGGACGCTCGGGCCCGACATGGGGCACGGACGGCGTCAGAAAGTTCGTGACGGACGCGCCGATGCCGCCCTTCTCCTGGAACTTGCCCGGCTCGCCCCCCTCCTTGTTCTTCTCGATGGCGGTGCGGTGCGTGGCGAAATCACGCTTGTCGACGAAACCCGCGCGTCGCCCCTTGTCCGTGACGCCCAGGAAGTCCGTCAACGACTGGGGCGACTCGCCCGCGCGCAGGGCGGGGATGCGGATGTTGACCCGGCCGCCGTGGGCGAGCGCCCGTACGACGTCGCCCTCGCGGTAGTCGACATGCGCGGCCACTCCCGCCCCCGGGTCGTAGGTCTTCAGTCCGTGCTGGAGCAGGAGCAGGACGGAGGTGAAGACGTCACGGGCCTTCGCGTCCTTCGCCGCGTGCTTCACCGTCTCGGCCTTGTCCGCGTCGGGGTGGCGGCGTTCGGGCGGGAGTCCGGCCGGGTGCAGGGTGTCGACGGCGGTCTGCCGTATCTGCTCGTCCCGCTCGGCCCGCAGGGGCTGCTTCTCCTCGTCCGGGACCCCGGGAGCCTTGGTGGTCATGAAACGGCCGAGGGTGTAGTCCGGGGCGATCGGGGTGGGCGCGCCCGCCGGGCGCGTGCCCGGCGCGTTCCGCTGGAAGGCCAGGGTCGCGGCGAGGATGCGTTTGCCCGGAAGGTTCCGCAGCCAGTCCTTGTGGTCGCCCTTGATGTACTCCTCGGACTCCTTGAAGGTGCCGATACCCACCTTCGCGAGCCACTGGGGGTTCAGCTGGGAGAGCGTCCTGATGTCCTCCAGGTCCTGGGCTCCGAACAGCTCGCCGCTGATCACCCGCCGCTCCAGGGTGCGCTTCAGGCGCGCGGGCCCCTCCGGCATCCAGTGCTCCGGCCACCACGTGCCCGGCGCCAGGGGGTTCACCTTCATCTTCGCCACGACGACATGGCCCTCGATCGACCGGCTCAGCCGCGTGATCACGGCCGCGCCCCGGTCCTCCCGGCCGGACTCCTCGGCGGCGGGAGGCGCGCTCGTGCTCGCCTCACCCGCCCTCTGTACGGACACGGACGCCGCCCGGTTGCCGGCCGTGCGCTGGATCGCCGCCATCTCTGCGGGCGTCCTGGGCGTGGCGTCCGAGCCGGTCCGGGCCTGGTGGGGGCCCGGGGAGGCTGGGCGTGGCAGGGGCGCGGTGCGTACGGGTGATCCCGCCCGTGAGCGTCCGCCCTCGCCGTACTGCCGCCTGTCCATACGCCCCTCCACCCACCTCTTCATCCACCGGGCTCCCGCCGTACGCCCGAGCGCCCGCTTCCGTTGTCCCCAGAGGTATAAGGAGCCATGGTGACTCCGGGGCACACCCGGGCGGAAGGACACAGGGGGCACCGCGAAGGACCTCACGGGCACGGCTGCCCCAGGGGCGCGGCGCACCGGACGGACCCGCGAGGCGGCCCGGTGTCCGGCGGTCCCCCCGCGTCCGTGGTGGACTTGAGCACACCGTGCCTGCCACCTCCCACCGGAGCCCCCATGAGCGAACAGAACGCAGAGGGCGCCGAGAACACCGAGTCGCAGCCCCACGACCCCGAGGCGACCGGGGTGCGCCTAGTGGTGGTGCTGCTGTCGCTGACCGTGGTCAGCGGGCTGATCGACGCGGTGAGCTATCTCGGACTCGGGCACGTCTTCACGGCGAACATGACCGGCAACGTGGTGGTACTCGGCTTCGCCGCGGCCGGCGCCCCCGGCTTCTCGATCCCGCACACTTCGACCTCGCTGGCCTGCTTCCTGGTGGGCGCCGCGGCCGGGGGCCGGATCGCGGGGCGGTACGGCGGCGGCGGCTCACGCCGGACCTGGGCGCGGGTCACACTCATCGCGGAGGCGGTGTTCGTGGGCGCGTCCGCGGTGGTCGCCTTCGCCGCGCCGGGCGCCACCTCGACCACCTACGCCCTGATCGCCCTCACGGCCTTCGCCATGGGCCTGCGCAACGCGACGGTCCGCAAACTCGGGGTGCCGGACCTCACGACCACCGTTTTGACGATGACCCTGACCGGCCTCGCCTCCGACTCCGCGGCCGGCGACGGCTCGGGCCGCCACTCCCCCCGCCGCACGGCGGCCGTCGTCGCCATGCTGGCGGGCGCGACGCTCGGCGCATGGCTGGTGATCCACCACGGCCTGGGCCTCCCCCTGCTGCTCGCGGCAGTGCTGGCGGGCGTACTGGCGGTCGCGACTTCGGGGCGGGAATGAGGACGTCTCGGCCGCGGCAGCACCAGCGTGCTGCCGCGGCCGAGACCGTCACGGATACCGGCGGGACTATCGCCGGTCGAGTTCGCCGAGGAGCCAGGTGCACAGCTCTTCGGTGATCTTGGTGTGCTCCTCGTTCTGGGAGGCGCACAGGAACGCGTCGAGTTCGCTCTCGCTGGGGTCGAGGGCGTCGATGTCGGTGTTCAGCAGGGCGGTGGTGTCCACGTCGCGGACGGCCACCGCGCTGACCGAGGGCACGAAACAGATCTCGGGGACCGGGGCCACCGCGCTGCCGGGGATCAGCTTGTTGATGACGTTGGCGGCGATACCGAAGGAGGCCAGCGTCCCGCCGGGAGCGCCGTCGATCTCCGGGAACCCGTCGGTGGTGATCGTCTCGTCCTTGCCGAAGTTCGCCTTCAGTTCGGCGACCAGGGCGTCGTCACCCTCGGACTGGGTGTAGATGGTGGTGCCGGGGAACAGAATCCCGGTGGCGCGGAACGCCTCCGCGCCGGGCGCGATCCCCGTGCCCCGGCCGTTCCCGGTGCCGTTGGCGACGCCGATCTTCCGCGGTCGCGTCGGCCAGCCGCCGACGCGGTCCAGGGCGGCGAGGAAGTCGGAGCGGGCCTTGTCCTGCCCGGGAGTGCCGTCCACCGTCTCGATGTGCCGCCACATCAGCTCGCGCGAGGCCGGACTGTTGATCTGGTCCGACAGCGCGCTGTTGGCCGGGTTGCCGCGCTTGATGTAATGCGCGAACGCCTGCAGACCGATCGGCACCCACGCGCCGCGGTGGGGGCTGTCGTAGGAGAAGTACATCCCGGTCTGGTGGTCCATCTTCTGGGTCTCCATGCGCGCCAGGGCATAGCGCGTGACCAGACCGCCCATGCTGAACCCGCCGACCACCAGCGGTTCGTTGCCCGTGCGCTCGTCGATCAGCCTCGTGATCGCCTCGATCACGTACCCGGCGTTGTCGAGGATCGACGCGGAGCGCTCCCCGTAGCCGAAGATGACCGCGTCCCGCCCGCGCTCGTGCAACTGGCTCATCAGCGGGTACTCGCCCCGCTCGAAGCCGTCGTAGAGCTCGTCCAGGCTGCTGGGCCCCATGTTGAAGCCGTCGGACATCAGCACCGGCCGCCGCACACCGCTGTGGCCCTTGCCGTAGTACACCCAGGCGGTGCCGTCGTAGACCGGCACGTAGTCTTTCTGGCCCTCCTCATGAGGGTTCAGGTGACGGCCGAAGTGCCACGTCTCGTCCGGTGCCGGGGCCGCCGGCGGCTTCGGCTGGTCCAGCGGGGCGACCAGGCCGATCGAACCGACGAACTGCTGCTCGCGGGCTGCCTTCTCATTGCTCACTGCGGTTGGTCCCCTTCCTTCGGGCCGCACGAAGACCCCGGGGACATACGCCCCCGGGGCCGTGCGACTTGGATGTGAGGCTCATCATCAGGGGACAAAAACGGATGTTCGGGTTCCCTCGCGCGATCATCATCACCATGAGTGATTCGCAGCCCCATGGGTTTGGTCCTGCGCCCGAGCCGGTCGGCACTCGAACCAGACCGTCTTGCCGCCCCCGGGTCCCGGCCCCACACCCCACTTGTCGACCACCGCGTCGAGCAGGACGAGCCCGCGCCCACCCTCCGCCTCCGGCGACGACTCGGTGGGCACGCGGGGTGGTTGCGGTGAGCCGTCCGCGACCTCCACCCTCACACCTGCCGTCTGCCGCACCACCAGCAACGCGCAGCGTCGGTCGGGGACATGGCGTACGACGTTGGCGACCAGCTCGGTCACGGCCAGCTCCACGGAGTCGGCCAGCTCCGCCAGATCCCACTCACCCAGCAACGACCTGACGATCCGTCGGATATGCCGGGCCGAGTGTGCGCCGACGGTGATCCGCATCGCGTACTGGGCGGGGCGGGGGCCCAGGAGGGTGGGGGGAATGTGTTCGTTCACGCTACGAGACTGACCTCGCGCGACTACGCTCGGCTACGGAACGAATACAACGGGTCCCGGAGTGGACCGAGTTGCGCGCGAGAGGGGCCGTACGTGACCCATATCAACATCCTCGACCCGGGCGCGTCCCCGCTCGACTACTACGGTTTCGAGTTACGGCGCCATCGTGAATCCGCGGGCCTGACACAGCGGCAGCTCGGCGACATCGTCAACTACACCGGCTCACTGGTCGGCCAGATCGAGACGGCGAGGAAACTGCCGACGCCGGAGTTCAGCGAGCGGGTGGACGCGGCGCTGGGGACGGGTGGGTTACTGGGCGAGTTCAACCAGTCGTTGCAACACCGGGCTGTTGCAGCGAGCGTAGCTGTTCTTCGAAGACCTCGGCCGGCGTCCGCCAACCCAGGACTTTGCGGGGCCGGTTGTTGATCGCCATGGCGACGGCTTCGAGGTCCGTGAACGACCAGCGGGAGAGATCGGTGCCCTTCGGGAAGTACTGGCGTAGCAGCCCGTTCGTGTTCTCGTTCGTCGGTCGTTGCCAGGGCGAGTGCGGATCGGCGAAGAACACCTTCGTCCCGGTATCGAGAGCGAACTGAGCATGACCGGAGAGTTCCTTCCCACGGTCCCAGGTGAGGGTCTTACGTAGCTGCTCAGGCAATTGCGTCATCGACGTGGTGAGCGCCGCGTTCATCGCGATCGCGCCATAGCCCCCGAGCGAGGGGCCGTTCTTCACGGGCGGATTCTCCTCGCCCCAGCCCTCCAGACGGGGCAGGTGCACCAGGAGCGTGGAGCGGCTGCTGCGCTCGACAAGCGTGCCGATCGCGGAGCGGCCCGTCCCGATGATCAAATCGCCTTCCCAGTGTCCGGGGACCGCGCGGTCCGTGGCCTCGGCGGGGCGTTCGCTGAGGACGACGTCCGTGGTGACATGCCCCTGCGGCTTGTTCTGCGACCGTGCACGGGGAGCCCGCAGCGCCCGGCCGGTGCGCAGGCACGTCACCAGTTCCCGCTTGAGCGCGCCACGGCCTTCGATGAACAGCGCCTGGTAGATCGCTTCGTGGCTGATGCGCATGGACTCATCATCGGGGAAGTCGACACGGAGTCGGTGCGAAATCTGCTCCGGACTCCATGCCGTCGCCCAACGTCTGTCCTGACGGTGCGGCTTGTTCAGCCCTTTCCATGCGGGCGTTTTGGGCCCGGTGACGGTCATGTTGTCGGGGCGACGGATGCTGCCGGCGAGCCGGTCCTCTACGTACTCACGCAACCGGTCGTTACCCAGAAGTTTCGCGGTCTTCGGGCGCTTGGCCGCCTGCTGAGCCTTCCACTGGGCGACCGTCGCGCGGTATTCCTGCTTGCCGCCGCGCGTGGCGGCGTTGCGGCGCAGTTCGCGAGAGATTGTCCCGGGGTCTCGCCCCAGGGCGCGGGCGATCTCGCGCACGCCCTTGCTCATCGCCATGAGGATCGCGATCTCCTCGCGCTCTTCGAACGTGAGGTACCGGCCCGAGGGCTCGGCCAACGAGATCGGAGGCATGCCGCCAGCGTGACGAAACCACCTCGCACCCACCGGCCACGACACGCCGACCGCCAACGACGCCTCCACCGTCGTGACCCCCGTGGCGATCAGTCGCCAGAACTGGCGCTGCACGACCCGAGACGGATGAGGCCGCCCCGGCGAACGCATCGCCGGCCGCAACGCACGGTCAGCGCGCCACTGCCGACGCCGCCCCTCCGGGACATCGCTGGTCTTCAAACTCCAGTCCGCCGTAGCCACGTCGCACACCTCCGAGATCAAGGTGTTGCGACGACCAGTTGAATCCACCCTGTCCCGGCTGGTCGGACTGGTGATGCGTAGTCAACTTCCGGCCTGGTTCCAACAGGTGGCGGAGTTGGAGGCGCGGGCAGTCGAGATCTGCACGTTCCAGACCCACATGGTCCATGGTCTTCTCCAGACCGGGGCGTACGTACGTGCTGTGCTCGGCGCACTGGACGACACGGACCTCGGCGATAGGACCGCCGTGCGGCTGGCCCGTCAGCGCATCTTCGAGAAGGAAGTGTCGCCCGTGTTCTGGGCGGTCATCAGCGAGGCCGCTCTCCGCCAGGAGATCGGCGGCGCGGAGACCATGCGAGAGCAACTGGCCCACCTGTTGTCATTCGAGAACAACCCCCGGATCAACATTCAGGTGTTGCCGTACTCAGCGGGTGCGCACGCAGGACTTCAAGGCTCATTCAACCGCTACCGCTTCACGAACGACCCAGCCATCGTCTACACCGAGGGCTACGGAAGCGGGCATCCGACCGCCAACCCGGACACCGTCACGGACTGTTCGCTCCGTTACGATCATCTCCGAGCCGCCGCACTCTCCCTCAAGGACTCGGCGGCGCTGATCCGGCACGTGATGGAGGAACGCTATGGAGAGCAACTCGATCCCGACCGGGGCCCGGTGGCGTAAGTCCAGCTACAGCGGCGACCAGGGCGGCGACTGCATAGAGATCGCCGAAACCCCGGACGCCACCATTTCCGTACGCGACTCAAAGAACCCGGCGGGACCGATCCTCACGATCGCCCCCGCCGCCTTCGCCACCTTCGTCTCGTGGACTACAACCGCTGGATGATCGTCCCGGTGGCCAGTCCACCGCCCGCGCACATCGTGATCAGCGCGAACTCCTTGTCCCGTCGCTCCAGTTCGTGCAGGGCGGTAGTGATCAGCCGGGCACCCGTCGCCCCGACGGGGTGCCCGAGCGCGATCGCACCGCCGTTCACGTTGACCTTCTCCAGGTCCTGTTCGAAGACCTGCGCCCAGCTCAACACCACGGAAGCGAACGCCTCGTTGATCTCCACGAGGTCGATGTCCTTCAAAGTCATCCCCGCCTTGCCCAGCACCGCGCGCGTCGCGTCGATCGGCCCGTCCAGATGGAAGTGCGGGTCCGAACCCACCAGCGCCTGGGCCACGATCCGCGCCCTCGGGCGCAGCTTCAGCGCGCGGGCCATCCGCTTGGAGGCCCAGAGGATCGCCGCCGCACCGTCCGAGATCTGTGACGAGTTGCCCGCCGTGTGGACGGCGGTGGGCATCACCGGCTTGAGGCCGGCCAGTGCCTCCATGGTCGTGTCGCGGAGTCCCTCGTCGCGGTCGACGAGACGCCACATGCCCTGTCCGACCCGCTGCTCGTCCTCGGTGGTCGGCACCTGGACGGCGAACGTCTCGCGCTTGAAGCGTTCCTCCGCCCAGGCGTTCGCGGCGCGCTCCTGGGAGACGAGCCCGAGCGCGTCGACGTTCTCGCGCGTCAGCCCACGATTCCGCGCGATGCGCTCGGCGGCCTCGAACTGATTCGGCAGATCCACGTTCCACTCGTCCGGGAACGGCTTTCCGGGGCCGTGCTTGGAGCCGGAGCCCAGCGGCACCCTCGACATCGCCTCGACGCCGCACGAGATACCGACGTCGATGACGCCCGCCGCGACCATGTTGGCCACCATGTGCGAGGCCTGCTGCGAGGAGCCGCACTGGCAGTCGACCGTCGTCGCCGCCGTCTCGTACGGCAGGCCCATGGCGAGCCAGGCCGTGCGCGCGGGGTTCATGGACTGCTCGCCGGCGTGCGTCACCGTGCCGCCGACGATCTGCTCCACGCAGTCGGCGTGGATGCCGGTGCGGCCGAGGAGTTCACGGTAGGTCTCGCCCAGGAGATAGGCGGGGTGGAGGTTGGCGAGCGCGCCACCTCGCTTGCCGATGGGGGTGCGTACGGCTTCGACGATCACGGGTTCCGCGGCCATGGGGGCTCGTCCTCTCCTCAGGCCTGTCCGGCGGCCAGGCCCTGCTGACCCGCGCAGCGCGGGGCGTCCCGGCCCACCCACCGCGCAGAACTAGAACGCGTACCAGTTCTGTGTGCAGTCTGCGGATCGGAGCCCCGGTGCCGCAAGGGTCGTGCAGCGCTCGAAGTCGTGATCTGCACGAACTCCCCACGGAATTCGGGGCGCCGTACCTCTTGCGACTTGTAGAACCCGTTATTACCTTCACGGCAATTCCGGACTCCTGATGGACCGTCAGAATGGTGGGTGGTCGCCGATGCCCTGTCCCGCGCTGCCCGACGGGTTCGACTTCACCGACCCCGATCTGCTGCACCACCGCGTGCCCCTGCCGGAGTTCGCCGAACTGCGCCGGGCCGAACCCGTCCGCTGGATCCCCCAGCGGGCCGGTCTGGCCGGCTTCCAGGACGAGGGCTACTGGGCGGTCACCCGGCACGCGGACGTCAAGTACGTCTCCACGCACCCCGAGCTGTTCTCCTCCTGCCTCAACACCGCGATCATCCGCTTCCACGAGCACATGCAGCGCGACGCGATCGACGCCCAGCGGCTGATCCTGCTCAACATGGACCCTCCCGAGCACACCCGCGTCCGCCAGATCGTGCAACGCGGTTTCACGCCAAGGGCCATCCGGGCGCTGGAGGAGCGGCTCCGCTCCCGTGCCCTCGCGATCGTCGAGGGCGCCCGCGCCCACTCGGGACCCTTCGACTTCGTCACCGAGGTCGCCTGCGAACTGCCTCTCCAGGCGATAGCCGAGCTGATCGGCGTCCCCCAGGACGACCGCATCAAGATCTTCGAGTGGTCCAACAAGATGATCGCGTACGACGACCCGGAGTACGCCATCACCGAGGAGGTCGGCGCCGAGTCGGCCGCCGAGCTCATCTCGTACGCCATGAACATGGCCGCCGACCGCAAGCAGTGCCCGGCGAAGGACATCGTCAGCACGCTGGTGGCGGCCGAGGACGAGGGCAACCTCGGCTCGGACGAGTTCGGCTTCTTCGTGCTGATGCTGTCGGTCGCCGGCAACGAGACCACCCGTAACGCCATCACCCACGGCATGCACGCCTTCCTCACCCACCCCGAGCAGTGGGAGCTGTACAAGAGCACCCGTCCGGCGACCACGGCCGAGGAGATCGTGCGGTGGGCGACCCCGGTCGTCTCCTTCCAGCGCACCGCCACCCAGGACACCGAACTCGGCGGCAAGCGGATCAAGAAGGGCGACCGCGTCGGCATCTTCTACGCCTCCGCCAACCACGACTCCGAGGTCTTCGAGAACCCGGACGCCTTCGACATCACCCGCGACCCCAATCCCCACCTCGGCTTCGGCGGCGGAGGCCCCCACTACTGCCTCGGCAAGTCCCTGGCCGTCCTCGAGATAGACCTCATCTTCAACGCGATCGCCGACGCGATGCCGAACCTCACCCTGGTCGGCGACCCGCGCCGGCTGCGCTCCGCCTGGATCAACGGCGTCAAGGAGCTCCAGGTCAACGCCGGTTGACCGTATCCCGCGCTCGGGCCGACGGACTCCCGGTGCCCGTCGGCCCGTCCCGCGGGAGGCAGGGGCATCCCCCTAGGCCCTGCCTCCCCCGAGACGAACCTCCGATGAACGTCTCCGTTCCGTTTCGCGTCTTCACCGGTGGCTCAGCCATCCCCCCACCCCCCGAAAACAATCGACGCCTTGGAACGGAACCGGTGCACCGTGGTCTCTGCCGAGCTGACCCCCGTCCGGCCCGGCCACCCGGCCGCACGCCGGATGCGCCCGCACCAGGCGCTCTGGCTCCGCCACCGTCTCCCCCTCCTCGTCACCCTCCCCGTGCTGCCGCTGTACGCGGTGTGGTGGGCCTTCCTCGCGACCGGCGGCGGTGATCTCGCCGCCCAGATGGCGTGGGCGGAGTTCGCCGCGCGGCACGGCGGATCGGCGTACAACCTCTCCTGGTACGGCGGGATGCACACCGCCAACTACAGCCTGATCTCGCCGTATCTGATGGCCGCGCTGGGCGTGCGCACGGTGACGGTGGTCTCCGGGCTCGCCGCCACCTGGCTGGCCGCCGTGCTGATCGCCCGCACGGGGATACGGCGGCCGGTGGGCCCGGCGCTGCTGGCCTCACTCGCGCTGTGGTGCGACGTCGCCTCGGGACGCACCACCTTCGCGCTCGGCGTCGCCCTCGGTCTCGCCGCCTGTGTCCTGCTGACGGGCGAACGGCGGACGCTGCCGGCGGCGGCGTACGCGGCACTGGCGACCATGGCGAGCCCGGTGGCCGGACTGTTCCTGGTGGTGGTGGGCGCCGGACATCTCGCCGTACGGGACCGGGTGCGGGCCGGGGTGCTGCTGGTGCCGCCGGTGGTCGTCGTCGGGGCGACCACGCTGCTGTTCCCCTTCGCCGGACAGCAGTTGATGCCCTCGGGCCGGATCTGGCCGCCCGTGCTGCTGGGGCTGACCGTCGCCACACTGGCCCCGCGCGGCTGGCGGGTGGCCCGGTGGTGCGGGGTCGTGTACGCGGTCGGGACCGTGCTGACGTATCTGATCGCCTCCCCGGTGGGGACGAACGTGGAGCGGTTCGCGGAGCTGTTCGCGCCCGCCGCGTTGCTGGCGGCGCTGCTCACCACGCCCGGGGGGCCGCACCTGGTGCGGCGGATCGCGCTGGTGGTGGCGCTCGTGCTCTCCGCCGCCTGGGTCGGGCAGAAGACCATCGACGACCTGGAGGTGTCCACGGTCGTGCCCGCCTGGGCCGCCGACACGCACGGCGTCGTACGGACGCTGGAGGGGCTCGGCGCCGGCCGCGCCCGTGTCGAGGTGGTCCCGGCCCGCAACCACCGCGAGGCCTCCGCGCTCGCCCCGCATGTGAACCTGGCGCGCGGCTGGAACCGTCAGCTGGACATGGAGCGGGGGCGGCTCTTCTACGACGGCACGTTCTCGGAGGCGACCTATCGGGCCTGGCTGGACCGCTGGGCGGTGGGATTCGTCGTGCTGCCTGCGGGGAAACCGGACGGGTTCGCCGAGGCGGAGGCACGGCTGGTGAAGAGCCGGCCCGCATGGCTGGAACCGGTGTGGAGCGACGCCAACTGGCAGGTGCTGCGGGTGCGCGACGCCGTGCCACTGGTGTCGGCGCCCGGCTCCGTGCTGCGGACGACGAGCGCCGAGGTGGACGTACGGGTGCCGGTGCCCGGCCCGGTGACCGTGCGGGTCGCGTACTCGCCGTGGCTGCGCGCGCCGGGCGGCTGCCTGACACGGGACGGCGAGTTCACGCGGCTGACGGTGACCGAGCCGGGTGAGTACCGGATCAGCTCGGGGTACGGCCCGTCACCGGGACCGGATCCTTCGTGCTGACCTCCACGGACTGCGTCAGCGGCCTCGGCCGCGGCCCCTGAAGGAGGTAGGTCAGGCCGAAACCCGCGCCGACGACGGCCGCGCCGCCCACCGCGTCCAGCACCCAGTGGTTGCCGGTCGCCACGATCGCGGAGACCGTGAACAGCGGATGCAGCAGGCCGAGCGCCTTCATCCACCACTTGGGCGCCAGGACCGCGATGACGACTCCGCACCACAGGGACCAGCCGAAGTGCAGCGAGGGCATCGCCGCGTACTGGTTGGTCAGCGCGGTCAGCGTGCCGTAGTCCGGCTTGGAGAAGTCCTGCACGCCGTGCACGGTGTCGATGATGCCGAGGCCCGGCATCAGGCGCGGCGGGGCGAGCGGGAAGAGCCAGAAGCCGACGAGCGCTATCAGGGTGGCGAAGCCGAGCGCCGAGCGCGCCCAGCGGTAGTCGCCGGGGCGGCGGGCGTAGAGCACGCCGAGGACGGTGAACGGGACGACGAAGTGGAACGACTCGTAGTAGAAGTCGAAGAAGTCCCGCAGCCACTCGACCCTGAACACGGTGTGGTTGACCCAGTGTTCGATGTCGATGTGCAGGAACCGCTCGATGGAGAGGACCTGCTCGCCGTGGTGTTCGGCGGTGGTCCGCCCGCCCGCGTTGGTGCCGCCCGTCGCGGCGAGCCTCACCTGCTGGTAGGCGGAGTAGCCGACGCGGATCAGGAGCAGTTCGAGCAGCAGGTTCGGGCGGGTGAACACGCGGCCCAGGAAGGGGAGCAGCGGCACCCGACGCCAGCGCGTGGGGACGGGCCGGGCGTAGTCGGTGGGGATCGGCGCCCGGTAGTACTCCGAGGTGCGGGAGAGGAACGGCACGATGGTGGCGGCGGCGAGCGCGGCGAGCAGCACCACGTTGTCGCGCAGCGGGAAGAGCGCCGCCATGTTCGGCAGCATCATCTTCGCGGGCAGCGTCATGACGAGGACGACGGCGACGGGCCACATATAGCGGTCCGAGGTCTTCCTGCCGACCCGGCCGACCAGCGCGAGCAGCACCCACAGCAGTTGGTGCTGCCAGGACGTGGGCGAGACGGCGACGGCGACACAGCCGGTGACCGCCACGGCCAGCAGCAGCTGCCCGTCCCGCGCGTAGCGGATGGCGCGGCGCAGCCCGAGGGCGGCGACCGCGGCGCCCAGCGACAGGAACAGGGTGATCTCCAGGGGGCCGTTGAGGCCGAGCCGCAGCAGCGCGCCGTGCAGCGACTGGTTGGAGAGGTCGTCGGCGGCCCCGCCGAGGCCGACACCCCCCAGGTGGTGCACCCAGTAGGTATGGGAGTCGTGCGGCATCACGGCCCAGGCGAGCGCGGTGAGACCGGCGAAGGTGATCGCGGTGGACTCGACGGCACGGCGACGCCCGGTGAACCAGAGCAGCGGGGCGAAGACCAGCATGGTGGGCTGCAGGGCGGCGGCGACACCGATCAGCAGACCGCTGACGCGCTCACCCCGGACGGCGAAACAGCCCAGCAGGACGAGCAGCACCGGGATGATGCTGGTCTGGCCGAGGTACAGGGCGTTGCGCACCGGCAGCGACAGCATCAGCAGGCTGATCGCGACGGGCGCGGCGAGCAGGGCGCTGCGCCGGCTCACCGGCTGGGGCAGAGCGCGTGCGACGACCAGGCCGAGCACGACGACCAGCGAGAGACTGCCGAAGGTCCAGCCCCAGCCGAGCGCCTGTTCGGCGGCGCGGGTGAGGGGTTTGAGGACGAACCCTCCGAAGGGGGTGCCGGTGAACTGCGTCGAGTCGTACAGCGAGCCCTTCACATGCAGGACGCCGTTGGGTCCGACCCAGGTCTCCAGGTCCGTCAGCCGGTCCCCTTTCGGGGTGCTGAGCACGACGGCGACCTGCCGTATCGCGAGGACCGCGGCGATCGCCCACAGCCCGATCCGGATCGCGCGCAGTCTGGCTCTCGCCGATTCCGCCGCCCCCGCCCCGAAGGCATTGCCCGCTGTCCCGCCGTGCTCAACGTTCGCCACGCCCCGCCGACCCTCCCACCCCGTTTGTCCCGTTCGTCCCGCGCGCCCCGTGCGTCCGGACTCGATCCGGACCTTACGAGGCTCGCACGCCCCGGTTGAGAGACGCAGGCAACCCCCTCTTCACCTGACGGCCTCCCGCCTTTTGTCCGGATGACGACAGTGCGCGCACGGTGCCGGTTCCCCCCTTCGTTCGCGACTTACCTCACAGAGGGGCCCTGGAAAAACGGCGCGCGACCAGGCCGACGCCCCTGCGTACGGCGCATTTATTTGCACTATGCATCGAGTTGCCTACGGCACGTGATGCGGACGAGTGCCCCTATGGTCGCTTTTCGGCCCACTTCCGGGTGAGCCACGTCCCCGTCCCCTACGAAAGGCATGCCTTGCCGTCCGCCACAGCAGTCACCCCCGCCGTGCCCCGGCCCCGGACCCCCGCGCCGACCGAGGCGTACGTCACCGATCCGGCCCTGGTCAAGCGGGCCGTCAAGGCGGCGGCCCTCGGCAACGCGATGGAGTGGTTCGACTTCGGTGTCTACAGCTACATCGCGGTGACGCTGGGCAAGGTCTTCTTCCCTTCCGGCAACCCCACCGCGCAGCTGCTGTCCACCTTCGGCGCCTTCGCCGCGGCCTTCCTCGTCCGCCCGCTCGGCGGCATGGTCTTCGGCCCGCTCGGCGACCGCGTCGGCCGCCAGAAGGTCCTCGCCCTCACCATGATCATGATGGCGGCGGGCACCTTCGCGATCGGCCTGATCCCCTCGTACGCCACGATCGGCGTCGGCGCTCCCCTGCTGCTGCTCGCGGCCCGGCTCGTCCAGGGCTTCTCCACCGGCGGCGAGTACGCGGGCGCCTCCACCTTCATCGCCGAGTACGCGCCCGACAAGAAACGCGGCTTCTTCGGCAGCTGGCTGGAATTCGGCACCCTCGCCGGATACATCGGCGGCGCGGGGCTTGTCACCCTCATGACCGCCTTCCTGTCCACCGAGGACCTGCTGTCCTGGGGCTGGCGCGTGCCGTTCCTGATCGCGGGCCCGATGGGGATCATCGGCCTGTATCTGCGGATGCGCCTGGAGGAGACCCCCGCGTTCGCGGCGGAGCTGGCGAAGGCCTCGAAAAAGGAGGCGGACCGCCCCAAGGTGCGGCTGCGCGAGATGGTCGCGGGCCAGTGGCGCGCGCTGCTGCTCTGCGTCGGCCTGGTGCTGGTCTTCAACGTCACCGACTACATGCTGCTGTCGTACATGCCGAGCTATCTGACGAGCGAGCTGAAGTACGACGAGACGCACGGCCTGCTGGTCGTCCTCGGCGTGATGGCGCTGATGATGATCGTCCAGCCCTTCGCGGGCGCGCTGACCGACCGGATCGGCCGCCGCCCGGTGATCGCCGCGGGCTGCGTCGGCTTCCTCGCCCTGTCCGTCCCGGCACTCCTGCTGATCCGCCAGGGCAGTCTGCTCGCGGTCGCGCTCGGCATGGGCGCACTGGGCCTGCTGCTGGTCTGCTTCACCTCCGCGATGCCCGCCGCGCTCCCGGCGCTCTTCCCGACGAAGGTCCGCTACGGCTCGCTGTCCATCGGCTTCAACGTCTCCGTCTCGCTCTTCGGCGGTACGACCCCGCTGGTGACCACGGCGCTCATCGGGGCGACCGGAAACATGATGATGCCCGCGTATTACATGATGGCCGCGGCCGTCGTCGGTGGTGTGGCCGTGTGGTTCATGACCGAGTCGGCGGGGCGCCCGCTGCCGGGCTCCGCGCCTGCCGTGTAGGTTGGCCCGCGGGACTAGTTAGCACATCTAACTAGGCATACGAAAGGCATGGTTCATGAGCGAGTCGCAGCTCTGGAACGAAGTCGACGACTACTTCGCCACCCTCCTCGCCCCCGCCGACGAGACTCTGACCGCGGCCCTGCGCGACAGCGACGCCGCGGGGCTGCCGCACATCGCCGTCGCGCCGAACCAGGGCAAGCTGCTCCAGCTGCTCGCCCAGATCCAGGGCGCCCGCCGCATCCTGGAGATCGGCACCCTCGGCGGCTACAGCACCATCTGGCTGGGCCGCGCACTCCCGGCCGACGGCCGGCTGATCACCCTCGAGTACAACACCACGCACGCCGAGGTCGCCCGCCGCAACCTCGCCCGCGCGGGCCTCGACAAGATCGCCGAGGTGCGGGTCGGCCCCGCGCTGGAGTCGCTGCCGAAGCTGGCCGAGGAGAACCCCGAGCCGTTCGACTTCGTGTTCATCGACGCCGACAAGGTGAACAACCCGCACTACGTCGAGTGGGCCCTCAAGCTCACCCGCCCCGGCAGCCTGATCGTCGTCGACAACGTCGTGCGCGGCGGGCGGGTCACCGAGGTGGGCAGCGCGGAACCGAGCGTGCGGGGCACCCGGGCCGCCCTCGAACTGATCGCCGCCCACCCGAAGTTGAGCGGGACGGCGATCCAGACGGTGGGCACCAAGGGGCACGACGGGTTCGCGCTGGCGCGCGTGCTGGCCTGACGCGCGATTCCCCCTCCGGGACGCCCAGGTTTCTCTCCGGGGGCGCTCAGGCCTCGTGATAGAAGCCCACGTTCACACTGTGCGGTCCTGTGCGGTCGAGGATGACGATCTCCCCCGAGCCGCCCGCGGGGAGCTTCGCCGTCCCGCCGTACGCGACGGCCTGGGTCGGCAGTCCGGCCAGCGTCAGCCGTACCTCGGCGGAGGGCTCCGGGCGTGACCCGTGCAGCCAGGTGACCTGCCAGATACCGTCCGGGCCGCACAGGAACTCCAAGTGGACCCGGGAGACGAACAGCCAGTCGTCGGGGGTCGCGAGCCGGCACACGGCCCGGTCCCGGCCCACCCGCAGCACGGCTCCGGGGTCGCTCGGCGCGTCGGCCATCAGCATTCCGGCCGTCGCACCAGCGTCCGCCCCGGTGACCGAGGCCATGGTGAGTTCGAGCACGTGCGCTCCTTCGAGTTACAGCGTTCGTCCGGTCGCGTCGCGGCGCTTCAACCCTCCTGGTACCGACTGTGGTTGACGCGCCGCCGCCGCATGATAATTCGCCCGATCGTCCGATCGTGTGTCGTACGGCACAATGGACGCATGACCGAACGGAAGCCACCCGGGGTCAGCTTCGAGACCTGGGTCGACCGACAGATCCGTGAGGCGGAGGCCCGCGGCGAGTTCGCGGACCTGCCCGGCGCGGGCAAGCCCATGCCCGCCGTGACCGACACACCGTACGACGAACTGTGGTGGATCAAGCGGAAGATGGCCCGCGAGGGGCTGTCGGTCCTGCCGCCGACGCTGGCCCTGCGCAAGGAGGCCGAGGACGCGCTCGCGGCGGCCTCGGTGGCGCCGTCGGAGCGCGTCGTGCGCCGGATCGTCGAGGACATCAACGCCAAGATCCGCGAGGTCATGTTCAAGCCGCCGCCGGGACCTCCCCTCGGCCTCAAGCCGTACGACGTGGACGAGATCGTCCGGGAGTGGCGCGAGCGCCGGGCCGGATGACCCCGTCGACGGGTGAGGCCGCGCCCCGGCACATGGTCCGGGGCGCGGCCTCACTGTGGTACTCGACGGTTCTGCCGCCTGTTCGGCCTCCTACAGATGCAGGAGCCGCTCGGTGACCTCGCGGTAGTCGCGCAGGGCGAGCCGCAGCTTCTCGGTGTCGGCCGTCTCGCTCTCACCGGCCGCCTGCCAGGTCGTGCGCAGGTTGCGGCGGCGGCGGGTCATGGCGTCCGTGAACTCGGTGGTCAGCTCCTCCAGGACGTGGTCCGCCTCCTCGACGGACGCCCGGGGGCCGTCCACGAACCCACCGACCGCGTGCTGCAGCCGCAACGAGTACTTGTCGCACTCGTCGTGCGACAGCAACGCCCCGTCGCCGTCACCCTGCGGACCGGCGTCGCGCTGCCCGGCCCGGGTGGGTTCACCCTGTCCGGTGCGGGTGCGGTCGCCCTGCCCGGCGCGGGTGCGGTCGCCCTGTCCGGCGCGGGTGGATTCCGGCTGCCCGGCGCGGGTGGATTCCGGCTGCCCGGCGCGGGTGGGGTCACCGCCCTGCCCGGCGCGGGCGGAATCCGGCTGCATGGCGCGCATGCGGTCACCCTGCGCGGGGCGGGAGGGGTCGCCCGCTCCCATGCCGGTGGGCTCGTCGATTCCCGTACGGGTGGGCTCTTCCATTCCCGTGCGGGTGTCGCGGGTCGCGCGCTCCTCGCCGCGCATACCCGGCGCGCCGCCGGCTGTCGTGCGGGACGGGTTCGCGGTGTCGCGGGACCCCATGTCGCCGGCGGCCCCGCGGGACGGAGCCTCGGCCTCACCCTCACTGAACGTCGCCCTGTCGGCGGGACGCCGGGGCGCCTCGCCGGGGTCGTAGGCGGCCGGGTCGGCGGGTGTGCCGGGCTCGGCCGACGCAGCGTCCTGGGCGTGCCGGTGGACGAGCGGGTCGACGTCCCCGCGACCCGTCATCGCCTCGCGACGCGGAGTGTTCTCATTGCCGTTGTCCGAAGTCATCTTCTTCACTTCCTCAACTGCCCTTCGCATGACGCCTGGTCAGTACCGACGGAACATGGGCTCGGTGGGAACGCTCGTCCGGGACGGATTCCGCGGCAGGGGTGGTGTCGGCGGTGTCCTGGCGGCCGTCCTCGCGAACCGGGGCCAGCAGCTCCTCGAAGAGGGCGCGGGCCTCCACCATGGACGCGCGGAGCTCCTCCGTGCTGCCGTCCGCGCCCGAGGTGGGGGCGTACGTGGCCTGGTGGACGCGCCGGTAGCCGTGCAGATGGTGTCCGTGGTGGACGGAGAGCGCGTCGAGCTGCTCCTCGTACCGCTCGCCGTCGGGGAAGCCGCGTGCGCCGGCCAGCTCGGCGACCAGCCGGTCCGCCTCGGCCACGGCCTCCTGGGGCGAGTCGACGAAGCGTTCCTGAACGGCCCCCCAGCGGGCGGCGTACTCGTCGCGGGCCGCGGGCTCCAGCGGCCGTTCACGCAGCGAGCCATGCCGCTTCACCCGCTCGGCGAGGTCACGCTCGGCGGCCTTGGCGTCGCCGTCGTGCTGGGCGACGGCCCGGTCGTACTCGGGCCCGAAGCGCCGCCGCAGTGTGCTCCCGCCCTGCGGCCTGCGGGCCAAAAGGATCAGCGCGGCCGCGACGACGGCGACCGCCACGATCACGATCAAAGCGATGATGAGGCCTGTGGACATGGGTGCCTTCCGGGGTTCTCGACCCGACGGGCCGGTTCGAGGACCGGGTTGCCCGGAACCCCGCACTCAAACGAATCCACCACGGACCCCGCCACGCATCCCTCACACACCCGCCATGGACCCGTCACGGACGCCCCCTCACCTGCGCCCCGCCGAAATCCACTTGCGGCATGGGGGCGGTGCCTCCGGACAATGGCGGCCATGACCTGGACCATCGCTCCCGAGCCCTTCGACTCGCCCGTCGCCGCCGCACTGTGGCGCGCGTACTACACGGAGGTCAGCGACCGCTGGTACCTGCTGCACGAGGGACACCCGACCGACCCCGAGGAACTGGAGCGGGAGATCGCGGCGGACCCGGGCGCCGAGTTCCAGGCACCCGACGGGTTGCTGCTGGTCGCGCGGTACGGCGGCGACCCCGGCGGCATGGCCGGGGTGCGGATGCTCGACGCCACGACGGGCGAGCTGAAGCGCGTGTTCGTGCGCGAGCAGCTGCGCGGCACAGGCGCCGCGCCGCTGCTGCTCGCGGCGGCCGAGGAGGCGGCGCGCGGCCTCGGCGCCGAGCGGCTGATCCTCGACACCCGGGGCGACCTGGTGGAGGCGCGCGCCCTGTACGCGCGGCACGGCTACGAGGAGACCGAGCCGCACAACGACGAGACCTACGCCGACCACTGGTTCACGAAGAAACTGACGCCCTGGAGTGGTTCATGAAGCGGCCGGCGCCCTGAAGGCCGGCGGAGGAGTCATGCCGGTGACCCGCGCGGATGCGTACGCGGCACCGTCCCGTCGTGCGGCCGCTCCCCGTCGGAGCCGCACAGCTCGCCGTTCAGCTCCTTGACCAGCTTGGTCAGGTCGGTCGGGCGGTCCGGGCCCCACCAGTCGCCGAGCAGCTCCGCCAGGGACTCCTCGCGGGCCTTGGCCAGCTTCCCGGCGACCTCTCGGCCTTCGTCCGTGAGGACGAGGTCGAGCCCTTCGCGGGCGGCGAGGCGGCGCTCCTCCAACTGCCGGGCCGCGGACAGTACGACGGGCAGCGGTACGGTGCTGCGCTCGGCCAGCAGCGCGGGCTCCGCCCAGCCGTACTTCTTGATCCGCAGCAGCAGCCAGCTCGCGGCGGGCAGCAGGTCGTACCCGGCCCGCACGGTGATCTTCTCGTAGATCTCCCGCTGCCCCTCCCGGGTGCCGAGCACGGACAGCGCGCGGCACACCTCGTCGTACGACGACCGCTCCACCGGATTGGTGGCGAGTGTCTCGGTGATGTCGGGTGCCGTGACCGAGCCCCGCAGCTTGTCCTCGCGCAGGAACCAGGCCAGGACGAAGCCGAGCAGGGCGACCGGGGCGGCGTACAGGAAGACGTCGGTGATCGACGAGGCGTACGCGTGCAGGACGGGCTGGCGGAGCGCGGCCGGCAGCTCGGCGATGCCCTTGGGGTCGGCCTTGAGGCTGTTCGGCGTGATGCCGGCGGGCAGTTGCCTGCCGCTCAGCACGGCCACCAGGTTGTCGCCGAGGCGGCTCGCGAAGACGGTGCCGAAGATGGCCACGCCGAACGAGGCGCCGATCGAGCGGAAGAAGGTGGCGCCGGAGGTGGCGACGCCCAGATCCTCGTACGAGACCGCGTTCTGCACGATCAGGACCAGGACCTGCATGACCAGTCCGAGACCCAGGCCGAAGACGAGGAAGTACACGCTCATCTCCCCGGTACTGCTGTGTTCGTCGAGCCGGTGGAGCAGGAGCAGACCGAGCGCCGTGACACCGGTGCCCGCGATGGGGAAGACCTTCCAGCGTCCGGTACGGCTGACGATCTGCCCGGAGACGGTCGAGGACAGCAGCAGCCCGAACACCATGGGCAGCATGTACACGCCGGACAGGGTGGGGCTCACGCCCCGCACGACCTGGAGGAAGGTCGGCAGATAGGTCATCGCGCCGAACATCGCGAAACCGACGATGAAGCTGATGACGGCGGAGAGGGTGAAGGTGCGGATGCGGAAGAGCCTGAGGGGCAGGACGGGTTCGGCCGCCCGCTGCTCCACCGCCACGAAGGCCACGGCGAGCAGGACACCGAGTACCGCGAGACCGATGATCTGCGGCGAGCTCCACCTCCAGGTGGTGCCGCCGAGCGAGGCCACGAGAACGAGACAGGTGGCGACCGCGGCGATGAGGAACGTGCCGAGGTAGTCGATGACGTGCTCGGCGGACTTCTTCGGGATGTGCAGGACCGCCGCGATCACGATGAGCGCGACCACGCCGACCGGCAGGTTGACGTAGAAGACCCAGCGCCAGCTGAGGTGCTCGGTGAACAGCCCGCCGAGCAGCGGTCCGAGCACGCTCGTCGCGCCGAAGACAGCCCCGAACAGCCCCTGGTACTTACCCCGTTCGCGCGGCGCGACGATGTCGCCGACGATCGCCATGGACAGCACGATGAGCCCACCGCCACCGAGGCCCTGAAGGGCCCGGAAGCCGATCAACTCGCCCATGTTCTGCGCCATTCCGCACAATGCGGATCCGACGAGGAAGATCACGATCGCGGCCTGGAACAGCTTCTTCCGGCCATACTGGTCGCCGAGTTTGCCCCACAGCGGAGTGGCCGCCGTCGACGCGAGCAGATACGCGGTGACCACCCACGACAGGTGCTCAAGGCCGCCCAGGTCGCTGACGATGGTGGGCAGCGCGGTCGACACGATCGTCTGGTCGAGGGCGGCCAGCAGCATGCCGAGCAGCAGCGCGCCGATCGAGACGACGACGCTGCCGTGCACCGGCGCCTCCTTGGCGTCGACGGCGGCCGCCGAGCGCCTCCGCACGGCCGACTCGTTCACACCGTACGGGGGGTCGTGCGGCGGCGCGTCCGGGTCGTGCACATCACCCGGTGTCTCGCCCGTCATGCGGACCTCCCATGAGCCCCTGGGGTCTCGGTCACCCTCCATGGTGGTCGGTATGGCGGGTTATGGCCTGTTGAAGCTTGTAACGGGTGCGGAACGCGGGATTCCGGGGGCTCCTGGGAGAAGGTGTGGTGGATGTGACTAACCTCGGGAGTTCCGAGGGGGCGAGTCTCAGGGGGAGGGACCCAACGCGTGACTGAACCGAACGGGCATGTCTGCCCCGAGTGCGCCGCGCCCCGGACGCAGGACGGCACCCCGTCCTGCGCCTGCACCCGGCGCGCGTCCGACGCGCTGCGCGACGCGCGCACGGCGGAGGCGGCGGCGGCGGCGGACTTCGATCCCCTGCGCATACGCCCGTACGTGGATCTGCCCGCGAGCGAGCCCTCCCCCGCCACCATGCGCCTGCGTACGGTGCCGTCGGAGGCCGCCACCGCCGCCGTACGACACGTCGGTTCCGGGAACGAGCCCCCGCCCCCACCCCCTGCCCCCTTCCCGGAGGAAACTCCCCGCCGCCGACGGCGTACGGCCCTGCTGGCCGTGACCGGGGCCGCGGTGGCGGTCGTGGCGGCGGCGGGGTTCGCGAGCGGGCTGTTCTCGTACGACGCCCCCGCGCGGGACAGGGCGCTGCCGGACGACGTACGGGCGAGCGTGCCGGACCCGTCACCGACTCCGACGTCGGCGCCGTCGTCCCCGTCGTCGCGGTCGGACTCAGGATCGGCCCCCGAGAGCGCCACGTCCTCCAAGACAACGGCATCGGCCGCGCCACCTTCATCCCCCGGCGGAAGCCCGTCCCCCTCGGCGTCGGCGACGCGATCACAGCCGCCCACACCCACACAGTCACCCACGCCCACATCCACGCCCACCGCGGCGGCCTCGTTGGCGCCGGGTCAGGGCTCCACGGACGATCAGCCCGCCCAGACCCTGCGCCGCGGCGACAAGGGCGCCGAAGTCACCGAACTCCAGCTACGCCTGCGCCAGCTGTCCCTCTACACCGGCCAGGCCGACGGTACGTACTCCGGCCAGGTCGAGGACGCGGTACGCCGCTACCAGTGGGCCCGTGGCATCACCGGCGACAAGTCCGGCGTGTACGGGGCGGCGACGCGGGCGAGCCTCGAGGCCGAGACGAGGACGCCGTAGGCGTTCGGCGGGTTCGGTGCCATCTCGTTGCGCATGACGCCGGCGTGGCCCATCTGTACCCAGCTGGGAGATCCGGATGTGGAACCGGTCCGTGGCAGCGGATGCGCCCAGTTTCCGTCCACGGCTTCCGGGCTGGTTGGCCGCTGCGGGTCAGCCGCGCACGGCAGCCAGGCACTCGTCGTACAGGTCCATGATTTCGCTCTTGCCGTCGTTGGCGACCCACGTCATCGACGCGGCATCCAGGCACGCGAACGCCGTCGCGATCACCGCGCGGGCCTTCGCACCCTCGTTGCCGGTAGCTGCGTCCATACGGGTCTCGATGAGCGGCAGCAGGTTCTCCTGGAACCGCAGTCGCTTTTCGAGCCAACCGGCACGCAGCGAGGCGGTGTTGTGCAGGAGGCGGAACCGCTCCAGGGCGTGTTCTCGGCTGTCGTGCAAGGCCAGTACGGCAGCAACCCCTGCGCGCAGGGCCTCCCAGATACCGGCATCGGCGGGCTGTTCGCTGATCGTGTCCATCAGGACCTGCCCGAACCGGTCCTGGCCGCCGCCGAGAAGGTCCTCCTTGGTGCCGAAGTAGCGGAAGAGGGTGCGCTGGGAGACGCCGGCCTCCCGGGCGATCTGGGCGATGGTCGTCTCGTCGTAACCCTGCTCGGTGAACAGGCGCAGCGCCGTCTCGAGGATCTCCTGGGAAGCCAGCTGTCGTGTCCGGTCCCACAGCGTGGTCGGTGCGCCCGTCGCTGACTTGGCTTCCTGCTTCATGTCACCAGACTAGCCCAGCACTGCCAGTCCGACAGTCACACGGCGCTTGGCAGTCACTGCCAGGTTGTCGTACGCTGCCAGGGCGGTGGCGCAGCACCGCCCACTGCCCCACGGACAGCGCCGCCCCCCGCCCAGAAGTACGCAAAGGAGCGCATCATGCCTGCACCCACAGCTTTGATCACCGGTGGAACCAGCGGCATCGGCAAGGCGACCGCCGAACTACTCCACTCCCGCGGCTACCGCGTCATGGTCACTGGCCTCGGCAATGTCGCCGACGCCGGACTTCCCGAAGACGTCACGGCTGTCCGGGCCGACGCACGGTCCCTGCCGGACATCGACCAGGCGATGGACCAGGCGCGCCGGCAACTCGGCTCCCTCGACCTGCTCTTCCTCAACGCGGGCATCTCCCGCCCCGGGCCGATCGAATCAACCGACGAAGACGCCTTCGACGCCCTGTTCGACATCAACGTCAAGGGAAACTTCTTCACCCTGCAAAAGGCGCTGCCGCTCCTCAACGAGGGCGCCTCGGTCGTGTTCACCGTGGGCGCCGCCGAAGGGCTCGGGGCCGCGATGACAGCGGCCAAGGGCGCTCTGCTGCCCCTCATGCGGTCCCTCGCGCTCGAACTCGCCCCCCGCCGCATCCGCGTCAACGCGGTCAGCCCAGGAATGATCAACACCCCTGCCTACAGCAAGATGGGTGTCTCCCAGGAAATGATCGACTCCTGGGCCCGGGACGTCCCGCTCGGCCGCGTCGGCGCTCCCGCCGACATCGCCGAAGCCGTGGCCTTCCTCGCCTCGGACGCCGCCGGCTACATCACCGGCGACAACCTCACCGTCTCCGGCGGCATCGGTGTTCACTCCAACGCCTGACGAGTAATTTTGCTCTGTCCTGGACGGTTCACCGGGTCCGATGCTCAGACTGTGGCCCTGGCGCGCCAACGGCCCGTGCGGGAAGCCGGCCCCGCCCCACTTCGTTCCCCACCACGGACAGATGGGCCGCTTTTTTTCATGCCCGTGTACTCCGCCGTGCCCTTGGAACCGACCGCTGCCGAGCGCCACCGGCTCAAGAAGACGGCCTACGGCCACAAGACCCCGCACCAGGCACGCCAGCGGGCGACGATCGCGCTCCTGGCAGCCGGGTGCCCGCCCGGCCCGACCGCAAGCGGTCGGGCCGGGGGACCGGGGCGCAGCCCCGTGCCCCAGGGGCGCGGGGAACTGCGCGATCGGCCACAGACGGCCCGCAGCCGAGGAACCCACCTGGGGGTCCGGGGGCGGAGCCTCCGGGTTGAGGATGGGACGGGTAGGGGCGGCGGGGGCGAGAAAACCGGGTGTCAGCCGACGTGCAGGCGTATCGTCCCGGCCCCGACAACCTCCACCCGCACCTGCGTCAGATCACGCACGACGACATCCGGACGATGAAAGCCGGCCCGGGCCCCCACCCCGACCACCCGCATCCCGGCACCCCGCCCAGCGGCAATCCCGGCCCCCGAGTCCTCGAAGACAACACACTCCTCGGGCGCCACACCCAACTCGGCGGCACCCTTCAGAAACCCCTCGGGATCAGGCTTGCTCGCACCGACGGACTCCGCGGTGACCCGCACATCGGGCAACCCGAGCCCGGCGGCAGCCATCCGCGCCGTGGACAGCGCCACATCCGCGGAGGTGACAAGGGCGTGCGGCACCCCGCCCAGCGAGGCAAGAAACTCCGCGGCACCCGCAATCGCGACGACCCCGTCCATGTCGGCGGTCTCCTCGGCGAGCATGCGCGCGTTGTCGGCGTAGTTCTGCTCCATGGGCCGGTTCGGCAGCAGCACCGCCATCGACGCGTACCCCTGCCGCCCGTGGACGACCTTCATGACCTCGTCCCCGTCGAGCCCGTGCCGCTCGGCCCAGCGGCGCCAGCACCGCTCGACCACGACGTCCGAGTTGACGAGGGTGCCGTCCATGTCGAGCAGGAGGGCGCGGGCGGTCAGAACGGTGGTGGCCGTCATCGGCAGGCTCCAGAGCATGGGGGAAGGGGCCGGGGGCGTCCATTGGATCAGCACCGGGTCCCCCGGGGACAAGGCGGCCCCGCCCGCCGGTCAGGGAGTGCGGGCGGGAGCCACTTTGTTTCTCCACGATACAAAACGAGGGAGGCCGGCGCCACCACCTCCGACCAGGACGAGCCCCGGACCCTTCGACGACACCCCGAAGAGCAGGGCGGCGCCCGTGGCTCAGGCCGCCACCGCCTCGTACAGACTCCAGACCCCCAGCGCCAGCATCAGCATGGCCGCGACCTTGGTGATGAGCTCCAGCGGAACCCGCTTCATCAGGGCCTTGCCGCCGACGATGCCGAGTCCGGCCACCGCCCAGAGCGCGAGCACCGCACCGAGGCCGACCGAGAGCGGGTCGTCGTACCGGGCCGCGAGGTTCGCCGTCATGATCTGCGTGAGGTCACCGAACTCGGCGACCAGGATGAGCATGAAGCCCGCCCCCGAGACCTTCCAGAAGCTCTGGTTCTCGGGATTGCGGATCTCCTCCTCGTCCTCGCCCTTCTTCAGGAGCAGCACGGCGGCACCGGCGAGGAACAGCACACCCGTGACGGCGTGCACGATCTGCTGCGGCAGCAGGGTCAGCACACTGCCCGCGGCGACGGCGAGCGCGACATGCACGGTGAAGGCGGCGGCGACGCCCGCGAAGACGTACGAGGCGCGGTAGCGGGTGCCGAGGACGAGCCCGGCGAGCGCGGTCTTGTCCGGCAGCTCGGCCAGGAAGACGACGCCGAAGACGAGCGCCATCACGGTGATGCTGATCAAAATCCCTCAATCGGTCGGGGCTGCCCCACCGAGAGTGCTGTGACTGCTACGCGACACCTCGGCACGGCAGCACACATCGGTGCCCGCGCGAGGACGCACGCGCGGACAGTGCACTGCTCTGCCGAAGGTCTCGCTGGCCGACCGTGACGGTCTGCCTCCGGGCGCCGGCTCAGACGAGCTGAGCAGTATGTCGACGGTCCGGCGAAGAGCTACTCCCCTTCTGCGCCACCCATCGTACGGGATGAAGAAATGAGCCGGACAGGGCCATAAGTCCCGAGCCCTTCGCACCACACCCCGGAACCCGCCCCCCCCGATCCACGGAAACCGATTACCCCGAACCCCTTGGCATGTCATGCGCACGTCACTAGCTTCTTACCTGTCTCACACCTTCCGGAAATGCGTCACCGCGAGCATGGGCCCGCTCGCCCCAACGTCCCCCCACCCCAAGGGAGTTCGCATGCCAAAGGTCTACGCGCGTCGACGGCTGAGCATACTCGCAGCCTTCACCGGCCTGATAGCCATGGTCGGGATCTTCAACGGCCCGACCGCCTCCGCCGCGCTCCCCACCCCGGTCAGTGCCGCCACCGCGCGCACCTACCTCGCCTCGCTCACCGTGGCGACGGAGAACCGCACCGGCTACAGCCGGGACCTGTTCCCCACCTGGATCACCATCAGCGGCACCTGTAACACCCGTGAGTACGTCCTCAAGCGCGACGGTTCGAACGTCGTCACCAACTCCGCCTGCACCGCCACCAGCGGCACCTGGTACTCGGTCTACGACGGCGCCACCTGGACCGCCGCCTCCGACCTGGACATCGACCACCTCGTCCCGCTCGCCGAGGCCTGGGACTCCGGCGCCAGCGCCTGGACCACCGCGCAGCGCCAGGCCTTCGCCAACGACGTGACCCGCCCCCAGCTCATCGCCGTCACGGACAACGTGAACCAGCAGAAGAGCGACCAGGACCCGGCCGAGTGGATGCCCCCGCTCAGCTCCTACGCCTGTACCTACGTCCGCGCCTGGGTCCAGGTGAAGTACTACTACAACCTCAAGGTCGACTCGGCGGAGAAGAGCAAGCTCAGCTCGGTCCTCAGCGGCTGCTGATCCCCGCACCGATCCCCGCGCCTCTCCCCCCACGGATCCCCACCGGTCCCCTCCCCCCACGGAAACCGGCGCAGTTCCCGGAACCTCCCCGCTCATCTCCGTCGTTCCGTACCGTACGGGGCGACGGAGAGGGGTGATCACCTTGGCGGAGCTGCGCCTGGGACCACTGTTGAGGTACGTCGACGGCTCGTCCGCGACCTTCTGGGTCGAGGCGAGCCGTCCGTGCACCGCCGAGGTGCGCTGCGCCGACGGCGCCCGCGGCTCGGCCCGCACCTTCCAAGTCGCCGGGCACCACTACGCGTTGGTACCGGTGAGCGGTCTGACCCCGGGCACGGACACCGCCTACGAGGTGCTGCTGGACGGCGTCGGCGTCTGGCCGCTGCCCGGCTCCCCCTTCCCGCCCTCGGTCGTCCGCACCCGCGGCGAGGCGGACGCCGTCCGTGTCACCTTCGGCTCCTGCCGCTGGGCCGCGCCGCCCGCGGACGAGAAGGACCCGGTCGGACCCGACGCGCTGGACACACTGGCGGCCCGTATCGCGGGCGAGCCCGAGAGCGAACGGCCGGACGTCCTGCTCCTGTTGGGCGACCAGGTGTACGCCGACGAGACCTCGAAGGCCACCCAGCGCTGGCTCGCCGCCCGCCGCAACCTCGCGGACCCCCCGGGCGACCAGGTCGCGGACTACGAGGAGTACACCCGCCTCTACTACGAATCCTGGCTCGACCCGGAAGTCCGCTGGCTGCTGTCCACCGTGCCCAGCTGCATGATCTTCGACGACCACGACGTCATCGACGACTGGAACACCAGCGCCTCCTGGCTCGCCGACATGCGGGCCACGGTGTGGTGGCGTGAGCGGCTGCTGAGCGGCCTGATGTCGTACTGGGTCCACCAGCACCTCGGCAACCTCTCACCGCGCGAACTCGCCGAGGACGCCCTGTACGCCGCCGTCCGCGAGACCCCCGACGGCACCGACGTGCTGAGCGCCTTCGCCGCCCAGTCCGACGCCGACCCGGCCTCCGTCCGCTGGAGCTACCGCCGCGACTTCGGCCGCGTACGGCTGCTGATGGTGGACACCCGGGCGGCCCGGGTGCTGGCAGAGGACCGGCGGGCGATGCTGGACGCGGGCGCGGAGCGGTGGCTGCGCGCGCAGGCGCTGGACGCGCCCGGCTCCTGCGACCACCTCCTGATCGGCACCTCACTGCCCTGGCTGCTCCCCCACCTCGTGCACGACGCCGAGGCATGGGACGCCGCCCTGTGCCGGGGTGAACGGGGCGCGCGCTGGGCCCGGTTCGGGGAGAAGCTGCGCCGCCGGGCCGACCTGGAGCACTGGGCGGCCTTCCCCGCGTCCTTCGCCGCGCTCGCGGAGCTGATCGCCGAGGCCGGTTCCGGGCCGGACGCCCCGGCGACGGTGTCCGTGCTGTCCGGAGACGTCCACCACGCCTACATCGCCGAGCCCCGATGGCCTTCCGGGACCCCTGGGACACCCGACTCCCGCCGCTCCCCCGACGCCCGCGTTCTCCAGCTGACCTGCTCCCCCGTCCACAACTCCATCCCCCTCTCCATACGGCTCGGCTTCCGCTTCGGGTGGAGCGCGGTCGGCCGGGCGATCGGGCGCCGGTTCGCCCGGCACGGCAAGTGCGACCGGCCGCCCGTCGACTGGCGCAAAACGGGCGGCCCTTGGTTCGGCAACCAGCTCATGACCCTGACCCTGCACGGGCGTTCGGCACGGTTGCGGCTGGAGCAGGCCCGGGCGGGAAAGGGCGGAGGCGCCGCCCGGCTGCGGACGGTGATGGAGTCAGACATCGGTTCGCGAACGCCCGAAACCGGT
Organism: Streptomyces sp. NPDC090798; assembly: GCF_044768965.1. Taxonomy (NCBI): domain Bacteria; kingdom Bacillati; phylum Actinomycetota; class Actinomycetes; order Kitasatosporales; family Streptomycetaceae; genus Streptomyces; species Streptomyces sp. NPDC090798. The sequence continues at coordinate 389,067 of NZ_JBIVXA010000008.1, forward strand.
TCGTGAACCTCCGGGACCGGTTCGCGAACGCCCGAAACCGGTTCGTGAACCTCCTCGGTCGTCCACAACGCGCCTGTGAAGCAAGCGTGACAACCGTGCGAGGGGTGCGTGAGGGCCGCGCGAGATACCCGTGACGCATCCCACAGCCGACGGCGATCCTCCCGCCCGGGGCTCGGTTCGGGATCTCGCCGACGGCATGATGAGGCGGACCGTCCGCTTCCAAGGGGCCTTTCCGCGGCCCTCCCCGCAGGCGGTTCGCCGTCATGCGCCCTCCATGCCCGGGAGTCACACCTTTGTCTGCAGTGAGCGCCGCGCCCTCCGGGACCACACCTGCCGCCGATGTGTCCCTCGCCGTCGTCGGCGCGGGACCGCGGGGCACCAGCGTCCTTGAACGCCTGTGCGCCTCCGCGCCGGAGCTGCTCCCGCCCGGAGCACGGCTGACGGTCCACGTGGTAGACCCGTCGCCGCCCGGCCCCGGCCGCGTCTGGCGCACCGGGCAATCACCACATCTGCTGATGAACACCGTGGCCTCGCAGGTGACCCTCTTCACCGACGACAGCGTGGACTGCTCCGGCCCGGTCCGTCCCGGGCCGAGCCTGCACACCTGGGCGGCCGGCGAGCTGGGCCCGGACGACTACCCGACGCGCGCGCACTACGGCCGCTACCTGGAGTGGGTGTTCGCCGAGGTGGTGCGCGGGGCGCCGCCCGGAGTGCGCGTCGAGGTGCACCGGGCGCGCGCGATACGGCTCGACGACGACCCCGACGGCCGCCAGACCCTCACCCTCGACAACGGACGCGCGCTGCCCGGGCTGTCCGCGGTCGTCCTCGCCCAGGGCCACCTGCCCGCGGCCCCGGACCGCGCCCAACGCGACCTCACGGCGTACGCCGAGCGGCACGGCCTGCGCCACATCCCGCCCGCCAACCCGGCGGACGTCGACCTGTCCGCCCCCGCGCCCGGCGAACCCGTCCTGCTGCGCGGCCTCGGTCTCAACTTCTTCGACCACATGGCCCTGCTCACGACGGGCCGCGGCGGCCGCTTCACCCGCGCCTCCGAGGGCCTGCGCTACCTCCCCTCCGGCCGCGAGCCCCGCCTGTACGCGGGCTCGCGCCGCGGCATCCCCTACCAGGCCCGCGGCGACAACGCGAAGGGCCCCTACGGCCGCCATCTCCCCCTCGTCCTCACCGACGAGGTCATCGCCGGCTTCCGCAAGCGCGCCGACTCCGGTGAGGCGCCGGACTTCCTGGGCGAGATATGGCCGCTGATCGCGAAGGAGGTGGAGACCGTCTACTACGAGGGTGTGCGCGCCGGGCGGTGGGAGCGTCCGAGGCTGCTGGAGTTCAGGGACCGTTTCCTCGCCGCCCCGCACCGGAGCCCTCAAGAGGCCCGTGTCCTCGACGAGTTCGGCATCCCGGAGGGCGAGCGCTGGTGCTGGGACCGCGTTTCGCGTCCGTACGCCGGCCGCGACTTCGCCACGCCCGGCGCCTGGCGCTCCTGGCTGCTAGCGCATCTGCGTGAGGACGCCGAGCAGGCCGCGCTCGGGAACGTCGACGGCCCCCTGAAGGCCGCCCTGGACGTGCTGCGCGACCTGCGCAACGAGGTGCGGCGGATCGTGGACCACGGGGGCCTGCCGGGCGGCTCGCGGCGTGCACACCTGGACCGCTGGTACACGCCGCTCAACGCCTTCCTCTCCATCGGGCCGCCCCGCCGCCGCGTCGAGGAGATGGCCGCGCTGATCGAGGCGGGCGTCCTGGACGTCCTGGGACCCCGGCTGGAGGTGCGGGCCGAGGACGGGGCGTGGGTCGCGCACTCCCCCGACGTGCCGGGTTCGACCGTGCGCGCGACGACGCTGATAGAGGCGCGGCTGCCGGAACCGGACCTCAGGCGGACGGGCGACGAACTGCTCACCCGGCTGCTGAGGACGGGCGGGTGCCGCCCGCACACGAGCGACGGTTACGAAACCGGAGGGCTGGACGTAACACCGCGCCCCTACCGTCTGATTGACCGTCAAGGTCGTCCGCACGCACGGCGGTTCGCCTTCGGGGTGCCCACGGAGGGCGTGCACTGGGTGACGGCGGCCGGGGCCCGGCCGGGTGTGGATTCGGTCACGCTTTCGGACGCCGACGCGGTGGCGCGGGCCGCGCTACGTGCGGCGACAGCCGAAACGGAAGCCCAAGTGGAATCCGGACCATGGCTAAATGTTGAACTTGCAAGCATTGATTAGGTGCACCTAACGTTGGTGACTCACTCGGTTCCGCCCCCAGGATCCGGTTCCCCACAGACCGGACCAGACCGAAGGAGTCCCCACATGACCGACCGCCTCAACAGCGCTCAGCCGTACGCCATCGGCCTGTTCCGCATCGTCATAGGCCTGCTCTTCGCCGTGCACGGCGCCGCCTCGCTCTTCGGTGTCCTCGGCGGCGCGGCCGGCACCGACGGCGGCTCCATCCCGTCCGGCACCTGGCCGGGCTGGTACGCGGCCGTGATCCAGCTCGTCGGCGGCTCCCTGGTGCTGCTGGGCCTCGGCACCCGCGGCGCGGCGTTCATCGCGTCGGGCTCGATGGCGTACGCGTACTTCGACGTGCACCAGTCGGTGGCCCTGTGGCCGATCCAGAACGGCGGCGAGCTCTCCGTGCTGTTCTGCTGGACCATGCTGCTGCTGGTCTTCACCGGCTCCGGCGCGCTCGGCCTCGACCGGCTCCTCGCCGGGCGCACGGCCGCGTCCCGTGCGGACGAGCGGGCCTCGGAGCCCGTCGCGGCCTGACCCGGCCACCACCCGGCCCGGCGCCCACCTCCCACACCCGGAGGTGGGCGCCGTCCCGTACCGCGCTCTCTCGGACGGCCCCGTACCGCCCCCGCTCAGGCCGTCCCGGCGACCCATCCGAACGGGACGGTGAAGCACGCCACCCGCGCACCTCCCGCGCCCGGCCCGTCGTAGAGCACCACCGAACCGGCACCGCCCGGCCTGAAGCCCCAGTCGTGCCGGGTCCTCGCGTCACCCTTCCCGTTCTCGTCGGCGGTGAAGTCCAGCCACACCTCGTTGTCCGGGTCGGCGTGAGCCGAGTCCTCCCGGTGCTGGTAGATCCCGCCCGCCGCGGCCGGATCCGCGGCGCAGGGCTTCTGGTGCACCCGCGCCCCGAACGCGTGGCCCGCCTTCACCCCGGTCACCCGCAGCCGTACGGTCGTGGCGCCCCGCTCATCCATCAGCTGGCTCACCTCGATCCCGCCGGCCGCCGGAACGACCTGCATGTCGTAGGTCAGTGCCGCCGACGGCACGAAGGCGCCGGGCGGCGCGAACCGCGCGTCCGTCGTCATCCAGTAGCCGTCCGCACCCGCGCCGCCGCCCACCGTCAGTACGGCCGACGCCAGGGCGCCGGCGATCATCCCTGCCACCATCGCTGTCCCACTCCTCCGTCACTCGTCCCCGCCCTGACTTCGCCCCTCCCTTACTCGCTCCCGCCGTGAGGAGCACATGAACCCCCAGTGACCCTCCTGTCACACCCGCCGCGTACGCTGTATGGCTGTCATAGGCCGCCTGCCGCTCCCCCGCGACGTAGCGGCGAGGTCGTGCCAACGGGGGAGTACAGGGGAGTTTCGGTGTTGGAGAGTGTGGGGCCGCTGACGGGCAGCCCATGGATCTACGCGGCGGTGGCCGTCTCGGTCCTGCTGGACGTCTTCCTGCCGGTCCTGCCGAGCGGCGTCCTCGTCGTCACGGCGGCCACGGCAGCGGCGGCGGGCTCCGCGGGGGCCGCCGTCGGGCAAGCGGTGCCCAACATCATGGCGCTCACCCTCTCCGCGGCCACCGCCTCGGTCCTCGGTGACCTGGTGGCCTACCGGCTGGCCTGGCGCGGCGGCGAACGCCTGGACCGGGCCATAGCCCGCTCGCGCCGGCTGTCCAGCGCGCAGGAACGTCTCGGCTCGGTCCTCGCGCGCGGCGGCGGCGCCAGGGGCGCGCTGGTCGTCCTCGCCCGCTTCGCGCCCGCCGGACGCTCGGTCGTCTCACTCGGCGCGGGCGCGGCCCACCGCCGGGTCCGCGAGTTCCTGCCGTGGTCGATCGTGGCGGGCCTGGCCTGGGCCGCCTACAGCGTCGCCCTCGGCTACTTCGGCGGCCAGTGGCTGGGCGCGAGCTGGTTTGCGACCGGGGTGTCGTTCCTGGCGCTGGTCGGCGCGGGGGCGGGCGCGGCCTACCTGATGCGCCGTCCCGTACTTCAGGAGTCGGGCACCGGCGTCTGACCCACGAACCCGCGAACCCGCGAACCGGCGTACCTGCGGACGCGCGGGGTGCTATCCGGCGCGCTGGGGCTGAGCGGCCCCGCGTACCTCCAGGCCGTCCAGCAGTTCGGCGGTGGCGGCGGCGACCGCCTCGACCGCGCGGTCGAACACCTCACGGTTGTGGGCGGCCGGGGCGCGGAATCCGGACACCTTGCGGACGTACTGGAGGGCGGCGGCGCGGATCTCCTCCTCGGTGGCCTCTTCGGGGAGCACGGGCGGGCGGAGTGTCTTGATGCTGCGGCACATGCGTCCAGTCTCGCGCGTACGCCGCGGTCATGGGACCCGGTCGGGAATACGACCCCCGGGTCACCCATTGTGCAGAGCATGACCACTGTGGAGATCACGTACGTCGGCGGGCCCACCGCGGTCGTCGAACTCGGCGGAATCCGGCTGCTCACCGACCCGACCTTCGACGCGCCCGGCGAGTACCCCATCGGTACGCGGAAGCTGGTGAAGACGGCCGGACCCGCGCTCAGCGGCTCGCGGATCGGCACGGTGGACGCCGTACTGCTCTCGCACGACCAGCACCCGGACAACCTCGACAGGTCCGGGCGGACATACCTCTCCGGTGCGCCCCTGACGCTGTCCACGGCAGCGGCGTACGACCGGCTCGGCGCGCCCGTGCGGGCGCTGCCCGCCTGGGAGCACGTCGACCTGCCGCGCCCGGACGGCGGCGGCGCGCTCCGGGTGACCGCCGTGCCCGCACTGCACGGTCCCGAGGGCTCGGAGCCGGTCGTCGGCGAGGTGACCGGATTCGTGCTCTCGGGCGAGGGGCTGCCGAAGGTGTACGTCAGTGGGGACAACGCCTCGCTGGACGTGGTCGCCGAGATCGCCGGGCGGGAGGGGCCCTTCGACGTGGCCGTGCTGTTCGCGGGCGCGGCCCGCACCCCGCTCGTGCCGGACGCCCCGCTGACCCTGACGAGCGAGGCCGCCGCGCGGGCCGCCGGGATCCTGGGCGCCCGGCACGTCGTACCGCTGCACTTCGAGCACTGGGGCCACTTCACGCAGGACGGCGCCACGCTGACGAAGGCCTTCGCGCAGGCCGGACTGACCGACCGGCTGCACCTGTTGGAGCCCGGGGGGGCGGTCCGGCTGCCGTAGCGGGATGATCTACGTCGAGGCGGCCACCTTCCGGGGCCGACCGACGAGAGGATCGAACAGCCATGACCAAGGACCAGTCGAAGGAACAGGCTGAGGAACGGTCGACCGTGGCGGTACTGGGCCCGGGCGGTGTCGGCGGACTGCTGGCTGCGCTGGTGGCCCGGGCCGGACACCGGGTGATCTGTCTGGCCGGGGACGAGACGGCGCGGGCGCTGCGCGCGGACGGCATCCGCGTCCGCAGCGGCCGGTTCGGGGACTTCACGGCGGCCGTGGAGGCCGACACCGAACTGCGCGAACCGGTCGACGCCTGCCTGATCGCGGTCAAGCACACGGCGCTGGACGCGGCCCTGGACCGGGTACGGCCGGAGGTGCTCGGCGACGGTCTGCTGGTCCCGTTCCTGAACGGGGTCGAACACCCGGCGGCCCTGCGCGCCCGCTACGGCGCCGCCCGTGTAGCCCCCGCCGTCATCCGTGTCGAGTCGACCCGGACCGCCCCCGGGGTGATCGAACACGGCAGCCCCTTCGCCGAGATCGACCTGACCGGCGAGAGCGTGCCGCGCGTCCGACTGGACGCGCTCGCCGGGGTGTTGGCGGCGGCCGGCCCCACCGTCCACGTGATGGACGACGAAGCGGCGACGCTGTGGGCGAAGATGTCGTTCCTCGCGCCGTTCGCGCTGCTGACGACCCGTTACGGGGTTCCGCTCGGCGAGGTCCGTACGCGCCACCGCGAGGAGTTGACGGCTCTGGTGGCGGAGACGGCCGCCGTCGGCCGGGCGTGCGGCGCCCCGGCGGACCCGGCCGTGGCCCTCGCCCGCTACGACGCCTTCCCGCCGGACGCCAAGTCCTCCATGCAGCGCGACGCCGAGGCGGGCCGTCCGCTCGAACTGGACGCGATCGGCGGCGCGTTGCTGCGGGCCGCGGACCGGCACGGGGTGGCCGTGCCGGTGGCGCGGGGGCTGGTGAGGCAGCTGGAAGAGCTGGGGCAGCTGGAGGACAACCACCGCGGCTGACCCGGACTACGGCTCACTCAGGCAGCGGCTCAGCCGTGGGTCTTGGCCAGCACTTCCAGGATCTCGTCCGTCGTGCCCGTCTCACCGAGACGCGGGAAGATCCGCTCGACGCTGTTGCGGTGGGTCTCGGCGTCGAGGTCGGACATCGCGTCGGTGGCCAGGGTGACGTGGTAGCCGTGCTCGTGGGCGGCGCGGGCGCTGGACTCGACGCCGATGCTGGTGGCGATGCCGACCAGCACGATCTGGGTGATCCCGCGGCGGCGCAGCTGCAGGTCGAGGTCGGTGCCGTAGAACGCGCCCCAGTTCCGCTTGGTGACGACGATGTCCTCCGGGTGACCGGCGAACTCGTCGACGAGGACGTCCCAGCCCTCCGGCCAGACACGGGGGGCGCGGGCGGGGCCGTCGATGCGCCCGGGCACGCCGTCCGCGCCGTCGGCGGCGGCGGTGACCCGGACGAGGACGACGGGAAGGCTCTGCTCGCGGAACGCGTCCGCGAGCCGGGCCGCCCGCTCCACGACCTCGGCGGCCGGGTACGGGGCGAGGCCGGGGTTTCCGACGATGCCGTTCTGCAGGTCGATGACGACGAGCGCGGTGTTCGGGTCGAGCGTGGTGGCAGCCATGATCAGGCCTTTCGGGGGGTGGAAGGCGCGAGGGTGCGCAGGGATCGGTCGAGCAGGGTCACCGCCAGGAGCAGCGCGGCTCCGGCGAGCATGAAGAGGGCCAGGTGGTGCAGGCCCCCGGTGTCGGCGCCATGGGGGAAGACGGCCGCGTCGGCGGCGGAGGCGACCATCGCGCCGAGGTACATGAAGGTGCGCAGGAGTCCGGCCGCGGAGCCCATGCGGGCGGGGTCGGCCTGCCGGTAGAGGGCGTTCTGGTTGGCGAGGCCGTTGAGGCCCTGCGGGATGCCCATGACGATCCCGACGGCGCCGAGCAGCCAGATCGCACTGCCGGAGTTCAGGCCCAACAGCGCGGCACACGCGGTGATCTGAACCAGACTGCCCACGACGAGCTTGCCGCGGATCGCCTCGCGGCGCCCGGTGACGGCGGAGACGGCCAGCGCGCTGAGCGACAGCGGCAGCAGTACGAGTCCGGCGGTGGCGGCGGACAGCTGCCGCCCCTCCTCCAGCCACTGTGTGAAGCCGTACAGGAACGCGTACGCCGTCGTGAAGCTGAGGAATTGACGCAGGAAGGTCGCCAGCATGGGGAGGTTGCCGCCGAGCACCCGCAGATCGATGAACGGCTCCGCTACGCGGACTTCCCGCAGGGCGAAGCCTGTTGCCGCGCAGACGGCGAGCACGAGCAGCCACCAGTGGTCGGCCCGCGGTTGCATCAGGAAGAACATGAGGGCGGCGAGCAGGCCGGCGAACAGCGCCATGCCGAGCGGATCGACGCTCCGCCTCTCGCGCTGCCCGCCCGGGCTCTTCGGCAGCCGCAGCGCACCAAGGACCAGACAGGCCCCCGACAGCGGCACGTTGACGAGGAAGATGGTGCGCCAGCCGCCCAGGCCGATCAGCAGTCCGCCCAGGGTGGGGCCGACGACGGAGACGGTCTGGGCGGAGACGGCGAGCGCGGTCAGCACTCCGGCCGGGCTGTCCCGCCCGGTGCGCTCGGCCTCGCTGCGGGTGAGGCTCATCGAGGCGGGGTACGCGGCGGAGGTGCCGAATCCGAGCAGCACCCGGGCGGCGACCAGCGCGCCGAGGCTCGGAGCGAGGGCGCCGAGCAGCCCGGCGATCCCCACGATCGCCGTTCCGATGAGATAGAGACGGCGAGGTCCGTACGTGTCCACGAGCCGTCCGATGACGGGCTGCCCCACGGCGGTGGCCAGGTAGAGCCCCGTGACCAGCCAGGCCGTCTGCGCGGGCGGCGCCCCGAGCGCGGCCCCGATCGGCACCAACGCCACCGCGATCATGGCGGAGTTGATCGGGTTCAGTACGGATCCGAGGACCATCGGGGCGATCAGCCGCCGGTCGAAGGAGTCCGCGGGGCGGGGGCGCGAGGGCCGGTCGGAGCGGGCGAGTCCGGATATCTTGGGCATCACGGCCGGGTGAGCCGGTCCAGTACGGCCATGGCCTCGATGACGGTCTGCCGCTCGGCCTCCGTGCAGCGGTCCTCGAAGGCACGGGCCAGCCACTCCGCACGGGCCTGCCGGGTGCCCTCGATGCGCTCGCGCCCCGCGTCGGTGAGCGTGACGAGCTGCCGCCGGCCGTCCCCGGGATCGGGATTGCGCTCGATCAGCCCGTACTGGTCGAGCGCGGCGAGCGTGGCGGCCATCGACTGCGGGCGCACCCCCTCGGCGGCCGCCAGTCCACTGGCCGTCGCGGCGCCGCTCTTGCTCACCAGCGTGAGCGCGGACACCTGGGAGGGCGTGAGGTCCTGCGCCTCCCCCTCCGTCTCGGCCACTTCCCGGATCCGCCGCCGCAGCCGGTTGAACGCGACCCGCAGATCCCGCGCGGCGCGGGCGGCGGACCCGGAGACGCCGTCGCCCCCTTCGGTGCCCCTGCTGTCGTCCATGCCCCCACGCTAAAACCTTCAGTCCAGGCTGTCCAGTCCAAACTGCACAGTCCGGACTGAGCAGCGCGGGGCGACGGGACGACCGGCCAGGAACGGTTCCCTGGCCGCCGCGACAGGCAGCCGTCCGTCGTGGACGCCCCACCCGTTCGCGTGAAGTCCCCGAAGGAACTCGCCCCTCAAATTCGAACAGGCGTACCATTGCCGCGTGGCTGCGACCTATGACTTCCCGAGTGACCTCCTGGCGGGCCAGGAGGAGCTTCATCAGGTCCGGGCGGAGCTCCTGGCCCTGCTCAAGAGGCTCCCCTGGTCCGTGGAGCCCCTGGACGGCTTCAGCGACGACAAGGGCTGGCGCAAGGTGGAACGCCCCGCCTCCCCCGGCTGGACACCCGACGAACAGGCCGAGGTCGAGAAGCTCCGCCGACGCGAACGAGAACTCGCCGTCTTCGTCACCTGCCACCGCTTCTGGTCTCAGGTCGCCCCACCGGACACGGTGGACGCCCGCGCGAAGCTGAAGCACGCCCACGAAGGCCCGCCACGAACGTCGTAAAACCGTGTCACTCCGGGTACGAGGGAGCCCCGCGCGGCACCAATGAGTCACCGGCGTTGACGCTCGGCTCGACGCGATCGACGCGCCGGAGACCCACTGTCCGGGCGTGGGCCCGCACGAGGTGCACCAGCCGCGGGCAAGCGCATGATGTCGCCCAGGGCGCTCCCGAGGACAGATCCGGAAAGGCGCAGGAAGATGGAGTGGGGCGCGCCGAGTTCGTCGTCGCGTCCTCGGGCTGCCGCTTCCGCGTGGCCACGGGGCAGCCGACCGCGCTACCACCCGTTGCTGCGCCCAGGCGCCGTCCCCCTCCCCCTCCCCCGCCGACCCGCCGTCCGGGGCACGCATGCCCCGGGCATCCCCACGGTTGCCCGCGCAGGCTGTCGGGTCACCCACGTACCACCAAGCCTTGCTCAACTGGATCGCCGCCCTGATCCCCTCTGGAGGCAACCATGGGCAAAGTCCTCGGTGACGTACTGGGTCTTGCGGCCGCCGTCGCGATCAGCCCGCTCCCGATCATCGCCATCATCCTCATCCTCGCGACGCCGAGAGGACGTCTCAACGGCCCCCTCTTCGCCGTCGGCTGGATCGTGGGGCTCTCGGCACTGGGCGCGGTGATGCTGGCGATCGCTTCGCCCGCGGACGCGTCCGCCCACAATCACCCGGCCACCTGGGTGGGAGCCCTCAAGCTCGCTCTGGGCGTGCTCCTCGTCCTCTTCGGCGCCCGGCTGTGGCACCGGCGACCGAAGGATCCCTCACAAGCCCAGCTGCCGAAGTGGATGGGCGCGATCGACCGCCTCACGCCGGTCAAGGTCTTCGGACTCGGGCTGGCCCTGGCCGCGCTCAACGCCAAGAACGCCCCGCTGACCATCGCCGCGGCCGCCTCCATCGGCTCAGCCGGACTGCCGGTCGGGCAGCAGATCGCATCGCTGGCGATCTTCGTCCTGATCGCCACCCTCGGCCTTCTGGCCCCGCTGGCGGTCTTCCTGCTCGGTGGCGAGCGAGCGAAGACCACGCTGGGCAACTGGAAGGACTGGGCAGCGCGGCACAACGTCGCCGTGATGGCGGTCCTGTTCTTCGTCCTCGGGCTGAAACTGCTCGGAGACGGCGTCTCCATCCTCACCTCCTGACCGAAGGCTTCCGGCGAAGGCCGGCTCCCTCTCGCCTTCGGGCGGAAGGGGCCCGTTATCTTCGTGTCGGGGGTCAGGCGGCTGCGACGATCTCGGCTCGCACGGCGGCCGCCCACTGGACGAGCAGTACCTCGTAGTGGGCGCGTTCGGCCGCCGACAGCGTGCCGCCGGCGCGCAGCCACAGGCCGCGGATCTGCTCGTTCAGCTCGGCGGCAGACCGCGCGGAACCAGGGCTCGCGGGGTCGGTGGTCATGAGAAAAGAGTACGGTTCGCCACTGACAACGAGGGTTCGCGTCAGTGAGCCCCTGGAGGACGTTGCTGGTCGGGGGCGGTTGCTGGGGTTGCGGTACTTGGTTGCTTCACGGCTTGGGCGGCACGGTGCGCGGTGGCGAGGTTGTTGCGGCAGGCCAGGGTGGCGGGGTGATCCTCGCCCAGCACCCGCACGCAGTCGACGACGACCTGCTCGAAGAGAGGGATCGCCCCGCCCAGATCCCCCGCCGCGTAGTAGGCACCGGCGAGGTTGCCGCGGCAGGCCAGGGTGGCGGGGTGATCCTCGCCCAGCACCCGCACGCAGTCGACGACGACCTGCTCGAAGAGCGCAATCGCCCGGCCCAGATCCCCCGCCGCGTGGTAGGCAGTTGCGAGGTTGTTGCGGCAGGCCAGGGTGCCAGGGTGATCCTCGCCCAGCACCCGCACGCAGTCGACAAGGATCTGCTCGAAGAGAGGGATCGCCCGGCCCAGATCCCCCGCCGCGTGGTAAGCGCTGGCGAGGCTGTTGCGGCAGGGCAGAGTGGCGGGGTGATCCTCGCCCAGCACCCGCACGCGTTCGGCAAGGTCCTGCTCGAAGAGCGGAATCGCCCGATCCAGATCCCCCGCCGCGTAGTAGGCACCGGCGAGGTTGCTGCGCGAGCCCAGGGTGCCGGGGTGATCCTCGCCCAGCACCCGCACGCGGTCGGCAAGGTCCTGCTCGAAGAGCGGAATCGCCCGATCCAGACCTCCCGCTGTCTGGTAGGCGCCGGCGAGGTTGTTGCGGGAGACCAGGGTGTCGGGGTGATCCTCGCCCAGCACCCGCACGCGGTGGGCAAGGGTCTGCTCGAAGAGAGGGATCGCCCGGCCCAGATCCCCGGCCGCTTGGTAAGCGCCGGCAAGGTTGTTGCGGGAGACCAGCGTGTTCGGGTGATCCTCGCCCAGCACCCGCACTCGGTCGGCAAGGTCCTGCTCGAAGAGGGGGATCGCCCGGTCCAGATCTTTCGCCGCTTTGTAGGCGGTGGCGAGGTTGTTGCGGGAGACCAGCGTGTCGGGATGGTCCTCGCCCAGCACCCGCACGCGGTCGGCAAGGGTCTGCTCGTGGAGCGGAATCGCCCGGCCCAGATCCCCCGCCTCCTGGTAGGCGGTGGCGAGGTTGTTGCGGGAGATCAGGCTGTCGGGATGGTCCTCGCCCAGCACCCGCACGCGGTCGGCAAGGGTCTGCTCGTGGAGCGGAATCGCCTGCCCCAGATCCCCCGCTTCTTGGTAGGCGGTGGCGAGGTTGTTGCGGGAGATCAGGGTGTCGGGATGGTCCTCGCCCAGCACCCGCACGCGGTCGGCAAGGGTCTGCTTTTGGAGCGCGATCGCCCGGCCCAGGTCCCCCGCCTCCTGGTAGGCGCCCGCGAGGCTGTTGCGGGAGGCCAGGGTGCGACGGTCGTCGTCGCCCAGCACGCGCCCGGCGCTGATGAGGTTCTGTTCGAAGAGGGAGATCGCCCGGCCCAGATCTCCCGCCGCGTGGTAGGTGTTGGCGAGGTTGTTGCGGGAGGCCAGGGTGCCGGGGTGGTCGTCACCCAGTATCCGTGCACGGTCGGCAAGGTTCTGTTCGAAAAGCGGAATCGCCCGGCCCAGATCCCCGGCCGCGTAGTAGGCGCTGGCGAGGTTGTCGCGGGACGTCAGGGTGTCGGGGTGGTCTGGACCGGAGTTGGTGGCCCACGCTTCGGTGAGGCGCTGGTAGCTGTGTGCGGCGCTGACCGGTTGCCCGCTTTCGAAGTCGTAGCGGGCGACGGCGTCCAGCAGGGCGAGGCTGTGGACTGTGTCGAGGTCTTCGACGAGGAGGCGGGCGTGCGGGGCGATGCCGGCCAAGTCCAGCCTGCCGGGAGTGTAGACGGGCCGCATGAGATGCGCGGTGCCCGTGACAGCGGCCGTGCGTAGGGCGGGCCTGAGGTCCGCGGTGTCGGGTTGCAGGGTGAGGGTGCGGCTGACCAGCGCGTGAACGAACCAGCTCGGGGGCTCGGTGCCTGTCTGGCGGATGAGTGACCTCCGCTGGGCCGCGGACAGGGCCACGCGGTTGGCGCCGCGTACAGCCTGTTCCGGTTCCTGGTAGAGGCTGGCGCTGACGGCGGTCAGAAGCTGTTCCGGCAGGGGCGCGGGGGCGAGGGTGGCCGCGATCCGCAGCAGGGTCAGAGCTTTGTCGTCGAGGTGTTGCAGGCTGCGGGTGAAGGTGGCGGCGATGTCGTTGGTGTGGTCGGTGGGGACCTGCATGAACAGGTCGTCGACCAGTTGCTGGAAGGTGTCGCCGTGCTGGGTGTCGGCGAGCTGACCGAGGAGTTCGGTGTAGGTGAGGCTGGGCTGGTCGGCGAGGCAGCCGCGGGCGAGGTCGATGGCCAGCGCGTGAAATCCCAGACGTTGCGCCAGCGTGCGCGCGGCGGCTTCCTCCGCTGGGCCGGCCGGGACGCGGCCGGTCGTGAGCAGGTGATACGCCTCATCCTGGTGAAGGACGTCCACGTCGACGGTGGGGATCTGATAGCCGCGCCAGCGGGTGGACATGACGGTATGGCCGAGAGGGTGCGGCGCGGCGAGCTCGCGTACCAGGTCCAGCGGGAGCTGGCCGGGGAGGTCGTCGACGATCCACAGGCAGGGCTTGCCGGTCTGCTCGATATGACGCCGGGCGGCCTCGCGGGTCTGCGCCGGCTCAGACTGAGCGTTGTCGAGGGCGAGTGCTGAGGCGATCTGCTGATAGTGCTGGGCGCGGACCTCCTTGTGCAGGCTCTCGGTATTGGGTGCGTCCGGGGTGTGGCTGGCGGCTGCGGTGAACCAGTAGATGCCGCCGGGGTAGAAGGAGGCGAAGCGGCGTGCGTACTGCTCGACCAGCAGGGTCTTGCCCACGCCCCCCAAGCCGATGACGACTGCCTGGCCGGCGGCGGCCTCATCCTGGGTGGCGGGATATTCGAACGCGTGGAGGGCATGGTGCAGCTGCCAGAACTCGTTCACCCGCCCGATGAAACGTTCGGAGCCCAAATGCTCCAGCGGACGCCAGACGGGCCGCCGCGCCTCGATCGCATCCCCCAGACATCCCGGAGAAGTGGTGACGCGCTCGACGACGCGCTCTACGAGTCTTGCCACGGAACCGGACCCGGTGGCCACGCAGTAGCGGGCGTCGCGCAGCTGCACGGGCTGAATGTGGTCAGGTCCGGGCTCTGGGTTGATGACCAGGACACGCTCGCTAGCCCGGCCCAACGCACCAGCGGCGCGAAAGGCGGTGAGAAGTTCCCACTGACAGGCCGGACGTTTGGGATAGGCGCCCGAATAGTAGGCCACGAACAACCGCGCCCCCGCCAGAGCACCGCGAATCTTCTGGGTGATGCCATCGAACTCGTCGATCCCGGACTCGTCCAGGAACACGCTCACCCCTGCGCCTCGCAGCGCCTCGACCAAAGGCAGCACGGCATCGCGGTCCGCTCGGGGATAACTGAAGAACACCTCGTCCATACCGGCCTGCCCCGGAACGAGATTGCCGTGACCCGTCACACGCATACCCCCCGTGATCCCATACACACCGCTTGGAGCTCGTCACACAGCGGCACGCCCAGGCTAGCCAGCCGAGCCCCATAGAGAAGGGGAACGGACAGACTGCCCGTCGTGAGGTCGTTCCGCGTTGCCGAGATCGTGATCTTGCTGTTCAGTGTGGCCGGGCAGGCGAGATGGCAGGTCGGCGCGTGGGATCAGTGTCGTGCCGCGGGCCATGCGGCCAGGGCCAGTTCGGCGGTTTCGGTCAGCTCGGCCGCCGCAGCCCCGTCGCGGGCGCGCTGCGACATGCCCTGGATGACCATGGCGAAGTACGCCGCCAGCGCACGGGGGTTGGCCGCGTCGGATAGCTCGCCGGCCTGTTGCGCCCTGCGTAGGCGGGCTTCGAAGACGTCCAGGTTCTCGTTGCGTAGGTTGCGCAGGAATGCCTCCACCTCGGCGTCTTGCGGGGAGACGTTGGTGGCTGCGCTGATCGTCAGGCATCCGGCCGGGTGAGCGGGGTCGGGATAGATGACCGCCGCCTCACGCAGGATGCGGGTGAACGCGGCGCGGGCGGTGGGTTCCTCCTCAAGGGCAACGCCCATGAAGGCGCCCACGGGTGAGCGCCCATAGCTGTGCACCACTTCCTTGAACAGAGACTTCTTGTCCCCGAAGGCCGCATACAGGCTGCCGGGCCTGATGCCCATCGCCTCGGTCAGCTCGCCGATGGAGGTGGCCCCGTAGCCGCGTTCCCAGAACAGACAGGTGGCCGCGGTCAGTGCCGCGGCGCGGTCGAACGCCCTCGGCCGCCCTCGCTTCGCGCGTGTCTCAGTCACTCCTCCATTTTAGAGCGCTCGCTCAAGAAGGCATGCTACGTTGTTTGTTTAGCGATCGTTCAATAAAGCGAGGAGTGGCCAACAGCTATGGGAACACGGACACTTGAGGGGAAGATCGCACTGGTCACCGGCGGCAGCCGCGGCATAGGCCGGGCCGTAGCGCAACGTCTCGGCCGGGACGGCGCCACCGTCGCCGTCGCCTACGCCCGCGACGAGACAGCGGCGAACGAGGTCGTTGAACGCATCCGCAAGGACGGCGGCCGGGCCTTCGCCGTGCACGCGGAGCTGGGGCGGCACCGTGACGCGGCCTCCCTGTGGGCGGCTTTCGACTCCCATGCCGCCGAATACACCCCCGGCGGAGCCGTCGACATCATCGTCAACAACGCCGGTATCGGCCGCAGCTCTGATCTGGCGTCGCTGACCGAGGACGCCTTCGACGAGGTCTTCGCCGTGAACGTCCGCGCACCGTTCTTCATCGTGCAGCAAGGGCTGGAGCGGCTGCGCGACGGAGGGCGGATCATCAACATCTCCAGCGGCGCGGCCCGCCTCGCCATGCCGGAGATCATCGCCTACGGCGCCACCAAGGGCGCGCTCGACACCTTCACCCTCAACCTCGCCAAGGAACTGGGGCCCCGAGGCATTACCGCGAACTCGGTGGCACCCGGCGTCATCGACACGGACGTCAACGCAAGCTGGCTACGCGGCAATCCGCAGGCCGAAGCCCACGCGGCGTCCTTGGCCGCGCTGGGCCGGGTCGGGCAGCCGAAAGACGTGGCTGACATCGTGGCCTTCCTCGCTTCCGACGACGCGCGCTGGGTGACCGGCCGGGTGATCGACGCGACGGGCGGTTCCGGGCTGTGAGCCTCTCTCCTTGAGACCGCGCGGTGATCTCCCGCCCGAAGGGCCCCACCGGCAGGATGCGCTTGAGGACGTGACGGGCCGGGCGGCGGGCCGGTTCGCACGGGTCGAATCCCGCCGTCGGGCGTAGTCGGTCTCGGTGAAGCCCTTGCGGCGGCCCTTGGCGGGACCGCGGTCGAGGTGGATGCGGTAGGTCAGCCGGGGCCGCCGGCCGGGCTTGGTGCAGATCAGCGCCGCCATGGGGACGCGTTTGGTGCCCTGGGCGGTGACCCGCACGACCGGTGTGTGGCCCCGGTGGCCCAGGTGCGGCCTTTGGGCGGCCTCAGGCCCTGGCCGGCTTCGTCCTCGAAGCAGAGCCAGGCGGCGATCTTCGCCTCGTTGCGCTCGGCGGCCTTGCGGGAGGGCACCTGCTCGCTCCAGCCGATGCGGTGCAGCAGTGGGGCCAGCCCGGCCAAGGTGTACTCGGCGCCGAACCGGCGGCGCACGATCTCGGCGATCCGGGCCGGCGTCCAGCACTGGTCACTCCAGCCGGAGGCTCACTGGCCCCGGCCTCGATCAGATCAGCGGCTTCGAACCGCACTCGCTCACGCCGAGGCCGCTCCTCGGCCGTCAGCCCACCGTCATCGGGATACCTCACTTCCCGGCATAGCGCATCCCACGGGAGCCGTCACGGCCCGACGTAACCCGCACCGTTAGAGATCTCCTAGGGCCTGTCTGACGGGTCGCGTCACCGACCCCGCACCCGACAGCAATGTCACCCGAATGGCGCAACATGGCGTGCCACCCATTTGGGTGAAGGTCAAGCTGACTAGTGCCCCAATCGAGGCAATCCATGAAAGGGAAACCAAATGCGCATTCGACGAATCCTCGCCGCCGTCATCGCAACGGCAGCCCTCGCCGGACTCGGCCTCACAGGCGCCGCCACCGCCACCGCCGCCAGCCTCACCCCGGGTGAGTGCCAGCAGGGCGGCGGAACAGTCAATTGGGCGAACAACACATGCAGGGGCGGTATGTACGACGGGCAGATGGTCGACTAGACCCCACTGGGCGCCCCGCAGCCACGCGCCGCGGGGCGCTCGCGCGCGAGCGTAGCCGGGAAAGTCGCAGGGACCGTGCCGACCCGTCGGGCACGCTGGGTCCGAGTCGGCCCGGAAGCACGTGGCGGGTGGGAACTCCTCATCTCGGCCGCCAGCTCGCGGCTCGTCATGATGAGCGAACGGACGGACTGGCGCTCGCCTTCGAGGACGCGCTCGCCCATGACGAGCGCCTGTTCCAAGTCGCCCTCCCGCGCGCCCCGCCGGGACCCTTGGAGGCCAAAGCCTGCCGACCGCTCGAAGCCAACGCACGCCGCCATCGGGATACCTCACTTCCAGGCAGAGCGCATCCCACGGGAGCCGTCACGACCCGACGTAACCCGCACCGTTAAAGATCTCTACTCGTCGAGCCATGGGCCTCGGGTGATTTGTTTGTGAAGTAGCTCGTCGAGGCAGCTCACGTGGGCCCAAACGAACTGTGAGCTCTGTTCTCCGGCCCGCGTGATCGTCAATGTGACGCCATCGCCGGAGTGGCCGACATCGGTGGTTTCCATACAGAACGCGCAGCTCACTGGCTCCTTGATGTTCATCTGCTGAATGTAGCCCGCGGTGTGCGCAGAGGGGTCGGGCCCCAGGGGCCAGCCCGCGCTCGCGCGGGCACTTGATGAAGTAGGGAAAGTTCTACCGCGCCCTTGGCGATCAGCAGTGTCCGATCCCGGGTGATGCTTGACAGTTCGGTCCCAGCTGATGGTTGACAGTGGCCGTGATCGGGTTTTCTGTGCGCGTCGTTGCGGCGCGTGT
>NZ_JBIVXA010000009.1:0-37985 GCF_044768965.1 Streptomyces sp. NPDC090798
GGGGGGGCGCGGGCCCCGCGCCGCCCCCCCGGCCCCCCCCCCCGGCCCCCCCCCGCCCCCCCCCCCCCCCCCCCCCCCCCCCCCCCCCCCCCCCCCCCCCCCCCCCCCCCCCCCCCCCCCCCCGACCCCGCCCCCGCCCCACCCGCGACGCCGGAGTTCATCGATGCGCCGTGTTGTGGAAACACCCTCGCCGCTACCGTCGTGGGTGACGTACCTCCCGCCGCATACGTCTTTCGTGAAGGTGGAACTCGTGAAGGCAATCCGCAGATTCACCGTTCGCCCCGTACTGCCCGACGCCCTTCACCCGCTCAGTGACCTCGCCCGCAACCTGCGCTGGTCCTGGCACGCCGAGACCCGCGACCTCTTCCAGTCCGTCGACCCCGAACGCTGGACCGCCTCCGACGGCGACCCCGTACGCCTGCTCGGCAGCGTCCCTCCCCGCCGCCTCGCGGAACTCACCGAGGACCGCCGCTTCCTGCGCCGCCTCGCCGCCGTCGCCGACGACCTGCGCGACTACATGACGGGCGAGCGCTGGTACCAGACCCAGACCCAGATTCCCGACCTCCCCGCCGCCATCGCCTACTTCTCACCCGAGTTCGGCATCACCGCGGCCCTGCCCCAGTACTCCGGCGGCCTCGGCATCCTCGCCGGCGACCACCTCAAGGCCGCCAGCGACCTCGGCGTACCCCTCATCGGCGTAGGACTCCTCTACCGGCACGGCTACTTCCGGCAGTCCCTCTCCCGAGACGGCTGGCAGCAGGAGCACTATCCCGTCCTCGACCCCAACGAACTCCCTCTCGTACCCCTGCGCGAATCCGACGGCACCCCGGCCCAGGTCACCCTCGCCCTCCCCGGCGGCCGCGCCCTGCGCGCCCACATCTGGCTGGCCCAGGTCGGTCGCGTCCCCCTCCTCATGCTCGACTCCGACGTCGAGGAGAACGACCTCGGCGAACGCGGGGTGACCGACCGGCTGTACGGCGGCGGCAGCGAGCACCGGCTGCTTCAGGAGATGCTGCTCGGCATCGGCGGGGTGCGCGCCGTCCGGACGTACTGCCGGCTGACCGGCCACGCCCAGCCCGAGGTGTTCCACACCAACGAGGGCCACGCCGGCTTCCTCGGCCTGGAACGCATCGCCGAGCTCGGCGAAGGGGACGACGGGCTGGACTTCGAGGCCGCCCTCGAATCCGTCCGCGCCGGTACCGTCTTCACCACCCACACCCCCGTCCCCGCCGGCATCGACCGCTTCGACCGCGAACTGGTCGCCCACCACTTCGGCCCGGACGCCGAACTCCCCCGTATCGACGTCGAGCGGATCCTCGGCCTCGGCATGGAGACCTACCCGGGCGGTGAGCCGAACCTCTTCAACATGGCGGTGATGGGGCTCAGGCTCGGCCAGCGGGCCAACGGGGTGTCGCTGCTCCACGGTCACGTCAGCCGCGAGATGTTCTCCGGGCTGTGGCCGGGTTTCGACCCGGACGAGGTCCCGATCACCTCGGTCACCAACGGCGTGCACGCACCGACCTGGGTGGCACCGGAGGTCTTCCGGCTCGGCGCCCGTCAGATCGGCGCCCAGCGCACCGAGGACGCGATGACGGTCGGCGGCTCGGACCGCTGGGACGCGGTGGCGGACATCGCCGACCAGGAGATCTGGGACCTGCGCCGGGCGCTGCGCGAGCAACTGGTCCTCGAGGTACGGGAACGCCTGCACGCCTCCTGGCGCCAGCGCGGCGCCGGAACGGCCGAACTCGGCTGGATCGACGGGGTGCTGGACCCGGACGTCCTCACGATCGGCTTCGCGCGCCGCGTCCCTTCCTACAAGCGTCTGACCCTGATGCTGCGCGACCGCGACCGCCTGATGGACCTCCTCCTGCACGCCGAACGCCCGATCCAGATCGTGGTCGCGGGCAAGGCGCACCCCGCCGACGACGGCGGCAAGCGACTCGTGCAGGAACTGGTCCGGTTCGCGGACGACCCGCGCGTGCGCCACCGGATCGTCTTCCTCCCGGACTACGGGATGGCGATGGCGCAGAAGCTGTACCCGGGCTGCGACATCTGGCTGAACAACCCGCTCCGCCCGCTGGAGGCCTGCGGCACGTCCGGGATGAAGGCGGCGCTCAACGGCTGTCTGAACCTCTCCGTCCTGGACGGCTGGTGGGACGAGTGGTTCCAGCCTGACTTCGGCTGGGCGATCCCGACGGCGGACGGTACGGATGGGGGTCCCCCCACGCGTTCCGCGGTGGGGGAGGACGACGACCGCCGCGACGACCTGGAGGCGGCGGCCCTCTACGAGCTGCTGGAACAGCGCGTGGCGCCCCGCTTCTACGAGCGGGGTCGGCACGGTCTGCCCGACCGGTGGATCGAGATGGTCCGCCAGACGCTGACCCATCTCGGCCCGAAGGTCCTGGCGGGCCGGATGGTGCGCGAGTACGTGGAGCGCCTGTACGCCCCCGCGGCCCGCGCCCACCGCGCCCTGGCCCCGGAGGCGGCCCGCGAACTGGCCGCCTGGAAGTCCCGCGTCCGGGCGGCCTGGCCCCGGGTCACGGTGGACCACCTGGAGGCCTCCGCCGCCACCACGACCGCCGAACTGGGCACCACCCTCTCCCTGCGCGTGCGGGTGGCGCTGGCCGACCTCGCCCCGGACGACGTCGAGGTCCAGGCGGTCTCGGGCCGCGTCGACTCGCAGGACCGCATCGAGGACGCGAGCTGCGTCCCGCTGAAACCGGCGGGCGGTCCGGACCTGGAAGGGCGCTGGGTGTACGAGGGACCGCTCTCCCTCGACCGCACCGGCCCGTTCGGCTACACGGTCCGTATCCTCCCCACGCACCGACTGCTCGCGTCCGGCGCCGAGCTGGGCCTGGTGACGCTGCCTTCGGAGGATGTGGGGGAGGAGGCCGGGGTCCTGATGCGCTGAGCGGGCCGAAAGCGGAACGGCAGGCAGCGGACCTACGGTTCGAACCCCGCGCACAGCCGGCGAAGTACCGTCCCGCAGCGGCGCGCGTAGGCGTGCTGGAGCCCCCGGGTCGCCGGTCCGCCCGCACGGGTGTACCACTTGGCCGCACGGCTGAAGGCGGTCACGGTCAGCCAGACCGTGCCGTCGCCCGTGCGGTCGACCACGAAGGCCTCCTCGCCGCGCTCGGGGTGACCGGGCAGGGTGCCGTAGGCCCAGCCGGCCCGGCGGTACTCCTCGACCGTCCAGACCACACGGCAGGGGGCCTTGAGGGGGCCGAGTCCGACGGTGACGTCGACTCCGGGGGCCGCCTTGTCGGCGGTGGCGGTTATGCCCACGCCCATCGCGCGGTGCATCTCCCAGGTCATCACCGCTTCGGACGCGGCGCGGAAGACGGCCTCGCCCTCGCCGACGCGGGTGCGCAGATGCAGGGGGCGGAACCCCGGCGGGCAGTGGCCGTCGCGCGTCGCGCCCACGTCCTCGTATGTGAAGGGGTTGTCCGGGGAGACCATGGGGACAGCGTAGGGCGGTACCCGGAGAGGACTTCTCTCCGGGTACCGCCCAAGGTGCCTAAGCGGGTCTCGAGGACCCCGTGGGCACTAGCTCACGTTGACCGCGGTCCAGGCCGCGGCCACCGCCTTGTACTCGGTGCTGGTCGAGCCGTACAGGGCCGACGCCGCGGAGAGCGTCCCCGTGCGGGCGGACTTGTAGTTCGTCGTCGACGTGAAGTACGTCGTCAGCGCCTTGTACCAGATCTGCAGGGCCTTGTCCCGGCCGATGCCGGTGACGGCCGTGCCGTTGTACGTGGGCGAGTTGTAGCTGACGCCGTTGATGGTCTTGGCGCCGCTGCCCTCGCTCAGCAGGTAGAAGAAGTGGTTGGCGACACCGGACGAGTAGTGCACGTCCAGGTTGCCGACGCTGGAGGACCAGTAGTCGGCGGAGCCGCCGTCCTTGCTGGGCTTGTCCATGTAGCGCAGCGGGGTGCCGTCGCCGTTGATGTTGATCTTCTCGCCGATGAGGTAGTCACCCACGTCGGAGGAGTTCCCCGCGTAGAACTCGACGCCGGTGCCGAAGATGTCGGAGGTCGCCTCGTTCAGACCGCCGGACTCGCCCGAGTAGTTGAGACCGGCCGTGTTGGCGGTGACGCCGTGGCTCATCTCGTGGCCGGCCACGTCGAGCGAGGTCAGCGGGTGGGTGTTCCCGGAGCCGTCGCCGTACGTCATGCAGAAGCAGCTGTCGTCCCAGAACGCGTTGACGTACGCGTTGCCGTAGTGGACGCGGGAGTACGCGCCGACGCCGTTGTTCTTGATGCCGCTGCGGCCGAAGGTGTTCTTGTAGAAGTCCCACGTCTCCTGCGCGCCGTACGCGGCGTCGGCGGCCGCGGTCTGGTCGGTGGTGGAGCTGGAGGCCGTGCCGGTGCCCCAGGTGTCGTCCGCGTCGGTGAACAGGGTGCCCGCGGAGGAGGTGGTGGTGTGCGACTTGTTGTACGTCTTGTGGCCGCCGCGGGTGCCGTCGGTCAGCTGGTACGTCGAGCCCGACAGGGTGGTGTTGAGGCTGACCGTGCCCGAGTAGAGGGTCTTGCCGGTGCCCGTCTCGATGCCCTGGTACTCGTAGAGCTTCTTGCCGGTGGCCGCGTCGGTGATGACGTGCAGCTCGTTCGGGGTGCCGTCGTCCTGGAGACCGCCGATGACCGTCTCGTAGGCGAGGGTGGGCTTGCCGGTGGCGGCCCAGATCACCTTGCGGGGGGCGCGATCGGCCGTGGTCTTCTCCGAGCCGGCGGCCTTCGCGGCGGTGAGGGCCTGCTTCTCGGCCTTCGCGGTGGTGACCTGCGGCTTCAGCGAGGCGACCTTGATGGCCGTCTTCACGGCCTTGGTGACGCCCTCGGTCTTGCCGGCCTTGGACTCGTGGACGACCAGGTCGCCGCCGAGGACCGGAAGGCCGTTGTACGTGCGCTCGTAGCGGGTGTGCACCGTGCCGTCCGCGTCCTTGAGGACGTCTCTGACGACGAGCTTCTCCTTGGCGCCGAGGCCTATCTGCTGGGCGGTCTCGGGCGCGGCCGCGTCGGCCTTCTGGATCAGGCTCGTGCGCGTGGCGGCGGAGAGCTGGACCGTGGCGCCGGGGAGTTTCGCCTTGGCGCCGGCCGACTCGGTCTGGGCGGAGGCACCGGTGGTCAGACCGGTGGTGAGCAGGGCTCCGGCGGCGACAGCAGTGGCGATGGCCAGAGTGGTGCGCTTGTGACGCGCGTAGAGGGGGGTCACGCAATCTCCTCTTGTGGGGGCGACCGGACGGCGTGGGGTGGCCGTGCGGAAGGTGCGAAGTTGCGGTGCGGGTGAGCCGTGCGGTGGAAGAGTGACATCCGGGACGCGTACATGTCAGGAGGGCGATGAAATCTTGGCCGAAAAGCGTCCGTTGGATGAAGATCGCTGTTCGTTGCGCGGATCTCGATCTTCGTCAAGCGGCAACAAAAGCAGGGTCATGGCACGGCAAAGAGGGCGCCGCCCCGGGGAGTCGAAACCCGGGGCGGCGCCCTCTCGATGCCGTGTGTTCAGGTGCGGTCTACGGGAAGGTCAGCTTCCAGCTGTTGATGTAGCCGGTGTCCTGAGCGGCCTTGTCCTGGACCCTCAACTTCCAAGTGCCGTTGGCGACTTCGGAGGAAGCGTTGACCGTGTAGGTCTCCTGGACGTTGTCCGCCGAGTCGGAGGAGCTGAAGGCCTTGAGGGGATACACCGACCCGTCCGGGGCCAGCAGATCCACGACCAGGTCGCCGCGCCAGGTGTGCACGATGTTCACGTCGACCAGAAGGTTCGACGGGGCGTTGCCGGTACGGCCGGTGACCGCGATCGACGACGTCACGGCCGGTCCGTTGTCCGGAATCGATACGTCGCTGGTGTTCTCGAACGACGTGCCACCGCCGCCGCCACCGCCCGGACGCGAGCCGACCTTCACGGCCGCCCAGGCGTTCTGCACCGCCGTGTACTCGGCGCTCGTCGTGCCGTACAGCTCGCCCGTCGCCGCGAGCGTGCCGGTGCGCGCCGCCGCGTAGTTGGTGGTCGAGGTGAACTTGGTGGTGAGCGCCCGGTACCAGATCTGCAGGGCCTTGTCGCGGCCGATGCCGGTGACCGGAAGGCCGTCGGCGGTCGGCGAGTTGTAGCTGACCCCGTTGATGACCTTGGCGCCGCTGCCCTCGCTCAGCAGGTAGAAGAAGTGGTTGGCGACACCGGACGAGTAGTGCACGTCGAGGCCGCCCACGCTGGAGGACCAGTTGTCCGCCGAGCCGCCGTCCTTGCTGGGCTTGTCCATGTAGCGCAGCGGGGTGCCGTCGCCGTTGATGTCGATCTTCTCGCCGATGAGGTAGTCACCGGGGTCGGAGGCGTTGTTGGCGTAGAACTCGACGCCGGTGCCGAAGATGTCGGAGGTCGCCTCGTTCAGACCGCCGGACTCACCGGTGTAGTTGAGACCCGCGGTGTTGGAGGTGACGCCGTGGCTCATCTCGTGCCCGGCCACGTCCAGCGCGGTCAGCGGGTCCGCGTTGCCGGCCCCGTCGCCGTACGTCATGCAGAAGCAGCTGTCGTCCCAGAACGCGTTGACGTACGCGTTGCCGTAGTGGACCCGGGAGTACGCACCCACGCCGTTGTTCTTGATGCCGCTGCGGCCGAAGGTGTTCTTGTAGAAGTCCCACGTCTCGGCGGCGCCGTAGTGCGCGTCGGCGCCCGCGGTCGCGGCGTTCGACGTGGTGCCGTTGCCCCAGGTGTCGCTGGTCTGCGAGAACAGGGTGCCGGTGCCGGACGTACCGCGGTTGAGGTTGTACGTCTTGTGGCCGCCGCGCGCGCCGTCGGTGAGCGTGTAGTTGGAGCCCGACTGCGTGGTCGTCAGCGTCACCTGGCCGCTGTACTGGGTGTTGCCGATGCCGGTCTCGATGCCCTGGTACTCGTAGAGCTTCTTGCCGGTGGCGGCGTCGGTGATGACGTGCAGCTGGTTCGGGGTGCCGTCGTCCTGGAAGCCGCCGACGACCGTCTCGTACGCGAGGGTCGGCTTGCCGTCCGCCGCCCAGATCACCTTCCGGGGCGCCCGGTCGGCGTCGGTCTTCTTCGAACCGTCGGCCTTGGCGACGGAGAGGGCCTGCTTCTCCGCCTTCGAGGCGGCGATGGCGGGCGTGAGTGAGGCGACCTTGAGGGTGGCCCGCGTCGCCTTGATGACCCGCTCGGTCTTCCCGGCCTTGGTGGTGTCGACCACCAGGTCGCCGCCGAGTACCGGGAGTCCCGCGTACGTGCGCTCGTAGCGGGTGTGGACCGTGCCGTCCGCGTCCTTGATGACGTCGCGGGCGACGAGCTTCTCGTTGGCCCCGAGGCCGAGGTCCTTGGCGGTGGCCGCCTTGGCGGCGTCCGCGTCGCGTATCAGCTCCGCGCGCTGCGAAGGCGTGAGCTGGACGGCGAGAGAACCACGGTTGATCTTGCCGAGGGAGGATTTCTGGGGGGCCGCGCTCGCGGCGCCCGACTGGACGGCCGCGGCCAGCAGGGCGGAGACGCCGACGAGGGCGACGGCCGCGACACGGCGCTGGGTGGTGTGGGAGGTGCGTCTGTGAGAGGAACTGCTGCTCAACACACTGACTCCTTCTGCGTGGCCACGGCTCGCGCGGCCAGTGGGGATCCGGTCGGGGTGGGTACCCGTCCGGGCAGAACAGGGCAGAACAGGGCAGAACAGGGTGGAACGCGGAACCAGTTGCATGGGTCTACGGCCACGACACGGCGACGGTGCTGTGGGATTGCTGTGAAGTTGCCGTGGGAAGAGTGGCAGGAGATTTCGCTTTCTGTCAGGACCGCGTCAGGAACTTGGCCGGAATTCGTCCGTTGTCCGGGTGTTCATGTTCGGCATGCGGACTGTTCGCCGGAGTGCGTCCGGTCGGTGGCGGGGCGAGGCGCGACCACCCTGCCGCACCGCGCCCGGAGTGGCCGGGCGAGCCCCGACGCGCCTCGCCCGGGGCCCCGTCAGGGCCCGGCCTGGCCCCGCCATAGTCCCCCGCCCTAGTCCCCGTGCCACGTCCGCCAGAGCGCCGCGTACGCGCCCTCGGCCGCCACCAGCTCGTCATGCGTGCCGAGTTCGGTGAGCAGTCCGTCCTCCATCACGGCGACCCGGTCCGCGTCGTGCGCGGTGTGCAGCCGGTGCGCGATGGCGATGACGGTGCGCCCCTCCAGTACCGCGGCGAGCGCACGCTCGGTGTGGCGCGCGGTCGTCGGGTCGAGCAGGGCGGTCGCCTCGTCGAGGATGAGGGTGTGCGGGTCGGCCAGCACCACCCGGGCCAGGGCGAGCTGCTGGGCCCGCGACCCGTCCGTCCGGCGGCCGCCGGTGCCGAGCTCGGTGTCCAGGCCGTCCGGCAGCTCCCGGACCCAGCCGTCGGCACCGACGGCGGCCAGCGCCGCCCACAACGCCGCGTCACCGGCGGCGGGTTCGGCGATCAGCAGGTTGTCGCGAACGGTGCCCAGGAACACGTGATGCTCCTGGGTGACGAGGACGACCTGGCGGCGCAGTTGCTCGGGATCGAGGTCGGCGATCGGCACGCCCCCCACCGTCACCGACCCGGACCGCGGCGCGTCGATGCCCGCGAGGAGTCGGCTCAGCGTGGTCTTCCCGGCGCCGGAGGGCCCGACGACGGCCAGCCGCTCCCCGGGCCGGACGGTCAGGTCGACTCCGCGCAGCACCTCGCCCCCGCGGTCGTAGGAGTAGCGGACATCCGTCACGTCGATCCGGTCGCCGACCGGGGTGGGGGAGCCCGACGGTAGCGCCCGTGGCGCGCGGGCCAGCCCCTCGACGCGGGCGAACGAGGCGCCGCTGCTCTGGAGTTGTTCGACCTGCATCAGGATCTGGTCGAGCGGCTCCGCGAGCTGGCGCAGATACAGGGTCGCGGCGACCACCGCCCCCAGGCTCATCGACCCCCGCGCGTGCAGGGCACCGCCCACCAGCAGGGATGCGACCACGGGAACGACGTACGACACCTCCACGGCCGGGAAGAACACGCTGCGCAGGTACAGGGTCCGCATCCGCCTGAGGCGGGACGTCTCCAGCGTCCGACGGCTCGCGGTGATCCGGCCGCGCTGAAGCCCGAACGCCTCCACCGTACGGGCACCGGACGCGGTGGCCGCGAGGATCTCGGCGACGTCCGAGGTGGCGGTGCCCTCGGCGAGATACGCGGTGCGCGCACGGCGCAGATACCAGCGCAAGGCGAACCAGATGCCGACGAGCCCGAGCACCCCGCAGACGCCGAGCAGCGGGGCGATGACGAAGACCGCGCCGAGGATGAACAGTGCCTGGGCGCAGGAGATGAGCAGTTCGGGTCCGGCGTCGCGCAGGGTGTTGCCCACCACGGTGACATCGGCGGTGCCGCGCGCGGTCAGGTCACCGGTGCCGGCCCGCTCCACGACCGAGGCGGGCAGACTCAGCGCCCGCTCCACGAACTGCTCCCGCACCCGGGCCAGCGTCCGCTCCCCGAAACGGTGCCCCACGTACCGGGCCCACCGCGCCAGCAGCAGCTGCGCCAGCGAGCACACCAGGATGACCGACGCCAGCCGGTCCACGACGTCCACACCGTCCCCGGCCCGTACGTCGTCGATGATCCGCCCGAGCAGCCAGGGCCCGACCAGACCGGCCGTGGCGGCCAGCGCGTTGAGGCCGAGCACGGCGGCGAAGGCCCGCGCGTCCGCCCGGATCAGCCGCAGTGACGCCCGGCGTACCTCGGCGGGCTCGGCGACCGGCAGCTGCGCGCTCATCGCAGGGCCTCTTCCGTGTCGCGGGCCACCAGTGCCCGGTATGCCGGCTCCCCGTCGAGGAGTTCGTGATGGCTGCCGCTCGCCGCGACCTTGCCGTCGACCAGGAAGTGCACGGTGTCGACCTGGTCCAGCATCAGCGGAGAGGTGCTGGTGACGAGGGTCGTACGGCCCGAGCGTGCAGCCCGCAGCCGGGCCGCCACGGCCGCCTCGGTGTGCGCGTCGAGCGCCGAGGTGGGTTCGACGGCGAGCAGTACCTCGGGGTCGGCGAGCAGCGCCCGCACCAGGCGTAGGCGCTGTCGCTGGCCGCCGGAGAGGGTGCGGCCCTGGGCGGCGACGTCCGAGTCGAGACCGTCGGGGAGACCGAGCAGGATGTCGTCCGCCGCCGCCGCGCGCACCGCCCGGGCGATCGCCTCCCCGTCGTGCTCCCGGCGACCGGAGACCAGCTCGCGCAGGGTGCCGGCGAACAGGTCGGCCTCGTTGTCCGCGACCAGGATCCGCTCGCGCACCTGAGCCAGCGCGATCTCGTCGAGCCGTACGCCACCCCACGTGACCGCCGACTCCGCGTACCGGCCGAGGCGGTCGACGACGGCCTCGGACTCCGCGGGAACCGCTCCGACCAGCGCGGTGAGCCGCTCCGGCAGCACCCGTACCCCGGAGTCCGGATCGTGCAGCACCGCCGGGGAGGCGGGCGCGTCCCCGGCGTCGGGGTGGTCGGCGACGGGCTCCAGGGACAGGAACCGTACGACGCGCCGGGCGGCGACGACGGCCCGGCTGAGCTGGTAGCCGCTCTGGATGAAGAAGTACACCGGCATCACGAGGACCGCGACATAGCCGTACACGGACACCAACTGGCCGATGGTGATCTCCCCCTGGGCGGCGAGCCGGGCCGCGAGCCAGGTCACGACGGCGAGGAAGAGGGTCGGCAGTCCCGTGCCCAGCGCCTGGATCCAGCTGGTCGCCGCCCCGACCCGGTACCCCTGCGCCCGCAGCCGCTGCGAGTCGCGGCGGAAGGTGTCCGCGAACAGCCCCTTGCCGCCCAGGCCGTTGAGGACGCGCAGACCGCCCGCGAGGTCGCCGATCCGCGCGGTCAGCACGCCCTGCCGCTCGCGGTACTCGGTCTCCGCGCCCTGGAGCCGACCCATCAGCGGGCCGACGAGCCCGGCGACCAGCGGCACCCCGAGGAGTATCACCACCGAGAGCAGGAGCGAGACCGACATCAGCAGCGCGGCCACCACGCCGTAGGTGACGATCGCGGCGATGCCGGGGCCGACGACGGTCAGCGACTGGCTGATCGTCTGGACGTCACCGACGCCGATCGTGACGACCTCCCCGGCGCCGACCTGGCGGCCCAGCGCGGCACCCAGCCGCGCCGACTGCCCCACCACGACCTTGACCGTACGGAAGTTGGCGTCCATCCGGACCTTGGTCATGGTGCGGTGCCGCAAGATGCCCAGCCAGGCGTTGAACACGCCGATGCCCAGCACGGCGGCCGTCCAGCCCACCAGCGCGCCCTGGTCGCCCGGCTCCAGGCCGTCGTCGATCGCACGGGACAGCAGATACGGCGGCAGCGCCAGGAGCACCATCCACACCGTGGCGAGCAGCGCGCCGGCCACGCTGCGCCCCGACTGCCGGGTGACCAGCCACCACAGATACCGCCACCCGCCCCGACAGTCGGGCGTCCCCGGGTCCTCGTACGCGTCGATCAACCTCATGCCTTTCACTCGCCGTGGGCTATACGAGGCTGTCGCGCCACGCCTGGTGCAGGTCCGCGAATCTGCCGGCGGACGCGACGAGTTCGGCCGGGCTGCCGTCCTCGACCACCCGCCCGTGCTCCATCACCAGCACCCGGTCGGCGATCTCCACCGTGGACAGGCGGTGGGCGATGACCACCGCCGTCCGGCCGCGCAGGACCGTCGACATGGCGCGCTGCACCGCCCGTTCCCCCGGGATGTCGAGGGAGCTGGTCGCCTCGTCGAGGATGAGGACGGCCGGGTCGGCGAGCAACGCCCTTGCGAAGGCGACGAGTTGGCGCTGCCCGGCGGAGATACGGCCGCCCCGCTTGCGTACGTCCGTGTCGTAGCCCTCGGGCAGCGCGCTGATGAAGTCGTGGGCGCCGATCGCCTTGGCGGCCCGCTCGATCTCCTCACGGCTCGCGTCGGAGCGGCCGATGGCGATGTTCTCGGCGACCGTGCCGGAGAACAGGAAGGCCTCCTGGGTCACCATCACCACCCCGCGCCGCAGTTCGGGCACGGACAGCTCGCGCAGGTCGACGCCGTCGAGCAGGACCCGGCCGTCCGTGGGGTCGTAGAAACGGGCCAGCAGTTTGGCGAGCGTCGACTTGCCCGCGCCCGTCGAGCCGACCACGGCCACCGTCTGCCCCGCGGGGAGCGTGAGCGAGAACGTGGGCAGCACCTCGCCGCCGGTGCGGTACGCGAAGCGGACGTCCTCGAAGACGACCTCGCGGCCCGGCTGCGCCGAGGCGAGCGCGGGCAGCCGCCCCGGTTCGGCCGGCTCCGGCACGGACGGCGTCTGGGCCAGCAGACCCGCGATCTTCTCCAGCGAGGCCGCGGCGGACTGGTACGCGTTGAGGAACATGCCCAGCCGGTCGATCGGGTCGTACAGGCGGCGCAGATACAGCACGGAGGCGGCCAGCACACCCAGCGCCAGCGAACCCCCGGCGACCCGGTACGCGCCCCACAGCACGATCCCCGCGACCGCCGTGTTGGCGACCAGCCGGGAGCCGACGACATAGCGGGCCATCTCCAGCAGGGCGTCGCCGTTCGTGCGCTCGTGGCGCTTGTTGAGCACCCGGAACTCGGCGTCGTTGGCGTCCTCGCGGCGGAACGCGCGCACCGGCCGGATCCCGTTCATCGTCTCCGCGAACTTCACGATCACGGCGGCGATCGCGGTCGAGCGGAGGCGGTAGATACGGCCCGCGCGGCGCCGGTACTGCCGTACGAGGAGATAGAGCGGCACGAAGGAGGCCACGGCCACCGCGCCCAGGCTCAGGTCCAGCCAGAGCAGCATCGCCGAGATGTAGACGAAGGACAGGATCACCGTGATGAGCTCCTGCAGGCCCTCGGCGAGCAGTTCGCGCAGCGACTCGACGTCCGTCGTGGAGCGGGAGATCAGCCGGCCCGAGGTGTAGCGCTCGTGGAAGTCGATGCTGAGCGCCTGCGCATGGCGGAAGATCCGGCCACGCAGATCGAGCAGCACGTCCTGGTTGACGCGGGCGGACGCCTGGGTGAAGGCGTACTGGAGTCCGCCGGCGGCCAGCGCGCACAGCAGATAGCCGACTCCCACCGCGATCAGCGGGCCGTGGTCGTGCGCGCGGAACGCCGGTACGGCGCGGTCGATGGCGTACGCGACGAGCAGCGGGCCCGCCTGGATCGCGGCCTGCTGGAGCAGGAGCAGCACCATCGTCACCACCACACGGGCCTTGAGCGGGGCGAGGAGGGAACGCAGCAGCGCGGCCGTGGCGCCCGGGGGAGTGGGCAGGGCGTCGCGGTCGAAGGGGTCCTGGTGCTGGTGGGACTCCCGCGCGTCCGGACGGACCTTGCCGGGCTCCCCGCCGTCGGCCGTGCCCGGTTCCCGGTCCGGCTCCTTGTTCGGCGCGGTCGTCGTGGGCGCCGTCATCGGCCGGCCTCCTCGTCACCTGACATCAGATGGGCGTACTCGGCGTTGCTGCGGAGCAGTTCGTGGTGGGTGCCGACCGCGGTGATACGGCCGCCGGAGAGCAGGGCCACGCGGTCGGCGAGCAGGACCGTGGACGGGCGGTGCGCCACGATCAGCGCGGTCGTCTCCGCCAGTACGCGGCGCAGCGCGGCCTCGACCGCGGCCTCCGTGTGGACGTCCAGCGCCGACAGGGGGTCGTCGAGGACGAGGAAGTCGGGGCGGCCGACCACGGCCCGCGCGAGGGCGAGGCGCTGGCGCTGGCCACCGGACAGGCTCAGGCCCTGCTCGCCGACCTGGGTCCGCGTCCCCTGCGGGAGCGCGTGCGCGAAGTCGGCCTGGGCGACGGCGAGGGCACGGTCCAGGTCCGCTTCGCCCGCGGTGTCCGGGGCGCCCATGAGCACGTTCTCCCCGACGCCGGCCGAGAAGAGGGTGGGCTCCTCGAAGGCGACGGCCACGCGCGCGCGAAGCTCCTCGCGGGGCATCGCCGTGATGTCCTCGCCGTCCAGCGTGATCCGGCCGGCCGTCACCTCGTGCAGCCGTGGGACGAGGGCGGTGAGGGTGGTCTTCCCGGTGCCGGTCGCGCCGACCAGGGCCATCGACTCGCCCGGACGGATGTGCAGATCGATGCGGTCGAGGACGGGGGGCGCGTCCGCCGGGGCGTCGGGATAGCGGAACTGGACGCCGTGGAAGCGGAGTCCGCCCTCGCCCTTCCCGGCGGCGCCCGCGGACGTACCGGCGGCGATCGCGGATGTCTCGATGGACTCCGGCTGCTCGTCCATCACCTCGAAGTACCGCTCCGTCGCCGTCGCGGCCTCCTGGCTCATCGCGAGGAGGAAGCCGATGGACTCGACGGGCCAGCGCAGCGCGAGCGCCGTGGAAAGGAACGCCACCAGCGTGCCGGCGGACAGGTGACCGTCGGCGACCTGGACCGTGCCGAGCACGAGGGCGGCGCCGATGGCGAGTTCGGGGAGGGTGACGATGACCGTCAGGATCGCGGCGAGGAGGCGGGCCTTGGCCAGCTCCGTGCCGCGCAGGGTGCGGGACAGCTCGCGGAAGGCGCGGGCCTGGCTGCGGTGGCGCCCGAAGCCCTTGATGATGCGGATGCCGAGCACGCTCTCCTCGACGACCGTCGTCAGATCACCCACCTGGTCCTGGGCCCGCCGCGCCACCAGCGAGTAGTGCCGCTCGAAGAGCCAGCAGACGACCATCAGGGGCACCGCGGGAGCGAGCAGCACCAGGCCGAGGGTCCACTCCTGGGCCAGCATGATCATGACGCCGACCAGGATCGTCACGGAGTTGACCAGCAGGAACGTCAGTGGGAAAGCGAGGAACTGGCGCACCAGCATCAGGTCCGTGGTGCCCCGGGACAGCAGCTGACCGGAGGCCCAGCGGTCGTGGAAGGCGACCGGGAGCCGTTGCAGATGCCGGTACAGATCCGCCCGCATGTCCGCCTCGACCCCCGACAGCGGGCGCGCCACCAGCCACCGCCGCAGCCCGAACAGCACCGCCTCCGCGACACCGAGCAGCAGCAGATACAGCGCGCCGAGCCAGATGCCCGCCGAGTCGTGGTCGGCCACCGGACCGTCCACCATCCACTTCAGGACGAGCGGGAACACCAGCCCCGTACAGGAGGCGAGGACCGCGACGAAGGCGGCGCTGAACAGCCGCGCGCGCACCGGCCGCACGTACGGCCACAGGCGCAGCAGGCTGCGTACGGTCGAATGGTCGGCCCGGCCCGGGGTCACCGCATCTGGAGTGGACATCAGGAGCGAGCCTACGGTTCGGCACTGACAGAGCCCACCGAGTTTTGACCCGACCTGAATCGTTCCACGGACCCAGGTCCGTGCCCCTGGGGCCTGGGGCTCGGTCGTATCGCCGCATCAACCGATCGGCTGATGCCGCTTCGAGCGCGATGGACGATGTGCCCGCTCCCGTCCCGCCGGGATCCTCGGGACATGTCAGTCATCGAAGTCACCGGACTGCGCAAGTCCTACGGCGGCCGGACCGTCGTCGACGGAGTCTCCTTCGCCGTCGAGGAGGGCGAGATCTTCGGGATCCTCGGCCCGAACGGCGCCGGCAAGACCACCACCGTCGAATGCGTCGAGGGCCTGCGGATCCCCGACGGGGGCCGCGTCCGGGTCACCGGGCTCGACCCCGTCGCCGACCACGAACAGGTCGCCCGTGTCCTCGGCGCCCAGCTCCAGGAGAGCGAGCTCCAGGCCAAACTCACCGTCCGCGAAGCCCTGGAGCTGTACGCGGCCTTCTATCCGCACCCCGCCGACTGGCGGCCGCTCGCCGAACGCCTCGGCCTGACCGCCAAGCTCACCACCCGCTTCACGAAGCTCTCGGGCGGTCAGAAACAGCGCCTGTTCATCGCGCTCGCCCTCATCGGCAACCCCCGCGTGGTCGTCCTCGACGAGCTGACCACCGGGCTCGACCCGCGCGCCCGCCGCGACACCTGGCAGCTCATCGAGGACGTCCGCGCGAGCGGCGTCACCGTCCTGCTCGTCACGCACTTCATGGAGGAGGCGCAGCGCCTCTGCGACCGGATCGCCGTGATCGACAAGGGCCGGGTGGCCGCCCTGGACACCCCGTCAGGCCTGATCCGCCGGTCGGCCGGCTCCACCGTCATCAGCTTCACGCCCTCCGCCCCGCTGGACGAGGGTGACCTGAACGCGCTGCCCGCGCTCGCCTCGGTCGAGCACAAGGACGGCCGGATCACGCTGTCCGGCACCGACGAGACCGTCAACGCGGTCATCACGCTGCTCGCCCGGGGCCACATCACCGCCCACCAACTCCGCGTCTCGGACGCCACGTTGGACGACGCGTTCCTCGACCTGACGGAGATCACCGCATGAACACCGCCGTCCTGCGCACCGAGTTGCGCCTCTTCCGCCGCGAACCGGGCGCCCTCTTCTGGATCCTGCTCTTCCCGACCCTGCTGCTGGTGATCCTGGGCTCCATCCCGTCCTTCCGCCACCATCAGGCGGACCTGGGCGGCCTGCGCACGGTCGACGTGTACGTCCCGGTCGCCGTCCTCCTCGGCATGATCGTCGGAGCCCTGCAGTCGATGCCGCAGAACATCACCGGCTACCGCGAGCGCGGCATCCTGCGCCGCATGTCCACCACTCCGGTACGGCCGTCCGCCCTGCTGTCCGCGCAGATGGTCGTCTACGGCGCGGCGGCCCTGGCCTCCGCCCTGTGTGCCCTCGTCGTGGGCCGTCTCGCCTTCGACGTACGACTGCCCGAGCAGCCGTACGGCTATCTCCTCGCCCTGCTCCTCGCGATCCTGGCCGCGCTGGCGCTGGGCGCGGTGGTCTCCGCGCTGTCCCGGACGACGAAGATCGCGGGTGCGATCGGGTCGGCGGTGTTCTTCCCGATGATGTTCTGCGCGGGCGTGTGGATTCCGGTGCAGGCCATGCCGGACACGCTGGCCCGGATCGTCGGCTGCACCCCGTTCGGCGCCGCCGCACAGGCCCTGAACCGGGCGGCGGCGGGCGACTGGCCGGGCTGGGCGCACCTGGGTGCGCTGGTGGCCTGGACCGTGCTGCTGACAGCCGGCGCCTCGCGCTGGTTCCGCTGGGAGTAGGGGAAGGGGCGGCCGTGCAGACTGGGGAGATGACCACCAGGGACAGGCAGATCGAGCGGCGCTGGGAGCAGCTGCACACCTGGGGGCCGTACGGGCTGCTCGGCATCAGTGTCGTCCTCGCGCTCGCCTCCACCGGCGTGATCGACCGTTCCACCGAGTGGTACGCGGCCTGGGCCCTGGTCGTCGCGGCGGTCGCCCTCCAGCTGTGGTGGCACGGCACCCGCGCCCGCCGGGCCGGCCGCGGCCGGATCCCGTCCCGGGCGGGGACGGCGTACTACGCCGTCCGCTGGGCCCTCGGCTTCGCCCTCACCTGGATCGACCCGTTCTTCGCGTTCTACGCCGCCGCCGGCTACATGGACGCCGACGAGCTGATCCCGGGCAGGTGGCAGCGGCTCGGACTGTTCGCGAGCGCGGCCACCGTGGCCGGGGCGCAGGCGGGCGGGCTGCCGTTCGGAAACGGCGTCCAGTGGATCCTCTTCGCCGCGCTCCTGGTCGCCAACTCCGGCCTGCAGATGGTGGTCGCCCACCTCACTCAGCAGGAGGCGCAGCGCTCCCGCGAGCGCACCGAGACCATCACCGAACTCGAACGCACCAACGCCGCCCTGCAGCAGGCCCTCGACGAGAACGCCGCCCTGCACGCCCAACTCCTCGTCCAGGCACGGGAAGCCGGCGTCGCCGACGAACGCCGCCGTCTGGCGGCCGAGATCCACGACACCATCGCCCAGGGCCTGACCGGCATCATCGCCCAGCTCCAGGTCGTCGCGAACACCCCCGATCCGGGGGCCGCCCGCGTACACCTGGGCCGCGCCTCGGAGCTGGCCCGCCAGAGCCTGGGTGAGGCGCGCCGCTCGGTGCACAACCTCGCCCCGGTCGCCCTGGAACACGACGGCCTTCCCGAGGCCCTGAAGAAGACGGTCGCGGACTGGGCCCGACGCACCGGCATCCGCGCGGACTTCACTCTCACCGGTACGGCGGAACACCTCCACGAGGAGATCTCGGCGACGCTCCTGCGCATCGCCCAGGAGGCCCTGTCCAACGCGTCCCGGCACGCGCGCGCCGCCCGGCTCGGCGTCACTCTCTCCTTCATGGGCGACGAGGTGACCCTGGACGTACGCGACGACGGCCGCGGCTTCGACCCCGCCGCCGTCCCCGCACGCACCGGCAGCGGCGGCTTCGGCCTCGACGGCATGCGGGCCCGCGCCGAACGCATCGCGGGCTCCCTCACCCTGGAGTCCGAACCCGGCCACGGCACGGCGGTCTCGGCGCGCGTACCGTTGGTCCGCCATGACCGATGACTCGTCCGCCCCGGCCGAAGACGCCGCGATCACCCTCCTCGTCGTCGACGACCATCCCGTCGTACGGGACGGTCTGCGCGGCATGTTCGAGTCCGCGCCGGGATTCACGGTGCTCGGCGAGGCCGCGAACGGCGTCGAGGCCGTCGCCCTCGCCGCCTCCCTCGACCCGGACGTCGTCCTGATGGACCTCCGCATGCCCGGCGGCAACGGAGTCGAGGCCATCGAGGAACTCACCCGCCGCGGCGCCCGGGCCAAGGTGCTCGTCCTCACCACCTACGACACGGACTCCGACACCCTCCCCGCGATCGAGGCGGGCGCGACGGGCTATCTGCTGAAGGACGCCCCGCGGGAGGAGCTGTTCACCGCCGTCCGCGCGGCCGCGCAGGGCCGTACGGTGCTCTCGCCTGCGGTCGCCTCCCGCCTGGTCTCGGCGGTCCGCGCGCCCGCCTCGACCCAGGACTCCCTCTCGGCCCGCGAGCGCGAGGTCCTGGCCCTGGTGGCCAAGGGCACCTCGAACCGTGAGATCGCCCGCGTCCTGTTCATCAGCGAGGCCACGGTCAAGACCCACCTCACCCACCTGTACGCCAAACTGGGCGTCAACGACCGCGCGGCGGCGGTGGCGGTCGCCTACGACCGGGGCATCCTGGGCTAGCCCCCGATCCCCTCTCTGCGGGTCCGTGGGGGCTGGTCGCGCAGTTCCCGGCGCCCCTGAGGGGGCGCTGCGCGCATCTTCAGCCTGTCCGGCGTTTGAGGACGAGGCCGTTCAGGCCGTCGGGGGTTTGAGGGCGGAGCCTCCAAGCAGGGATGGGACGGGTAGGGGCGGCGGGGGCGAGGACAGGTGCCTCAGCCCATCACCCGTAGCAACAGCACCGCCCGTGCCGGCACGGTGACCGTGCCGCCCGCCCGATGGACCACGCCCGGCGCCCGCGCCTGATCCTCCGCCGAGGTGTCGACCACGAGTTCGTAGCGCGAGGCCCACGGAGGCCCCGGCAGGACGAAGCTCACCGGACGGTCGCCCGCGTGCAGCACCGCGAGGAAGCTGTCGTCCACGACCGGCGCTCCCCGGGCATCGCGTCCGGGGATGTCCCGGCCGGAGAGGTACATCCCGAGCGTCGCGGCCGGCGCGTACCAGTCCCGTTCCGTCATCTCCGTCCCGCGGGGGGTGAACCACGCCAGGTCCCGCAGCCCGTCGACGGAGTGCGCCCGGCCGGAGAAGAACGCGCGGCGCCGCAGCACGGGATGCCGGTGCCGCAGTGCGATCAGACGGGAGGTGAGGTCGAACAGGGCGCGCCAGCCCGGTTCGTCGAGCAGGCTCCAGTCGACCCAGCTGATCTCGTTGTCCTGGCAGTACGCGTTGTTGTTGCCGCGCTGGGTGCGCCCGAACTCGTCCCCCGCGACGAGCATCGGCACCCCGGTGGACAGCAACAACGTCGTCAGCAGGTTCCGCAACTGGCGCCGCCGCAACCCCCGTACCCGCTCCTCGTCCGTCTCCCCCTCCGCCCCGCAGTTCCAGGCCCGGTTGTCGTTCGTGCCGTCCCGGTTCCCCTCCCCGTTGGCCTCGTTGTGCTTGCGCTCGTAGGAGACGAGGTCGCGCAGTGTGAAGCCGTCGTGGGCGGTCACGAAGTTCACCGACGCGTAGGGGCGCCGCCCGCCCCAGGCGTACAGGTCGCTCGACCCCGAGAGGCGGTAACCCAGGTCCCGTACGTCCGGCAGCGCGCCCCGCCAGAAGTCCCGGACCGCGTTGCGATAGCGGTCGTTCCACTCCGTCCACAGGGGTGGGAAGGCGCCCACCTGGTAGCCGCCGGAACCGACGTCCCACGGTTCGGCGATCAGCTTCACCCGGCGCAGGACCGGGTCCTGGGCGATGACGGCGAGGAAGGGGGAGAGCATGTCGACGTCGTGCATCGAGCGGGCCAGCGCCGCCGCCAGGTCGAAGCGGAAGCCGTCCACCCCCATCTCCGTCACCCAGTACCGCAGCGAGTCCGTGATCAGGCGCAGGACGTGCGGCTGCACCACGTGCAGCGTGTTGCCGCAGCCCGTGTAGTCGGCGTACCGGCGGGCGTCCGACTGGAGCCGGTAGTAGCCCCGGTTGTCGATGCCGCGAAGGGACAGCATCGGGCCCAGCTCGCCGGCCTCCGCCGTGTGGTTGTAGACCACGTCGAGGATGACCTCGATGCCGGCGGCGTGCAGCGCGCGCACCATCCGCTTGAACTCGCCGACCTGCTGCCCGGTCGTCCCGGAGGACGCGTAGCCCGCGTGCGGGGCGAAGTAGCCGATCGAGTTGTAGCCCCAGTAGTTCTTCATCCCGCGCCGCAGGAGGTGGTCCTCGTGGGCGAACTGATGGACGGGCAGGAGTTCCACGGCCGTGACGCCCAGCCCGACCAGGTGCTCGATCGCCGCGGGGTGGGCGAGCCCGGCGTAGGTCCCGCGCAGTTCCTCCGGTATTCCGGGGTGCAGCCGCGTGAAGCCGCGTACGTGCAGCTCGTAGATCACCGAGTCCGCCCAGGGAGTCTTCGGGCGGTGGTCGTCCGACCAGTCGTCGTCATCGTGGACGACGACACCCTTGGGGACGTACGGCGCCGAGTCGCGGTCGTCGCGCACGGTGTCCGCGACCTGCTGCTGGGGCCAGTCCCGGACATGCCCGTACACCTCGGGCGGCAGACCGAAGTCGCCGTCCACCGCACGGGAGTACGGGTCGAGGAGCAGCTTCGCCGGGTTCCAGCGGGCGCCGGTCCACGGGTCCCAGCGGCCGTGCACGCGGTAGCCGTAGCGGCGGCCGGGCAGCACGCCGGGGACGAAGCCGTGCCAGATCTCGTGGGTCAGCTCGGTGAGCGGCACGCGCGTCTCATGGACCTCGCCGTCCCGCTCGTCGAAGAGACAGAGGTCGACGGCCTCCGCCCCGCCCGCCCACAGGGCGAAGTTGGTGCCCGCCGCGCCGTCGGGGCCGACGCGGAAGCGCGCCCCGAGCGGGGTCGGGGCGCCCGGCCACACGGACACGGCGGGCGACGGCGCCCGCTGGGCGCCGTTCAGCACGGGAGACGACTGCACGGGCA
Organism: Streptomyces sp. NPDC090798; assembly: GCF_044768965.1. NCBI lineage: Bacteria > Bacillati > Actinomycetota > Actinomycetes > Kitasatosporales > Streptomycetaceae > Streptomyces > Streptomyces sp. NPDC090798. The sequence goes on from NZ_JBIVXA010000009.1 coordinate 21,321, forward strand.
GCTTCTCGCCCGTGGTCCGCCCCTCCGGCACTGCCTCCTGCTCGGCTGCGCTCGACACCGTTCAGCCTCCTGCGGCTCCGGAGGACGGCCCGAAAAAGAGCGTGCGGCGTCCCGACACCTCTTGTCGGCCCGTTCGCCTCCGGGGCGCCACAGCCGGTGCCGGGAGGCCGACCGTGCTCAGCCCTTCGGGCCTTCGCGCGCTCGACCTCTCGACACCGGCACGCCCCTGCGGCTCACGGGCGCGGCTCCCCCTCGCGTCGTCCTCCCCACTGTTCTGCCCAGCGCTTGGCTCGCACTCACGTTTCCCCAGAGGTGCACACTCGTTGGGCCCGCTGTGAAGCACGAACAGACACGCGCGCGGCACGCAGGGGCCGCACTGGCCGCCGTACTGACCTGGGCCGGCCTGCTCGCCGGAGCCGCCGGCTGCACCTCGCACGGGATGGAGGAGGTGCTCGGCAAACCCCCAGCCGCCGAGGACGTCATCCGGATCTCTCCCGACGACAACAGCAAGGGCGTGGGCCCGCGGCAGGCGCTGCGGGTCCGGGTGCCCGACGGGCGTCTGGAGTCCGTGCAGGTCGTCAAGGACCAGGACGCACAGGAGTCCGCGGTGCCCGGGCGCATCTCCGCCGACGGCCTGACCTGGGCGCCCGACGACCCGCGGCTCGCGCTGGCCGCCAAGTACACCGTGAACGTGGTGGCCCTCGACGGGCACGGGCGGCGCTCGGCGCGGCACACGACGTTCACGACATACGTCCCCGAAGAGCGGTTCATCGGATACGTGACGCCGGAGAACCGCTCCACCGTCGGCACCGGCATGATCATCTCCCTCGCGTTCAACCGGGAGATCGAGAACCGGTCCGCCGTCGAGCGCGCGATCCACATCGAGGCCAGCCCCGCGGTCGAGGTCCGCCCGCACTGGTTCGGCAAGAGCCGCCTCGACTTCCGGCCCGAGAAGTACTGGAAGCCGGGCACGAAGGTCACCGTCGGACTGCGGCTGCGCGACGTCGAGGGGGCGAAGGGCGTCTACGGACTCCAGTACAGGACCTTCTCGTTCACCATCGGACGCAGCCAGGTCTCGCTGGTCGACGCCGCCGCGCACACCATGGAGGTACGCCGCGACGGCGACCTCCTCGCCACGGTGCCGATCACGGCGGGCGCCCCCAACAGGACGACGTACAACGGGAAGATGGTCGTCATGGAGATGCTGGAGGTGACCCGGATGAACAGCCGCACGGTCGGCTTCGGCGGCGAGTACGACATCCCGGACGTCCCGCACGCGATGCGCCTCACCGACTCCGGGACCTTCGTGCACGGCAACTACTGGGCCTCGGGCGTCTTCGGCAACAGCAACGTCAGTCACGGCTGCGTCGGTCTTCAGGACGTGAAGGGCGGCAGCTCCGACACCCCCGCGGGCTGGTTCTTCGACCGCAGTCTCATCGGCGACGTCGTCGAGATCGTCAACAGCGCCGACAAGGTGGTCGCTCCCGACAACGGCCTCGGAGGCTGGAACATGGACTGGAAGGAGTGGAAGGCGGGCAGCGCGGCGAAGTAGCCGGACGAAGCGGTACGTACGCCCCCGTAAGGCAGGGGACTCCAGCGCGCCCGCACACGGCCGAACTTGGGACTGAACGGTGACAATCCCGGGGAGCCATCTCTCAGGACCGTGTGATTAATTAGCGCGATACGCGCGGTGACGCGCTGGGGTGCGGGCCTGATCAGGCCGTGCGAGGGGAGAACAGACTTGAACGGGCGACCGATTTCGGGGGCGTCGGTTGGAACGCGGGCACGGGGAAGCCGGGGGAGCAAGGGAATCCCGGCACTGCTGCTGGGCGTGCTGCTGCTCGCCGTGACCGCGTGCGGCGGGGGAGGGGACTCGGACGCCGGGAACGGCAAGGGCAAGAGCACGGGCAGCTCTACCAAGGCCGACACCAAGGTGTCGCAGGCCGTGGTGACCATAGCCCCGAAGGACGGCACGAACGGCGTGGCCACCAGCGGGGCCCTCAAGGTCACCGCGGCCAAGGGCAAACTGACCGAGGTCACGGTCAAGGACGGCAAGGGCAACGCGGTCGACGGCGCGATATCCGGCGGGGGCGCCACCTGGACGCCCTCGACCCACCTCGCCTCCGCCACCAAGTACAAGGTCCACGCGGTGGCCAAGGACGCCGACGGCCGTGAGGCCGCCGAGGAGTCCGCCTTCACCACGCTGACCCCGAAGAACACCTTCGTCGGTATGTTCACGCCCGAGGACGGTTCCAAGGTCGGCGTCGGCATGCCGTTCTCGGTGCGCTTCACCCGGGGCATCACGCACCCGGACGCCGTCGAGAAGGCCATCAAGATCAAGACCGAGCCGGCCGTCGACGTCCAGGGCCACTGGTTCGGCAACGACCGCCTCGACTTCCGCCCCGAGCAGTACTGGAAGGCCGGTACGAAGGTCACCGTCACCCTCGACCTCGACGGCGTCGAGGGCCGCCCCGGGGTCTACGGCAAGCAGGCCAAGACCGTGTCCTTCACGATCGGCCGCAGCCAGGTCTCCACGGTCGACGCCAAGACCCACAAGATGGTCATCAAGCGCGACGGCAAGGTCATCAAGACCATCCCGATCACCACGGGCAAGCCGGGCTACGACACCTGGAACGGCCAGATGGTCATCAGCGAGCAGCTCCGGGTGACCCGTATGAACGGTGAGACGGTCGGCTACGGCGGCGAGTACGACATCAAGGACGTGCCCGACGCCCAGCGCCTGACCGACTCCGGCACCTTCATCCACGGCAACTACTGGGGCGGCGACGCCTTCGGCAACTACAACGCCAGCCACGGCTGCGTGGGCCTGCGCGACGTGCGCGGCGGCGGCGACCGCAGTGCGCCCGCCGCCTGGTTCTTCGACCACTCCATCACCGGTGACGTGGTGATCGTGAAGAACTCCCACGACAAGACGGTCGCCCCGGACAACGGCCTCAACGGCTGGAACATGTCCTGGTCGGCCTGGACCGCCTGACCGTTTCGCCTCGACGGGCCCGCTGTGCCAGGTCACCTCTGTGACCGAGTACACCGGGCCCGTTGTCGTCAGTCCCCGTGCCGCACCTGCCCCGGGGGACAACCCCCCAGACCCCCCGATACGGTGCCTTCATGACTGTGCATCTCGAAGTGGCCGAAGGCGTCGGCACCCTCCGCCTGGACCGCCCGCCCATGAACGCGCTGGACGTCGCCACACAGGACCGGCTCAAGGAGCTCGCCGAGGAGGCCACACGCCGCGAGGACGTGCGCGCCGTGGTCATCTACGGCGGCGAGAAGGTGTTCGCGGCGGGCGCGGACATCAAGGAGATGCAGGCCATGGACCACGCGGCGATGGTCGTGCGGTCCCGTGGCCTGCAGGATTCCTTCAGCGCCGTGGCCCGTATCCCCAAGCCGGTCGTCGCCGCCGTCACCGGGTACGCGCTGGGCGGTGGCTGCGAGTTGGCGCTCTGCGCGGACTTCCGTATCGCCGCGGACAACGCCAAGCTCGGCCAGCCGGAGATCCTGCTGGGCCTGATCCCCGGCGCCGGCGGCACCCAGCGCCTGTCCCGCCTGATCGGCCCCTCCAAGGCGAAGGACCTCATCTTCACGGGACGGATGGTGAGGGCCGACGAGGCGCTGTCGCTCGGTCTCGTGGACCGGGTCGTCCCGGCCGACGAGGTGTACGCCCAGGCACACGCGTGGGCCGCGAAGCTGGCGCAGGGTCCCGCGCTCGCGCTGCGCGCCGCCAAGGAGTCCATCGACGCGGGTCTGGAGACCGATCTCGAGACGGGGCTCGCGATCGAACGGAACTGGTTCGCGGGGCTGTTCGCGACCGAGGACCGCGAGCGCGGCATGCGCAGCTTCGTGGAGGAGGGGCCGGGGAAGGCGAAGTTCCTCTGATCCGCCGTTGTCCGCCGCTTTTCCGGGGGCGCCGGTTCTCCGCATCCCCGGTTTACCGGTCCTCCGAATCGCCGCCGGAGCCCCCGTGGTGCCGCGAAACTCACTCTCCAAGTTCCGCTGATCCACTTGCAGTTGACGCGATGTCTTATCCGCCGTCCCCCGAAGGGCTGGTTTATGCCAGCCTTAAGGGAACCTTAAGTCTGCCTTGTCGGGAGCGAATGGCGATTGCCGCCAACTAGGGCATTCCGGCAGGTCAGATGGGCCTTGGTGGGCCCCGAACTGCCTGCGGCATATGCCGATCGGATGTTGTGGAATGGGCGGTTCCGGGGGGCGTATTCCTCCGGAACGGCCCCGAAGCGGTCTCTGGGCGGCCATGATGGGGGCATGGCGGGGCTGGAGGGTATCGAACCGCCGCGGCGGCACGGGAGTGCGACCGCGGCGCGCTGGTCGCCTGCGGTCGAGGACGAGCGGGCGCTCAAGGCGCTCGAGTTGTTCGGCAATCCGACCGAGGGTGAGGTCCCGCTGCCGTCCCGCCCCGAGTCCGCCGCCACCGCGCGGCGGCTCACCCAGGTCATCGTCCTGCGCCACTGGGGGCTCTCCCCGAAGATGACCGAGGACGCCGTGTTGCTGGTGTCCGAACTCGTCGGCAACGCCGTACGGCACACGGGCGCCCGCGTCTTCGGACTCCGGATGCGGCGCCGCCGGGGCTGGATCCGCGTCGAGGTCCGTGACCCCTCCCGCGGTCTTCCCTGTCTGATGCCGGTCCAGGAGATGGATCTGAGCGGCCGTGGTCTCTTCCTCGTCGACAAGCTCTCCGACCGCTGGGGAGTCGACCTCCTGCCCCGTGGCAAGACCACCTGGTTCGAGATGCGCGTCGCCGACCGCTGACCGCTCGCCCCCGGGTCCGCACCGCGACCCGCACCCCCGCCAATCGGACGAATCGCACGTTTTCTTACCATTACACCCTTAAATGGTGCGGGTGATCACGCCCGCTCGTCCCCCTCAGCCGTCCCCCGACGGAAGCTCCGACGGAAACCCCGCCGGAAGCGTCGCGCGTGCGGCGCCGGATCCTCGTACGGTTCCGGATCGGCGTGCGGCGCTGCGGTCGGGTGTCGCGCTCGCCGCCGGGACACTCGCCACGGGGTGTTCCGCGACCGGCGCCGTCGCCCACCCGGTCGCCGTGTCCCGCACATCCGTCTCTCCCTCCACGAACCCGTCCGCGGCCTCCTCCGCGAACCCCTCCGCCAAGGCCGCCGCCGCGCCCGCGCCTCGCCGGTTCCCGCAGCAGCCCGCCGAGATCACCCACGGCCCCCGTGACCGTCCCCGGGTCGCCCTCACCTTCCACGGCCAGGGCGACCCGGCCGTCGCCAAGGCACTGCTCGGCGAGGCGGAGAAGGCCGGCGCCCGGGTCACCGTGCTCGCGGTGGGCAGTTGGCTCGACGAGCACCCCGACATCGCCCGCCGCATCCTCGACGGCGGCCACGACCTCGGCAACCACACCCTGCGCCACCTCGACATCAACGCGATGTCCGAGGCGGACGCGGAGGCCGAGATCCGGGGCTGCGCGGACCGGCTGCGGCGGCTGACCGGGTCCATCGGCACCTGGTTCAGGCCCTCCCGCACCCCGAGCGCCTCCGCCCGCGTGGCGGGCGTGGCCCGCCGTGTGGGCTACCCGCACATCCTCTCCTACGACGTCGACTCGCTCGACTACACCTCGCCGGGAGCCCCCGCCGTCACCCGTCAGGTCATCGGCGGGGTCCGCGACGGATCCGTGGTGAGCCTGCACTTCGGGTACGCGGACACGGTCGCCGCGCTCCCCGCCGTCCTGGAAGAACTCGGCCGCCGCGGTCTGCGCGCGGTCACCACCACGGAGCTGCTGAGCTGATGCACCGCAACCGGAACCTCACGAAGCGCGCCCTGCTCGCGGGCGCGGTACTCGCCGCACTCGCCGTACTTCCGGGCTGCGACGGCGAGTCCAAGAACACCGCGCACGAGGCCGTCGGCACCCAGGCCGCCGTCAAACCGGCCCAGCCGAAGCAGGTCGACGGCCTGCCCGGCATGCCGCCCGTGCTCGACCCGACGGACCTCTACGCCGCCGACCGGCCGAACAAGCTCTCGCCGGTCGTCAAGGACTTCCCGTCCCGCGTGTACGTCCCCAACACCAACTCCAACACGGTCTCCGTGATCGACCCGAAGACGTACGAGGTCATCGAGACGATCCGGGTCGGCGCCCAGCCCCAGCACGTCGTCCCCTCCTGGGACATGAAGACGCTCTGGGTCAACAACGACCGGGGCAACACCCTCACCCCCATCGACCCGAGGACCGGCAAGGCGGGCAAGACCGTCGACGTGCACGACCCGTACAACCTGTACTTCACGCCCAACGGCAGGTACGCCATCGTCATGGCCTCCCTCGACCGCGAGCTGGTCTTCCGTGACGCGCACACCATGAAGCAGGTGAAGACCGAGCCGGTCAGCTGTTACGGCGTCAACCACGCCGACTTCTCCCTCGACGGCCGCTACTTCATCGTCTCCTGCGAGTTCAGCGGCGAGCTGCTGAAGGTCGACACCGAGCGGATGAAGGTGGTCGCCCAGGAGAAGCTGCCCTTCCGCGGTGCCATGCCGCAGGACGTCAAGATCTCCCCCGACGGCAAGCGGTTCTACATCGCCGACATGGTGGCCAACGGCGTGTGGGTCCTCGACGGGGACAAGTTCACGAAGCCGTCCTTCCTCCCGACCGGCAAGGGCTGCCACGGGCTGTACGTCAGCCGCGACTCGCGCGAGATGTACATCTCCAACCGGGGCGAGGGCACCATCTCCGTCTTCGACTTCACCCGGAACAGGCTGACCAAGAAGTGGCGCCTGCCGCACGGCGGAAGCCCCGACATGGGCGGTGTCTCGGCCGACGGCAAGGTCCTGTGGCTGTCGGGCCGCTACAACTCCGAGGTGTACGCCATCGACACCCGCACCGGCGTCCAGCTGGCCCGCATCCCGGTCGGCAGCGGCCCGCACGGCCTGGCCGTCTACCCCCAGCCGGGCCGCTACTCGCTCGGCCACACCGGTATCTTCCGCTGATCCGGGCCCGGTTGACCCGAAGGCGGTGACACGCCGCCGTACGGGTGAAGATCCCCGGCCCGCCGCCGCAGAACCGAGATCGTGCTCCCCATGATCACAACTCGCCTGCGGCGTCGGGCCGCCGCCGTCGTCGTCTCCCTCTCGGCCGTCCTCGCGACCTCCGCCGCGACGCTCCCCGCGACCCCCGTCGCGCCGCTCGCCAAGGCCGCCGCGCCCACCTGTCCCCAGTTCGACGACCCGGTCAAGGCCGCCGCCGACCACCGTGTGCAGGTCGAGCGCATCACCCCCGAGCCGGTCTGGCGCAAGACCTGCGGCACGCTCTACCGCAGCGACAGCCGGGGTCCCGCCACCGTCTTCGAGCAGGGCCTCTACCCCAAGGACGCCGTCAACGGGCAGTACGACATCGAGCAGTACGTCCTGGTCAACCAGCCCTCGCCGTACGTGTCGACGACGTACGACCACGACTTGTACAAGACCTGGTACAAGTCGGGCTTCAACTACTACATCGACGCGCCTGGCGGCGTCGACGTCAACAAGACCATCGGTGACACCCACAAGTGGGCCGACCAGGTCGAGGTCGCCTTCCCCGGCGGCATCGCGCGCCAGTACATCATCGGCGTCTGCCCGGTCGACAAGAAGACCAGGACCGAGATCATGAGCGACTGCGAGAGCAACCCGTACTACGAGCCCTGGCACTGACGCCTATCCGGCGATGAGCAGCGCCTCCGAGCCCACGGGACGGTAACCGGCTGCCTGGAACGTCCGCATGCTGCGGGCGTTCCCCGGCGCGACCTGGGCCCACAGCGGCTCCGTGGCGAGCTGCCGGGCCGCCGTCACCAGGGCCCGGCCCAGCCCTCGGTGCCGTGCTCCTTCGTCCACCTCGACGGAGACCTCCAGCCGCCCCGCGATCCCGCGCCCCAGTACGAGCACGCCGCCCTCCGTCGTCCACGCGCGCACGTCGCCGCGGCGCCCACGGGCGTACACGATCCGCGGATGTTCGCCGTCCGTGATCTCCTTCAGCGGGAGCGGGGGCTCGCCCGGCAGGGGAGAGCCCACGAGCATCGCGTCGATCGTCTCGGACGTACGCCCCGTCCGCTCGAGGAAGGCCGCCAGGAACCGCGCGTTCATCGGCGCGGCGAGGGCGTCGCACGGCACGGCGGCCAGCGTGTCGTACACCCACCGCGGATCCTCGTCCGTGAAGACCACCGTGTGCGCGGTGAAGGCGAGCACACCCGCGTCCCGGTGGGACGCCTGCGCCACGACGGTCGTACGACCGTCCGCCGGTGGGAAGACGCCCCGTGCGGCCGCGTCGAGAATGTCCTGAAGAGTCTCCACCACCGGGCTCCTTGAGTCTCCACCCACTGGAAGGCCCAGACTCGCAGACATGATCGACGACGGCACCGGACTTCTCACCATCGGCGAGCTGGCCCGGGCCACCGGGCTGACCGTGCGCACCATCCGCTACTGGTCGGACGAGGGCGCCCTGCCCCCGGTGGCCCGCTCCTCGGGCGGCTACCGGCTGTACGACGCCGCGTCCGTGGCCCGCCTCGAACTGATCCGCACCCTGCGCGAACTGGGCCTCGGTCTGGACGCCGTACGCCGGGTGCTGGCCGGCGAGACGACGGTCGCGGAGGTGGCCGCCACTCATGTGACGGCGCTGGACGCGCAGATCAGGGCGCTGAAGGTGACGAGGGCGGTGCTGTCGTCCGTGGCGCGACGCGGTTCGACCGCGGGGGAGATGACGCTCATGAACAAACTGGCGCGGCTGTCGGCCGCCGAACGGAAACGGATCATGGAGGAGTTCGTGGAGGAGCTGTTCCACGGGCTCGACTCCGTGGGTCCGGCCATCCAGGAGCGGATGCGCTCCCTAGCGGGGGACCTGCCCGAGGAGCCGGCCCCCGAGCAGGTGGACGCCTGGGTGGAGCTGGCGGAAATGGTCCAGGATCCGGAGTTCCGGGCGCAGATGCGCAAGGTGGTCGAGTTCAACGCGGCCGACCAGGACCACGCCGCTGCGGCCGGGCGGTCCGTGTGGTTCCCCATGCGCATGCTCCAGCTGGGGGCCGAGGCCCGCGCCCGGGGAATCGCCCCCGAGTCGCCCGAGGCGGAGGCGATCCTGCGGGAGGTAGTGGGGGACGGCGGCCTGGCGGTCGTACTCGAACGTATGGAGTCGGCGTCCAACGACCGGCTCGCCCGGTACCGGGAGTTGCTGGCCACGGTGAAGGGCGCGGGGACCCCGTCCGCGCACCGGGAGGAGTTCGGCTGGGTGGTCGCCGCACTGAGGGCCGGCGCGGACCGTTAATCTGACCTCCGTCAATACAGCGGTAATGCACTACGAAGGGGCGGATCGGTGGCGGACATCGAGGAAGCACGCAAGCAGTTCGAGCGGATCGATACGGACGGTGACGGTTTCATCACCGCGGCCGAGTTCAAGAGCGCCCTCGCCCAGGGCGGCGACTGGAACGTCACCGAGTCGGTGGCGGAGGCCGTCATCGCCACCCGCGACCTCAACGGGGACAAGGTCCTCTCGTTCGACGAGTTCTGGACCCACCTGAACAAGTGACCCGGGCCCTGAACAGGTGACCCGGGCAAAGGGGCGCCCGCCGACCATCCGGCGGGCGCCCCTTCGTCATGCCGGCCTCCCGGATGCGTACGCTCCTGATCGAGATGCTGGATCCAACCCGGGCGACGACGCCCACGCGGCGCCGGGACGGTGCTCCGAGGGGAGCTGCAGGAGACGCGCCCCTGTTGTGGCGGCCCGTCACTCGAACGCCGTACGTCCCGGAATAGGTGCGCGTGCACCACGGTTGATGATCACCGTCAGTCCAGTGGCGTCAACCCCGGAAGGGCCTGTCCATCATGAAGATCGGCATCATCGGAGCGGGCAACATCGGCGGCAACCTCACCCGACGGCTCACCGCCCTCGGACACGACGTCTCCGTCGCGAACTCCCGCGGTCCGGGGACCCTCACCGCGCTCGCCGAGGAGACCGGGGCGACCCCCGTCAAGGTCGAGGACGCGGCGCGCGGCGCCGAGGTCGTCGTCGTCACGATTCCCCTGAAGGCGGTCCCGGACCTGCCGGACGGGCTTGTGGACCAGGCCGCCGAGGGCGTCGCCGTCATCGACACCGGCAACTACTACCCCCAGCAGCGCGACGGCAGGATCGCCGCGATCGAGGACGAGGGTCTGACCGAGAGCGGCTGGACGGCCCGGCAGATCGGCCACACCGTCGTCAAGGCGTTCAACGGCACATACGCCCAGGACATCCTGGACCGGCACCGCCCGGCCGGCGCCCCCGACCGTCTGGCGCTGCCGGTGGCCGGCGACGACGAGGCCGCCAAGCGTGTCGTCCGTGAGCTCATCGACGAACTCGGCTTCGACACGGTCGACACGGGCGGCCTCGACGACTCCTGGCGCCAGCAGCCCGGCTCCCCGGTCTACGGCCTCCAGAAGGGCGTGGACGAGGTGACCAAGGCGCTGGCGGACGCACCTCGGGAGCGCCCCGCGGAATTCCGCGCCTGACGTCACACGATCCGCAGCGGAAGGTGCGGCCCGACCGGCAACTCGATCTCGACGGGGTCTGAGGGCCGCACCACACCGCCTTCCCGTACGACGCTCATGACCCCGGACTTGTAGACGACACCGCCGCCCTCGTCCCTCCCGACGACCTGCTTGAGCAGCCCCTTCTGGAAGCCGTCGATCTGCGCGCAGGGATTGCGCAGACCGGTGATCTCCACGACGGCCGCGTCCCCGAGGCGCAGCAGCGTGCCCACCGGCAGCCCCAGCAGGTCGACACCCCGGGTGGTGACGTTCTCCCCGAGCTCCCCGGGAGCGACGGTGAAACCGCCCTCGCGCAGCTCGTCGAACAGCTCCTCGTGCATGAGGTGCACCTGCCGCAGATTCACCTGCGACGGGTCCTTCGCCATCCGGAACCGGTGCTTCACGGTGGTTCCCGCGTGCACATCACCCTCCACCCCGAGGCCGGCGAGCAGCGTGATGCTCTCCCGGTTCGGTTTGGTGAAGGAATACGTCCCGTTACTGCTGACCGCCGTGACCGCCCCGCCCATCCGCGAGAGCTCCCCTCACTCCGACAGCTCCCACCGAGCCGCAGGTCGGAGCCTACGTGCCAGAGAACTCTGGGTCAGCCGGATCTCTCCGACGATGTGGGCGACACCGCTGTGCTTCACGTTCCGGTCCCGCGCGCTCCTGATCGCGTAGTCCTCGTCGAGCACCGGATGGAAGTCGGCTGCTCGGGCGGTCGGGGCGGCCGGGCGCGCCACCCCGACCGCCGGACCAGATCCAGCTCCTCGGGACCGGTGGGGCGCCACAGGGTCGTGGTCGCCGGCCGGCCCGTCAGCCTCCCGTCGCCCACTCCTTCAGCGCGGCCTTGCTGCCGAAGTTCGCGACGTCCCTGTCCAGGGGCTCGTCGGTGTACTGGTGGAATCGCCATGAGGCCTTGATGCGGGGCTTGCCCGCGGTCACGTAGTCGGCGATCCACAGGCCGTCTCCGGCGTACGAGGTGGTGTCGACGGTGAGCCAGTAGTCGCGGTTGGTGTAGAGGAGGACCCGGTGGTTCGGCCGAAGCTCCTTCACCATCCGGATGAAACGGTCCTTCTCGGCGTTGCTCGCGTGCGTGCCGTCACCGGTGGCCTCCCAGTCGACGGCGAGCAGGTCCCCGGCCTTCTCGGGGGACTTGCCGACGAAGTACTCGGCCTGGGCGGTGATGTTGCCGGGCCACAGGAAGTGGTAGAACCCGACCACGCACCCGGCGTCGCGGGCCGTCTTCACCTGAGCGGTGAGTCTCGGATTGACGTACGTATGGCCCTCCGTCGCCTTGACGAAGACGAAGGAGAGACCGTCGGTGGAGAAAGAGGACGACTGATAGGCGCTTACGTCGATGCCGCGCAGCATGGGCGACTCCTCCGTGCGTGGGGGGATGTACACGTACCGTCCTGCCTGATACGTGCGGGGGCCTACTTCTTTTCAAATGCCCCCACTTCCCCCACCACACCCTCGAACACCGGCCCGGACACGGAACCTCCGCTACCGCCTCGTGGCGAGGGCGGCGCGCACGTCCGCTGATGTGAATGTCGCCTCCAAGGTAGGGCGTTATGTCGAAATAGCGCTCACATCTTGTCCTGATCCGGGCAAACAGGTGGGGTTTTGGGTCAGCACACAGCTCGTTGACAGTTTGTGACGGGTAGCCAGATAGTGATCTTCACATTATGAAGATTGCGTGAGAGGTGCTGGCGTGGCTGAGAGAACGTGGGGGAGAGCAGCCGTCGGCGCGGTCTCTCTTCTGGTCGGGGCGTTGTTCGCGGGAGGGCTACCAGGATCGTCCCTGCCCACCGCGGTCGCGCAGACCTCGGATGCGGCCCGTACGCGATCCCAGGCAGCCGACGAATCCGCACGGGACACCCTGTCCCCCGACATCGACCGGGCGCGGGATCAGGCCCGGCGGGGTGGGAAGCAGGTGGAGGTCGTCTCCGAACGCGGGGCGAGACGCGAGGTGTTCGCCAACCCGAGCGGCAGTCTCACCGAGATCACGCACATGGAACCGGTGCGCGCCCGCCGGGCAGGTAGATGGGTCGACATCGACACCGGCCTGCGGCGGGTCGACGACGTCGGCATCGTGCCCGTCGCCTCCGCCGCCGACGTGGTGTTCTCAGCGGGCGGCAGCCGGGACCCGCTGGTCAGGATGGTCAAGGCAGGCCGGGAGCTGTCCCTGTCGTGGCCCGGCACACTGCCCGCCCCGGCCATCTCGGGATCGTCCGCGACCTATGCGGAGGTCCTGCCGGACGTCGACCTGCGGATGACCGCGGAGCCCGACGGCTTCTCCCAGGTCCTGGTCGTCAAGAGCGCCGAGGCCGCGGCGAACCCCGCGCTCACCGAACTGAGACTGCCCATGGCCGGCAAGGGGCTCACCGTCCGCTCCACGGTCGCAGGAGGACTCGAGGCGGTCGACACCCAGGCGGGAGGCGTGGCCTTCGAGGCGGCACAACCGGTGATGTGGGACTCCCGCGAAGCCGGCACCGGTGCGGCCGCGAACACCGGCGCGAGCACCCGGACAAAGGCGTCGGTCGCCAGGTCTGCCGCGTCCGACGCCACCAAGTCCGCCGCACCGCAGGCCACTTCGCGCACCGCACCAGCCTCCGAGCTGTACGAAGGCCCCGGCGACGCCTCGGCGCGGGCCGACGTACATGCCTCTGTGACCGGGGACTCCCTCCTTCTCACCCCCGACCCGAAGCTGCTCTCCGGCGAGGAAACCCGCTACCCGGTCTTCATCGACCCCGCCTGGTCCTCACCGCGTTCGTCCGCGTACGCGATGGTCTCCCGCGCCTACCCCGACTCCGACTTCTACAAGTTCGACGGTGCCGCCGACTCGGGCCTGGGCTTCTGCCCGCCGAACTTCACCGGCCTCAAGTGCGCGCCGAACGACGCCAAGCGGCTGTTCTACAAGCTGCCCGTGACCAGCTTCGCGGGCAAGAGCATCACCAGCGCCGAGTTCGTCGTCCGCGAGACGTTCGCGTACAACTGCGTCAAGCAGCCGGTGGAGTTCTGGCGCACCAAGGCGCTCACTTCGACCACGTCCTGGAACGACCAGAAGGCCGCGGGCTACTGGATCGACCAGATGCCGACCGTGACGGCGGCCAAGGGCGCGACCGCCTCCTGCCCGGACGGTGACCTGGAGTTCAACGCCAAGGACGCGGTCGTCTGGGCCGCCGCCAACAAGCAGACCTCACTCACCTTCGGGCTCAAGGCGCCGAACGAGAGCGCCGAGAACCAGTGGAAGCGCTTCGCGGGCAACGGGTTTCTGCGCGTCGAGTACAACAACCCGCCGAACCAGCCCAAGCAGTCGCAGCTGACCATGAACCCCGGTGGTACCTGCACGCTGGCGCCCAAGGCCGTGAACGTCATTCCCAAGGCGACAGCCGTCCTGTCGGATCCCGACAAGGACCAGGTGTACGCGGAGTTCAAGGTCGAGTGGGACTCGGGCGACGGCTGGAAGGAACACTGGAACTCCGGCCGCATCGGTCCCAAGGCCTCGGGACAGCCGTACACGATCACGCTTCCGTCGACCATCCCGCAGAACGTCAAGGCCTCGTGGAGCGTGCGCGCCTCGGACGGCAAGCTGTGGGGGCCCTGGAGTTACGCGGGTGACACCCAGACCGGCTGCTACCTGATCTACGACTCCAAGCACCCGGCCGCACCGACCGTGGTCTCCTCGCAGTACCCCGCGTCGCGCACCGACGACCCGCTCGATCCGTGGCTGGACGGGGTCGGACGGTACGGCCGCTTCACCATCGACTCGACCGCGCCGGACGTGACCAAGTACTGGTTCGGCCTGAACGCGGACCCGACCGCGGCCAACGAGCGCAAGCCGGCGACCCCCGGAGCAGCCGTCGCGATCGATGTGATGCCGACCCGGCCGGGACTCAACAACCTCTACGTCCAGGCCTGGGACGCCAACAACAACGACAGCACGATCGCCAGTTACCAGTTCCGGGTGGCCACCGGCCAGCCCGAACGCGCCGCCTGGACTCTCGACGCCCCGGCCGGTTCGACGCAGGACCCGGGCAGCGGCGGCGCACGCCCCGCTCAGCTCGACGGCACCGCGGTACTCGGTGAACCGGGTGTCAGCGGCACGGCCCTCGCCCTGAACAGCGGTGGCGCCGGTGACGGTTACGCGGCCGCCGGCCCCCATCTGCTGGACACCGACGGCGACTTCACCGTCTCCACCTGGGTGCGCCTCGACTCGGACGCGGCCACCGCCACGGCGGTCAGCGTCGACGGAACCTCCCAGGCGGGCTTCTACCTCGGCTACGAGAAGGGAAGCGGACGATGGGCGCTGCGTGTGCCGACCAAGGACGCGGCCGGTGCTGACTTCGACGTCCAGCGGGTGCTGTCGCCGGCCCCGCCGGAGGTCGGGAAGTGGACCCATCTCGCGGCCGTCCGTGACGCGGTGGCCGGCAAGTACACCCTGTACGTCGACGGTGTCGCGGCGGGCACGTCCACGGTCACCACTCCCTGGCACGCCGCCGCCAACCTCCAGTTCGGACGCGCCAAGTACAACGGCGCCTACGGCGAACCCTGGCAGGGCGCGATCGACGAGAGCGCCGTCTACGACCGCCCCCTGGGCGCGCAGGACGTCGGTCGGCTGGCCCGCAAGGAGCCCGTGACCACCGGCCGTCCGGCCAAGGCGGCCTGGGACTTCGACGACGCGGCCACCTCCCCGGTGGCGAAGGGCGCGAGCCAGGTGAACCCGCTGGTCCTGAAGGGCGGCGGCGGTACGTTCGGTGTCCCGGGGAACGTGGCCGGCGCCCTGGACCTCAGCTCCACCGACAACGGTTACGCGAGCACCACCGGGCCGCAGCTCAACACCCTGCGCAGCTTCTCGGTGTCCGCCTGGGCCAGACTCCCCAAGGCGGAGTCGAACTCGGCGCAGATCATCGCGACCCAGGCCGGCGCACAGCAGAGCGGCTTCGAGCTGTACTACTCCGGCTCGTACCGCCGTTGGGTCTTCAACCGGTACGACTCCGACACCGCGGGCGTCGACCCGACCCGGGCCATGGCCAACCTCGGTAAGCCCGCCGCCGACCAGGTCTACCCCGGCGAGAGCTGGCACCATCTCCTCGGTGTCTACGACGGCACACTGAAGGAGCTGCGGCTCTACGTGGACGGCGGGCTCGTCTCCACGGTGCCGTTCACACCCGCTTCCTGGGACGCCACCGGTCCGGTACAGGTCGGCGCGGGATCGTACGGTGGCCGGCCCGACTCGTTCTTCAAGGGGCAGATCGACGATGTGCGCCTGTACGACCGGGTGGTCTCCAAGGACGAGGCCGGTGACCTGTTCAAGCAGCACCCGCAGGTGAAGGGGCGCTGGAAGTTCGACACCACGACGGCGGGTACACCGGCTTCCAGCCCCGACGACAGCGCCGGCAAGCGGCCGGCGGTCCTGGGCGCACAGGCGGCCGTACAGCCGGGCGCCGGATGGGTCGGCGACGGTGGTCTGGTCCTGGACGGGGTGGACGACTACGCCGCCGCGGCGACGGTCCCGGTGAACACCAAGGAGAGTTTCACCGTGACCGCCTGGGTCGACACCGCGGCACGCCCGCAGAAGAAGGTCACCGTCCTGTCGGCGGAAGGAGCGGTCAACAGCGCCTTCACCGTGCGATACGCACCGGACGCCACGGACCCGCAGAACCAGGGCGGTTACGAACTGGAACTGCCCAGCGCGGACACGGCGGGCGCGGCCCGTCCCGTGGTGCGGCATTCGAGTTTCCATTCGGAATTCGAGTGGGACCACCTGGCAGTCGTGTACGACGCCTTCGCCGACGAGGCACGGCTGTACGTCAACGGCCAACTGGAGCAGGTCCTGGACGCCATGTCGTGGCGGGCCAACGTCCAGCCGTTCCAGGCGACCAAGCAACTCCAGTTCGGACGCAACAAGGAGAACGGAACACCTGGCGAGTACTGGCCGGGCGTGATCGACGACGTGTGGATGTTCTCCGGCGTGGCGAGTGACGCCCAGATCGTCAAACTCGGCAACGGGGAGTCCCTGGACACGGTCCCAGGCCCGTAGATCGCCGTCGGGTTTCCCGACGAGAGGTCTCCCTTCGACCCCGGGGGGGGGGGGGGGGGGGGGGGCCCGGGGGGGGGGGGGGCCCCCCAAAAAACACCCCCCCCCCCCCCAAACCC
>NZ_JBIVXA010000009.1:37995-338963 GCF_044768965.1 Streptomyces sp. NPDC090798
GGGCGGTCCCCCGGGGGCCCCCCCGCGCGGGGGGGGCGGGGGGGGGCGGGGGGGGCGCCCCCCGCCCCCCGGCGCCCCCCCCCCCCCCCCCCCCCCCGGGGTCGAAGGGAGACCGGAATCAACCCCCCACCCACCAACGTAAGGAACGTTCGGGTTGTCCAGACCCATACCGCCGCGTCGAGCGGCCCGCTTCCGCCGGTACACCGCCTTGGCGGTGGCCGCGCTCATGGCCGGCTCGCTGTTCCAGGCCGAGCCCGCGCTGGCCGCTCCGAAGCCCAGCGGTGCCAGACACACACCGCCCGTCGAGGCCGACCACCCCGTCCCCGGCAAGGCGCTCAGGGCCAAGCCGCGCAAGGCGGACGGGCTGGCTTCCGGCCCTCGCCGCGCACCTCACGCCACCTGGCCGGATGCCCGCGCCGCGCAGGTCACCCTGCCCGCCGCGGCCCCGGGCACCGATACCGGCAAGAAGGCGGCGGGCACACGGGCCGGGCGCGCCACCGTCGCACCCCTGTCGGTACCCGGCCTGCCCGTCCGGCTGCTGGCCGACCGGGTGACAACCGGCTCCACCAAGGCACAGGTGCGGCTCCTTCCGCATGACACGGCCCGTGGCCTGGGCCTCGACGGAGTCCTGCTCTCCGTCAGCGCCACCGGCTCCCCGAGCACGTCCTCCGGCGCTCGCCACGTCGGCGTCAGTCTGGACTACTCCGCGTTCGGCGAGGCGTACGGCGGTGACTACGGCGCCCGGCTGCGCCTGGTCACCCTGCCCTCCTGCGCCTTGACCACCCCGAAGCTGCCCCGCTGCCGTACGACCACCCCGGTGGCCGGCCACAACGACAGCGAGAAGCACACGGTGTCCGCCGACTCCGTCGCACTGCGGCCCGCCGCGTCCGCCGTCCTGCTCGCCGCCGTGGCCGATGCCGACGGCGGCTCCGCGGGCGCCGGTGACTACACGGCGACCCCGCTGTCGTCGTCCGCCGCGTGGCAGACCAGTCTCCAGACCGGCGACTTCTCCTGGTCCTACCCCTTGACCACGCCGACCGTGCCCGGCGGACTGCTGCCCAAGCTGTCCATCGGCTACTCCTCGGGCGCCGTCGACGGCCAGACGACCACCAGCAACAACCAGTCCTCCTGGGTCGGTACGGGCTTCGACATGAACACCGGCTTCATCGAGCGGCGCTACAAGCCGTGCGGCGAGGACGGCGACTGGAGCAAGGACGACGCCCCCGGCGACCAGTGCTGGGGATACGACAACGCGACCATCAGCTTCAACGGCCGCGCGGGCGAGCTGATCCCGGCGGGCAAGGACACCTGGCGGATCCGCAACGACGACGGCACCCGCGTCGAGAAGCTCAGCAACGCCACCGAGCGGGCGAACGGCGACAACGACGGCGAGTACTGGAAGGTGACGACCACCGACGGCCTCCAGTACTTCTTCGGCTACAACCGCCTCCCCGGCTGGAGCACGGGCAAGCCCGAGACCAAGTCCACCTGGACCGTGCCCGTCTTCGGCAACAACACCGACGAGCCCTGCCACCAGTCCACCTTCGCCGCGTCCTGGTGCCAGCAGGCCTGGCGGTGGAACCTCGACTACGTCGTCGACCTCAACGGCAACGCCATGTCGTACTGGTACGACCCGGAGACCAACTCCTACGGCCGCGACCGCGTGGCCGCAGACGACACCCCGTACGAGCGCGGCGGTGTCATCGACCACATCGAGTACGGCCAGCGCACCGACACGCTCTTCACCGCCAAGGCCACCGGCAAGGTCGCCTTCACCAACACCGAGCGGTGCATCCAGCCCACGGCCGCCGACTGCGCCCCCACGGAGATCGAGAAGAACCCCACCCGATGGGAGGACACGCCGTACTACCTGAACTGCAAGGCGGGTACCGACTGCGACAAGGGCCGGTTCGCCCCGTCCTTCTGGTCCCGCAAGCGGCTCTCCAAAATAACCACCCAGATCCTCCAGCCCTCGGGCGGCTACGCGGACGCCGACGCCTGGGCGTTCACTCAGAAGTGGGGGGACGCGGACATCGACCGTTCCCTGCTCCTGGAGTCGATCCAGCACACCGGCCTGTCCGCCACCCCCTCGATCACCCTGCCCAGAGTGACCTTCGGCTACAAGCAGGCGCCCAACCGCCTCGACCGGCTCGGTGACGGCATCGCGCCCTTCATCAAGTACCGGCTCGCAGGCATCTCCGACGAGTCGGGCGGTTCGATCGACGTCGCCTACTCGGAGCCCGAGTGCGACTTCGCCGCGCTGCCCGCGCCCGAGACGAACACCACGCGCTGCTTCCCGCAGTACTGGCAGCCCGCCGGCGCGCCGGACCCCGTCCAGGAGTGGTTCAACAAGTACGTCGTCACACAGGTCACCGCGACCGACCGCACCGGCGGTTCCGACGACATGGTCACCAGATACGCGTACCTCGACGGTGCCGCCTGGCACTACGCCGACGACGACGGTCTGACCAAGGAGAAGTACAAGACCTGGTCGCAGTGGAACGGCTACGGCCGCGTCCAGGTGCAGTCCGGCGGCTGGGACGGCATGCGCGCGCTGAGCGAGCACTGGTTCCTGCGAGGCATGGACGGTGACCGCAAGAACGCCGCGGGCGGCGCCAAGTCGGTGACCGTCCCCGACGGCGAGGGCGGCAGCCTCACCGACCACGAAGCCTTCCAGGGAACCGAGTTCAAGACCATCGAATACACCGCGCCGGGCGGCACGGTGGAGAGCAAGACCGTGAGCACCCCGTGGCGCAAGGAGACCGGCAAGCGGGTACGGGACTGGGGCACGGTCACCGCGAACCTGACCGGCACGGCCGCGACCCGCACCTGGGATCGCAAGCACGACGGCAGCTGGCAGCAGACCTCCACGGCGACGAAGTTCGACGACGAGGGAAGGGTCATCGAGGACAGCGACCTCGGTGAGGCCGCGCCCGGCGACGAGCAGTGCACGACCACCTCGTACGCCGACAACGAGACCAACTGGCTGCGCGCCCTGCCCAAACAGGTCGAGGTCCTCGACGTGGCATGCGGTACGGCTGTCACCTACCCCGCGCACCTGCTCTCCCGCAAGCGCAACACCTACGACTCCCTCGCCTTCGGCGCCGCACCGACCCGGGGCCTGCTCACCAAGCAGGAGGAGCTGGTCGGCTACACCGGCACCACCCCCAACTACCGTTGGAAGAGCACCGGTTACGACAGCTACGGGCGGGCAAAGTCCACCTCCGACTCATCCGGTGCCAGCAGTACGACCGTCTTCGCCCCCGCGACCACCACCAAGCCCGGCACCCTCACCGTGACGGGCACCGAACTGGTCGCCGGCACCCCGTCCAGCGCGCAGTCCGTCGTGACCGAGTTCGACGGCGTCCGCTCGCTGCCCACCGCCACGATCGACGCCAACGGCAAGCGCAGTGACGCGGAGTTCGACGCGTTGGGCCGGCTCACCAAGGCCTGGCTCGCGAACCGGCCCAAGGCCTCCAGCCCGACGCCCAGCCTGGAGTACGGCTACCGGATCACGGAAGGCGACATCGCCGCGGTCGTCGCCAAGAAGCTGCTGAACGACGGCAGCCAGCAGGCGTCGTACATCCTCTACGACGGCTGGCTGCGGCCCCGGCAGTCGCAGTCCGCCGGACCCGACGGCGGCCGGCTGATCGACGACACGTTCTACGACGAACGCGGCCTGGTCGAGCGGAAGTTCGCGCCGTACTACGCCGCCAAAGCACCGGAGGCCAAGCTCTTCGGCGTGACCGAACAGGGCGCCGTGGACACCCAGACCGTCAACGAGTACGACGGCCTGGGCCGCCAGACCGTCACCAGGACCCTCAGGGGCAACGGCGTGGGTGTGGAGTTGTCCCGCACCACGACCACCCACAGCGCCGACCTGGTGACCGTCGACCCGCCGGCCGGCACCACCCCGACCGCGACGGTGCTCGACGCGGCGGGCCGGACCAAGGAACTGCGTGAGTTCCACGGGACGTCGCCGACGGGCGACTTCGACAGCACGCTGTACGAGCACGACAGCGCCGGGCACCTGACCAAGGTCACCAGCCCGGACAAGACGGTCCGCTCCTACACCTACGACCTGCTCGGGCGCCAGCTCACCTCCACCGACCCCGACTCGGGCACCACCAGGACGACGTACGACGACGCGGACCGGGTCACCACCGCGACCGACGAAGGCCGTCAGAAGAAGATCGCTTTCGTCTACGACCGTCTCGGCCGGCACATCGAGACCCGGGAGAACTCCGCCACGGGCCCGCTGCTGGCCTCCTGGACCTTCGACACCGTGCGCAAGGGCTACCTGGGCAGCTCCACCCGCTATGTCGGCGGCGCGGGCGGCGCCCAGTACACGCAGACGATCAACGCGTACGACAACCTGTACCGGCCGCTGCGCTCGACCGTGTCGATCCCGGCCTCGGAGCCCGGCCTCGGCGGTACCGCAGGCGTCAGCTACCAGACCAACACCACCTACAACCTGGACGGGACCGTCAAGTCCGCCAGCTACCCGGCGGCGGGGAACCTGCCCGCCGAGGTGGTCGCACCGACCTACGACGGGCTCCAGCGCGTGGTGAAGGCCGAAGGCCTGGGCACCTACATCGGCAACGCGCGCTACAGCCTCACCGGGAAGCTGGAGGAGCTGGAGCTGGGCGACGCCGGCAAGCGGGTCTGGATCAACAACACGTACGAACCGGGCACCCAGCGGCTGTCCACCAGCCGCGCCGAACGCGAAGGCGTCCCCGGTGTCGACCGCGCGGCCACCTACGACTACGACGACTCGGGCAACGTCACCTCGGTCACCGACGCCTCGCGCCAGGGCACGGACCGGCAGTGCTTCCGCTATGACTACCTCCAGCGGCTGACCGAGGCGTGGACACCGGCCGGTGACTGCGCACCGGCCCCCGGCACGACCGCGCTCGGCGGGCCGGCGCCGTACTGGCAGTCGTACACCTACACGGCGGCCGGGAACCGCGACACCGACACCCGGCACGATCCCACCGGGAAGACCGCCGGAGACATCACGCGCACCTACCGTTACGACGAGAACGGCAAGGGCCAGCCGAACACCCTGACCTCGGTCTCCTCCACGGGCGCCGTCACCGGCAAGGACACGTACACCTACGAGCCCGGCGGCGGCACCGAGTCCCGTACGCCGAGCGGCGGGGCGAAGCAGTCGTTCGTCTGGGACTCCGAGGGCAATCTCGCCTCGGTGACCGAGGGCTCCTCGACCACCCAGTACCTGTACGACGCCGACGGCAAACGCCTGATCAGCCGCGGTCCCGGCGGTGTTTCGACGCTGTACCTGGGCGCCACGGAGATCACCTGGACGAAGTCCACCGGGAAGACGACGGCGCGGCGGTACTACGACCTCGGCGGGGCGAGCGCCGTGCGTCAGGACGACGGCTCGCTCTCGTTCGTCGTCGCCGACCACCACGGCACCGGCGAACTCGCCATCGACGCCATGAGCCAGACCATGGTGCAGCGCCGCAACATGCCCTTCGGCGAAGCACGCGGCACGGTGCCGCAGGCCGGAAGCTGGCCGGGCACCAAGGGCTTCGTCGGCGGTACGCAGGACCCCACCGCCCTCACCCATCTCGGAGCCCGGGAGTACGACCCGAAGACGGGTCGCTTCCTCAGCGCCGACGCGGTGGTCGACCCGTCGGACCCGCAGCAGCTGAACGGCTACGCCTACGGGCACAACAACCCGCTGCGGCGCAGCGACCCGACGGGTAACTACGACCCGGACATGATGGAGTACTGCCGCCAGAACCCCGGCAAGTGCGTGGGCGGAAGGGTCGTACCCAGCAAGCCCTCGAAGCCCAAGAAGAACCCGAACCCGGGTATGGACAAGAAGCGCGCCCATATGCCGGCGGTGGAGAACGAGCGCCTCAAGGACATCATCGAGGAGCTCTACATCAGGCCGCAGGTCGCGGACAAGGACGTGGTGGGCGACGGCAAGACGGGCACTGCCCTGATCGAGGAGATGAACGAGGGCAAGGGCTTCGGCGGTGACGGATCGAAATGGCACATCGAGAAGGCCGTCGCGAAACTGGGCGGTCTGCGTGATCTGCTGGAGGAGGACCGCAAGGCCAAGGAGGACACCGGAAAGGGGATTCTCTCCGACTCCGACCGCAAGGTCGCGCTCAACGAATCGAAGGAACTCTGGACGGCCCTCAACGCGGACGACGTGGCCGGCGAGGTGACGAAGAGAGTGAAGGCGTCGGGGTTCGACAAAACGGTGTCCAAACTTGTCAAGACCGTCATCTCGGCGGAGTCGATGAGCGAGGTCACTGGGCAGAAGTTCGCCGTCCCCGAGAACCTCCACCCGAAGGCCCCCCAGCGGGCCGTGCCCACGGGCGAGAGGATCAAGGGCCGCGGTTTCGCGAAGGCGTTCGGTGTGGTGGGTGGCGCCGCCAGCGCCGCACAGTACCCGGTGGACGTCTACAACTATGGATTCGAGGAAGCGACGAAACAGCTCTCGGAATCCCTGACGGACCCGCTGGACGTGGTCCCCGACGGCCAGGGCGCGGGGTGTGTGTTCTTCGGTGACTGCTATGTGGTGACCCCGATGGCCTGACCCCCCACCGGACCACCTACCAGACGTGCCACCGGCCGGGAGGAATTCCCGGCCGGTGGCACGGTATTATTCGACGTAATATGAAAGAGGATGGACATGCAAGGAATCACCTCGGGTGAATTGGTCACGCAGCTCATGCGACTGCTCCCGGAAGTGGAGCCTTATTTCGAAAAGGCGGCCGAGCGTCACGACCTGCGTGTGTCGCAGGTGACCCATTGGGAGCAGGTCAACACCCACCCGGGGACACTCCTGTCCGAAGTGCTTGTTTACCCTCTTTTCAAGCCCTTGATGAAATCTCCAGAAATCGACGCGGAGGCGGAGGACTTCCTGGCGCGTTGTTTCGAGTTCATCGAGGGGCTCGAGGAGGACCCCGATGGCTGGCTGGTGGATACGGCCCACTTCACTTTTCTGGAGTTTTTTCTGGAGAGCAGGGAAGTGCTCGACCGCGCCTTCCGGTTCGCCTGGCCGAAGACCCGGGCGGAGACTCTGTCCATGCTGCGAGGCTGGAACGTCCCCGTGGACCCGTCCTGGGAGGACCCGCCACGGTAGGGGAGTTCGCCGGCGCGGCCCACGCGATCGCGTCTGCAACCATGGCGGGGCACGCTGCAACGCTGATGAAATGCCGATGATCTGCGGGAGCGGAGGCTTCGCGGTGGACGGCGGATCTCCTGAGCGGCTTCGGATGGAGGTGCTCGGGCCGTTACGGGCCTGGCGGGGCGGAACACCATTGGGGTCTGGGGCCTGTCAAACGACGGGCGGTGCCGGCCGCGTTGCTGATGCGCAAGGTGCCGGCCAGTCATGTCAACCCACTGCGCAGGGCGCTCGACGCGTTGGGCACCCTGCCTGCGGAGTCGGTGATCCGCACCGGCAAGGGCTGGTATCGCTTCGTCGTCGACGGGGTCCGGCTCGATACGGCGGACCTGACGGAACGGGGTGACGAGGCGCTGCGCGTGAAGGCGTCCGGCGATCTGGCGGGAGCGACGGACCAGTTGTCCGCGGCGCTCGCGCTGTTGCGCGGAGAGCCCTTGGTCAACCTTCCTGGACCGTTCGCGCAGAACGAGCGGCAGCGGCTGCTGGAGCGGCGGCGGACGCTCCGGCTGGCGAGTCTCGAGTGCCTGGTGCTGCTCGGCCGGTTCGGCGAGGCCCTGGACGACCTCGGCGCCCCGTCCGCGTCCCCTTCCGGCCCGTTCGACGAGTCGCTGCCGGCGCTGCGCCTCGAGCCCTGTACGGCTGCGAACGTCGAGCGGAAGCGCTCAACGTCTATCAGGAGATGCGCGTTCGCCTGCGGGACGAAGTCGGAGTCGATCCCGGTGAGGGGGCCGGCACGAGCAGGCCCGCCGCCGTGCCGAGCGGGCGCTGAGCCTGGCACGCGAGCACGGCTTCCGTGTGGTCGAGGGCCAGGCGTTGACCGTCCTGTGCGGGACGGCGGAGTCCGAGGCGGCGTACGACACAGCCGTCAAGTTCGGCCAGGAAGTACTGGCAGTACACCGTGAGACCGGCCATCGGCTGGGCGAAGCCCGTACTCTCATGGTCCTCAGCCGCACCCTCCGAAAGCGCGAAGACGCTGCCGCCGGACCGATGAGGCAGCAGGCACTCGACATCTTCTCGAGCGTTGGGGTGCCTGCGGAGGACTATTTCCTCAGCACTCGATGATGTTGACCGCGAGCCCGCCCCGCGCCGTCTCCTTGTACTTCACGCTCATGTCCGCGCCCGTCTCCTTCATGGTCTTGATGACCTTGTCGAGGGAGACCTTGTGGGAGCCGTCGCCGCGCATGGCCATGCGGGCGGCGGTGACCGCCTTGACCGCTGCCATGCCGTTGCGTTCGATGCAGGGGATCTGGACGAGGCCGCCGACCGGGTCGCAGGTGAGGCCGAGGTTGTGTTCCATGCCGATCTCGGCGGCGTTCTCGACCTGTTCGGGGCTGCCGCCGAGGACCTCGGCGAGAGCGCCCGCGGCCATCGAGCAGGCCGAGCCGACCTCGCCCTGGCAGCCGACCTCGGCGCCGGAGATGGAGGCGTTCTCCTTGAAGAGCATCCCGATGGCGCCGGCGGCGAGCAGGAAGCGCACGACGCCGTCCTCGTCCGCGCCCGGGATGAAGTTGATGTAGTAGTGGAGGACCGCCGGGATGATGCCCGCGGCGCCGTTCGTGGGGGCCGTGACCACCCGGCCGCCCGCCGCGTTCTCCTCGTTCACCGCCATCGCGTAGAGCGTGATCCACTCCATCGCGTGGGCCAGCGGGTCGCCCTCCGCCCGCAGCTGGCGGGCCGAGACGGCGGCGCGGCGGCGGACCTTGAGGCCGCCCGGCAGGATGCCCTCGCGGGACATGCCCCGGGAGACGCACGCCTGCATCACACGCCAGATGGCGAGAAGGCCCTCGCGGATCTCCTCCTCGGTGCGCCAGGCCCGCTCGTTCTCCAGCATCAGGGCGGAGATCGACAGGCCGGTCTCCTTCGTCAGCCGCAGCAGCTCGTCGCCCGTGCGGAAGGGGTACTTGAGCACCGTGTCGTCGAGCTTGATGCGGTCCTCGCCCACGGCGTCCTCGTCGACCACGAAGCCGCCGCCGACCGAGTAGTACGTCTTCTCCAGGACGAGTGCGCCAGAGGCGTCGTACGCGAAGATCGTCATGCCGTTCGCGTGGTACGGCAGGGCCTTGCGGCGGTGCAGGACCAGGTCGTCGTCGAAGGAGAAGTCGATCTCGTGCGTGCCGAGGAGGGAGAGACGGCCCGACGACTTGATCTGCTCCACGCGGTCGTCGGCGCCCTCCACGTCCACCGTTCGCGGCGACGCGCCCTCCAGGCCCAGCAGTACCGCCTTGGGGGTGCCGTGGCCGTGGCCGGTGGCGCCCAGGGAGCCGTACAGCTCCGCCCGGACGGAGGCCACCGAGTCCAGCAGCTCCTCGTTGCGCAGCCGGCGGGCGAACATGCGCGCCGCACGCATCGGGCCCACCGTGTGGGAGCTCGACGGGCCTATGCCGATCGAGAACAGGTCGAAGACCGAGATGGCCACGGGGACTCCTCACAACAGGGGTGGTGCATGGGGGTGGGCGCCGCGCACAGCTCCGGTTCCAGTGTGCGCGGCGTCCTGGTGAATCGTACGTTCCGTGCGAATTTCTGTACGAAAGTGAACTTTCGCGGGAACTGGTTCTGTACTGCTTCAGGTGGTACTGCTTCAGGCGGTACTACTTCAGGCCGGGGTACAGCGGGTGCTTGTCGGCCAGGGCGGAGACCCGGGTCTTGAGGGAATCCGCGTCGTAGGAGGGCTTGAGCGCCTCGGCGATGATGTCCGCGACCTCGGTGAAGTCCTCGGCCTGGAAGCCGCGGGTGGCGAGGGCGGGGGTGCCGATACGCAGGCCCGAGGTCACCATCGGGGGCCGCGGGTCATTCGGGATCGCGTTCCGGTTGACCGTGATGCCGACCTCGTGGAGACGGTCCTCGGCCTGCTGGCCGTCCAGCTCGGAGTTGCGCAGGTCGACCAGGACCAGGTGCACGTCCGTGCCGCCGGACAGGACGTCCACGCCCACGGCCTTGACGTCGTCCTGGATCAGGCGCTCGGCCAGGATCCGCGCGCCGTCCAGCGTGCGCTGCTGGCGCTCCTTGAAGTCGTCGGAGGCGGCGACCTTGAAGGAGACGGCCTTCGCGGCGATCACGTGCTCCAGCGGACCGCCCTGCTGGCCGGGGAAGACCGCGGAGTTGATCTTCTTCGCCAGCTCGGCGGTGGACAGGATCACGCCACCGCGCGGGCCGCCCAGCGTCTTGTGGGTCGTGGTGGTGACCACGTGGGCGTGCGGCACCGGGTTCGGGTGCAGGCCCGCGGCCACGAGGCCCGCGAAGTGCGCCATGTCGACCATCAGGTACGCGCCGACCTCATCCGCGATCCGGCGGAACGCGGCGAAGTCCAGCTGACGCGGGTACGCCGACCAGCCCGCCACGATCAGCTGCGGCCTGGACTCCTTGGCGAGGCGCTCGACCTCGTCCATGTCGACCTGACCGGTCTCGTCGTTCACGTGGTACGCGACCACGTTGTACAGCTTGCCGGAGAAGTTGATCTTCATGCCGTGGGTGAGGTGCCCGCCGTGCGCGAGGTTCAGACCCATGATCGTGTCGCCCGGCTTCAGCAGCGCGAACATCGCCGCCGCGTTGGCCTGGGCGCCCGAGTGGGGCTGCACGTTCGCGTGCTCGGCGCCGAAGAGCGCCTTGACGCGGTCGATGGCGATCTGCTCGACCACGTCGACGTGCTCGCAGCCGCCGTAGTAGCGGCGGCCCGGGTAGCCCTCGGCGTACTTGTTGGTCAGGACCGAGCCCTGGGCCTCCATGACCGCGACCGGAGCGAAGTTCTCCGAGGCGATCATCTCCAGGGTGGACTGCTGGCGGTGCAGCTCGGCGTCGACGGCGGCGGCGACGTCCGGGTCCAGCTCGTGCAGGGGCGTGTTCAGAAGCGACATCAGTCAGAAGTCCTTAGGAGCCGGAGAACTCGGTGTACTCGTCCGCGGAGAGCAGGTCGGCCGGCTCGTCCGTGACGCGTACCTTGAACAGCCAGCCGCCCTCGAAGGGGGCGGAGTTCACCAGCGACGGGTCGTCGACCACGTCCTGGTTGGCCTCCACGACCTCGCCGGTGACCGGCGCGTACAGGTCGCTGACCGACTTGGTCGACTCCAGCTCGCCGCAGGTCTCGCCCGCGGTCACCGTGTCACCGACCTCCGGAAGCTGGGCGTAGACGACATCGCCGAGCGCGTTGGCCGCGAACTCGGTGATGCCGACCGTCGCGACGCCGTCCTCGGCGACCGACAGCCACTCGTGCTCCTTGCTGTAGCGAAGCTGCTGGGGGTTGCTCATGGCCTGAATTCTCCTGTACGCGGGGGAGTGCGGATGAACGGGATGACCGAGTGGTCCTGGGATACGAGACGTGACACAGCGGCGTGCGTCACGTGGGCGCGCTGGACGGGGCCCCTTCGGCCCCGAAGCTACTTCTGGCGCTTGTAGAACGGCAGCGCCACGACCTCGTACGGCTCATGGCTGCCCCGGATGTCCACGCCGACCCCGGCCGTGCCCGGCGCGGCGTGCGCGGCGTCGACGTACGCCATCGCGATCGGCTTGCCCAGCGTGGGGGAGGGCGCGCCGGAGGTGACCTCGCCGATCACCTTGCCGTCGGCGACGACCGAGAAACCGGCGCGCGGCACGCGACGGCCCTCGGCGACGAGCCCGACGAGCACCCGCGGGGGGTTCTCCTCGGCGCGGGAGGCGGCCTCCTGGAGCGCGGCACGCCCCACGAAGTCCCCCTCCTTCTCGAACTTCACGACCCGCCCGAGCCCCGCGTCGAAGGGGGTGAGCGAGGTCGTCAGCTCATGCCCGTACAGCGGCATGCCCGCCTCCAGGCGCAGCGTGTCACGGCAGGAGAGGCCGCAGGGGACGAGCCCGACGGGCGCGCCCGCCTCCGTCAGCGCCTGCCACAGCTTCTCGGCGTCGGACGGGGCCACGAACAGCTCGAAGCCGTCCTCGCCCGTGTAGCCCGTGCGGGCGATCAGCGCCGGGACCCCCGCGACGGTGCCCGGCAGACCCGCGTAGTACTTCAGCCCGTCCAGGTCGGCGTCGGTCAGCGACTTGAGGATGCCGGGGGACTCGGGGCCCTGCACGGCGATCAGCGCGTACGCGTCCCGGTCGTCGCGCACGAGGGCGTCGAAGCCGGCGGCACGCTCGGTCAGCGCGTCCAGCACCACCTGGGCGTTGGAGGCGTTCGCGACGACCATGTACTCGGTTTCGGCCAGCCGGTAGACGATCAGGTCGTCCAGGATGCCGCCGTCCTCCCGGCAGATCATCGTGTAGCGGGCGCGGCCGACGCCGACGGAGGCGATGTTGCCGACCAGCGCGTGGTTGAGCAGGGCGGCGGCCCCCGGCCCGGTGACCGTGATCTCGCCCATGTGCGAGAGGTCGAAGAGACCGGCCCGGGTGCGCACGGCGAGGTGCTCGTCGCGCTCGGAGCCGTAGCGCAGGGGCATGTCCCAGCCCGCGAAGTCGGTCATCGTCGCGCCGAGCGAGCGATGCAGGGCATCGAGCGCGGTGAGACGGGGTGCGTTACTGCTCATCGGTGGGGCTCCCAAGGCATGACGGCGAGGTCGTTCCTCCCCATCTGTCATCGGAACCTGAGAGGTTCATCACGACCCCGCGAACGGAGGTCCTGACTTGCACCTTGGGTGGAGCCACTGGACAGCGGCCCGCTTTTCAGATGTGCCTCGCCCGCGCGGTAACGGGGCCTGAGAGATTCAAGGGAGGGACTTGCTCCTTCGGCGCCCGGGTACCCGAAGGTTCCCGGAACTCTCCCGCGCGGATTCAAGCGGCCGGTATGCAGTTGGCGGGCACATCATCGCACGCGCCGTCCGATCACGGCAGACCGGCATCTGTAACCGGCCTGTGGCAGTCCGCGTACGGAAACGAGAGACACCGCGCATTACCTTCTCTTTACACTCGACGGGGATGGGACTCCACACCCAAGGGGAGGACGATCACGGTGCACAGGACCACGGCGTACGCCACGACCTCGGGCCTCGCGCTGCCCGAGCAGCCCGGCGCCCCGGCCAGGACCCGGGAGACGTGCGGAGCGCTGCCGACGGCCGTCGTCCGCGACCTCAGAGAGCGCGCGGGACACTCTCCGCACGGTCTGTACTTCGCGGCGGCCGACGTCGTGGTGGTCACCGGTTTGCCGGGCAGCGGCAAGTCGACCCTGATGCGCCGCGCCGTCGAGGGCCCGCGCATCGACTCCCAGGACACCAGGGACCGCTGGGACGAGCGGGCGGCCGGCCGGCTGCCGTACGCCGTCTACCGGCCCCTCGTCCGCCTCGCGCACTACACGGGCCTGCGCGGCGCCCTGCGCTCCGGTGCCGGGGTCGTCGTGCACGACTGCGGTACGCAGGCCTGGGTGCGCCGCTGGCTCGCCCGCGAGGCCCGGCGCCGCGGCGGCACCCTCCATCTGCTGCTGCTCGACGTCACGCCGGGCACGGCACTGGAGGGCCAGCGCGAGCGCGGCCGGGGCGTGTCGCGGTACGCGTTCGCCCGTCACCGGGGCGCGGTCGCCCGGCTGCTGCGCTCCGTCGAGCGGGGCGACCTGCCGGAGGGCTGCGGCTCGGCGGTGCTCCTCGACCGGGACGCGGCGGACGTACTGCGGCGGATCGGCTTCGGTGACTGAGAAACGGCCGCGAGCGGCCGAGGCATCCGCGAGTGGCCGAGAGCGGCCGAGGGCGGTGGGGAAGTCGTACAGGCCCACTAATCTTTCCAGCCAGAACACCAGAACAGTGGTTCACCGCAGGCGGTAGACAGGTAGACAGATGGACATCCCCGACTTCCCGGACTTCTCGGCACCGGCGTACCCGCAACCCGGCTCACACCCCCACTCGCACGGCGGCTGGCCGGGCAACGAACTGGAGGAGGTGCTCTCCGCGTCCCTCGGAGTGCCCTCGGCCGGCGGCCGCATCGTCGAGGTCCTCGGCCGCAGCTTCGTCTGGGTGCCGCTGCCCAACGGCGGCGGACCGCACGCGGGATCCCTCGACCTGCCCACCCTGGAGATCGAGGGCCAGGCGTACGTGCCGGTCTTCAGCTCCGAGGAGCAGTTCCGCCAGGTCGCCGGCAGCCATCTGTCGTACACGATCGCGCCCGCGGTCGAGTTCGCCCGCGGGCTGCCTCCGCAGGTCGGCATCGCGATCAACCCGGACGGGACGGTCGGTGTGCCGCTGCCGCCCCTCGCGGTCGCCGAGCTGTGCCGGACCGGGCGCACCCCGCTGGACGGGCCCACGAGCGGTGGCCGGGTGAAACTCTACGAGCCCGACTGGCAGGACGACCCGGTGGACTTCTTCGCCGCCGCCTCGGCCGAGTTCGCGGCGACGGGAGTCGTACGGACCGCCCGCCGCTGTCTGGCCAGCATCGAGGGCGACGACCCGGTCATGTTCGTCGGGGTCGAACTCTCGGTGTGGGAGGGAGACCTCCGCGTCCTCCCCATGGACGCCCTCTCCCGGGCCCTCTCCCGCGTCGCGGTCAAGTGGCCGGTGAACCTGGTCCTCCTCGACGTCGCCCAGGACCCGGTGGCCGACTGGATGCGAGCCCAGGTACGGCCCTTTTATCAGCAAGGCCAGTAGAAGCGCCCCGTCAGGGGCGCGGGGAACTGCGCGAGCAACCACAACGGACCTGCTGCGGCCCAAACGCAGCGAGCCCCGAGCTCCCAACGGCTTCCCCAGCGGAGCGCATTCGCCGCTTAAGCTGGTTTCATGGCTCGGCCGGGGTTCGGCCGAGGTGTTGGTCGACGTCATGATTTCTTCACGAAGGGGCGGTTGAAGGTGAGCGCGTCGGGCACGGCCGCGGCCGGTCAGGTCGAGCACATGCTGCGCCAGGTGACGCCCGGGCGTTACGACGCCTACGAGGCGCTCCTTCGCGCGCTCGCGACCCCGTCGTCCGGCCAGGTGT
Source organism: Streptomyces sp. NPDC090798 (assembly GCF_044768965.1). NCBI lineage: Bacteria > Bacillati > Actinomycetota > Actinomycetes > Kitasatosporales > Streptomycetaceae > Streptomyces > Streptomyces sp. NPDC090798. The sequence goes on from NZ_JBIVXA010000009.1 coordinate 53,015, forward strand.
GGATGCTGCTCTGGCACGGCCAGGCCGGATCCCCGGACGCCCAGTACGGGAACATGGAGGTGGACGGCTTCGGCTACGCGCCGTGCGTCACGTCCGCCCAGGAACTCTCGGCCAGCGGCTGGAACCGGTCGTACGAGGTCGTCGACGGACTCGACGTGGCCCGCACCCTCTACCCCGATCACTTCGGACTCTGGCTCAATCCGCACGCCCCGGGCGGCGGGGTCGGCATCCCATGGCTCGATCTGCGCAGAATCGCGGCGGGTCTGGAGCGCCAGCCCGCCGGTCCGCTGCGACTGTCCGAACCCGGCATCGAGATCCCGCAGTTCTACGCCCTGCTCACCCAGAACGCGCATCGCACCACCGCCGTGCGCTCGCTGCGCCGTGCCTGGGTGCAGCCGGCGCTCGGGGCGCCGTATCTGGCCATCGGGCTCGACGTCTACGACACTTCGCCGCCCGCCGTCGACTCGGTGCGGGCGATGATGCAGCAGTCCATCGGCGCGGTTCCGGACGGGCTGCCCGTGTCGACCGTCGCGATGTCGGACGAGGACGACCCGGTGGCGATGTGGCTGGGCGCCAACGCGCGGCCGTTCTACGACCGCGAGGCCCACGCGGCCCCCGCCCAGGCTCCGGTGGCGGGTGGGTACGGCTATCCACCGGCACCCGGCGGATACTGATCCGCCGTCCGGCGAACCGTGAAGGATCGGCACGGGTCCTTCACCGCGGCTCTGCATTTCTTCGCGCGTAGATGGCAATGGATCGTCCGGGTAATGCCCGTATTGGCCTTCAGCGTCCCAACTGCCCCGCGTCCGACCCCCGTTACCCGCCGTCCGGATAACGGAACCCCCCTGACAGCATCACGTTTACGCATCCATTCACCGTCAAGTCTGGCTACAGATCGCCGACGCGTTGAAGACTCCCGCTCCAGGGGGTTTAGCCCCCGTGTACGACGGACTGATCACGCCGCTACGAGCGGCACGTGTGGGCCGGCTACCGCCGGTTGAGAGGGGTCCCTGCCAGATGACGGCACCATTGCACGAGCCGACCGCGGAGGCACCCCCGAGTGCGGCCGAAGAAGCGGCGGCTGCAACCGCCGGCGAGAAGGTCGTGCAGGGACGTTCCCTGGGCCGGATCGCCTGGGAGCGACTGAAGAAGGACAAGCTCGCCCTGACCGGTGGCATCGTCGTGCTCGTCCTCATCGTGATCGCCCTGCTCGCGCCAGTGATCACCAACCTGCTCGGTCAGGACCCGGACACCTTCAACGAGAAGCTGATCGACCCTCTGTTCGGCACTCCCACGGGGTCATTGGGCGGCATCAGCGGCGACCACCTGCTGGGCGTCGAGCCTGTCAACGGCCGCGACATCCTCGCCCGCATCCTCTACGGTGCCCGCGTCTCGCTCCTGGTGGGCTTCCTCTCCGCCGTCGTCGCGGTCATCCTCGGCACCGTGCTCGGCATCCTGGCGGGCTTCTTCGGAGGCTGGGTGGACTCGCTCATCAGCCGCGTGATGGACGGCCTGCTGGCCTTCCCGCAACTCCTGTTCACGATCGCCCTGGTCTCGGTGATGCCGAACAACATGCTGGGCCTGTCCGGGTCCAACGTGCGCGTGTTCGTGATGATCCTGGTCATCGGCTTCTTCGGCTGGCCCTACATCGGACGCGTGGTGCGCGGCCAGACGCTCTCGATGCGTGAGCGCGAGTACGTCGAGGCCGCGCGTTCGCTGGGCGCCGGGCGCTTCTACATCCTGTTCAAGGAGCTGCTGCCCAACCTGGTCGCACCGATCATCGTCTACACGACGATGATGATCCCCACGAACATCCTCACCGAGGCGGCACTCAGCTTCCTGGGTGTGGGCGTCAAGCCGCCCACCTCGTCCTGGGGACAGATGCTGTCGAGCGCGATCGACTACTACGAGTCCGACCCCATGTACATGGTGGTCCCTGGTGTGGCGATCTTCATCACCGTCCTTGCCTTCAACCTTTTCGGCGACGGCGTGCGGGACGCGCTGGACCCGAAGGCTTCCCGCTGAACTGCCGCACCCCAAGCGTCCCGTGGCATCGACACGGGGTCTCTCATCAAATCCGGAGGATCCGAGATCGTGACTACCCAACGCACCTCAGGGCGGCGTAAGCAGGCGTTTGCCGCCGCTGCTGCGGTCGCCGCACTGCTGACCACGGCGGCGTGCGGCGGTGGAGGCAGCGACGACAACAACGGTTCGAAGACCGGCGCCGCCGGCTTCGACGCCGCCAACAACAAGGTCGCCCAGGCCTCCCTGGTCAAGAAGGGCGGCACGCTGCGGTTCGGCGGTGCCCAGGACGCGGACTCGTGGGACACCACGCGTGGCTACTACGGCTTCATGTGGGACTTCGCGCGCTACTACAGCCGCCAGCTGGTCACGGGCAAGGCGGAGCCGGGCAAGGCCGGCGCCGAGCTGACCCCGGACCTCGCCACCGGTCTCGCCAAGGTCACCGACGACGGCAAGACCTACACGTACACCCTGCGTGACGGCATCACGTGGGAGGACGGCAAGGCGATCACGTCCAAGGACGTGAAGTACGGCATCGAGCGCGTGTGGGCGCAGGACGTGCTGTCCGGCGGTCCGACGTACCTCAAGGACTTCCTGGACCCCAAGGGCGAGTACAAGGGTCCCTACAAGGACACGTCCAAGGACAAGCTGGGCCTGAAGGCCATCACCACGCCGGACGACAAGACGATCGTCTTCCACCTCCCCAAGGCCAACTCGGACTTCCAGGAGGTGCTGGGTCTGGTCTCGGCCTCCCCGGTCCGCCAGGACATGGACACCAAGTCCAAGTACAGCCTGAAGCCGTTCTCCTCCGGCCCCTACAAGTTCGAGTCGTACAGCCCGGGCAAGAGCCTGACGCTGGTGCGCAACACGAACTGGAAGCAGTCCTCGGACCCGGTCCGCAAGGCGTACCCGGACAAGATCACCGTCCAGTTCTTCTCGGACGCCAACCAGCTGGACCAGCGCCTGCTCAACGGTGACCTGGACCTGGACATCAACCAGACCGGCATGTCCCCGCAGGGCCGCACCACCGCCCTGAAGGAGCACAAGGCCAACCTGGACAACCCGATCTCGGGTTACATCCGTTACGCGGCCTTCCCGCAGAGCGTGAAGCCGTTCGACAACGTCGAGTGCCGCAAGGCCGTGATCCTCGGTGCGGACCACGTCTCGCTGCAGACCGCGCGCGGTGGCCCGGTCGCCGGTGGCGACATCGGCACCAACATGCTCCCGCCGTCCGTCCCGGGCGCCGAGGGCCAGAAGTACGACCCGTACGGCATCTCCGGCGCCGACAAGAACGGCAATGTCGCGAAGGCCAAGGCGGCGCTGAAGGCGTGCGGCAAGCCGAACGGCTTCTCCACCACCATCGCGGTGCGCAACAACAAGCCGGTCGAGGTGGCCACGGCCCAGTCGCTGCAGGCGTCGCTGAAGAAGGTCGGCATCACCGCGCAGATCGACCAGTTCGACGGTTCGCAGACCACCGGCATCATCGGCAGCCCCGAGAACGTGAAGAAGAAGGGCTACGGCATCATCATCATGGGCTGGGGTCCGGACTTCCCGACCGTCCAGGGCTTCGGTCTGCCGCTGTGGGACAGCAAGTACATCGCGCCGAGCGGTAACAACAACTTCGCCCTGATCAACGACAAGACCATCGACGGTCTGTTCGACCAGTACGTCACCACGCTGGACGACGCGGGCAAGACCAAGCTCTCGACCGAGATCAACCACAAGGTCATGGAGGGCGCGTACTACCTGCCCTTCACCTTCGAGAAGTTCATCAACTGGCGCGGCGACAACCTCGCGAACGTCTACACGACGGACAACTACAGCGGTACGTACGACTTCGTCAACCTCGGTCTGAAGAACCCGAAGAAGTAAACCGGCACACCCGCCGTACAGGCACGAAAGGCAGGTGAAGGCCGGCGCGGCGTGGTCGCGGGCCATCGGATGACCTCCGGTGGCCCGCGGCCCCGCGGCGGGCCGTAAGCTGTGCTCGCTTACCTCATCAGGCGGCTGTTCGCCGCCGCAGTGATGCTCGTGGTCATCGTCATGGTGGTCTTCGGCATCTTCTTCCTCGTCCCCAAGTGGGCGGGCGTGGACATCGCCTCGAGCTTCGTGGGCAAGCAGGCCGACCCGGCCGCTGTCGAGGCCGTACGGCAGAAGCTGGGCCTGAGCGACCCGATCTACTCCCAGGTCTGGGAGTTCTTCAAGGGTATCTTCGCCGGACGCACCTACTCGGGCGGTGGCGACGTCACGCACTGTGCCGCGCCCTGCTTCGGCTATTCCTTCCGCAGCGAGCAGGCCGTCTGGCCGGTGCTCACCGACCGTTTCCCGGTGACCCTGGGGCTCGCGCTCGGTGCCGCCGTCCTGTGGCTGGTCTTCGGTGTCGCGGCCGGTGTGCTCTCCGCGCTCAAGCGGGGCACCATCTGGGACCGTGGAGCGATGGTCGTCGCCCTGGCGGGTGTCTCCCTCCCCATCTACTTCACCGGTCTGCTCAGCCTGGCGATCTTCGCCTTCGGCCTGAAATGGATCAACGCGCAGTACGTGCCTTTCGACCAGAGCATCAGCGGCTGGTTCGGCGGCATGATCCTGCCCTGGATCACCCTCGCGTTCCTCTACGCGGCGATGTACGCCCGGATCACCCGCGCCACCATGCTGGAGATCCTCGGCGAGGACTACATCCGCACGGCACGTGCCAAGGGCCTCAAGGAGCAGGTCGTCATCGGCAAGCACGCCATGCGCTCCACGATGACCCCCATCCTCACCATGCTGGGCATGGACCTCGGCGCCCTCATCGGCGGCGCCATCCTGACGGAGTCGACGTTCAACCTGCCCGGCCTCGGCCGCGCGGTGCTCGACGCCATCCGTAACCAGGACCTGCCCATCATCCTGGGCGTCACCCTGATCACTTCTCTCGCGGTGCTGATCGCCAACCTCGTGGTGGACGTCCTGTACGCCGTGATCGACCCCCGAGTGAGGCTCTCATGACCGAACTCAGCAAGAGCGGAGCGGTGGCCGAGCCCGTCAAGGACTCGCCCGCACCGTCCGCCTTCCTCGAAGTACGTGACCTGAAGGTGCACTTCCCGACCGACGACGGTCTGGTCAAGTCCGTCGACGGGCTCAGCTTCCAGCTGGAGAAGGGCAAGACCCTCGGCATCGTGGGCGAGTCCGGCTCCGGCAAGTCGGTGACCTCGCTCGGCATCATGGGCCTGCACACGGCCGGCCAGTACGGCAAGCGCAAGGCACAGATCTCCGGCGAGATCTGGCTGAACGGCACCGAACTGCTGTCCGCCGACCCGGACTACGTACGCAAGCTGCGTGGCCGCGAGATGGCGATGATCTTCCAGGATCCGCTGTCCGCGCTGCACCCGTACTACACGATCGGTCAGCAGATCGTGGAGGCGTACCGCATCCACCACAAGGTGGACAAGAAGACGGCGAAGCGCCGCGCGGTCGAGATGCTCGACCGGGTGGGCATCCCGCAGCCGGACAAGCGCGTGGACAGCTACCCGCACGAGTTCTCCGGCGGTATGCGCCAGCGCGCGATGATCGCGATGTCGCTGGTCAACAACCCCGAGCTGCTCATCGCGGACGAGCCGACGACCGCCCTGGACGTGACCGTCCAGGCGCAGATCCTCGACCTGATCCGGGACCTGCAGAAGGAGTTCGGCTCCGCGGTCATCGTCATCACCCACGACCTGGGCGTCGTCGCCGAACTCTCCGACGACATCCTGGTGATGTACGGCGGCCGTTGCATCGAGCGCGGTCCCGCCGAGAAGGTGTTCTACGAGCCCCGGCACCCCTACACCTGGGGGCTGCTCGGCTCGATGCCGCGCCTGGACCGTGAGCAGACCGAACGCCTCATCCCCGTGAAGGGCTCCCCGCCCTCGCTGATCAACCTCCCGTCCGGCTGCGCCTTCAACCCGCGCTGCCCGTACGCGGACGTTCCCAAGGACAACGTGACCCGCACGGTCCGTCCCGAGCTGACCGAGGTCGGCGGACGGCACTGGGCCGCCTGCCACATGACCCAGGAGCAGCGGGAACGCATCTGGATCGAAGAGATTGCGCCGAAGCTGTGAGCGAGAAAGCCAAGGACGCGGAAGTGACCATTCCCGCACAGGCACAGGACGAAGGCGGCGCCACCCTCACCAAGGACGCCGCTCCCGGTGACGTCCTGCTGAAGGTGACCGGACTGCAGAAGCACTTCCCCATCCGGAAGGGCCTGCTGCAGCGTCAGGTCGGTGCCGTGCGCGCCGTCGACGGCCTCGACTTCGAGGTGCGCTCCGGGGAGACCCTGGGCGTCGTGGGCGAGTCCGGCTGCGGCAAGTCCACGATGGGCCGGCTCATCACGCGGCTGCTCGAACCGACCGCGGGCAAGGTCGAGTTCCAGGGCAAGGACATCACGCACCTCGGTGTGAGCGGCATGCGTCCGATGCGCCGTGACGTCCAGATGATCTTCCAGGACCCGTACTCGTCACTCAACCCCCGCCACACGGTCGGCACGATCATCAGTGCCCCGTTCAAGCTGCAGGGCGTGACCCCCGAGGGCGGTGTCAAGAAGGAGGTCCAGCGACTGCTGTCGGTCGTCGGCCTCAACCCCGAGCACTACAACCGGTATCCGCACGAGTTCTCCGGCGGCCAGCGCCAGCGCATCGGCATCGCCCGCGCGCTCGCGCTCAACCCGAAGCTGGTCGTCGCGGACGAGCCGGTGTCGGCGCTGGACGTGTCCATCCAGGCGCAGGTCGTCAACCTTCTCGACGACCTGCAGCAGGAGCTCGGCCTCACGTACGTGATCATCGCGCACGACCTGTCGGTCGTCCGGCACGTCTCGGACCGGATCGCGGTGATGTACCTCGGCAAGATCGTGGAGCTCGCCGACCGCGACCTGCTCTACTCGGCGCCGATGCACCCGTACACCAAGGCCCTGATGTCCGCGGTGCCGATCCCGGACCCGAAGCGCAAGCACGCGAAGAGCGAGCGGATCCTGCTCACGGGCGACGTGCCCTCGCCGATCGCGCCGCCGAGCGGCTGCCGCTTCCACACGCGGTGCTGGAAGGCCACGGAGATCTGCAAGACGACCGAGCCGCCGCTCCTGGAGCTGAAGCCCGGCCAGCAGGTCGCCTGCCACCACCCGGAGAACTTCGAGGACCAGGCGCCGCAGGACGTGGTGCTGCTGTCCGTGGCGAAGGAGGCCGCGGCGCTCGTGGCCGACGAGGTACTGGCGGAGTCGGCGGAGACGTCGGCGGCGGTGGCCGCGGAACTGGGAACCACGGAGGAGACTCCGGAGCCCGCCGCGGAGACGACCACCGAGCCCGCCGAGGAGGCCGCCACCACGGAGGAGGCCGCCGCCGAGGAGGCCGCCATCACGGAGGAGGCCGCCGCCGAGGAGGCCGCCACCACGGAGGAGGGCGCCGCCGAGGAGGCCTCCGAAACGGTCGCCGTCGACGAGTCGGACTCGTCGGAGGAGCCGGGAACCGAAAGCCAGAAGTGAACAGGGCCGTGTGAATTCACCGAAACAAATGCCCCGGTAACCAGAGAAATGGTTACCGGGGCATTTGTATTGAAGAATTGTCAGGAACTGGTTTCCCAGTAGTGCCAGCCGACCGAAGTCGCCGGAAGCTTGGCCGTGCCCCTCGCGAGCGTCGTCACCGAGCAGTTCGGGTTCGTGCGGTTCGACTCCCATCCGACCTTGAAGCCGTTGGAGCCGTACTGCAGGTTTCCGTACTTGTTGGAGCGGATGTTGTGCGAGTACGTGTGGCCGGTCGTGACCGCCACGGACTTGGTGATGCTGCCGCTCACCGACGCCTTGGCCGAGGCGAAGAGGTAGCTCGCGCTCACCTCCAGGGAGGTGGAGAGGCTGTATGTGATGGTGGACGCCCTGGTGACGGAGGCGGTGATGGTGCCGCCCGGACCGTCCTTGAAGTAGGCCCCCGCGGCGGGAATCCGATAGGACGAGTGCGAGGTGATCAGGACCCCGTAATCGACCGGGCACGACCTTTTCGGAGTGACGACCGCCGAGGCCGGCGCCGCACCCGCGACGAGCGGCATTACTCCGGCGACGACGAGTGTGGCCAGCTTGGTTCTCTTACGCATGAATTTCCCCCATGCAAGTGGTCCGGCCTCCGTTTCGGCGGAGCCCGTCAAGCTGGAATGAGCGTATGAAGTTGACCGAGACCGGTCAATCGCATTCTGTGGAGTTGAGCAACAATTGAGCCTGCCGCTTTATGCGGTAAAGACTCGGGAATGGCAGGGTCTTGGTGCGGTCAAATGGCGGACCGTTTCCGCTCGTTCGGGGGATGCCCCGCGCCGGGGGCCCGTCGCCGGCGCGGAGTAGGGGGGGCCGGAAGCCGATGGTCAGGAGTCAACCGACAGGTAGGCCATGACGATTGGGTAAAGTCATGAACATGCCTAAGCGGAAGAGTGCAGAGTCTCGCGTGTCCAACTGATCGGGAACGATCGGAACACGTACGAAAGGGACGCTCATGGCACTCTCCCGTTCGGCACGTTTAGGGGCCCTCGCGACCGCGGCGGCCTCCTTCCTCGTCATCGCCGCCTCCTCCGCCCCGACCCCGGGTGCCGACGGCATCGGCGACTCCTACTTCCCCCAGCTCGGCAACGGCGGCTTCGACGCCCGCCACTACGACCTGAACGTGGCGTACAACCCGGACACCGACCGCCTGGACGGCCGTACGACGCTCACGGCCCGCGCCACCCAGTCCCTCTCCTCCTTCGACCTCGACCTCCAGAAACTGGAGGTCACGCGCGTCGAAGTGAACGGCAGACGCGCTGATTTCACCCGCGACGGCGACGAGATCCACATCACCCCGCACGGGGCGATCCACAAGGGCAGGACCTTCACCGTCACCGTCACCTACGGTGGCGTCCCCGAAGCCCTCAACGGTCCCATCGTCTTCGGCTCCGACTACGGGTGGATGAAGACGACCGACGGAGTCTTCGTCGCCTGTGAGCCCAACGCCGCCTCCACCTGGTTCCCCTCCAGCGACCACCCCTCCGACAAGGCCACCTACGACATCCGGATCAAGGCACCCAAGGGCCTGACGGGCGTCTCCAACGGACGGCTGATATCGACGTACGACAAGGGCGACAGCACGGTCGCGCACTGGCGCGAGAGCAGGCCGATGGCGACCTACCTCGCGACCGCGACCATCGGGAAGTTCGACGTGAGGACGGGGACGACCCCCGCCGGGACGCCGATCTACGTGGCCATCGACCCGGTGCTCGCGGGCAGCAACAGCGTCGACGTGTACGCCGTGACGGCCGAGGCCACCGACTACTGGTCGCAGGTCTTCGGGCCCTATCCCTTCGAGGAGACCGGCGCGATCGTCGACGACATGCCGGAGGCGGGATTCTCGCTGGAGGTGCAGTCGAAGCCCGCGTACTCCGCCGTGCGCTCGGAGTCGACGATCGTGCACGAGCTGGCCCACCAGTGGTTCGGCGACTCCGTGTCGGTGGAGCGCTGGAAGGACATCTGGCTGAACGAGGGCTTCGCGACCTACGCCCAGTGGCTGTGGTCCGAGCACAAGGGGATCCGCTCGGCGCACGACTCCTTCCTCGCGGGCTACAACACGCGACCCGCGGACTCCGCCTTCTGGGGGACCGTCGTCGCCGACCCGCAGCGCGACACCATGTTCGCCTCGGCGGTCTACCAGCGCGGCGCGATGACCCTCCAGATGCTGCGCGAACGCATCGGCGACACCGCGTTCTTCAAACTGCTGCCCGCCTGGACGAAGCTCCACAAGTACGGCAACGCCAACACCGCCGACTTCATCCACCTCGCCGAGAGGATCTCGGGGCAACAGCTCGACGACCTTTTCCAGACCTGGCTGTTCACCACAGGGAAACCGGCCCTGTAAGCCTTTCTTTGTAAGGTGCGAGCCCCGCGACAGGTGAAGATGTCCGGGTGCTTCAGGAACTCTTCACTCCCTCCGTCCAGCATGTGCTCGATCTCGTGGGGATCTTCGTCTTCGCGATCTCCGGTGCCCTGCTGGCCGTCCGCAAGAACTTCGACGTCTTCGGCATCGCCGTCCTCGCCGAGGTCACGGCGCTGGGCGGGGGGCTGTTCCGGGACGTGGTCATCGGAGCCGTGCCCCCGGCCGCGTTCACCGACCTCGGCTACTTCAGCACCCCGCTGCTCGCCGCCCTGCTCGTCTTCTTCCTCCATCCGGAGGTGGAGAGGATCCAGGTCGCCGTCAACGTCTTCGACGCGGCCGGGCTCGGTCTCTTCGCCGTGGCGGGCACCACGAAGGCGTACGAGTACGGCCTCGGCCTGACCCCGTCCGCCGCCCTGGGCCTGGCCACCGCGGTCGGCGGCGGTGTGCTGCGCGACGTCCTCGCCAACGAGGTGCCCTCACTGCTGCGCTGGGACCGCGATCTGTACGCGGTCCCGGCGATCGTCGGCGCCACGATGGTGGTCCTGTGCATCCGCTACGACGCGCTGTCCCCGTTCACCAGCGGGCTCGCCGCGCTCACCGCTTTCGTCCTGCGGCTGCTTGCGATGCGGTACCACTGGCGAGCGCCGCGTGCTTGGCACCGCCGGTCAACGGCGACGGAGTCGGAGACTCCTTAGCGTGGGCCCCCGGCCCGATCTGCAGGGTCAGCCAACGGAAGACCTCCGGGATCTGCGGCCGCCACAGGGCCATGTTGTGGCCGCCCGCGCTCCGCGGCAGCAGCACCACCTGCACGCTCGTCGGCGCCTTCGCGATCGACTGGAGCGCCGCGCCGGCCTCGTAGCCGTCGTGAGCCTCGCCGGAGATGTAGAGGGAGATGCGGGGCGGCGTGCGGTAGGACTTGAGCAGCAGGTAGGGATTGTTCTCCCGGCGCAGCGTCAGGCTCCGCGCCGTCAGCGAGTTGCGTTCGCCGATCGGGTCGTTGTACCCGGACATGCTCACCGCGGCCCGGAAGCGGTCGGGGTGGGCGACGGCGAGCTTGGCCGCGCAGTGCGCCCCGGCCGAGTAGCCGGCCACGCCCCAGCCGTCCGGCGCGGACTTCGCCCGGAAGTTGTCCACCACCATCTTCGGCACGTCGATGCTGAGCCAGGTGTCGGCGTTCACCTTGCCGGGCACGTTCGCGCAACCGGTGTCGGTCTTGGCCAGCAGATTCGTGCGCGGCGCCACCAGGATGAACGGCGCGACCTGCCCGTCGCGCATCAGCGGCAGCAACTGCTCATGCACCTTCAGCGAACCGAACCACGCCTTCGCCGAGCCCGGATAGCCGGGCAGCAGCTCCACGACGGGGAACTTCCGGTTGCGGTAGGCGGGCTCGTTGTACTGCGGCGGCAGCCAGACGTAGACCTCCGCGTCCACACCCGACACCTGCCCGTGCAGCTGGGTGACCTTCACCCCGCCCGCCTGGGACATACCGGGGCCGTCGGCCTGCGAGAACGTCTGGCGGACCTTGGGGAGCTTGCGCAGCGAGATACCGCCGGTGCCGTCACGGCCGAGGTTGGCGGCCGCCCGCACGTGGTTGCCCGTGCCGAGCAGGTCGGCCCAGTTGTCGTACAGGCTGTTGGCGTTGTTCACGAGCACGAAGACGAGGGTGATCGCGGTGCCCTGGGCGAACAGCAGCATCACCATCCGGGCCACGCTGCGCAGCACCTTGGGGCCGGGAATGCGCGACCACAGCACGAGGGGAAGGATCAGGGCGACCGCGACCAGGACGATGGCGGTGAGGAGGAACGGCGTTCCGGTGAGGCTCACGGTGTGTGCGGCTCTTCCTGTGACGGGCTGGGATCAACGGTCAGCAGCTGCATCGGGTTCTATGTCCTTGGAGAGGGGTATCCGATGCCGTTGGTTCACGGAAGAGTTCGGACACTTACCAAGAAATTGCCGAAATCTCACTCCCGGGTGACGGGGTTCACATGGCCGAAACAACAAAAGCTACCGCTTAGTAATTACCTGTTGTACCGTTCAGGCATGTCAGAAGCAGCTACCGCACAGGCCGCGCGCGCCGCGATCGGTGACAGCGAGTTCGACCGCGACACCGCGGTCACCCTGCGCGAACCCGGCGTCTACGACATCGACCTGTCCGCCGGATGGACCATCATCAGCGCCGTCAACGGTGGCTATCTGCTCGCCGTCCTGGGCCGCGCCCTCGCCGACGCCCTGCCGCACAGCGACCCGTTCACCGTCTCCGCCCACTATCTGACCGCGTCGCAGCCCGGCCCGGCGGTGGTCCGAACGGACGTCGTGCGGACGGGGCGGACCCTGTCGACCGGGCAGGCCTCGCTCTTCCAGTACGACGACGAGGGCCGCGAGGTCGAACGGATCCGCGTGCTCGCCTCGTACGGCGACCTCGACGCCCTGCCCGACGACGTCCGCACCACGGCGACACCGCCCGCGATCCCGCCCATGGAGCACTGCTTCGGGCCGGAGGACGGACCGGCGCCCATCGACGGCAGCTCCGCCATCACCGAGCGGCTGATGCTCAAGCTCGACCCCGCGACCCTCGGCTGGGCCCTGGGGGCGCCGTCCGGGAAGGGCGAGATGCGCTCCTGGTTCGGGCTCGCCGACGGCCGTGACCCCGACCCCCTCGCGCTGCTCCTCGCGGTGGACGCGCTGCCGCCCACCGCCTTCGAGCTCGGCATCTCCGGCTGGGTGCCGACGGTCGAACTGACGGTCCATGTGCGCTGCCGTCCGGCGCCTGGCCCGCTGCGGGTGTCGATCACCACCCGCAACCTCGCCGGCGGCTTCCTGGAGGAGGACGCCGAGGTGTGGGACAGCGCGGACCGGCTGGTCGCGCAGTCCCGACAGCTCGCCCGGGTCCGGCTCAGCTGAGCGGTCGCCGGCCCAGGTAGGCCGCGAGCCGTCCATAGGCGTCGGCCCCTTCGGGGGCCGGTACCGCCGAGTCGAACGGCAGCTCCTCGTCGTCGCGCCGCTCGTCCGGCAGCACGCGCCGGGCGATCCCGAGCGCGAACTCGGCGAGCTCCGGATCGAGTGCGAGCGGCCGTCCGAGGGACTCGGAGAGATCCCACGTGTGGGTGACGGCCTCCATCACATAGCCCGACAGGGCGATACGTCCGGGGGTCTCGCCCCAGGGCACGGTGACGAGGGCGTCCAGGCGCGCGTCGTCCGCCCAGGACTTCTGGACCTCCGTCCTGACCTCGTCGTACGCCGCGCTCCAGCGGTCGTCCTCGACGCCGTCGAGGAACGGTCGTACGGCCATTCCGTCGCCGCCCGCGCCGACCACTGCGATCCGGCGGGTACCGCCCGCGATGTGCGACAGCAGGGTCCGTACGTCGAACTCGGCGCACGGGGTGGGACCGGCGAGCTGCTCCGGGCGAACCGTCCTGACCAGGGCGGCGATCTGCTCGGTGGCGCGGGTGTAGAGGGGGCGGGGGTCGATGTTCATGGCGGACCTCTATCGGCGTAGGTGTGTCGGTGTCGGTGTCGGTGTCGGTGTCGGTGTCGGTGTCGGTGTCGTATGTCGGGTGTCGGCGTTGCGTTGTCGTGCCGTCGCGCCTCAGGTTCGCTGGATAACCTGACAGTTTCCGTCAGCATTTACGGCGAGCTCCGGTGGGCTTCGACGGGCGTGATCCGCGGTGCGCGATCCTGGTGCGCGTGAAGTCCGACCGCCTGCTCTCGATCCTTCTGCTGCTGCAGACCCGCGGCCGCGTCCCCGCACACGAACTCGCCGACCGGCTCGAGGTGTCGGTGCGCACCATCTACCGCGACATCGAGGCCCTTTCGGCCTCCGGCGTCCCGGTGTACGCCGAGCGCGGGCGGCACGGCGGCATCGAACTGCTCGCCGGATTCCGTACGGACGTCACGGGACTGACCGCCGACGAGTCCCGCGCGCTGTTCATCCTGGCCGCGCAGGGCGCGCACGCCGCGCTCGGCCTGGACGCGGCGCTGGGTTCCGCGCTGCGCAAGGTGATGGCCGCGCTGCCGGCGCCGCACCGCCCGGTTGCCGAGGTGACCAGCCGAAGGATCCTCGTCGACGCGACGCGCTGGAAGGGCGGCCCCCAGCGGGCCGTGGACCTGGAGGTGCTCCAGGACGCGGTCTTCGCCGACCGCAGGCTGCGGCTCAGCTACCGGCACGGCGGGCACACCGAGCCCAGCACCTACACCGTCGACCCGTACGGCCTCGTGTCCAAGGCGGGCGTCTGGTACCTCGTGGCCGACCGGCGCGGCGAGCCGCGGCTGTTCCGGGCCGACCGGGTGCGCTCGGCGACGCTCCTGGGCGATCCCGTGAAGCGGCGCCCGGGCGTCGAACTCGGTGACGTCTGGGAGGTGTTGCGACGCCATGTCGAGGAGCGGCCGGGCGGTCTCGATGTCACAGTTCGGGTACGGCGGGCCCGCCTCGACATGTTCCTCAGGCTCAACGCGGCCTCCCTCGCGGCGCTTCCGGAGGACGACGGCGAGAGCGAGTGGGTCCTCGCGCACCTGTCGTACGGCGCCGTCCGCGAAGCCCGCACGCTGCTGGCCTTCGTGGACACGGTGGAGGTGCTGTCGCCGCCGGAGGCGCGGGCGGAACTGGCCGCGGCGGCGGCCGCGATCGGTGCGGTGTACGGCGGGGATCGGGCCCCGCACGAGGGAAGTTGACCCACAGGTAACCACAGGTTCGGCACAGCGCGGCCCTACGTGGATCTGGTCCTCTGGCCACCGCTCATCCCGCACTCATCCGGCCTTCATCAACCGGTCCACGTGACTTGACTGGGAGTTACCTCATGAACCGTCGTGCCCGACTCGTCCCCGCCGTCGCCCTGCTGGCGCTCTCGCCGTTGCTGGCGGCCTGCGGCTCGGGCGACTCGTCGTCCTCGGACAGCGGCAACTCGAGCCAGAACTGTCAGCGGCCCTCCGGCATGCCGGGCGGAGGCCGGTCGGGCATGCCGAGGGGCGGGCGCTCCGGGATGCCCACGGGATCGCCCTCCGGGACACCGTCGAACATGCCCACCGGCAAGATGCCCTCCGGTGGTCCCTCGGGCATGCCGTCCGGCGGTCCGGGCGGGGGTCAGGGCGGCGGTCAGGGCGGCTGCGGCGGCGGCCCGGGCGGTGGCGGGCAGCCGAGTGGGCAGCCCAGCGGGCAGGCGGCACAGGGCTGAGCCCGTCCCGGTTCTCCCAGGGGTGACGTACTCGACGCCCGGGTGCGTCACCTCGCCCTTTGGTGAACGGGTGCCGTCACTCCGGCCTTGGGAACGGGTGCGTCACCCAAGCCAGTTGCGGCGGCCGATGGCGATCAGCCGCATCTGGCGGGTCGCGACCCGGGCCACCCGCTCCCGCTCCTCCTCGGACGCCTCCAGCGCCTCCAGATAGAGCGAGGCCGTCATCAGCATCTGGTCGACGTACAGCCCCGCGAGCATCAGCAGGTCGTCGTCGCTCCACCCCTCCGACTCGGGGTGCTTGGCCAGCTCGACCTTCACCTCCGCGGCGAACCGCTCCAGTTGCTCCCTGATCGCCCGACGCACCCGCTGGACGCCGCCGTGCCGCTCGCGCGCGATGAAACGGACGTGCGCGGGATGGGATTCGACATGGTGGGCGATCAGGTCGACCGCGCGCTCGATGCGTCCGGCGCTGTCTCCGGCCGCGGAGACCGTGTCCCCGATCATCGGGTGCAGACTGCCGAGCGCCTCCTCGACCAGCGCCACGCCGAGGTCCTCCGTCGAGCGGAAGTGCCGGTAGAAGGCGGTCGGCGCGACTCCGACGGCGCGGGTGACCTCGCGCAGACCCAGGCTGCTCAGGCTCTGCTCCTCCAGCAGCTCCAACGCCGCGTCCAGGAGCGCCTGACGGGTCTTCTGCTTCTGGGCCTGCCGGATGCCGAGAGTGTGACTCATACCATGCAGTTAACAACTGTTCTCTGTAATTGAAAAGCGGGGCGACGCGCTAGACTCTGGAGTCAGTGAACAAGTGTTACTACAACCGTTCACTGAGTCGTCAAGTCCCCGAAACAATCGGGGTTCACCGTCGAGAGGCACCTCATGCTGTTCCTCGTCGCCGCCCTCCTGCTGCTGGGTGTCGTGATGGGCTCCATAGCCCACGCCCCGCTGCCCGTCACCCTCGTCGCCGCGGTCGTCATCGGCGTCTGGCTGGCCGTCTTCGCGGTCCGCGAGCGCAACGCCCGCCGGCGCCACACCTCCACCAACTGATCGTTGGGAGCTGACTCACGTCATGGAACTCACCGAGCGAACCCACCTCGCCACCGCGACCAAGCCCACCGCGACCAAGCCCACGGCGACCGCGCCCGGCGCGCCCGCCCGCGCGACCGGCACCAAGGACGCCGACGGCATGGCCGTCGCCTCCTTCATCCTCGGCCTCCTCGGCCTGCTGGTCCTGAACGTCTTCCTGGGCCCGATCGCCATCGCCCTGGCCTCCGTCGCCCTCTGGCGCGGCACCGCCCGCCGTGGCCGCGCCTTCCTGGGCCTGGGCCTCGGTATCGCCGATCTGCTGGTGCTGGTGGCGTTCATGCAGTTCGACAGCACGGTGTCCTGGAACTTCTGAGCCGCCGCCGAACGAGGCCTTCGATCCACCGCGCAACGAGGGGCGGGTGGACGGCTACCCGGACGGGGGCCGAGGCCGTGGACGGACGGCCCGTAGACTCGGGCCCATCATGGCTTACCTCGACCACGCCGCGACCACACCGATGCTCCCCGAGGCGGTAGAGGCGCTGACCGCCCAGCTGAGCATCACGGGCAACGCCTCCTCCCTGCACGCCGCCGGCCGCCGCGCCCGGCGGACGGTCGAGGAAGCCCGGGAAACCCTGGCGGAGGCCCTCGGCGCCCGCCCCAGCGAGGTCGTCTTCACCTCCGGCGGCACCGAGGCCGACAACCTCGCCGTGAAGGGCCTGTACTGGGCCCGCCGCGACGCCGACCCGGCCCGCACCCGGGTCCTCGCGAGCCCGGTCGAACACCACGCCGTCCTCGACGCCGTCCACTGGCTCGGCGAACACGAGGGCGCCACGGTCGAGTACCTGCCCGTCGACTCCTACGGGCGCGTCCACCCGGACGCCCTGCGCGAGGCCATCGCCCGAAACCCCGACGACGTCGCCCTCGTCACCGTCATGTGGGCCAACAACGAGATCGGCACGGTGATGGCGGTCCGCGAACTGGCCGACGTCGCGGCCGAGTTCGGGATCCCGCTGCACTCCGACGCGGTACAGGCCTTCGGCCAGGTCCCCGTCGACTTCACCGCGTCCGGCCTCGCCGCGATGACCGTCTCCGGCCACAAGATCGGCGGCCCGTACGGCATCGGCGCCCTGCTGCTGGGCCGCGAGTACACCCCCGTACCCGTGCTGCACGGCGGTGGCCAGGAGCGGCATGTGCGCTCCGGCACCCTCGACGTACCCGCCATCGCCTCGTTCGCGGTCGCCGGGCGGCTCGCCGCCGAGCAGCGCGAGTGGTTCGCCCGCGAGATCGGCGCCCTGCGCGACGACCTGGTCGACGCCGTACGCGCTGCCGTGCCCGGCGCGATCCTCGGCGGCGACCCCGCGGCCGGGGGCCGGCTGCCCGCCAACGCCCACTTCACGTTCCCGGGCTGCGAGGGCGACTCCCTGCTGCTTCTGCTGGACGCCCAGGGCATCGAGTGCTCCACGGGCTCCGCGTGCACGGCAGGCGTCGCCCAGCCCAGCCATGTCCTGCTGGCCACCGGCACCGACCCCGACCTGGCCCGTGGCACCCTGCGCTTCTCCCTCGGCCACACCTCCACGGAGGCGGACGTCGAGGCGGTGGCCAAGGCGATCAGCCCGGCGGTGGAGCGGGCACGGACGGCAGGCCTGACCTGACACCACCGCGCTCGCTCACCTGGGACCTGTCCGGCCGATCACGGCGGAGACGCGGGGCCGCAGCTTTCCTCCACCGTGATCGGCCGGACAGGTCCTCGTACCGGCTGTCGTCCTAGTGCCGCGGCAGGCAACGTTTGCCCGTCAAGGAGCGGCGTCCGGTGCGTGCTCTCGGCGTGCCGGCCGCAGGCCCTCGTACTGGACGTACTTGGGTCTTCGGCTGGTGCGGCGAGAGTGCGTGCCGGGCGTCGCGACGGGGCGAACGTTGCCTGTTGCGGCACTAGCTGTCCGTCACCATGAGGGAGGCCATCATGCCCTCGTCCTCGTGTTGCAGCAGATGGCAGTGGAGCATGTACATATAGGTGTCGTCCGAGAAGTCGGTGAACTTCATCGCGATCTCGATGGAGCCGCCGCCGACCACCTCGAACGTGTCGTACCAGCCCAGTTGGACGCCCGTCGGATCCTCCCCGTTGACGGAGATCAGCTGGAACGGCACATCGTGCAGATGGAACGAATGTTCAAGCTGCGTGCTGTTCTTGACCGTCCACACCTCCTCGGCACCCAGGGTGGTGCTGATCATCGCCATCGAGGACATGCTCGTCCCGGCGGAGCCGTTGATCGTCATCGAGGTGCCGCTCTGGCCGAGCGTGATCGTCCGGGCGGTGAAGTCGCTGGTGTCGTAGCGGGTGATGGTGTTCAGGGTCGGCAGGGTCTCCGGAGTGTCCGAGGCGTCCGGGGTGACGGTCAGGAACTCGTACGTCCCGCTGCCGCCGCGCACCCAGCCCGTCGTCACCACGGCCTCCAAGGTCACCGCGTCGCTGAGCTCCATGACGAACTCGGCCCGCGCGCCCGCCACCAGCCGGATCGATGCCACCTCGGTGGCCTCGGTCAGATAGCCCTGGTCGGTGGCGATCTGGGTGAGCGTCGCGCCGTCGCTGCGCTGGACGGTGATGATGTCGGACGGCGAGGCGTTGAGCAGCCGGAAGCGGGTGCGCTTCTTGGTGGCGGTGAAGGAGAGCGTGGTGTCGTCGACGTTCGTGCCGTTGCACAGCAGCGGGAAGCTCAGGCCGTTACTGAGGTAGCCGGTCAGGTTGTACTTGATGTCTCCGGCGCTGTCGGTGGCCAGGCACTGCAGGATGATCGGGATGTCGTCGGTGCCGTAGGTGCTGGGCAGGGCCGCGGACGCGTCCGAGTCGTCCTCGACGATGATCATGCCCGCGAGGCCGTGGGTGGCCTGCTCCGCCGTGGTGCCCAGGGCGTGCGGGTGATACCAGAGCGTCTTCGCCTCGTCCTTGACCGTGAAGGTCGGCGACCAGGTCTTCCCCGCGGCGAAGGCGTTCTGCGGGCCGCCGTCCATGCTGGGCGGGACGTGCGCGCCGTGGAAGTGGACGGTGGTGTCCTCGGTGAGGCTGTTGGTGATGTTCAGCAGGACGGTGTCGCCGGAGGTCCACTTCATGGTGGGGCCGAGGAACGACTGGTTGTAGCCCGCGGTCGTGCTGGTCACCCCGCTGAGCACCTCGCTGGTGCCGCTCTTCGCCTCCAGGGTGTACGTCGTGGTGCCGTCCGTGGTGGTCCCCTCCAGGAGGTCGGGGATGGTCAGCGTGGTGCCCGCGGCGTGCGCTTTGTTCTGTGTCGCGTTCGTCAGTAAGGCGATGGCCGTGCCGCCCGCGGTCACCGCCGCGATGCCCGCTCCGGCCATCCCGCCGAGGAACTTGCGGCGGTGCATGCCCTTGCCCGTGGACTTGCCCGGGGTCTTGCCCGTGGTGTGAGTCATAGCGGTGGACTCTCGGCCCGAGGGCTATGCGCAGACTGGGCCGGAGTTAGGAGAAAGCCGTCGTCGCTGTGAAATCCGATGACTTAAAGTCAGGATCAACTCCCTTGGAAACGGCGAGAGTTGACGTGTCGCAGGTCACATCGGCAGCACGGGGCGCAAGGGACAGGCGCGTCCCGCGGATGCCTCACAGCATCACGATTAGGTGACTTGAGCCCCGTGTGGCGCTGTCTGTGAGCGCGCATCGAAAGCGCTCTCCGGCGGCTACGCCCCGGCTGTGCGCGTCGGCTCCGCCGCGGTGCGGGCCTGTCGTACGAGCCGTATGTACCGGTCCCAGTCCCAGTACCGCCCGGGGTCCGTGTGGTCCGTGCCCGGCACCTCGACGTGTCCGATGATGTGCGCACGGTCGACGGGAATGCCGTACCGCCCGCAGACCGCGGCCGTCAGCCGCGCCGAGGCCGCGTACATGGCGTCCGTGAACGACGAGGCGCTCTCGACGAAGCCCTCGTGCTCTATGCCGACGCTCCGCTCGTTGTACCCCCGGTTGCCCGCGTGGAACGCCACGTCCAGCTCGCGGATCATCTGGGTGATGTGTCCGTCCTTGCGCAGGATGTAGTGCGCGGCCGCGCCGTGTGCCGGGTCCTGGAAGACCTTCACGGCGCTTCGGTAGCTGCCCTGGGTGACGTGGATGACGACCCGGTCTATCCCGTAGTCGTCGGGCCGGTCCGCCCGCCGCCAGTTCGCCGACGAGGCGGCCACCCACTGCGCACCCCGGAAGTCGACGGCGCCCGCCACCCGGGGCTTTTCGACGCCGGGCAGCCGCCACCACAGGTGGCCGAGCTCGCCGCGTGCGAGCACCGCCGTGCCCACGGCGGCCGCGGCGCCACCGATCAGCAGCGTCCGCCGCCCGATCCGCCGGTCACGGTCCCGGCGGGCGCGCCCCTTGGTCTTGTTCTCGCTCACGCTGTCCCCGCTGCTCCCGGTGGGTTCTCCGGCTCCGGTGATCCCCGTGGTGCCCACAGCCCTCGTGGCTCCCGTGGTCCCCGTGCCGGCCGTGGCCCCCCTGGTTCCCACGGTCCCCGTGGCCTCGGTGGTCGTGTTGCCTGTGTTCTCCGAGTTCTCCGTGTTCTCCGCGGCCTCACTCATCACGTCCGCCCCGTCCTTCGTGCCCGCCCGTCCCCGGACGGTCCCCGTTGCGATCACCAACGGATACCCGCGGGCTTCGGTTCCCGCGGCCCCGTACTCTGGAGGGGCTATGACTGACACCTCGCAGCGCCCCCGCCCCCTCCGCGTCCTCGCCGCCATGTCCGGCGGCGTGGACTCCGCCGTCGCCGCCGCCCGCGCGGCGGAAGCCGGTCACGACGTGACGGGCGTGCACCTCGCGCTCTCCGCCAACCCGCAATCGTTCCGCACGGGCGCGCGAGGCTGTTGCACCATCGAGGACTCGCGCGACGCCCGCCGCGCCGCGGACGTCATCGGCATCCCGTTCTACGTGTGGGACCTCGCCGAGCGCTTCCGCGAGGACGTGGTCGAGGACTTCATCGCCGAGTACGAGGCCGGGCGTACGCCCAACCCGTGTCTGCGCTGCAACGAGAAGATCAAGTTCGCCGCCCTGCTCGACAAGGCGCTCGCGCTCGGCTTCGACGCGGTCTGCACGGGCCACTACGCCAAGGTGATCGTGAACGAGGACGGCACGCGCGAGCTGCACCGTGCCTCGGACATGGCCAAGGACCAGTCGTACGTCCTCGGTGTCCTCGATGACCGCCAGCTCGCCCACGCGCTGTTCCCGCTGGGTGACACGGTGACGACGAAGGACGAGATCCGCGCGGAGGCGGAGCGCCGGAACCTGGCCGTCGCCAAGAAGCCCGACTCGCACGACATCTGCTTCATCGCCGACGGCGACACCCAGGGCTTCCTGGCGAACCGCCTGGGCAAGGCGGAGGGCGACATCGTCGACGAGTCCGGGTCGGTCATCGGCTCCCACGAGGGCGCGTTCGGCTTCACGATCGGGCAGCGCAAGGGGCTGCGCATCGGCACCCCGGCCGCGGACGGCAAGCCGCGCTACGTCCTGGACATCTCGCCGGTGAACAACACGGTGACGGTGGGTCCGGCGGCATCCCTCGATGTCAGCGGGCTGACCGCCATCAAGCCCCGCTGGTGCGGCGCCGCCCCCACCGGGCCGGGTACCTACACCGCCCAGCTCCGCGCCCACGGAGGCGAGACGCAGGTCGCGGCCGAGCTGGTCGACGGCGAACTCGAGGTCACGTTCACCGAGCCGGTCCGCGGCGTCGCCCCCGGCCAGGCGATCGTCCTGTACGACGGCACGCGCGTGGTCGGCTCGGCGACGATCGCGACGACCACCCGCGCGACGGCGGGCGTCTAGGACCTGTCCGCCGGACAACCCCTGGACGCCCGCCGGTCGTCGGCCAGCAGCTCCGTCAGCCGCGGCCCGAGAGCGCCCGGGCCGGTTCGATCACGCCACTTCGCCTTCGTAGAAGCACTCGGTCACGCCACTTCGACTTCGTAGAAGCAGAAGTGGTCCTTGATCCGGGCGACGTCCGGCTTGGGGTCGGGGTAGGACCAGACGAGGTCGGGGGCGTCGGGCAGGGACCAGTAGGACGCGTCGCCCTTGAAGGGGCAGTGCGTGTGGGTGTCGGAGGTCGTCAGGAGGTCCAGGCGGACGTCCTCGGCCGGCAGGTAGTAGCGCACGGGACAGCCGGTCTCGCGCAGCACCAGGGGCCGGTCGCTCTGAGCCAGCACCTGGTCGCCGTGCACGACGCGTACCCGCTCCGTGCCCTGTTCGATCGTGATCGTGTGTCCATTGGCCATACCCGTACAGCGCGCGTGGGACCCGGGTTCTTCCCTCGTACCGTAGGCACATGAATATCTGCGTCTTCCTCTCCGCCGCCGACCTCGACGACCGCTACACCCGTCCCGCCCGGGAGTTCGCCGAACTCCTCGGCAAGGGCGGCCACTCCCTGGTGTGGGCGGCTCCGACGTCGGGCTGATGAAGGTGGTCGCCGACGGGGTGCAGGAGGGGGGCGGACGGCTGGTGGGCGTCTCCGTGGACTTCCTGGCGGCCACGGCGCGGGCGGGTGCCGACGAGATGGTGATCGCCCGGGACCTCGCCGAGCGCAAGGCGCTGCTCCTGGCCAAGGCCGACGCCGTCGTGATCATGGTGGGCGGCACCGGGACCCTCGACGAGGCGACCGAGATCCTGGAGCTGAAGAAGCACGGGAAGACCGAGAAGCCGGTCGTCCTGCTCAACACGGCGGGCTTCTACGACGGCCTGAAGGAGCAGTTCCGCCGCATGGAGGCCGAGGGCTTCCTGCCGTGCCCGCTCACCGACCTGGTGTTCTTCGCCGAGGAGCCGGTGGGCGCGCTGGCCTACCTGGAGGCTGTGACATCAGCGGCTCCCGCCGCGGGCGTGGGCACCCGGTGATGCGAGCATGGCGTCCATGGCTACACATGTGATCACCGGGGCGGGCTCCGGCATCGGCGCGGCCGTCGCCCGCCGTCTGCACGCGCGCGGGGACGACCTCGTGCTCCACGCGCGCGACGCGGGCCGCGCGAAGGAACTGGCGGCCGAGTTCCCCGGGGCCCGGACCCTGGTCGGCGACCTGGCGGACCCGGACAAGCTCTCCTGGGCGTTCTCCCACCAGTCCCTGCCCGAGCGCATCGACTCGCTCCTGCACATCGCGGGCGTGGTCGACCTCGGCCCCGTCGGGGAGCTGACCCCCAAGTCCTGGCGTCACCAGCTCAACGTCAACCTGATCGCCCCCGCCGAGCTGACCCGCCACTTCCTGCCGCAACTGCGCGTGGCCCAGGGCCATGTCGTGTTCGTCAACTCCGGCGCCGGCCTCGCCGCGCACGCCGACTGGTCCGCGTACGCCGCCTCCAAGCACGGCCTGAAGGCCCTCGCGGACTCCCTGCGCCACGAGGAGCACGCAAACGGCGTCCGGGTGACCTCCGTCTATCCGGGCCGGACGGCGAGCCCCATGCAGGCGAAGGTCCACCAGCAGGAGGGCAAGGAGTACGACGCCTCGAAGTGGATCGACCCGGAGTCCGTCGCGACGACGATCCTGATGGCCGTCGACCTGCCGCACGACGCGGAGGTCAACGACCTGACCGTGCGGCCGGGACGATGAGCTTCACCTGGGGCCCCGCCACTGGGGTCGGCTCCATGCCCGGCGGCGACGCCCGCGAGGCCGCCAAGACCGTGACCGGGTCCTTCGAGGACTTCCCGTTCCTGACCGAACTGCCCGCGCGGGGGCCCGGCGCGGACATGATCGGGCGGACCGCGGGGATGCTGGTCGAGCTCTACGCGCGCGTGGAGCCCAGCGGCTGGCGGATCGGGGACCGGCCGGGGCGCGACACCAAGCGGGCCAGGTCCTGGCTCGGCGAAGACCTCGACGCGCTGGAGGAGTTCACCCAGGGCTACGAGGGGCCGCTCAAGGTGCAGGCCGTGGGCCCCTGGACGCTGGCCGCCGCCCTGGAGCTGCGGGGCGGCGAGGCGGCGCTCTCCGACCTCGGAGCCTGCCGGGACCTCGCCGGATCGCTCGCCGAGGGACTGCGCACGCACCTCGACGAGGTACGGCGCCGGGTGCCCGGCGCCCAGATCGTGCTGCAGCTCGACGAGCCCTCGCTCATCGCGGTGCTGCGCGGCCAGGTGAAGTCCGCCAGCGGCTACCGCACCCACCGCGCCGTCGACCGGCAACGGGTGGAGTCGACGCTGCGGGACGTCGTAGGGGTGCACACCGACGGCCCGGTCGTGGTGCACTCGTGCGCACCCGACGTACCGTTCGCGCTGCTGCGCAGGGCAGGGGCCGCGGCCATCTCGTTCGACTTCTCACTGCTCACCGAGCGTGACGACGACGTCATCGGTGAGGCGGTGGAGGGCGGCACCCGGCTGTTCGCCGGTGTCGTGCCGGGCACGGACGGACCATTGTCGGACCCTGCCGGTAGCGTCATGGGTGTCAGGACGCTGTGGCGCAGGCTGGGGCTGCATCCGGGTCTTCTCGCGGAGGCGGTCACGGTCACTCCGTCGTGCGGACTCGCGGGCGCTTCCCCGGAGTACGCGCGCCGGGCGCTCGCCCACTGCGCCCGGGCGGCGAGATCCCTCGCGGACAACCCAGAGTAACGGGAGGACGACACGGTGGCCGGCGACAAGGACGCACAGCCCAATTCCCTGCCCGCCGAGGCACGGGAGCAGCACGCGCAGCTCGCTGAGCAGATCGAGGAGCACCGCTTCCGGTACTACGTGAAGGACCAGCCGGTCGTCAGCGACACGGAGTTCGACCAGTTGCTGCGCTCGCTGGAGGCCCTGGAGGAGCGGTATCCCGAGCTGCGCACCCCCGACTCCCCGACCCAGAAGGTCGCGGGCGCGTACGCGACCGAGTTCACCTCCGTCCAGCACCGCTCGCGCATGCTCTCGCTGGACAACGCCTTCAGCGACCTGGAGCTGACGGCCTGGGCCGAGCGCGTCGCCAAGGACGTGGGCACCTCGGACCACCACTTCCTGTGCGAGCTGAAGGTCGACGGCCTCGCGGTCAACCTGACCTACGAGCACGGCCGCCTCACCCGCGGGGCGACCCGTGGCGACGGCCGCACGGGCGAGGACATCACGCCCAATGTGCGCACGATCGCGGAGATTCCGGACCGTCTCCAGGGTGACCACGTCCCGGACCTGGTGGAGATCCGCGGCGAGGTCTACTTCCCGATGGAGAAGTTCGAGGAGCTCAACGCCCGCCTGGTGGAGGCCGGCGACAAGCCCTTCGCCAACCCGCGCAACGCGGCGGCGGGTTCGCTGCGCCAGAAGGACCCCCGCGTCACCGCGAGCCGCCCCCTGCACATGGTGGTCCACGGTATCGGCGCCCTGGAGGGCTTCGAGGGCCTCTCCCGCCTCTCCGAGGCGTACGCGCTGCTGCACTCCTGGGGCCTGCCGACCACGCGGTACGCGAAGGTGGTCGACGACCTCGACGGCGTACGGGAGTTCATCGCGTACTACGGCGAGAACCGGCACTCCGTGGAGCACGAGATCGACGGAGTCGTCGTCAAGCTCGACGAGATCCCGCTGCAGGGCCGCCTCGGCTCCACCTCGCGCGCGCCGCGCTGGGCCATCGCCTGGAAGTACGCGCCCGAGGAGGTCAACACCAAGCTCGTCAACATCCGGGTCGGCGTGGGCCGCACGGGCCGCGTCACGCCGTACGCACAGGTCGAGCCGGTCACGGTGGCCGGCTCGGAGGTCGAGTTCGCCACCTTGCACAACCAGGACGTGGTGAAGGCCAAGGGCGTCCTCATCGGGGACACGGTGGTGCTGCGCAAGGCCGGTGACGTCATCCCCGAGATCCTCGGCCCGGTCGTCGACCTGCGGGACGGCAGCGAGCGCGAGTTCGTGATGCCCGCCGAGTGCCCCGAGTGCGGTACGCCGCTGCGGCCGATGAAGGAGGGCGACGTCGACCTGCGCTGCCCGAACGCGCGCTCGTGCCCGGCCCAGTTGCGAGAGCGGCTTTTTTACCTCGGGGGCCGCAAGGCACTCGACATCGAGCAGTTCGGGTACGTGGCGGCGGCGGCCCTCACCAAGCCGCTGGAGCCGGCCGAACCGCCGCTGGCCGACGAGGGCGACCTCTTCGACCTCACCATCGAGCGGCTGCTGCCCATCAAGGCGTACGTCCTCGACCAGGACAGCGGCCTGCCCAAGCGCGACCCGAAGACCGGCGAGGAGAAGATCGCCACGGTCTTCGCCAACCAGCAGGGGGAGCCCAGGAAGAACGCGATCGCGATGCTGGACAACATCGCGGCGGCCAAGGAGCGCCCGCTCGCCCGGATCCTGACCGGTCTGTCGATCCGTCATGTCGGGCCGGTCGCGGCGGAGGCGCTGGCGCGCGAGTTCCGCTCCATCGACCGGATCGACCAGGCCACCGAGGAGGAGCTCGCCACCACCGAGGGAGTCGGCCCGATCATCGCCGCCTCGCTCAAGGAGTGGTTCGCGGAGGACTGGCACCGCGAGATCCTCCGCAAGTGGCGGGCGGCGGGCGTCCGTATGGAGGACGAGGGTTCCGGCGAGGAAGAGGGCCCGCGGCCGCTCGAAGGACTCACCGTCGTCGTCACCGGCACGCTCGAACACCACACGCGGGACGGCGCGAAGGAGGCCCTGCAGAGCCGGGGAGCGAAGGTGACCGGTTCGGTCTCGAAGAAGACGTCTTTCGTGGTGGTGGGCGACAATCCGGGATCCAAGTACGACAAGGCGATGCAGCTGAAGGTGCCGGTTCTGAACGAGGAGGGCTTCGCCGTCCTGCTCGAACAGGGACCGGAGGCCGCCGCGGAAGTCGCCCTCCCGACCGGGGAGTAGCGGTTGAAGGCCACCCGTTCGGCGCATATCAGATGCATACGGGTGGCCGGGTCGCATTCGGGCAACCGTCGTCGACCGCTGCCCGTAGAAGCCTTCTGCGGCCTACTGTTGAGGTGTGCGCCTGCCGTGCCCAGCTGCGGCTGGGGCATCCCCTGCTCCGCAAGAGTCTGGGGAAGGGTTTTCAGACGCGGTGCCGTTGGCAGTTGTCGCCGGCAACGGGCCGCGTGGCGTGGGCACCGCCGGCTGTGAGAGGGACGGGAATGGAACCGACCGAGAGCGCCGCCCCGGACTCACGGCTGCGCCTGCGCCGGATGACCGGCGCGTGGATGGCCGGCCTCCGGACGGGGCGTTCGTCGGAGCGCCCCGGCACGGGCGGGCAGGGCTCCGCGCCACCCCTCACCGTAACCGTCCCCGCCCCGGGTGCCGGCAGGCTCGCCGCCGGGCGTGGCGGCGGCCTGTCCGGTCACGATCCCGAACGGCACATCTCCTGGCCCACGCTGCCCGCCGCGGTCGTCGGGATGGCCGCGTTCGTCCTCGGCGGCGGCTTCTACCGGGCTTTCAGCGGCCACCACGCCCTCTTCCCGTCCGGCGCGGTCGGCTGGTCGCTGGCCGTACTGACCGGCATCATCGTCGGCCATCTGGTCGCCCTCGGCCGCGCCCGCTGGTGGGGCGGCACGGGCTCCGGCGCCGCGCTCACCCTCGCGGTCCTGCTGCTGTACGGCTGGGTGGCCGCCGGGATGGTCAGCCTGACCGTCGTCGTGCTGGTCGGCGCCGCGCGCCGAGGCCGCTGGCGCCAGGGGGTGTTGCACGGCGCGGTCGACATCCTCGGCATCGGTGCTGGAGCGCTGGTCCTCGCCATGTTCGGGCGGGTGCCGTCCGTGGAGGCGCCCTGGAATCCGGAGAGCTGGAACTTCTACGCCGCACCCGAGGTGGTGCTGGTCGCGACCGCCTATCTCGCGGTCACCCGCGTCCTGCTCTGGTACCTGCACGCGACGGGCACCGGCGGCCTGCCGACCGCCACCCGCACGGCGCTGGTCAGGCAGGGCCTGGTCGCCGTCGCGCTGCTCGGTATCGCGCCGCTGATCTGCGTGGTCGCCATCGCCCAGCCGATGCTGCTGCCGCTGTTCTCGATCCCCCTCATCGCACTCGACTCCACCCTGTGGATCGCCCGCGTCCGGGCCGAGGAGCAGCTGCGCGACCCGCTGACCGGGCTGCCCAACCGCCAGTGGCTGCTCGAACGGACCTGGACGGCTCTGGACGATGCCGAGCGCATCGGTGCGCGCTCCGCCCTGATGCTGATCGACCTTGACCGCTTTCGTTCCGTGAATGACACGTTGGGGCACCTCGCCGGTGACCGACTGCTCCTTCAGATAGCCGACCGGCTGCGGCTGGCGCTGCCGCGCGGGGCGGAGGCCGCGCGGCTCGGCGGGGACGAGTTCGCCGTGTTACTCCCCGTCGCCGACTCCACCACGTCGGCCACGCGGGTCGCCCGCAATCTCGTCGCCGCCCTCGGCTCGCCGCTCGACCTCGACGGACTCACCCTCGTCCTGGAGGCCAGCGCCGGGCTCGCCGTCTTCCCCGACCACGCGCTGGACGCGGAGGGGTTGCTGCGGCGGGCGGACGTGGCGATGTACCAGGCCAAGCGGGACCGTACGGGGGTGGAGGTGTACGAGTCCAAGCGGGACTCGAACACGCCGGACCGGCTCGGTCTGCTGGGGGATCTGCGCCGGGCGCTGGACACCGGTGACGTCGAACTGCACTACCAGCCCAAGGTCCGCTTCGACGGACAGGTGGCCGGGCTCGAGGCGCTGGTCCGCTGGGTGCATCCCGAGCGGGGGAAGGTGCCGCCGGACGAGTTCATCGCGATCGCCGAGTCGTCGGGGCTGATGCCGCACCTCACCGAGTACGTGCTGGAGACGGCGCTCGCCCAGGTCGCGCGGTGGCGGGCGCAGGGACTGCGCGTACCGGTCGCGGTGAACGTGTCGCCGCGGGACGTCCACACCCCCGGTTTCGCGGGCTCGGTGGCCGCGCGGCTCGCCCGGCACGGGGTTCCCGCGGGGGCGTTGCAGCTGGAGATAACGGAGCATGTGCTCCTCGAGGACCCGCAGCGGGCCGCGGACACGCTGGCCGGGCTGACCGGGCACGGCGTGAAGATGTCGCTGGACGACTTCGGTACGGGGTACTCCTCGCTGGTGCATCTGCGGCGGCTGCCGGTGAGCGAGCTGAAGATCGACCGGTCCTTCGTCGCGCGGCTCGCCGTGGACAACGAGGACGCGGCGATCGTGCGCTGCACCGTCGATCTCGCGCATTCGCTGGGGCTGCTCGTCGTGGCGGAGGGTGTCGAGGACGACGAGACGTGGGAGCGGCTGCGGGATCTCGGGTGTGACGCGGTGCAAGGTTGGCTGGTCGCGGCGGCGATGCCTCCGGAGGAGGCGACGGCGTGGCTGCTGGCGCGGGGGTCGCGCGGCTGGCAGCGGCCGCGCGCCGCGCTGCCGGCCGCGGAGTAGTTCTCTCCCACCCGCGCACCACGCGTGACGGTCCTCCGACAGGTGGACCTCGCCAGTGGCGCCTCATCGCCGTCGGCGTCCGTCCGCCCGTTGTGGCTGGTCGCGCGGTTCCTCGCGCCCCTGACGGGGCGCCGCAGTCCCGTCCGCCAGGGGCGGGTGCCGATGGTGCGAAATCCCCACAGGCGACCCGTACCCGGTAAGCGAACCGTCACAGGTGGTGCGGGTGGGAAAGAGGGCTGAGGCAAACCCGGGCGCAGGCATCGGCCCCGGACCCATAGGATTGGGCCAAACCACACACTCTCACCCAGAGGATCGCTGCATGCCTGGCATCACGCGCGAGGAGGTCGCCCACCTCGCACGGCTGGCGCGTCTGGAGCTGAAGGCCGAAGAGCTCGACCACTTCGCCGGCCAGCTCGACGACATCATCGGCGCGGTCGCCCGCGTCAGCGAGGTCGCCGACCAAGACGTACCGCCGACCTCTCATCCGCTGCCGCTGACGAACGTCATGCGCGCGGACGAGGTCCGTCCGTCGCTCACCCCCGAGCAGGCGCTCTCCGGCGCCCCGGCCCAGGAGCAGCAGCGTTTCAAGGTGCCGCAGATCCTGGGGGAGGACTAATCACCATGACGGACACCAACGTCAACATCATCAGGCTGACGGCGGCCGAGATCGCCGCGAAGATCGCCGCGGGCGAGCTCACGGCCGTCGCGGTCACCGAGGCCCACCTCGCCCGGATCGAGGCCGTCGACGAGAAGGTGCACGCCTTCCTGCACGTCGACCGCGAGGGCGCCCTCGCGCAGGCCCGCGCCGTCGACGCCAAGCGGGAGCGGGGCGAGAAGCTCGGCCCCCTCGCCGGTGTGCCGCTCGCGCTCAAGGACATCTTCACCACCGAGGGCATCCCGACGACCGTCGGTTCGAAGATCCTCGAGGGCTGGATCCCGCCGTACGACGCGACGGTCACCAAGCGGCTGAAGGCCGCCGACGTCGTCATCCTCGGCAAGACCAACATGGACGAGTTCGCCATGGGGTCCTCCACCGAGAACAGCGCCTACGGCCCCACCGGCAACCCCTGGGACCTCACCCGTATCCCCGGTGGCTCCGGCGGCGGGTCGAGCGCCGCGCTCGCCTCCTTCGAGGCGCCCCTCGCCATCGGCACCGACACGGGCGGCTCCATCCGCCAGCCCGCGGCCGTCACCGGCACGGTCGGCGTCAAGCCGACGTACGGCGGGGTGTCGCGCTACGGCATGGTCGCGTTCTCCTCCTCCCTCGACCAGGGCGGGCCCTGCGCCCGTACGGTCCTGGACGCCGCGCTGCTGCACGAGGTCATCGCGGGCCACGACCCGCTCGACTCCACCTCCATCGACGCCCCGGTCCCGCCGGTCGTCGAGGCGGCCCGCAACGGCTCCGTCGCCGGCATGCGCGTCGGTGTCGTCAAGCAGTTCCGCGGCGAGGGCTACCAGGCCGGTGTCGTGCAGCGCTTCGACGAGGCCGTCGCCCTGCTGAGGGAGCTCGGCGCCGAGATCGTCGAGCTGGACTGCCCGTCCTTCGACCTGGCGCTCTCCGCGTACTACCTGATCGCCCCGTCCGAGTGCTCGTCCAACCTCGCCCGCTTCGACGCCATGCGCTACGGCCTGCGGGTCGGGGACGACGGCACGCGCTCCGCCGAGGAGGTCACCTCCCTCACCCGCGAGGCCGGCTTCGGGGACGAGGTCAAGCGCCGCATCATGCTCGGCACCTACGCGCTGAGCTCCGGCTACTACGACGCGTACTACGGCAGCGCCCAGAAGGTCCGTACGCTCATCACGCGCGACTTCGAGAAGTCGTTCGAGAAGGTCGACGTCATCGTCTCGCCGACCACGCCCACCACCGCCTTCCCGATCGGCGAGCGCGCCGACGACCCGATGGCGATGTACCTCGCGGATCTGTGCACCATCCCGACCAACCTGGCGGGCAACGCCGCCATGTCGCTGCCCTGCGGTCTCGCCCCGGAGGACAACCTCCCGGTCGGTCTGCAGATCATCGCCCCCGCGATGAAGGACGACAGGCTTTACAAGGTCGGCGCCGCAGTCGAGGCCGCCTTCGTGGAAAAGTGGGGGCACCCGCTGCTCGAGGAGGCTCCGTCGCTGTGAGTAAGGCTCTGACCAAGGCCAAGGGCTTCAAGAAGTCCAAGTCCGGCACGTACCTGTCCATCGCGACCACCGCGTTCGGTGCCGTCGGCGTCGCCAAGCAGGCCAAGAAGGCCCGCACGGAGCACGACACGCTGCGCCTCATCGACGCGGCCGTGTCCGCCGCCGCCATCGTCACCGGCCTCGCCATCCTCTACCGGGAGCTCAGGCGCCTGGGCGACGACGACGTCCTGCTGGGCTGAGAGGGAAGTTTTCACCGTGACCACCACGACCGACGAGCTGGTGTCGTACGAGGACGCTCTCGCGACGTACGACCCCGTCATGGGCCTCGAAGTCCATGTCGAGCTCGGCACCAAGACCAAGATGTTCTGCGGGTGTTCCACCGAGCTGGGCGCCGCGCCCAACTCGCAGACCTGCCCGACCTGCCTCGGCATGCCCGGCTCGCTGCCCGTCGTCAACGCGACCGGCGTCGAGTCCGCCATCAAGATCGGCCTCGCGCTGCACTGCGAGATCGCCGAGTGGTGCCGCTTCGCCCGGAAGAACTACTTCTATCCGGACATGCCGAAGAACTTCCAGACCTCCCAGTACGACGAGCCGATCGCCTTCAACGGCTACCTCGACGTACAGCTGGAGGACGGCGAGGTCTTCCGCGTGGAGATCGAGCGCGCCCACATGGAGGAGGACACCGGCAAGTCCACCCACGTGGGTGGCGCGACCGGCCGCATCCACGGCGCCTCGCACTCCCTGCTCGACTACAACCGCGCGGGCATCCCCCTCATCGAGATCGTCACCAAGCCGATCGAGGGTGCGGGCGAGCGCGCTCCCGAGGTCGCCAAGGCGTACGTCGCCGAGCTGCGCGAGCTCATCAAGGCGCTCGGCGTCTCGGAAGCCCGCATGGAGATGGGCCAGATGCGCTGCGACGTGAACCTGTCGCTGCGCCCGCACGGCCGCGAGAAGTTCGGCACGCGCTCCGAGACGAAGAACGTCAACTCGCTGCGCTCCGTGGAGCGTGCGGCCCGCTTCGAGATCCAGCGGCACGCCGCGGTCCTCAACAGCGGCGGCACGATCATCCAGGAGACCCGCCACTTCCACGAGGACACCGGGTCCACGACCTCGGGCCGCGTGAAGGAGGAGGCCGAGGACTACCGGTACTTCCCGGAGCCCGACCTCGTCCCGGTCGCCCCGTCCCGCGAGTGGGTCGAGGAACTGCGCGGGGGTCTGCCCGAGCAGCCGCTCGCGCGCCGCAACCGCCTCCGTGAGGAGTGGGGTGTCTCGGCGCACGACATGCAGTCGATCCTGAACGCCGGTGCCATCGACCCGATCGTCGCCACGATCGAGGCCGGTGCGGACGCCGCGTCCGCCCGTAAGTGGTGGATGGGTGAACTGGCGCGCAGCGCCAACGAGTCGGGCAAGGCCCTGGAGGACCTGCCCATCACCCCGGCGCAGGTCGCCCGGGTGACGCAGCTCGTCGCCTCCGGAGACCTGAACGACAAGCTCGCCCGCCAGGTCATCGAGGGCGTGCTCGCGGGCGAGGGCACCCCGGACGAGGTCGTCGACAAGCGCGGTCTGAAGGTCGTCTCGGACGAGGGCGCGCTGACTGCCGCCGTCGACGAGGCCATCGCCGGCAACCCGGGCGTCGCGGACAAGATCCGCGGCGGCAAGGTGGCCGCGGTCGGCGCCCTGGTCGGCGCGGTCATGAAGGCCACCCGCGGCCAGGCCGACGCGGCCCGCGTCAAGGAACTCATCCTGGAGAAGCTGGGCGTCAGCGAGGGCTGAGTACCCGTAAGTACCCACCTGGGGGGATGCATCGAGGCCGATGCATCCCCCCAGGCCTGTCCAGAGGCCCTCGGTGCGACAGAGTTCGTCGGATTGTCGTGTGAACTGCCTCGCACTCTCGTGAGCGGACCCACGAATGAGGCGAACGATCGCTTCTGGCTGCAAGAGTGATGACGCATTCGTCATGCGTTCTTTACGGGCAAATCCCGGTAAAGATCCATAAATCACTCAGGGAGCTCGTCCGTTGGCAGCCCTTGCACGCTGGTGTGTACGGCACCGCCTCGTCACCGTTCTGCTGTGGCTCCTCGCCCTCGGCGGGGTGAGCGCCGCCGCGGCCGTCACGGGCTCCGCGTACTCGAACAACTACGAGGCCCCCGGCACCGAATCGGGCCGCGCCGACCGGCTCCTGCGGCAGGGCTTCCCCGGTCTCGGCGGCGACAGCGACACCGTCGTCTGGCGGACCACCCCCGGCACCGTCCGCTCCGCAGCCGTCGAACAGACCATGACCCGCGCCCTCGACGAGATCGCCACGCTGCCCGGCGTGGCCTCCGTCGTCAGCCCCTACGAAGGGCAGGGCACGGGCCGGATCAGCGGCGACGGACGTACGGCGTACGCCACCGTCACCTTCGACGACCAGGCCGACAACCTCTCCAAGGGCGAGGCGCAGGCCGTCGTCGACGCCGCCAAGGCCGCTGGGACCCACGGGCTCCAGGTGGAGTTGGGCGGCACCGCCATCGGGCTCACGGAGTCCTCCGGCGGCCACCTCGCCGAGGTCGTCGGCGTGGTCGTGGCCGCCGTGGTGCTCTTCCTCGCCTTCGGTTCGCTCGCCGCCTCCCTGCTGCCCATCGCCACCGCCCTGGTCGGCGTCGGGACGGCGTACGCCTCGATCGTGCTCCTGGGGCACGCGATGACGGTCGCCGACTTCGCGCCCATGCTCGGCACACTGATCGGCCTCGGCGTCGGCATCGACTACGCGCTGTTCATCGTCACCCGGCACCGTCGCGGGCTCAAACGAGGGCTTCCGGTGGCCGACGCGGCCCGCAACGCCGTCGCCACCACCGGCCGCGCGGTCGTCTTCGCGGGCGCCACCGTCTGCATCGCCCTGCTCGGCATGCTCACCCTGCGGCTCAGCTTCCTGGGCGGTGTCGCGATCGCGGCCTCCCTCACCGTGGTCCTCACCGTCGCGGCCTCCGTGACCCTGCTGCCCGCCCTCCTGTCCTTCATCGGCCCTCGCGCCCTCAGCCGGCGCGAGCGGCGCAGGCTGTACGAGCACGGGCCCCAGCCGGAACTCCCCACCGGACTCGCCGCCCGCTGGTCGGTGTTCGTGGAGCACCACCCCAAGCTGCTCGGCGCGGTCGCCGTGACCGTCATGGCGCTGCTCGCCCTGCCCACACTCTCCCTCCACCTCGGCACCTCCGACCAGGGCAACAACCCCAGGTCGGCGACGACCCGGCAGGCGTACGACCTCCTCGCCGGAGGCTTCGGGCCGGGCGTGAACGGGCCGCTGACCCTGGTCACCCACGTCGGCGGCGCCGAGGACAGACTCGCCCTCGACAGCCTGGACAGCACGCTCCGGACGACCGCCGGGGTCGCCTCGGTGACCCCGGTGACGTACGACACCGGGGGCGACACCGCGTATCTCACCGTCGTCCCGCACTCCGCGCCGCAGTCCCAGAAGACCAGCGACCTCGTGGACCGGCTGCGCACCGAGGTGCTGCCGCGTGTCGAGGCGGGCACCGGGCTCGACGTGCGTGTCGGCGGGGTGACGGCGAGCTACGACGACTTCGCCGCCGTCATCATCGGCAGACTGCCCCTCTTCATGGGCGTCGTGATCGGCCTCGGCTGTGTCCTGCTCCTGCTCGCCTTCCGCTCGCTCGGCATTCCGCTGAAGGCCGCCGTGATGAACATCGCCGCCGTGGCCGGCGCGTTCGGGGTGGTCGTCGCGATCTTCCAGTGGGGCTGGGGGAGCGAGCTGCTGGGCCTCGGCCGCGCGGGTCCGATCGAGCCCTTCCTCCCCGTGATCATGGTGTCGGTGCTCTTCGGGCTCTCCATGGACTACCAGGTCTTCCTGGTCAGCCGGATGTACGAGGAGTGGCTGGAAACCGGCGACAACCGGCGTGCCGTCCGGGTCGGGCTCGCCGAGACCAGCCGGGTGATCAACTCCGCCGCCGTCATCATGATCTCGGTCTTCCTCGCCTTCGTGCTCAGCGGCGACCGCGTCATCGCGATGTTCGGCATCGCCCTCGCCTCCGCCGTCGCTCTCGACGCCTTCGTCCTGCGCACTCTCCTGGTCCCCGCCCTCATGCATCTGCTCGGCGGCGCCAACTGGTGGCTGCCCCGCCGGCTCGACCGGCTGCTGCCGCGCATCAGCGTCGAACCGCCCGAGTGCCGCGCAGCCCATGAGAGGCTGGCCGCTGCGACGGACGCCGAGGTGGCGGACGTACTGGAGGACGAGCTGGAGACGGAGCGGCAGCACCATGTACGCGATATCCCTGGGTGACGACGGCGCGGAACTGCGGCCCCTGGAGCCCTGGCGCGCGGAGGAGTTCCTCGCGCACCTGGACCGGGGGAGGGAGTTCATCGGGCAGTACATCCCCTTCGGGTCCAAGGCCACGGACGTGCCCTCCGCGCGGGAGACACTCCAGCGGTACGCCGACATGCGGGCCGCGGACACCGGGGCCCTGCACGGCCTGTGGCTGGAGGGGAAGCTCGTCGGCGGGGTGCTCCTCCTGAACTTCGACGCCGAGCGCGGCAACTGCGAGGTCGGCTGCTGGCTGGAACCCGCCGGCACCGGACGCGGTCTGGTCACGCGGGCGATGCGGATCCTCATCGACTGGGCGGTCGAGGAGCGCGGGATCCACCGTGTGGAGTGGATCGCCGCCTCCGCGAACGTGCCGAGCGTGAACGCCGCCCGGCGGCTCGGGATGACCCGGGACGCGGTGCTGCGGGAGAGCTTCCCCCACCGGGGCGTACGCCTCGACATGGAGGTCTGGTCGGTGCTCGCGCCCGAGTGGCGGGCGGCACGCGCGCGT
Source organism: Streptomyces sp. NPDC090798 (assembly GCF_044768965.1). Classification (NCBI taxonomy): domain Bacteria; kingdom Bacillati; phylum Actinomycetota; class Actinomycetes; order Kitasatosporales; family Streptomycetaceae; genus Streptomyces; species Streptomyces sp. NPDC090798. The sequence continues at coordinate 89,321 of NZ_JBIVXA010000009.1, forward strand.
GAGCAGCGATGATCTTGGCCGTGGCTCACAACGATCATTAAGAGACTTCTCAGACTCCGTCCGTACGGTGCGGGTCATGGGAACCAAGACAGTTGACGAAGCCGTGGACGCGAACGGCACCGAGGCAAAGAGCGACGAGGAGACCGTGAACGCCACCAAGACCGACGAGGCGCCGGACGCCGAGGTCGAGGAGACCGGCAACGCCGCAGCCGAGGACGCCGAGGACCAGGAAGACCTCGACACCGAGGCCCTGGAGGGCGATGCCCCCGAGGCCGGGAAGGGCACCCCCGGCGTCGGCCAGGGCGCCGCCGCCGTCGTCTCCGCCGGCCTTGGCGTCGTGTCCCTCACCGGCAGCTGGGTCGCCACCGTGGCGGCCGCCCGCGAGACCCTCGTCGGCCAGCTGGGGACCTCCTCGACCGCGAGCGTCGCCAAGCAGGTCAAGGAGGTCTACGGCGACGCGTGGGCGACCACCGCGCTGGTCGGCGGCCTCTTCGCGCTGGCCGCGTTGATCGTCGGCGTCGTGGTCCTGGTCCGGCCCGCCTTCGGGGCCCCCGGCAAGCCGCAGGCCGCCTGGATCAAGTCGGTCGCCTGGGCGGGCGTCTCGCTCGGCGTCATCGGCCTGGTCCTCGCCGTCGCCAAGTACTCCGACATCATCCTCGGGCTGCCGTCCACCAGCTGAATCCCCGGCTGGATCTTCAGCTGGATCTCCAGCCGAATGCCCGGCCGGATCTCCGTACCTCTGAGGGGCCTTAGGGCCGCCGTAAGCCACTTACGGCCGCTCCTAAGGCCCTTCGCGTGCGCAAGATGCGGAACTCTCCCGATGTGGCGCACCCCCCTGGGAGACGAAGGTTGAGGCATCGCAGAAAGCGATGACGAAACCGACTCCTCACGAGGGACACGACATGTTCGAGTACGAGCTCCAGCAGATGCGATCCAACGAGCTGATCCGCGAGGCACAGAACCACCGCCAGGCGCAGGAAGCCCTCCGTGGCCGTCGCGTCGCCCGCCGCTCCGCCGCGCGCGAGTCCGGGCAGAACGACTCGGAGGGGCAGGCACATAGCCGACGTCCCCGCCGGCACCGGTTCGCCCGCGCCGCATGAGCGCGGGGGCGGGGGGCGGCCGTACGGGGGTCGGCCGCCTCCCGGCGAGCGGTGACCGCCGCGACACGGCGGCGGCCACCCGTCACACGAAGGGGGCGGCGGTCGCCCGCTCGATAACCAGTGCCGCACTGTCAGACCCCTGTGCGATGCTCGGGTCTGTGGAAACCAGGTTCGTCAGCCCGGTGTTCGTCGGCCGCACCGACGAACTCGGCATCCTGCACGACGCGCTCGCCCGTGCCGCCACTGGGGGCACCACCCAGGCGTCCAGCACGGCGGGAGAGCCGCAGGCGTTGCTGCTCGGCGGTGAGGCCGGGGTCGGGAAGACCCGCCTGCTCGAGGAGTTCGCCACCGCGGCAGTCCGCGAGGGCGCCGTCTTCGTGTGCGGCGGCTGTGTGGAGATCGGCGCCGACGGACTGCCCTTCGCCCCGTTCTCCACCGCCCTGCGCGCCCTGCGCCGACTGCTCCCCGACGAGCTCGCCGCCGCGGCCGCCGGACAGGAGGACGAGCTGGCCCGGCTGCTGCCCGAGCTGGGCGAGACCGGCCGCGGCGGACGGCCCGAGGAAGAGGGCATGGCCCGCCTCTTCGAACTCACCGCCCGCCTCCTGGAGCGCGTCGCCGCCGACCGCACCGTCGTCGTCGCCCTCGAAGACCTGCACTGGGCCGACGCCTCCACCCGCCACCTGCTGGCCTACCTCTTCCGCACCCTGCGCAGCGGCCGCCTCGTCGTCATCGCCACCTACCGCGCCGACGACATCCACCGCCGCCACCCCCTGCGCCCCCTGCTGGCCGAACTCGACCGCCTCCGCACGGTCCGCCGCATCGAACTCGGCCGCTTCAGCCGCGCCGAGGTCGGCCGTCAGATCGCCGGCATCCTCGCCCACGAACCCGACCCCGCCCAGGTCGACGACATCTTCGAACGCTCCGACGGCAACGCGTTCTTCGTCGAGGAGCTCGCCGTCGCCGCCCACCAGGGCTGCCGCACCGGGCTCACCGACTCCCTGCGCGACCTGCTCCTCGTCCGTGTCGAGGGCCTCCCCGAGAGCGCCCAGCGCGTCGCCCGGATCGTCGCCGAGGGCGGCTCCACCGTCGAGTACCCGCTGCTGGCCGCCGTCGCCCGGCTCGCCGAGGACGACCTCATCGAGGCGCTGCGCGCCGCCGTCGGCGCCAACATCCTGCACCCCTCTCCCGGCGGCGACGGCTACAGCTTCCGTCACTCCCTGGTCCGGGAGGCAGTCAGCGACGACCTGCTCCCCGGTGAGCGCTCCCGCTTCAACCGCCGCTACGCCGAAGCCCTGGAGGCCGACCCCACGCTCGTCCCGGCCGACGAGCGCGCCACCCGCCTGGCCAGTTACTGGTACCACGCGCACGACGCCGCCAAGGCCCTCCCCGCCGTCCTCGACGCCTCCGTCGCGGCCCGCCGCCGCCACGCCCACTCCGAGCAACTCAGGCTCCTGGAGCGCGCGATGGAGCTGTGGGAGGCCGCCCCCGAAGCCGTACGGGACGAGCTGCGCCCCATCGACTACGTGGAGGTCTTCCCGCCCTGTGGCTGCGACCCGGCCAAAACCCCCCTGCGCTACCTCGACCTGATGGCCGAGGCCGCCGTCGCGGGCCGGCTGTGCGGGGAACGCGAGCGCGCCCTGAAGATCACCAAGCGGGCGCTGCGCGTCCTGGAGGACGAGGACGACCCCCTCCGCGCCGCCTGGTTCTGGACCCAGCGCTCCCGCCTGGTGCAGGCACAGGCCCGCGGGGACGGCTGGGCGGAGCTCGCCACCGCCCAGGACCTGGTGCGCGGCCTGCCGCCGTCGGAGGTGCACGCCGAGGTGCTCTCCATGGTCGCCGCCTGGTGCATGCTGCACGAACCGGGCCCCGGCGCCCTCTCGGCCGCCGAGCGCGCCGTGGAGTACGCGCGCATGGTGGGCGCCCGGGACATCGAGCTGAACGCCCGGCTCACGCTCGGCGGCCTCATGGTCGACGCGGGCGACGTGGAGACGGGCATCGCGGAGATGTACGAGGTCAAGGAGCGGGTACCCCGGCACGGTGCCTCCCACGTCACGGGGCGTGTCTACGTCAATCTGCCGTCCCACCTGGAGTCGGTCGGCCGCTCCCGGGAAGCGATCACGATCCTGCGTGAGGGCATCGAACTCGCCCGGAAGGCCGGGCTGTTGGACACCGAGGCCTGGGTCTGGGGCAACCTCTCGGAGTCGCTCTACGCGCTCGGCCAGTGGGACGAGGCCGTCGAAGCCGCGCGCAACGCGCTGGGTGTCGGGCTCAGCGGCAAACCGTCCGGCAGCGGTGCCATGCGCCTCGCGGATCTCGCGCTCGCCCGCGGCGACCTCGCCGACGCGGCACGTCAACTCACCGCAGCCCGCGCCCACTTCGGCACCCACGAAGCCATGCCGCAGTACTCGTTGCCCCTGGTCCGTACCGCGATCGGCATCGCCGCCGGAGAGGGACGCCTCCTCGACGCCCGCGCCGCCCTGGAGGACGTCCTCGACACCGGCTTCCCGCCCGGCACCCAGCGCGACGGCTGGCCGCTGCTGCTCGCCGCCGCCACCGCGGAGGCCGACGCCCGCGGACTGCCCGTCGCCGAGGCGGGCCGCGCCCGGGTCCTGGAGCGTCTGCGCAAGGCCGCCAAGTCCCTGGCCACCGGAGCACCCGTCTGGCTCGCCCATGAACGGTGGGTACGCGCCGAGCTCCGCCGTGCCGAGGGCGCGGCCGAACCGCACGAGTGGTCCGAGGCGGTCACCGCCTTCGAACCGCTGGAGCGCCCCTACGACCTCGCCCGTGTCCGTCACCGTCTCGCCGAGTCCCTGCTGATCTCGGGAGCCGACGAGGACGACCGGACCCGCGCCACGGAGCTTCTTCGGCTGGCCGGGGCGGCGGCCGGCCACCTGGGCGCCCGCCCGCTCGCCGACACCGTCGCGCTCCTCGCCCAGCGGGCCCGCCTCGCCCTGGGCCGCGCCCCCGAGCCGTCGGCCGCGGCTCCCGCCGACCCGGTCGAGGCCCTCGGCCTCACCAGCCGGGAGCGCGACGTCCTGCGTCTCGTCGCCGCCGGCCGCAGCAACCGCCAGATCGCCGAGGAACTCTTCATCTCCCCGAAGACCGCCAGCGTCCATGTCTCGAACATCCTGGCCAAGCTGGCCGTCTCGGGCCGGGGGGAGGCGGCGGCGCTGGCACACCGGCTGCGGCTGTTCCCGCAGGAGGCCCCCACTGCCCGGACGACGGGCTGAGGCATACGCTGGCAGGGATCCGGGCCGAAGGAGGCGCCGTGTTCAACATGTTCGAGGAGCTCTTCGCACCAGGCCGCAAGCACACCGACGACGAACGCAAGCGACTCGAACTGAGCCGCGTGGACCTGAACGACGGTGATCCGGGCCGTGGCCCCATAGACCTGACCTCCGGCAAGGTGGTCGTACGGCTGCCCAAGCAGGAGCGGGACCAGGAGCAGGAGGGCAGGCAGCGGAACACGGGGGAGGAACCCGTGGCGGAACCGGACGAGTCCTGAGGCCGGACTCCTACTCCTACTTCACCTCCAGCTCCAGAATCCTGTCGTCGCCCTTCCCGGGGCTGCCGCGGCCGTCCGTCTCGCTCGTCACGAGCCACAGCTTGTCGCCGCCCGCCGCGACCACCGTGCGCAACCGGCCGTACTCGCCCTTCAGGAAGGCCTGCGGGGCGGCGGCGGCCTCCGTGCCCTTCAACGGGATGCGCCACAGCCGCCGGCCGCGCAGCCCCGCCATCCAGATGGAGCCCTCGGCGTAGGCGATACCGCTCGGGGAGGCCTGGTCCGTGTGCCACTGGGCGACCGGATTGTGGTACTTGGGGTCGTCGCTCCTGCCCTCCACCACAGGCCAGCCGTAGTTGTCGCCCGGCTTGATCTGGTTCAGCTCGTCCCAGGTGTCCTGGCCGAACTCGGAGGCCCACAGCCGCTGCTTGTCGTCCCAGGCGAGGCCCTGCACATTGCGATGGCCGTACGAGTAGACCACCGAGTTGTCGAACGGGTTGCCGGGCGCCGGATCGCCGTCCGGCGTCATCCGCAGGATCTTGCCGCCCAGCGCCTTCGTGTCCTGGGCCTGCCCCCGGTCACCCGTCTCGCCCGCCCCCGCGTACAGCATCCGGTCGGGACCGAAGGCGATCCGCCCACCGTTGTGGATCATCCCCTTGGGGATGCCCTTGAAGATCGTGTCCGGCGCCCCGAGCTGCTCCCCGGACGGCTTCTTCTCGTCGTACAACATGCGGACGATGCGGTTGTCCGAGGCCGTCGTGAAGTACGCGTAGATCATGTGGTCGGAGGCGTACGCGGGGGAGAGCGCGATGCCGAGCAGGCCGCCCTCGCCGGCGGGAGCCACACCGGGCACCTGGCCCAGTTCGGTCTTCCTGCCCGTCTTCTCGTCGACCCGTGTGATCGTCCCCTCGTCCCGCGAGGACACCAGCAGGCCGCCCTCCGGCAGCGGCGCCAGGCCCCAGGGCGACTTGAGGTCCTCGGTGACGGTGCGCACCACCTTCACCGAGCCCTTGGCGGGCGCGGCCGTCTCGGTGGCCCGCGGGGCGGACGACGCCCCCGTCGCCGTACCGCTCGACGACGGGCTCAGGCCGCCGATCGGCGCCCCTCCTCCGCCACCGGAGGAACAGCCGGCCGTCACCACCAGCGCTGCCGCGGCCAACACGGCCTTCATCACTCGACGTTGCACGATCAGGGGTCCCTTCGACGCGGTGGTCCTACTGTTCATACACCGCGCGAGTCCCAAGGGTTCCCGAACCCGAGCACCCGGCCCCTCCGGAGCGGGGCCTCAGTCCCAGGACCCCCGTGCCCCCGGCAGCGCCGCCACCTCCGCCAGGTCCTCCGCCGTCAGCCGCAGCCCGGCCGCGCCCGCGTTCTCCGCGACCCACCGCTCCCGCTTGGCGCCCGGCACCGGGACCACGTGCCGCCCCTGGGCCAGCACCCAGGCCAGCGCCACCTGGGCCGGCGTGACCATGTTCCCGAGCCGGCCGTGGCGCCGGGCGATGCGCCGCAGCCCGACGACGATGGGCTGGTTCGCGGCCATCATCTCCGCGGTGAAGCGGGGGTGGCGGGCGCGCAGGTCATCGGGCTCGAACCCCTCGCCGGGGGTGAGCGTGCCGGTCAGGAAGCCGTTGCCGAGCGGCATCGCCGCCAGGAAGCCCACCCCGCGCGCCGCGCACCACGGCAGCAGCGTGTCCAGCGCCTCCGTCGACCACACCGACAGCTCCGCCTCCACCGCGCTGACCGGGAAGACCTGCTGCACCCGCTCCAGCTGCCGGATCGTTCCGTCGTGCAGCCGCGCCCCCGTACGACGGGCCGACCGGGCGCCCACCGCGCACAGTCCGAGCGAGCGCACCTTTCCGGCCGACACCAGGTCGGCCATCGCGCCCCACGTCTCCTCGACCGGTACCTCCGGGTCCGCGCGGTGCAGCTGGTACAGGTCGATCACATCGGTCTGGAGGCGGCGCAGCGACGCGTCGCACGCCCGCCTCACATAGCCGGGGCGCCCATTGGCCACGATGTGCTGCTCGCCCACCAGCAGCCCCACCTTCGTCGACACGAAGGCCTCGGAGCGCCGCTCCTTCAGCACCCGCCCCAGCAGCAGCTCATTGGTGAAGGGCCCGTACATGTCGGCCGTGTCGAGCAGCGTCGACCCCCGGTCGAGCGCCGCGTGCACCGCGCGCAGCGACTCCTCACCGCGCTGTCGCGAACCGGTGTACGCCCAGCTCATCGGCATGCACCCGAGCCCGATCGCCCCCACATCGAGCGTTGCCGCGCCGATCGTCCTGCGCTCCACCTGGCCCTGACCCTCCTTCTTCCGGCACCCCAACCTAGCCTCTGCGCGATCAGGTACCTGGCATAGCCTCCTGACCATGACTTCCGATGTGTGGCTTCCCCTTCACGCCGACGAGATCGAGGGCCTCCCCGAGGGCCTGAGCTACCGCTTCTGGGACGGCGACCAGGAGTTTCCCGCGGATCCCGCGGACTGCGAGTTCTACGTCGTCCCCTATATGAAGGCGCCCGGCGTCGGGCTGCGACCGCTGGCCGAAATGACCTCCCTGCGGGTCGTGCAGACGCTCTCCGCCGGAGTCGACCACGTTCTGCCGGGTGTGCAGTCCCTGCACCCGGGCGTGCAGTTGTGCAACGCACGCGGAGTGCACGAGGCGAGCACCGCCGAGCTCGCGCTCACGCTGATCCTCGCCTCGCTGCGGGGCGTCCCCGATTTCGTACGGGCGCAGGACAAGGGGGAGTGGCACTCCGGGTTCCATCCGGCGCTGGCCGACAAGTCCGTACTGATCGTGGGCTACGGCTCGATCGGGTCCGCGATCGAGGACCGGCTCGCGCCCTTCGAAGTAGCGCGGGTGGCGCGCGTCGCGCGCTCCGAGCGCACCACGGCGCGCGGTCCGGTGCATCCACTTACGGAACTGCCCGCCCTGCTCCCCGAGGCCGACATCGTGGTGCTCTCCACGCCCCTCACCGACAGCACACGGGGCCTGGTGAACGCCGAGTTCCTGGCCCGGATGAAGGACGGCGCGCTGCTGGTGAACATCGCCCGCGGGCCCGTCGTCGACACCAAGGCGCTGCTCGCCGAGCTGGACAGCGGGCGCCTCACCGCGGCCCTCGACGTCACCGACCCGGAGCCGCTGCCCCAGGGACATCCCTTGTGGCAGACGCCCGGCGTGCTCATCAGCCCCCATGTCGGCGGCCCCACCTCCGCGTTCCTGCCGCGCGCCAAGCGGCTTCTGACCGCGCAGTTGAATCGTTTCGTGAACCAGGAACCCCTGGGCAACGTGGTCCTTACGACGGGCGCGTAACCCTCCCCCGCTCTCGGCTCCGCTCGAGCGGGGACCCCATCGGACACCCTCCGCAGTGCGGCGAATGCGGGCGGTGCCCGAGCGACCGCTGATCGTCACGGAGCGTAGAGGAACTATGTCCCTGAGTGACGAGACTGGTGTATCGTCCCGACAGGGGCTGCGCCGCGCACCGTTCGGCGCCGGGGATGGACATTCGGACTGCGAGGGGGGCGACGGGCGATGCACGGCCTATGGACCAACGATCCGACGCGGCGGGACCGCCGACGACCCTGGCGCGCGGCGACGCGCAGACGCGGCCACGGCGGCCATGGTGGTCACGGTGCCCATCACCACCGCAGCCACAGCGGCCGCAGAAGGCATGCGCACCCAGCGCACACGGGCCAGCGGGACCCCGCGCGGACCGGGTGGGCCCGGTGAGCTCCCCCGGGGCGCTGCTGTCCCGTCGGCCGTTGTACGGCAGTGGGACGGGTCTGATTCCGCAACTGGTGCTGGCCCTCGTGTGCGCGGGATACGCCTTCGGGTCCGCGCTCGGCTGGGGTTGCGCCGGCCTCGCGCTGTTCATGGGCGACTTCGGGCTGAGCGCCGCCGCGGGCACCGCCGCGGTCTCCTGCTTCCTCTACGCCCGCAGCCGTCGCAGCCGCTTTCGACCCGCGTGGCTGCTGTTCGCGCTGTCCTCCACCATGGCCGCGCTGGGCAACGGAGTCTGGGGGTGGTACGAGGTCGTCCTCGACCGCCAGGTCCCGAGTCCCAGCTACGCCGATCTCTTCTTCCTCTGCTTCGCTCCGCCCGCCATCGTAGGACTGCTCGTGCTAGCCAAGAGGCCCGTGACCAGGGCGGGTTGGGTCTGCCTGGCGCTCGACTCCTGGCTGATCGGCGGTTCCCTGCTCACGCTGTCCTGGAGCCTCGCGCTCGCCCAGGCGGCGAAGTTCGACGGGCCGAGCGTCGCGCACACCGCGCTCTCGCTGGCGTACCCGCTGCTGGACATCGCCCTGGTCAGCATGGTGCTCGCGCTGCACTTCAGGCGCTCGTCGGTGAATCGCTCGGCGGTGAACACCGCGATCGGCGCGCTCGCCCTGACCGTGATGTGCGACGCCCTGTTCACCTCGCCCCTCCTGCACAACAACTACCACTCCGGGCAGCTCCTCGACGCGGGCTGGTTCGCCGGGTCACTGCTCCTCGCGTACGCCCCCTGGGTCGGCCCCCGATTCGGGCAGCCGACCGCCGACAGCCACAGCACGGACGAGCCCCGCGGGGAGGGGCACGCGCGCGTGGTGCACGAGCACATCCCGGGGCCCCGCCAGGGCGGACCCGGGATCACCGAGGGATCTCACGGATCTCAAGGGCCACAGGCGCCTCATGGGCCTCATGGGCCTCATGGGCCTCAAGGACCTCAAGGACCTCAGGACGGAGGCCACAACCGGTACCCGACCACCCGTCCGATCGCCGGGTCACTGGCCGCGCTCACGCCCTACCTGGCCGCCGCCGTGTGCACGCTGGGCATTCTCTACAACGTCCTGAACGGCCGCAGCGTCGACCGCGTCGTGCTCATCACCGCCGGGCTCGTCGTGCTCGCCCTCGTGGTGCGCCAGGGCATCATGCTGCTCGACAACATCACCCTCACCCAGGAGCTGGCCCAGCAGGAGAACCACTTCCGCTCCCTGGTGCAGGGCTCCAGCGACGTCATCATGATCGCCGCGCCGAACGGCATCCTGCGGTACGTCAGCCCCGCCGCCGCCGGGGTCTACGGCCGCAACGCCGAGGAGCTCGTCGGCTCCGAGCTCGCCTCCCTCATCCACCCCGAGGACCTGGGCTGTGTGGTGCACGAGGTGCGCCGCTTCCTGGCCGCCAGCCACCTCGAGGAGCCCACCACCCGCATCGAGTGCCGCTTCAAGTCCGGCGACGGCGGCTGGCTCAATGTGGAGTCCACCGTCAACCGACACCACGGCGGCCTCATCTTCAACAGCCGTGACGTGACCGAGCGGGTCCGGCTCCAGGCGCAGCTCCAGCACAACGCCGAACACGATCCGCTCACCGACCTGCCCAACCGCGCGCTGTTCACCCGGCGCGTCCAGCAGGCCCTGTCCGGCCGCCGCTCCACCGACCGCGGCGCCGCGCTGCGCGGCACCGCAGTCCTCTTCATCGACCTCGACGGCTTCAAGGCCGTCAACGACACGATCGGGCACCAGGCCGGCGACGAGCTCCTCGTCCAGGCCGCCCGCAGACTCCAGGACTCGGTGCGGCAGGGCGACACCGCCGCCCGCCTCGGCGGTGACGAGTTCGCGGCGCTCATCGTCGGCGACGGCAGCCGCGACCGGGGCGCGCGCGAGCAGCAGATCCTGGAGCTCGCCGACCGGCTGCGGATCAGGCTCTCCCAGCCGTACGCCATCGGCGGCAACGATGTCCGGGTCGCCGCGTCCATCGGCGTCGGCTTCGCCGAACCGGGTCTGGGCGCGGGCGAGCTGCTGCGCAACGCCGACCTCGCCATGTACCGGGCCAAGGCGGCCGGAAAGGGCCGCGTCGAGCTGTACGCGCCCCAGATGCAGCAGGACGTCGTACGGAAGGCGGAGCTGGCCACCCGACTGCGCTCCGCCCTCCAGGACGGCGAGTTCGCGCTGCTCCACCAGCCCGTGGTCTGCCTCGGGAACGGCCGGATCGCGACGGTCACCGCCCAGGCCCGCTGGCGCTCCTCCCAAGGGGTGCTCTTCACGCCGGCGGAGTTCCTGCGCGTCGCCGAGGACAGCGACAAGACCGCCGAGCTGGGCCGGTGGATGCTCGAGGAGGCGGTCGAGCAGGCCGCCGAGCGGGCCGCCGCGGGCGTCACGGTGCCCGTCGCCGTGCGGATGAGCGCCCGGCGTCTGCTGGACCGCTCGATGCCTCTCGGCTCCGTCGAGGCCCTGCTGACCCGGCACGGGCTCGCCTCCGGCTCCCTGATCGTCGAACTGGCCGACACCGACCCCCGGGTCTCCCTGGACGAGCTGGAACGGCGGCTGAACGCGCTGCGGCGGCTCGGCGTCCGGGTCGCCCTGGACGGATTCGGCAGTGGCTACGCGGCCATCACGACGCTCAGAAGGCTGCCCGTCGACGTACTGAAGCTCGACCGCGGCCTCGTCGAGGGAGTCGTCGAGTCCGCCCGGCTGCACAAGATCACCAGCGGGCTGCTGCGGATCGCCACCGACCTGGGGCTGCAGTCCGTGGCCGACGGGGTGGACCTGCCCGAGCAGGTCGTCGCCCTGCGCGCGATGGGCTGCACGCACGGACAGGGCATGGCCTTCTCCGGGCCGCTCGACGAGTACCGGCTGCGCAGAGCGCTGTCCTGCGGCCACTACCCGGTGCCGCACGGCCCGGCCGAGCCCGCGTTCGCGGGCGGCGGCGCGGGGGTGTATACGAGTGGTGTGCCCGCGGTATTCGGGGGCGGTACGACCCTCCGCTCACATAATGAGACTCCCGTCCCACCCACTTGACAGTCAGTGCGTGCCGGGGGGAGGGTCAATGCCATGCGCACCCGAATTCTCGTACTTGGAAAGCGCGTCGGCTGAAGCTGGTGACCACCGGACGGACCCGGAACACCCAGCGACCGCACCCGGCGCGCTCCCCTCGCTTGCCTCACGGCACGAGGGGTTTTTTGTTGCACAGGCACCAGTCGTACACCGCACAAAACTCGCAAAAACCCTCAGCATCGAGAAGAGAATGCCGATGACCGAGCAGGCCACCGGGGCCCATCACCCGCAGCCGCGGCCCCGTTCCGGAGGACAGCAGTCCGCCCCCGAGCACGTCACGGGAGCGCAGTCCCTCATCCGCTCGCTTGAGGAGGTCGGGGCCGAGACGGTATTCGGCATTCCCGGCGGCGCGATCCTTCCGGCGTACGACCCGCTGATGGACTCCACGCGTGTGCGGCACGTGCTCGTGCGCCACGAGCAGGGCGCGGGTCACGCGGCCACCGGCTACGCGCAGGCCACCGGCAAGGTCGGCGTCTGCATGGCGACCAGCGGCCCAGGTGCCACCAACCTGGTGACGCCGATCGCGGACGCGCACATGGACTCGGTGCCGCTCGTGGCGATCACCGGGCAGGTCGCGTCCAAGGCGATCGGTACGGACGCCTTCCAGGAGGCGGACATCGTCGGCATCACCATGCCGATCACCAAGCACAACTTCCTGGTGACCAAGGCCGAGGACATCCCGAAGACGATCGCGGAGGCCTTCCACATCGCCTCCACCGGCCGCCCGGGCCCCGTCCTGGTCGACATCGCCAAGGACGCCCTCCAGGCGCAGACCACCTTCCAGTGGCCGCCCACCCAGGACCTGCCCGGCTACCGCCCGGTGACCAAGCCGCACGCCAAGCAGATCCGCGAGGCCGCCAAGCTGATCACCCAGGCCAAGCGGCCCGTCCTCTACGTCGGCGGCGGCGTCCTCAAGGCCAAGGCCACCGCCGAGCTGAAGGTCCTCGCAGAACTCACCGGAGCGCCCGTCACCACCACCCTGATGGCGCTCGGCGCATTCCCCGACAGCCACCCGCTGCACGTGGGGATGCCGGGCATGCACGGTGCGGTCACCGCCGTCACCGCGCTGCAGAAGGCCGACCTGATCGTCGCCCTCGGAGCCCGCTTCGACGACCGCGTCACCGGCAAGCTGGACAGCTTCGCCCCGTACGCCAAGATCGTCCACGCCGACATCGACCCGGCCGAGATCGGCAAGAACCGCGCCGCGGACGTGCCGATCGTCGGTGACGCCCGCGAGGTCATCGCCGACCTGGTCCAGGCCGTGCAGAAGGAGCACAGCGAGGGCCACGCCGGCGACTACGCCGCCTGGTGGAAGGACCTCAACCGCTGGCGCGAGACCTACCCGCTCGGCTACGAGCAGCCGGACAACGGCTCCCTGTCGCCGCAGCAGGTCATCGAGCGCATCGGACAGCTCGCCCCCGAGGGCACCATCTTCGCGGCGGGCGTCGGCCAGCACCAGATGTGGGCCGCGCACTACGTCCAGTACGAGCAGCCCGCGACCTGGCTGAACTCCGGCGGCGCCGGAACGATGGGCTACGCGGTCCCGGCCGCGATGGGTGCCAAGGCCGGTCAGCCGGGCAGGACGGTCTGGGCGATCGACGGTGACGGCTGCTTCCAGATGACCAATCAGGAGCTCACCACCTGCGCCCTGAACAACATCCCGATCAAGGTCGCCATCATCAACAACGGCGCCCTCGGGATGGTCCGCCAGTGGCAGACCCTCTTCTACAACCAGCGCTACTCCAACACCGTGCTGCACTCCGGCCCGGACGCGGACGGCAAGCAGCCGAGCGCCGGCACCCGCGTCCCCGACTTCGTCAAGCTGTCGGAGGCCATGGGCTGCTACGCGATCCGCTGCGAGTCCCCCGAGGACCTCGACAAGGTCATCGCGGAGGCGAACTCGATCAACGACCGCCCCGTCGTGGTCGACTTCATCGTGCACGAGGACGCCATGGTGTGGCCGATGGTCGCCGCCGGCACCTCGAACGACGAGATCATGGCCGCCCGGGACGTCCGCCCCGACTTCGGCGACAACGAAGACGACTGAGACCGAGAGAGAGCCGAGTCCACCACCATGAGCACCAAGCACACCCTCTCCGTCCTCGTCGAGAACAAGCCGGGTGTCCTCGCCCGGATCACCGCCCTGTTCTCCCGTCGCGGCTTCAACATCGACTCGCTCGCCGTCGGTGTCACCGAGCACCCCGACATCTCGCGCATCACCATCGTGGTGAACGTGATCGAGGCGCTGCCGCTCGAACAGGTCACCAAGCAGCTCAACAAGCTCGTCAACGTGCTGAAGATCGTCGAACTGGAACCCGGCTCGGCGGTGCAGCGCGAACTCGTTCTGGTGAAAGTGCGCGCCGACAACGAGACGCGCTCCCAGATCGTCGAGATCGTCCAGCTGTTCCGCGCCAAGACCGTGGACGTCTCACCGGAGGCCGTCACCATCGAGGCCACCGGCGGCAGCGACAAGCTGGAGGCCATGCTCAAGATGCTCGAGCCGTTCGGCATCAAGGAGCTCGTCCAGTCCGGCACGATCGCGATCGGACGCGGGGCGCGTTCGATCACGGACCGCTCGCTGCGCGCGCTCGACCGATCAGCCTGATCCTTGGTAGGGGCGGTCGGTGATCACCGGCCGCCCGTATACCGAGACCCGAAAACTTCCCTCCCCCCGCCCGCCGTACGGTGGGACGCAACACCGCACACCAAGGAGAACCCCAGTGGCCGAGCTGTTCTACGACGACGACGCCGACCTGTCCATCATCCAGGGCCGCAAGGTCGCGGTCATCGGCTACGGCAGCCAGGGCCATGCCCACGCGCTGTCGCTGCGCGACTCGGGTGTGGACGTCCGCGTCGGTCTGCACGAGGGCTCCAAGTCCAAGGCCAAGGCCGAGGAGCAGGGCCTGCGCGTGGTGACGCCGTCGGAGGCCGCGGCCGAGGCCGACGTCATCATGATCCTGGTGCCGGACCCGATCCAGGCCCAGGTCTACGAGGAGTCCATCAAGGACAACCTGAAGGACGGCGACGCGCTGTTCTTCGGCCACGGTCTGAACATCCGCTTCGGCTTCATCAAGCCCCCGGCCGGTGTCGACGTCGCCATGGTCGCCCCCAAGGGCCCCGGTCACCTGGTGCGCCGCCAGTACGAGGAGGGTCGCGGCGTTCCCTGCATCGCGGCCGTCGAGCAGGACTCCACGGGCAGCGCCTTCCCGCTCGCCCTCTCCTACGCCAAGGGCATCGGCGGCACCCGCGCGGGCGTCATCAAGACGACCTTCACGGAGGAGACCGAGACCGACCTGTTCGGTGAGCAGGCCGTTCTCTGCGGTGGCACCGCGGCGCTGGTCAAGGCGGGCTTCGAGACGCTGACCGAGGCCGGCTACCAGCCGGAGATCGCGTACTTCGAGTGCCTTCACGAGCTGAAGCTCATCGTCGACCTCATGTACGAGGGCGGCCTGGAGAAGATGCGCTGGTCGGTCTCCGAGACCGCCGAGTGGGGCGACTACGTCACCGGCCCGCGGATCATCACGGACGCCACCAAGGCCGAGATGAAGAAGGTCCTCGCGGAGATCCAGGACGGCACCTTCGCCAAGAACTGGATGGAGGAGTACCACTCCGGCCTGAAGAAGTACAACGAGTACAAGACGCAGGACGAGAACAGCCTCCTGGAGACCACCGGCAGGGAGCTCCGCAAGCTCATGTCGTGGGTCAACGACGAGGCGTAAGCCGTACGGCCGAGGGGCCGGAGCATCCGCTCCGGCCCCTTCGGCCAACCCTGGGTAACGCCCGTGAGCGCGACGTTGTCCACCCCGTCCAGCCACGGACGGGTGATCCTTCCACGGAGGCGCAAGAAGGCCCCCGTAGCGGCACTACACTGCTGCACAACATACGCGTCAGGCCCACAGCGTCGTGCGTCTTCCACGCGGCTCAAGCGACCCCGAAGAAGTGAAGGCACGCCCCACGCCGCCCGGAACTTCACCGAGGCCGCGACAACCCTCCACCGCCTGCGGCCGTCGGGACGGCCGTCCGCATTGGACTTGTGAGGACTCACGTGAGCTCGAAACCTGTCGTACTCATCGCTGAAGAGCTGTCGCCCGCGACCGTCGACGCCCTGGGCCCGGACTTCGAGATCCGGCACGCGAACGGCGCGGACCGCGCCGAGCTGCTGCCCGCGATCGCCGACGTCGACGCGATCCTGATCCGTTCGGCCACCAAGGTCGACGCGGAGGCCGTCGCCGTCGCGAAGAAGCTCAAGGTCGTCGCACGAGCCGGCGTCGGCCTGGACAACGTCGACGTCTCCGCCGCCACCAAGGCCGGCGTGATGGTCGTCAACGCCCCCACCTCGAACATCGTGACCGCGGCCGAGCTGGCCTGCGGCCTCCTGCTCGCCACCGCGCGCCACATCCCGCAGGCCAACTCGGCGCTGAAGAACGGCGAGTGGAAGCGCTCGAAGTACACCGGCGTCGAGCTCGCCGAGAAGACCCTCGGTGTCGTCGGCCTCGGCCGCATCGGCGCGCTGGTCGCCCAGCGCATGTCCGCGTTCGGCATGAAGGTCGTCGCCTACGACCCCTACGTCCAGCCTGCCCGGGCCGCGCAGATGGGCGTCAAGGTCCTCTCCCTCGACGAACTGCTCGAGGTCTCGGACTTCATCACCGTGCACCTGCCCAAGACCCCCGAGACGGTCGGTCTCATCGGCGACGAGGCGCTGCACAAGGTCAAGCCGTCGGTGCGGATCGTCAACGCCGCGCGCGGCGGGATCGTCGACGAGGAGGCGCTGTTCTCGGCGCTCAAGGAGGGCCGCGTCGCCGGTGCCGGCCTCGACGTGTACGCGAAGGAGCCCTGCACGGACTCCCCGCTCTTCGAGCTCGACCAGGTCGTCTGCACCCCGCACCTCGGCGCCTCCACGGACGAGGCGCAGGAGAAGGCCGGTGTCTCCGTCGCCCGCTCGGTGCGCCTCGCCCTCGCCGGTGAGCTCGTCCCGGACGCGGTGAACGTGCAGGGCGGTGTCATCGCCGAGGACGTCAAGCCCGGTCTGCCGCTCGCCGAGAAGCTCGGCCGCATCTTCACCGCCCTCGCGGGCGAGGTCGCGGTCCGTCTCGACGTCGAGGTGTACGGCGAGATCACCCAGCACGACGTCAAGGTGCTCGAACTCTCCGCGCTCAAGGGCGTGTTCGAGGACGTCGTCGACGAGACGGTGTCGTACGTCAACGCCCCGCTGTTCGCGCAGGAGCGCGGCGTCGAGGTCCGGCTGACCACGAGCTCGGAGTCCCCCGACCACCGCAACGTGGTCACCGTGCGCGGCACGCTCGGCGACGGCCAGGAGGTCTCGGTCTCCGGCACGCTGGCCGGCCCCAAGCACCTGCAGAAGATCGTCGCCGTCGGCGAGTACGACGTGGACCTCGCGCTCGCCGCGCACATGGTCGTGCTGAGCTACGAGGACCGTCCCGGCGTGGTCGGCACCGTCGGCCGCATCCTCGGCGAGGCGGGCATCAACATCGCGGGCATGCAGGTCGCGCGTGCCGCCGCGGGCGGCGAGGCCCTCGCGGTCCTCACCGTCGACGACACGGTCCCGCAGAACGTGCTGGGCGACGTGGCCGAGGAGATCGGCGCCACCTCGGCCCGCTCGGTGAACCTCGTCTGACCTTCGCAGTATGCGGGCCGGGGCCCGGTCACCTGGGGTGACCGGGCCCCGGTCATGCGCGGGGGCCGGTCATCGGCGAGGGTCCCGGGGCGACTCGACCAGCCCCTCCCGGTAGGCGATGGCCACGGCCTCGGTGCGGCTCGCGGCGCCCAGCTTGGCCAGGATGTTGGAGACGTGCACGCTCGCCGTCTTCCCCGTGATGAACAGCTCCTCGCCGATCTGACGGTTGGTGCGACCGCGCGCCAGCAGCTCCAGGACGTCGCTCTCACGGGCGGTCAGCGCCGGGACACGGTCCGCGGCGGACGGTGGGCCGGCGAGACGACCGCGCCGGATCAGGGTGTCCAGCTGCTCGCGCAGCGGTACGGCGCCGAGCCGGACGGCGGTGTCGCGCGCCGCGCGGGCCCGCTCGGCGGCCTCCTCCCGACGGTCCGCCACGAGCAGTGCCTCGGCCAGCCGCCTTGCGCAGCGGGCCAGCTCATAGGGATCGCCGTAGTCGAACGCGGCGACCGCCTTCTCCCAGGCGGCCACATCGGGACCCGAGTGCGCGCGCAGCCACTCCGCCTCGGCGCGGGCGAGCCAGGCCAGCCCCTCCGGTCCCTGCCGCGACCCGTCCTCCCCCTTCGCGGCCGTACTCCGGGCCATCTCCACCAGCTCGGTCGCGATGTCCGCCCAGCGCCGGGCGCCCGCTTCGTCGCCGGACGGACGCAGCTCGACGGCGGCGTCCGCGACCGCCGACAGAGCCAGCGCCGCGAGCCGCACACCGATGTCCGGCCGCCCGCCGCCGGAACCGTCGCTGAGCGCCGCGAGCGTCGCGCGTACGCAGGCGACGGCACCCTCGGGGTCACCGCGCAGGGCGGCGGCGTCGGTCAGCACGATGCCCGCCACGAGCGTGGCCATCCAGTCGAACGGCCCGTCGAGCAGCGCGCGGGCACGCTCGGCGGCCCCCTCCTCGCCGCGCGCCAGGGCGACGTACAACGCGGGCCCGACGGCGAAGCCGCCCGCCGGTGGCAGCCGTTCGGCGTCGACGGCGGCCGCCCGCGCGCACTCGTCCCAGCGGCCCAGGGTGTAGAGGATCAGGGACTGGAGGTAGCGCAGCTCCAGTGCGTACGGGGAGGAGACGAGCCCGGAGCGGTTCGCCCACTCGAGTCCTTCGGCGAGCCAGGCCAGGCACTCGTCCACGGCCCCGGACTCGTAGGCCCCGATGGCGAGGTTGAAGAGGGCGCGCATCTCGACGGAGACATTGCCGGCGCGCCGGGCCAGGTCACGGGCCTGCCGAAGCCGGTCCCGGCCCTCGGCCGTACGCCGGTTGCGGTCTTCAAGACCGACCAGGGAGATGATCAAGTCGGCCTGGGCGTCGGCGAGTCGGAGCTCCTCGGCGGTGCGCAACGCCTGTCGGCCGACGCGCTCGGCGTCCTCGTCGTGGCCCATGTACCGCGCGGCCATGACATGGGTGGCCGCCGCCCACACCCAGGTGTGCGACGGGGGTTCGGCCGGGATCATGGCCAGTGCCTCGCTGCTGTAGGTGAAGGCGGCCTTCAGACTGTCGACGCGCATCAGATTGCCCGCGAGGGTGTAGCGGACGCGGGCGGCGAGCTCCGAGTCCGCGTCCGACCCCGCCCTGGCGAGTGCGGCGCGGGTGAGGGAGACCGCCCGGTGGGTCGCCCCGGCGTGCGCGGCGGCAGCGGAGGCGCGCAGGGTGAGCGTGACCGGGTCGCCGTCCCGGGGGCGGGCGCCGGGGTCCACCGCGGGCCACAGTTCGAGCGCGGCCTCCACGTGGTGCAGCTCCTCGGCGGGCGCGCCGACCCGCTGGGCGTGGTCGGCGGCTTCCAGCGAGGCGGTCAGCGCGTCCGCGAGATCGTGGCTCTCCCGCGAGTGGTGGGCGCGCTCGGCCGCGCTCTCCGCCGTGTGGCCGCGCCCGGCGAGGAGCTTGGCGAACGCGCCGTGCAGCCGGACCCGCTCGCCGGGCAGCAGATCGGCGTAGACGGCCTCGCGGGTGAGGGCGTGCCGGAAGGAGTACGTGGCGTCGTCGCCGGGGACCAGCAGCTGCCGTCCTACGGCCTCCCGCAGCGCCGACTCCAGCTCGTCCTCGGGCAGTTGTACGGCGTCACGCAGCAGGTCGTGCTCGACGCGCCGCCCGGCGACCGCGGCCGTGCGCAGCACCTGCTGGGCGGTGTCGGAGAGTTGCTCGATCCGGATGAGGAGGAGGTCGGCGAGGCCGCTCGGCATGGCGGGCGCCGCCGGGTCGAGGTCGCCGGGCAGCGCGGCGAGCAGCTCCTCGGCGTAGAAGGCGTTGCCCTCGGCGCGGTCGACGATGCGGCGGACGGTGGTGTCGGAGAGGGCCTCCGTCCGCAGGGCGCGCACCAGGCGGGCCACTTCGGCGTCGGCCATGGGGCGCAGTTCGAGCCGGTCCACGGAGGGCAGCCGGGCCAGCTCGGCGAGCAGGGGGCGCAGGGGGTGGCGGCGGTGCAGGTCGTCCGCGCGGTACGAGGCGAAGAGGGCGAGGCGGTGGGTGGGGGAGCCGGGGGTCGGATTCTGCAGGACGCCTCGGCTGAGGAGGAAGCGCAGGAGGTCCCTCGATGACTGGTCCGCCCAGTGGAGGTCTTCGAGGACCAGGAGGAGGGGGGTGATGTCGGCGGCGTCCGCCAGCAGGCCGGCCACGCCCTCGAAGAGCCGCAGCCGGCTGCCGGTGTCCGTGTCCGTCCCGCTGCCGGAGCCCAGCAGGCGGTCGACGGCCGGGTGTGCCGCGAGGGCGGCGGCGAACCGCTCGTCCGCGCCGAGTACGCCGAGGATCTCCGTGAACGGCAGATAGGGCAGGCCCACGTCGCCGAGGTCCACGCAGTGGCCGGTGAGCACCGTCATGCCGGTGCGTGTGGCGTGTGCGGCGGCCTCCGTCAGGACGCGGGTCTTGCCGACGCCGGCGTCTCCGGAGAGCACGACGGCGTGGGGGGTGCCTTCGCGGGCGCGGTCCAGCACGCCGGTGAGCCGGGCGAGTTCGCCGTCCCGGCCGATGAACGGCGTACCGAATGTCTGTGCCACGCCGCCCATCCTGACACGCACCACCGACAACGCACCGCCCGTCGCGTGGGTGGGGTTCGCCCTTCGACCTTGTCCTCAAGCCCGGCGCTCCGGCGCCGGTCGAGGCTACGAGGGTCACGAGAAACCACGCGACCAGCCCCGCCCGAGGGGCGCGGGGAACTACGCGACGAGCCCCCACCGTCCCGCAGGCAATGCACTACGGGTGGGCGGGGTTTCGGGGCGCAGCCCCGCCCGAGGGGCGCGGGGAACTGCGCGACCAGCCCCCACCCACCCGCAGTTGAAGATCACAGCCGGGGTTCCAAGGGCGTAGCCCTGGTGGGGGCGGTTTCAGACGGAAGCCTGTTCAGGGTGTGGGGCCGCGGCCCCGACCCCCCGCACCCGCACCCGCCGCAACGTCACAGACGCCAACACCGCCGCCCCCAACAACAGCACCGCCCCCGCGATCGCCGCCGCCTGCATCCCACTGGTGAACGCCTCCCGCGCGGCCCGCACCAGCGCGTCCCCCGCGTCGCCCGGCAACTGGTGGGCGATGGCCAGCGCCCCGCCGAGGGTGTCCTGGGCCGGCGCCGGGGCGCCGGACGGAATCTCGTGGCGGTAGACGGCCGTACCGATGGAGCCGAGGACCGCCATACCGAGCGCCCCGCCGAACTCGGCACCCGTCTCCAGCAGCGAGGACGCGGCGCCCGCGTTGCCGACGGGCACGGTGCCCAGCGCCAGATCCATCATCTGGGACATCACGGTGACGATCCCCGAGGCGAGGACCCCGGCACCGCCGAGGACCAGCCACATCGAGTCGGTCCCGGTGAGGGCCAGCAGCCCGTATCCGCACGCGGCGAGGACGAAGCCGCCGGAGACGACGTGGGCGCGGTGGACGCCCTTTTGCACCAGTTGCGCGGCGACCGGCGCGGCGACCCCGACCAGGACCGTCGGCAGCAGTGACCACAGCGCGGCCTCCATGGAGCTCTTGCCGAGCACGGACTGCAGGTACTGCGTGGTGAAGTACGCCGACCCCATCATCCCGAACGCGGAGACCAGGTTGAGCACGACGGCGGCCGCGAAGCCCCGGCCCCGGAACAACTCGGGGGAGATCAGCGGGGACTTGGCGGTGCGCTGCCGCTGGACGAAGAGCGCGGCGAAGACGAGACCGACGACGATCGAGGCGCCGTACTCGAACTTCCAGCCCTCGGACGGGATTTCCTTCACGCCGTAGATGACGGGCAGCACGGCGGCCATCGACAGCGGCACGCTGAGCAGGTCGAAACGGCCCGGTTCCGGGTTCTTGGACTCGGGGAGCAGGACGGGGCCGAGTACCAGCAGCAGCACCATCGCGGGCAGGTTGACGAGGAAGACCGAGCCCCACCAGAAGTACTCGACGAGGACACCGCTCATCACCGAACCGAGCGCGATGCCGCTGGTCATGACGCCGGACCACAGGCCGATCGCCTTCGCGCGCTGCCCGGGGTCGGTGAACATCGTGCGGATGATCGCCATCGTCGACGGCATGAGGGTGGCGCCACCGATGCCGAGTACCGCGCGGGCCGCGATCAGCATCTCGGCGCTGTCGGCGTAGGCGGCCATGACCGAGGCCGTGCCGAAGGCGGCGGCGCCGAGGAGGAGGAGCTTGCGGCGGCCTATGCGGTCGCCGAGCGAGCCCATCGTCATCAGCAGTCCGGCGAGCACGAACGCGTAGATGTCGAAGATCCACAGCTGCTGGGTGCCGCTCGGCTCCAGGTCCGCGCTGATCGCGGGGATCGCGAAGTACAGGACCGAGACGTCCATCGAGACCAGGAGCAGCGGAAGCATCAGGACGCCGAGGGCGGTCCATTCGCGGCGGCCGGCGAGGCCTCCGCCGGGTGCGGGGGTGGTGCTCGTCGAGTGCTTCGAGTTCGTCATGACGGGGACTGTACGGACGTCTTAAACGGTTGTCTAGTACGTTTGTTTAGAACGAGCGTCTGGGACGGTTGTCTGTATCGGGAGTACGCTGACCGGCATGGGACACCGTGAGGATCTGCTCGAAGGCGCCAAGCGCTGCCTGTTGGAGAAGGGGTTCGTGCGCACCACCGCGCGCGACATCGTGAAGGAGTCCGGGACGAACCTGGCGTCCATCGGCTACCACTACGGGTCGAAGGACGCGCTCCTGACCCAGGCCTTCGTGGAGCTCGTGCAGGACTGGGGCGAGAAGTTCGCCCTCCACCAGGGGCGCGAGGACGCGCCCGGGGGGTCCGTGGAGCGGTTCCACGACGTGTGGGCGCGGATGCTGGAGTCCTTCGAGGACTTCAAGCCCGTGTGGGCGGCCAGCATGGAGATCGTGACGCAGGGGGAGCGGGTGCCGCAGCTGCGGGACCTCATGGCGAAGGCGCAGATCGAGGGACGGTCCGGGCTCGTCGCGATGCTCACGGGTCTGGACGAGGAGACGCTCGACGAGCGCACCGTCCAGTCCCTCGGCGGCTTCTACCAGGCGCTGCTCAACGGTCTGATGGTGCAGTGGCTCTTCGACCCGGCGAGCGCCTCCACGGCGGACGACCTCACGGAGGGGCTGCGACGGGTGATCGAGGGGGCGGCCGGCTCACGGGGCTGAGACGTCACCCGGCGCGCAGCGGGAGCGAGGCTCGCGCATCGCGGTACGCCGGGATGAGCGAAGAGCGCGACCCCGGTGAGGACCGCGACGGGACCGCCGGTCACCGCCGTGGCGGCGCATGCGCACGACGTGCGCGGCGCGGCGTACGGCCCTGGTCATGGCCCTCGCCGCACACGCCCCGGAGGCCCGGCTGACGGGTCTCGCGGCCGGGTTCCACCAGTAGCCGTACTCCCGTTTGGCCTTGGGCACGTACATCTCGTTGCGGAAGGCGAAGCCCCACCTTCGTTCGGTCTGGCGCCGGTCGCCCACGAGGTTGCCGAAGGGGGAGGGCAGCGTGGCGCGCCCGCTCCGAGCCACTGCCGTGACAGAGCGAGCCGACGCGCCTCCGCCTGACCGATGGTCACCTTCTGCTGAGATGTGGATATTCCGGGTCCCCCTACTCCTTGCGCGGCGCACCGTCGCCCGAGCCCGCGGCGAGCGTTTCGACGGCACACCCCACGGCTGATCGCCGCGCGCGGGCATCACAGTCGCGCCCCCTTCAACGCCATGTGCAGCAGCAGGCGGTCCTCGCCGTCGTCCAGGTCGAGGCCGGTCAGCTGCTCGACGCGGGACAGGCGGTAGTAGAGGGTCTGCCGGTGGATGCCCAACTCCCCCGCCGTACGCCCCGCCTGGCCCGCGCAGTCCAGGAACACCTCGGCGGTGCGGGCGAGTTCGCGGTGCGCGGGGGAGAGGAGGGTGCGGACGGCCGGGTCGCGGGCCGCCTCCGGGGGCAGGGCCGTGAGGAGGCGGAACGGGCCGATGGAGGCCCACTCGGCCACCGGACCGAGGCGGGGCTCCGCGAGGACCGCGCGGGCGGCGGCGGACGCCTCCTGCCAGGCCGCCCCCAGTTCGGCGAGGCCCACCCGGGCCCCGGCGACTCCGGCGGCCACGGTCGTCCCGGCACCCTTCGCCGCTGCCTGCCCGCCCCCGCGCTCCCCGTCCGCCTCCCGTACGAAGCGTGTCGCCGCCGTGAGCGCCGGAGTCAGTACGTCCGCCGAGCGCAGGCGTACGAGGAGGGCCAGGCTCTGGCCGGTGGCCCCCCACGGCACCGTGCACAGCGCGGTCGCGCCCGGCACCGTACGGACCGAAGGGGCGTCGTCCGGGTCGGCGGAGGGCCAGGGCGCGACGCACACCACCGCGTGCAGGCCGTCGCCGCGCGGGCCGAGAGCGGTGCGCAGCTCGGCCACCGCCATGTCCCGCTGCCAGCCGCGCTCGGCGGTGAGGACCGCGCGCAGCTCGCGGGTGAGGTCCGCGCCCGCCTGCGCCTCGTCCGCGAGCAGGTCGCCGATGCGGGCGGCGACCTCCATCGCCGCGGAGAGCTGCGCCTCGGACGGGCCGGGGTCGTCCTCCAGCAGCCAGACGTAGCCGAGGACGACACCCCGATGGCGTACCGGCAGGCAGATCCGGCCCCGGTACACGCCCGCCTCCGGGGTGGGCGGGATGTGCACGGGGGCCGTCGCGCGTGTGATGCCGAAGCCCTCGAACCAGGTACGGACCGCCGTCGTGGAGCGGCGGGTGAGGATCGAGCGGGTCCGTACGGGGTCCAGGGCCGACGGGTCGAGCTCGCCCTCGCTGTCGTAGGCGCCGAAGGCGATCAGCTCGAAGTCCCGGTTCTCCAGCGTCGCGGGCACACCGAGGAGCGCCGAGATCTCGTCGACCAGCTCCTGATAGCCGCCGTGGTCGCCACGGTGATCTCGGTGCTCCCGGTGATCCCGGGGCTCTCTGTGATCCCTGTGTTCGTCGCTCACCCGGGCATTCTCCCGCAATTCCGCAGCCCTTCATACATCTGTCTGAGATCCAGGGCACGGATGCGTGACAGCTGTCGATGGCTCAGGATCGGAGGGATCCTTAGGTTTCACGGTGGTTCTCCGTGCCGTACCCGAATGGTCGGGATACGGCCTTCTGCTCGCCTTGTTGTGGAGGTGCCCCGTGCTGGGTCCCGTGATTCTCGCCGCGTCGCGCAGCGACCGGATGCGCCGTTTCGTGTCGGCGGCCCCCGGCACCAAGCAGGTCGTCGCCCGCTTCATCGCCGGTGAGAGCGTCGACCAGGTCGTTCCGGTCGTCCAGGACGCCGTCGCCAAGGGGTTGGAAGTCACCCTCGACGTCGTCGGCGAGGACATCACCACCCGCGAGCAGGCCTTCGCCGCCCGGGACGCGTACCTGGAGCTCATCGAGCACCTGAAGGAGCTGGACCTCGGCACCAAGGCCGAGATGTCGATCAAGCTGTCGATGTTCGGCCAGGCGCTGGAGGGCGGCCACGAGCTGGCCCTCGCTAACGTGCGCCCCGTCGTCGAGGCCGCCGCCGCCATCGGCACCACCGTCACCCTGGACGCCGAGGACCACACCACCCTCGACTCGATGTTCGCCATCCACGAGGAGCTGCGGAAGGACTTCCCGGGGACCGGCTGCGTCATCCAGGCCTACCTGTACCGCACCGAGGCCGACGCCCGCCGCCTCGCCGCGAGCGGCAGCCGCGTCCGCCTGGTGAAGGGCGCCTACAAGGAGCCCGCCGAGGTCGCCTACCAGGACAAGGCCGAGACCGACAAGGCGTACGTCCGCGTCCTGCGCATCCTCATGGAGGGCGAGGGGTACCCGATGATCGGGTCCCACGACCCGCGCCTCATCTCCATCGCGCAGGAACTGGCGCGCAAGGCCGGGCGCAAGCTGGACGAGTACGAGTTCCAGATGCTGTACGGCATCCGCGGCGAGGAGCACCTGCGGCTCGCCGCCGAGGGCCACCGCATGCGGGTGTACACCGCGTACGGCACCGACTGGTACGGCTACTTCATGCGCCGCCTCGCCGAGAAGCCGGCCAACCTCCTCTTCTTCGTTCGCAGCATTCTGACCAAGGGCTGAACCACGGGCCGAGCCCGAACCACCCGCTCATAAAGGAGTTACGGAAACCATGGACGCTGTGACCCAGGTCCCCACCCCCGTCAACGAGCCGGTGCACGGCTACGCCCCCGGTTCGCCCGAGCGCGCCCGCCTGGAGGCCAAGCTCAAGGAGCTGGCGGAGAACCCGATCGAGCTGCCGATGACCATCGGCGGCGAGAAGCGGCTCGGCGGCGGTGAGCGCTTCGAGGTCGTGCAGCCGCACAACCACAAGGCCGTCATCGGCACCGGCGCGCACGCCACCCAGCAGGACGCGCAGGACGCCATCGACGCGGCCCTCGCCGCCGCGCCGGCCTGGCGCGCGATGTCCTTCGACGACCGCGCCGCGATCATCCTGCGCGCCGCCGAGCTGCTGGCCGGCCCCTGGCGCGAGACGCTGGCCGCCTCCACCATGCTCGGCCAGTCGAAGACCGCCCAGCAGGCCGAGATCGACTGCCCCTGCGAGCTCGTCGACTTCTGGCGCTTCAACGTCGCCTACGCCCGCCAGATCCTCGCCGAGCAGCCCCCGGCCAACTCGCCGGGCGTCTGGAACCGCCTCGACCACCGCCCGCTCGAAGGCTTCGTCTACGCGATCACGCCGTTCAACTTCTCGGCGATCGCGGGCAACCTGCCGACCGCGCCCGCGCTGATGGGCAACGTCGTCGTCTGGAAGCCGTCCCCGACGCAGACCCACGCCGCCGTGCTGCTCATGCGGCTCCTGGAGGAGGCCGGTCTCCCCAAGGGCGTCATCAACCTCGTCACCGGAGACGGCATCGAGGTCTCCAAGGTCGCCCTGGAGCACCGCGATCTCGCGGGCATCCACTTCACCGGGTCGACCAAGACCTTCCAGTACCTGTGGAAGACGGTCGGCAACAACATCGAGAAGTACCGCTCGTACCCGCGCCTGGTCGGCGAGACCGGCGGCAAGGACTTCCTGGTCGCGCACCCCAGCGCCGACCGCGCGGTCCTGAAGACCGCCCTGACCCGTGGTGCCTTCGAGTACCAGGGCCAGAAGTGCTCGGCCACCTCCCGCGCGTACATCCCGGCGTCCATCTGGAACTCCGGGTTCAAGGAGGAGTTCGCGGCCGAGGTCGACTACCTGACCATGGGTGACGTCACCGACCTCGCGAACTTCGTGGGCGCGGTCATCGACGAGCGCGCGTTCGCCAAGAACAAGGCGGCGATCGACCGGGCGAAGACCGACCCGACCTGCACGATCGTCGCGGGCGGCTCGTACGACGACTCGGTCGGCTACTTCGTGCGCCCGACCGTCGTGGAGTGCTCCGACCCGGAGAACGAGGTCTTCAAGACGGAGTACTTCGGCCCGTTCCTCGCCGTGCACGTGTACGACGACAGCTCGGCCGAGAGCTACGACGAGATGCTGACCCAGATGGAGTCGGCGTCCGACTACGCGCTGACCGGCTCGGTCGTCTCGGGCGACCGTGCGGCCGCCGCGTACACGATGGAGAAGCTCCGCTACGCCGCGGGCAACTTCTACATCAACGACAAGTCGACCGGCGCGGTCGTCGGCCAGCAGCCCTTCGGCGGCGGCCGTTCCTCCGGCACCAACGACAAGGCGGGCGCCCCGCAGAACCTGATGCGCTGGACGCTGACCCGCGCCATCAAGGAGACGCTGGTCCCGCCGACCGACTACACGTACCCGCACATGGGCTGATCAGCCCTTCCGAACCCGGGCCGGGAAGCCCGACCTCCGAGCGGGCTTCCCGGCCCGTCTCCATGTCCGGGTGTCTCGGGCGTCTCCGGGCAGAATCTCCCCATGGCCCGGACGCGAAGTGAGACGGTCGAGACCGACGACGGAGTACGTCTGTGGGCGGAGCGGTCGGGTGAAGGCGCCCCGCTCGTGCTGTGCCACGGCGGCCCCGGCCTGTGGGACATGTTCGAGGACGTGGCCGGACCACTGGGGGACGGGGCCGCCGTCCACCGCTGGGACCAGCGCGGTTGCGGACGGTCGGAGCGGTGCGCGGGGCCCTGGACGAGCGAGCGGTTCGTCGCCGACCTGGAGGCCGTACGGCGGCACTTCGGGCTGGAGCGGATGACGCTGCTCGGCCACTCGTGGGGCGCACAGCTGGTGCTGAGCTATGCGCTGGCCCATCCCGAGCGGGTGAGCGCGCTGGTCTATGTGAGCGGTACGGGGATCGGACCCGACGGCGACTGGTTCGACGGCTTCAAGGCGAACCTCGTCGCCCGGCTTGGAGAGCGCCCCGAACGCCTGGCCCGCTGGCGCGAGCTGACGGGCCGTCCGGAGCGCTCCGAGGCGGAGGAGCGGGAGCATGCGGTGCTGCAGTGGTCCGCCGAGTTCGTGGACCGCGAGCGGGACCTGGAGCTTGCCGGGCGGATGGCCGAGCCCTGGTTCGACATCAACACCGAGTGCAACAAGGCCTTCAACGCCGAGCGGAGAACGACCTGGGGCACCCCGGAGCTCTACGCCGCCTGCCGGAAACTCGACCTGCCCGTGGTCGTCGTCGACGGGGCGCTCGACATCCGGCCGCGCTCGGCGGTCGACTCACTGGAAAAGGCGCTGCCCCGGGTACGCCGGGTGATCCTGCCGGAGGCCGGGCACCTGCCGTGGGCCGAGGACCCGAGGGGCTTCAGGGAGGCGGTGACGGCGGCGTTGCCGTGATCCGCCGCCCCTCGCCGCGGCGGACGTGGCGTCACCCGGCGAACTCCGTCCGCTCCCACCACTCGTACACGGGCAGCCTGCCCTCGGGCGTGTCCGCGTGCCGTGGGGTCGCCCTGAAGTGTTCGTATCCACCGCGCAACTCGATCTTCACGTCCGTTCCAGGGGGCGGCCCCGGGACGATCCGCTCGGGCAGATCATCCGGGCCGCCCTCGAGCAGTGCTTTGGTCGTGTCGCTCATGACGTCACCGTTCCCCCTGGCGGAGCCCGATGTCGCATGCCGCGCGGAGGATCAGTCGTGTGGGCGATCCGCCGCCGTGCCGTCGGCGGTCGTCGGGCACGAGCGGCTCCCCCGACCCGCTCGGGGGAAGGGGAGGGGCGGGCCGCCACGGTGGGTCAGTTCTCGCAGGTCGTACGGCCCACCGGCGCGCGAGGACCGCCGAGCGGCCCGGATCACCCGTCAGTAGCCGCCCCAACGCGTCGGCGTGGAAGGCGCCACTTCTCGCGCTCGACGGGATCGGTCGGCGCGCTCGACCGCGTAGTCCGCGTAGTCCTCCTGCGCGGCCCCCGGGACGCCGGGGGGTGGTGAGCGGGCCGGTCGTCAGGATCGGCTCGTCGTTCCAGAGACTCAGCCCGTACGTCGACGAGTCCGCGGCAAGCGTCACGTGGGCGCCCGCGTAGGTGCCGTTGACGTCCGACGGGGGCGTGCTGAGACCGTCGGCCTCACCCGGACGCGTCGACGACGCACCCGACCTCTTCCGCCACCCGCGCCAGCGCCCCCCGCAGCCACCGGTGCGCCGGATCCATGTCGAGCCGTACGTGCCACGCCTGGCCCGACGACATCCTCGGCAGGTCCAGCGGAACCTCCAGCACCACCAGCGGCATCCAGCGCTCCGCCTCCCTCGCGACCTCCGCCGGGACGAGCGCCAGGGCGTCGGTGCGCAGAACGAGGAAGCAGGCCGCCCCGTAGTTGGGGGCGGTGGCCAGGACGTCGCGGCGCAGGCCGAGCCCGGCGAGGTGTTCGTCCACCACGCTGTGCGCCCGGCCGCGCCGTGTCATCGTGATGTGCGGCAGCGCGGCGAACCGCTCCGGCGTCAGCGGCTCGCGCGCGAACTCCGCGCCGGCCCGCGCCACTGCCACCATCCGGTGTTCGTACAGCGTCGAGGCGCGCACATCGTGCGGCAGCGGGTCCGGCAACTCGCCCACGTCCAGATCGACATGGGTACGCAGATCCGCCGGGTCCTCCTCGCCCTCGGGCAGCAGTCGCAGCCGTACGCCGGGTGCCTCGCGGGCCACCAGCTCCAGCAGCGGGGCGCCGAGGGACAGGGCGATCCCGTCGTTGGTGCGGATTCTGAACTCCCTTCGCAGGGAGGAGAGTTCGACATCGGCCGGCGGTCGCAGCGCCGCCACCGCGCCCGCCAGCGCCGTCTGCACCCGCGGCTGCATCTCCCGCGCGCGGGGCGTCAGGGTCAGGCCCCGCCCCGACGGGACGAGGAGCGGGTCGCCGACCACCCGGCGCAGCCGGCCCAGGGTGCGGCTCATCGCCGAGGGGGAGACGTTCACTTCGGCCGCCGCGCCCGCCACGCTGCCCGCGCGCAGCAGGGCGTCGAGGGCGGGCAGGAGGTTCATGTCGGGGAGGGGAGCGGCCAGCCCGGACCCGGACGACGCATGCGCTGAATGCTGCATGAGACGCAAGGCTACGTGAAGGAATCGGACCTTGTGTGCAGCAATGGGTGCCCCGAACCTGGACCCATGACGGATTCTCACCGGCGCGGCACCGCGACCGCGCTCCTCGTGGCGGGCTGCTTCTTCATGGAGATGCTGGACGGCACGATCGTGTCGACCGCGGTCCCGCAGATAGCCCGGGACCTGCACACCGCCCCCACTTCCGTGGGCCTGGTCATCACCGCCTACCTCGTCACCCTCGCCGTTCTCATCCCCCTCTCCGGCTGGCTCACCGCCCGCTTCGGCCCACGCCGGGTCTTCCTCACCGCGATCACGGTCTTCACCCTCGCCTCCCTGGCGTGCGCGTTCGCCCCCAACCTCGGTGTGCTCGTCGGCACCCGTGTGCTGCAGGGCGTCGGCGGCGCCATGATGGTGCCGGTCGGCCGGCTGGTCGTCCTGACCGGCACCGCCAAGCGGGAACTGCCGCGCATGGTCGCGTACATCGTGTGGCCCGGCCTCGTCGCCCCGGTGCTCGCGCCCCTGCTCGGGGGCCTGATCACCACGTACGCCTCCTGGCACTGGATCTTCCTGCTGAACGTGCCCCTCGGCGTGGTCGCCCTGCTCGTCGCGCACCGCCTCATCGCACCGGCCCCGCGGGACGAGACGCCCCCGCTGGACCTCGCCGGCACCCTGCTCACCTGTACCGGTCTCGCCGCCCTGACCTGGACCGCGCACCTGCTCTCCGACCCGACCGGAGGATCTGCCGCGCAGGTGGTGGCGGTCGGCGCGATCGCCGCCGCGGCGCTCACCGCGGCCGTACGGCATCTGCTGCGCACCCCGCACCCGCTGGTCAACCTCCGCACCCTGGACGTCCAGTCCTTCCGCGCGTCGGCGCTCGACGGCTCGCTCT
The DNA here is from genome assembly GCF_044768965.1 of Streptomyces sp. NPDC090798. Lineage (NCBI taxonomy): Bacteria > Bacillati > Actinomycetota > Actinomycetes > Kitasatosporales > Streptomycetaceae > Streptomyces > Streptomyces sp. NPDC090798. The sequence continues at coordinate 120,103 of NZ_JBIVXA010000009.1, forward strand.
ACATGGCGGTCGTCGCCGCCCTCCCCTTTCTCCTCCCGCTGCTCTTCCAGGAGGTGTTCGGCTGGAGCGCGGTGAAGTCGGGCGCCGTGGTGCTGTTCGTCTTCGTCGGGAACATCGGGGTCAAGCCCGCGACGACGTATCTGATCAACCGCTTCGGCTTCCGTCCGCTGCTGATCGTCTCCACGCTCGGGCTCGCGGTCACCACCACGGCCTGCGCGCTGTTCACGCGGGGCACGCCGGTCGCGGTGATCGCGGTCGTCGCGGTGCTCTCCGGTGTCGCCCGTTCGGTCGGCCTCAGCGGCTACGCGACCATCGCCTTCAGCGAGACCCCGCCGGAGCGGCTGCGCGACGCCAACGCCCTCTTCGCGACCTCCCACCAACTGGCCGCGGGGCTCGGCGTGGCCGTCACCGCCGTGGCGCTGCGCGCGGGCGCGGCGCTGACGGACGGGACGCGCTCGGCGTACGCCGTCGCGTTCGTGGTGCTCGGCGTGCTGTGTCTCGTTCCGACGGCGGGCGCCCTGCGGCTGCACCCCGCGGCGGGCGATGCCGCGCGAACTGTTGTCCCAGGTCAGGGCCGTGTGACCCAATCCACCGTCTCAGATAGTAGGAAGTCCGACTAACTGTGGAGACAGATGCTCCTTCCTGACTTAGTTTTGTAGGAGCCGAACGTCTCGCTAGACCAAGCGAATGGCGGTCGTGAGCCGGTGCCCCTGGCAGGCAACCCCTGCGGCACCGCTCCCCGGCCCTGGGGGCCCCGCCCACGCCCTTGAGGCAGTGGGGGAGTCTCGTATCCCTCCCAACCGCACTTCCGGTGGTCCGTTCCGGGCCGCTTTCCGGAGGCAAGGAGTCGATCCATCATGGCCGAGACGACCGTCCGCCGAGTCCGCCACGTGTCCCGCACCAGCGAGTCCGACCGCAAGAACGCGGCCGCCGCCCTCCAGCGCGCCCTCGACCGCAGGGACAACGGCGGCGAGACGGGTCACTGACCCGCCCGCACCACCCCATGCCGGGAGCCGCACCCGCACGGGGTGCGGCGCGGGGTTCACACCCCGCGCCGCACCTCGGAGTGCTGAGCCGCCGCCGTGCGCTCAGCCACCGCGCCGCACCTCGAAGTGGTCGATGCGCCTGCCGCTCTCCGCGAGCGCCGAGACCCTGAGCTGGGGCGCCGGGCCCGCCTCCGCCTCCACCGAGAGGAAGGAGAAGCCGGCGTACCGTACCCGGGACCACTCCACCGTCTCGCGCTGCTGGTCCTGCGACTTGGTCCAGTGGAAGCTGCTCACGGACTCGTGGCGGCCGACGTGCCCCTCGTAGCTGTCCTTCACGCCCGAGGGGAAGCCGTACAGATCCTTGCCGCCGCCGCCCGCGGTGACGTAGACGATCCCGTCCCGCGTCGGATCCGTCGAGCCGCCCACCGGCACCGAACGGCCCACCGCGCCCTTCTTGACGGCGTCCGTCCGCTCGTACACGTGGTTGTGACCGTTGATCACCAGGTCCACCTGGTGCTTGGTGAACAGCGGCAGCCACGCCGCGCGCACCCCGCCGTCGGAGGCGTGCGCGGACGTCGAATAGGCGCAGTGGTGGAAGAAGACCACGACGAAGTCCACCGCCGCCGAGGAGCGCAGCTCGCCCAGCTTCCTGTCCAGCCACTTCGTCTGCTTGCCGCCCGTGTAGCCCTGGTTGGCGGGAATCTCGTACGACACGTCGTTCGCGTCCAGTGCCACGATGCCGACGTTGCCGTACGTGAAGGAGTAGACGCCCGGTGACGTCCGGGGGTCGAAGCCGCTGTCCGGGAGGGAGAAACGGGCCGCCTGGCCGCCGTACCCGTCCGGCGAGTACCAGGCCTCCATGTCGTGGTTGCCGGTCGTCACCATCCACGGCACCGACTTCGCCACCGGCTCCGTCTGCTTCAGGAACAGGTCCCAGTACCCGGGGTCGAACCCGTCCGACTTCTTGCCCTGTCCCGTCCCGTCCGCGTAGCAGATGTCACCCGCGTGGAGATGGAAGGCGGGCTTCTGGCGCAGCAGCACCTTGTCGTTGGCGAGCGCGGCCGAGCTGACGCCCTGGTCGCCGAAGGCGGTGAAGACGAACTTCTCCGGGTGCGCGGGCGCCGTGCGGAAGGAGCCGACGGTCGACCTGTGCGCCGGTGAGCCCGGGTCGAAGCCGTCGTGGCCGACGCCGTAGTAGTACGTCGTGCCGGGCCGCAGACCGTCCAGGGCCGCGTGCACGTAGTACTGCTCCAGTGCCGGCCGTACGCCCGTGACCCCCGGCGTGTGCAGGGCGCGGACCTCGGCCCCGACCTTCCGGCTCAGCTGTCCGGGATGCGTGCCCACCCGCAGATACGGCCTGCGGACCGCGAGCGGCACCTGCCAGGAGACCCGCATCTGGGTCTTCGGGTCGGCGCCGAAGGCGAGATGGCGGCCGAAGGGAGTGACGACGGAACCGTGCACCTGTCCCGTGACGCTCCTGCCCGGGGCGGAGCCGTGCCTCACCGTCCCTGACGGGGAGGAGCAGCCGGCCAGCAGCCCGCCGCCCGCGAACGCGCCCGCCGTCACCAGGGCGCGGCGCCGCGTGAGCCTCGTGCGCAGGTACTCGTACTGCTCCGCCATGCTCATCCGGCTCGCGAGCTGCTGCGGAATGCCGAAGTCGGGAAGGTCCATGACGGTGAACTTCCCAGCAAGTCCCAACGCCCGCCATACGCAGGAGTGAACGCAGGTCGAAGAAACGATTCGCGACACCCCGACGATGTCCGGATGGCGGACACCTCGTGTCATTCCATGGGACACGGAGTACGGTGCCTTCATGTCTCGCAGCATCAATCTCGCAGTGATCCCCGGTGACGGCATCGGCCAGGAGGTCGTGGCCCAGGGGCTGAAGGTGCTCTCCGCCGTCCTTCCGCAGGATGTGAAGCTGGAGACCAAGGAGTTCGACTTCGGGGCCAAGCGCTACCGGGCCACCGGTGAGACCCTCACCGAGGCCGACCTCGATGCCCTCAAGCAGCACGACGCGATCCTGCTCGGCGCGATCGGCGACCCCTCGGTCCCGTCCGGCGTCCTGGAGCGCGGCTTCCTGCTCAAGCTCCGCTTCGCCTTCGACCACCACGTCAACCTGCGTCCGTCGAAGCTCCTTCCGGGTGTCGCCACCCCGCTGGCCGGCCAGCCGGAGATCGACTTCGTCGTGGTCCGCGAGGGCACCGAGGGCCCGTACACGGGCAACGGCGGCACGATCCGCAAGGGCACCGAGCACGAGGTCGCCACCGAGGTCTCCGTCAACACGGCCTTCGGTGTCGAGCGTGTCGTCCGTGACGCCTTCGCCCGCGCGCAGGCCCGCCCGCGCAAGAAGCTGACGCTGGTCCACAAGAACAACGTGCTGACCTTCGCGGGTCACCTCTGGACGAACGTCTTCAACAAGGTGGCCGAGGAGTTCCCCGAGGTCACCACGGACTACATCCACGTGGACGCCGCGACGATCTACCTCGTCACCGACCCGGCGCGCTTCGACGTGATCGTCACCGACAACCTCTTCGGCGACATCATCACCGACCTCGCCGCGGCCGTCTCCGGCGGCATCGGCGTCGCCGCGAGCGGGAACATCAACCCCTCCGGCGAGTTCCCCTCGATGTTCGAGCCCGTGCACGGCTCGGCGCCCGACATCGCGGGCCAGGGCAAGGCCGACCCCAGCGCCACCGTCCTGTCCGTCGCCCTTCTGCTGCGCCACCTCGGCTACGAGGCCGAGGCCGCCCGCATCGAGGACGCCGTCTCGGCCGACCTCGCCGAGCGCGTGGGCAAGCCCGCCCGCAGCACCGAGGAAATCGGCGACGCGCTCGCCGTACGAGTAGCCGGCTGACCCTCCTCCACTGCCTTAAGGGCGTGGGGTGACCCCCACCGCCACTTACCTTCCGTAGGAGCCGCCGGGTCGCGTCCGCACCCGGCGGCTTTCGCCATGCCCTCGCCGGGTGCCACCATCAACAACCCCTGGGCAACCCCCGGGCCATGTTCACCCCGTTTCGTCCAGGGCTTCGCGCGCGCGATAATCGAACGCGGAGCCGCGGGAATGAGGGAATGCTCGGACGTCCTAGTACTGGCCACTGGCAGTGCGGGCGTGAGCGCGGCCCGTCACACACAACCGGTGAAGGACAACCACATGACGACGCCCACGATCGAGCTCAAGCCCTCTTCGCAGCCCCGCTCCGCGGCGGAGCGCGAGGCGATCCTCGCCAACCCCGGGTTCGGCCGCCACTTCACCGATCACATGGTGATGATCAAGTGGACCGAGGGCCGCGGCTGGCACGACGGCCAGCTCGTTCCGTACGGCCCGCTCTCCCTCGACCCCGCGAACATGACCCTGCACTACGCGCAGGAGATCTTCGAGGGACTCAAGGCCTACCGTCAGCCCGACGGCTCCGTCGCCACCTTCCGCCCGGACAAGAACGCCCGGCGCTTCCAGGCCTCCGCCCGTCGGCTCGGCATGCCGGAGCTGCCCGTGGAGACGTTCATCGAGGCCTGTGACGTGCTGGTCCAGCAGGACAGGGACTGGGTCCCCGCCCACGGCGGCGAGGAGTCCCTCTATCTGCGCCCCTTCATGATCGCGACCGAGGTCGGCCTGGGTGTGAAGCCCGCCAACGAGTACCTCTTCCTCGTCATCGCCTCCCCGGCGGGCGCGTACTTCGCGGGTGGTGTGAAGCCGGTGTCGATCTGGCTCTCCGAGGACCGTGTGCGCGCCGTCCCCGGCGGCATGGGCGACGCCAAGACCGGCGGCAACTACGCGGCCTCCCTTCTCGCCCAGGCCGAGGCCGCGGCGAAGGGCTGCGACCAGGTCTGCTACCTCGACGCGGTCGAGCACAAGTGGATCGAGGAGCTCGGCGGTATGAACCTGTACTTCGTGTACGGGGACAAGATCATCACTCCGTCGCTCACCGGCTCCATCCTGGAGGGCGTCACCCGCGACTCGCTCCTCGCCGTCGCCCGCGACCTCGGCCACACCGCCGAGGAGGGCCGTGTCTCCATCGACCAGTGGCAGCGCGACGCGGAGAACGGCACCCTGACGGAGGTCTTCGCCTGCGGCACGGCCGCGGTCATCACCCCCGTCGGCACGGTCAAGCGCACCGGCACGGAGTGGCAGCAGTCCGGCGGTGAGCCCGGCGAGGTCACCCTGAAGCTGCGCGAGGCGCTTCTCGACATCCAGCGCGGCATCAGCGAGGACAAGCACGGCTGGATGCACCCGCTGGGCTAGGACGTTCCTCGCGACCCTCGCGACCCTCGCGACCCTCGCGCCCGTCGGTCCACTGCATCCCACGCCTCCCGCCGGTCCCCCTCTCCCCAACAGGAGTGCGGGGACCGGCGGTTCGTTCGACGCGTAGCGGCTCCGTGACACGGGTATCCACAGTTTCCACAGACTCCACGGGGGGAGTGTGCCGCCCTCCCGTGTGCCCGTACGGCCACCGAGGGAGCGCAGGTGAGCGCAGGGTCGCCGATACCACGACTGCGCCGGCTGCTGCGCACCCTACGCACCCCACGCCGCCCCCAGAGCCTCACGGTCCTCGTCCTGCTCGCCGCCGTCGCAGCCCTCCTCCTCTGGAGCAGCTCGCGGATGGACAACTACGAGGAGAACCTCACCCTCAATCTCGGCACCGACATCGTCGGCGTCGTCGTCACCGTCTTCGTGATCGGCCCGCTGATCAGCCGTGCCCAGGAGGGCCGGGTCCGCGAACACACCCGGCTGGACTACGAGTGGTTCAGCGCCCAGGTCAACGGCGCGACCTCGAACGTGAAGGTCCTCGACACCTTCTCCAACGTGTTCGGCCCGCAGTTCTCCGAGCGTCTCTTCCGCGGCATCAAGGCGGCCACCGGGCACGGCGCCCGCGTGCAGATCCTCCTCCTCGACCCCGACTCCCTCGCGGTCATCCTGCGCGGCCGTGAACTGGGCGAGCAGAGCGCCGACATCCGCCGCGACATCATGCGCAACCTGCGCACGCTGGACCGGTTCGCGCTCCGGCTCGACGAGAACTCCCGCCAGCTCCTCGAAGTACGCCTCTGCTCCACGTCCCCCGGCGTGACCCTCTACCGCTGGGACGAGCGCTCCCTGGTCTCCTTCCTCACCGTCGGGCGCCTCTCCGGCGAAGGTGTCCAGCTCGAAGTCGCCGTCCGCTCCCCGCTCGGCACCTTCGTCGAACAGCGCTTCGACGAGCTGTGGCAGCAGAGCAAGCCGATGGAGCGGTTCACCCGTCTGCCGCTGACCCTGGTCGACGCGACCGACGGCCGCCGGGCGTTCAGCTGTCGCTTCGTCTACGTGGACGACTGCCTGTACGTCGCCGGGCACGACCTCGTGTCGTACATGGCCCGCCACCGCCTCGACCAACTCTCCGCCTACAGCGACGCCTTGACCGCCCCCGGCGCGCACGAGCTGATCGTCGTGGACGACGAGAGCGAGCTGCACGGGCTGCTCATGCAGCACTTCGCGGAGAAGTACGATGCGTCGGCGGCCGCCTTCGTCGAGTTGCGGCCGTCGGTCCTGGTCAGGGAATAGAGGCCCCGGCACACATGAGTTCAGCGCTCCACCCCGCTCAGCCCGCGAGACCCGGCTCCGCGCACCTGAGCCTCCGATCTCCGGACACCAGCTCCAGGTCCTTGCACCCGAGCCCCCGCTTTCGCGCCTTCACGCCCCGTGACCTGGACGGCCTGCTGCGGCGCGTGTCCCTGCCGCCCGCCGGGCGACTCGCCCTGCGGGCGGTGGCGGCCGTCCTGCCGTTCCGTACGAACGCCTACGTGGTCGACGAGTTGATCGACTGGACGGCCGTGCCCGACGACCCGATCTTCCGGCTGACGTTCCCGCAGGCCGAGATGCTGCCCGAGCCCGACCTCAAGCTGATGGCGGAGCTGCTGGCGCGGGACGCCCCGAAGGCCGACGTCCTGCGCGCGGCCCACGAGATCCGGATGAAGCTCAACCCGCATCCCTCCGGCCAGCTGGACGCCAACGTCCCCGTGTACGAGGGGCGGCGCCTCACCGGCCTCCAGCACAAGTACCCGGAAACGGTGCTGATCTTCCCCCGCCAGGGCCAGACCTGCCACGCCTACTGCACGTACTGCTTCCGCTGGCCCCAGTTCGTCGGCGAGTCCGACCTGCGCATCGCCACCGACGACATCGCCACCACATCCGCCTATCTGCGCGCCCACCCGGAGGTCACCAGCGCCCTCGTCACGGGTGGCGACCCGATGGTGATGAGCACCGAGGTGCTGCGCCGCTACGTCGAACCGCTCCTGGAGATCGAGTCGGTCCAGTCGATCCGCATCGGCACCAAGTCGCTCGCCTTCTGGCCGTACCGTTTCCTCACCGACCGTGACGCCGACGACGTGCTGCGCCTGTTCGAGAAGGTCGTCGCGAGCGGGCGCCACCTCGCGCTGATGGCCCACTTCACCCATCCCCAGGAGCTGCGGCCCCCGGTGGTGCGCGAGGCGATGCGCCGGGTGCGTGACACGGGTGCCGTGATCCGCTGCCAGGGGCCGCTGGTCAGGGGCATCAACGACAGTGCCGAGGCATGGGCCGGGCTGTGGAACGAGACGACCGCGTTGGGGGCGGTGCCGTACTACCAGTTCGTGGAGCGGGACACCGGCCCGCAGGGCTACTTCGGGGTGCCGCTCGCCCGCGCTCACCAGATCTTCCGCGACGCCTACGCCCAGGTGTCCGGCCTCGCGCGGACCGTGCGCGGCCCGGTCATGTCGGCCATGCCGGGCAAGGTGTGCGTGGACGGGATCACGGAGGTGGCCGGCGAGAAGGTCTTCGTGCTCCACCTCATCCAGGCCCGCGACCCGGAGCTGGTGGGCCGCCCGTTCTTCGCCGCGTACGACGAGAACGCCACCTGGTTCAGCGACCTGAAGCCCGCTTTCGGCGAGAGCCGGTTCCTACCCGGCCTCGACCCGGTATGACGCCCGCCCGGCGAGAGGACCACGGTCGTCCCGCCGTCCTGCTGACCGACTTGATCCCCTCACCTCCCGGAAGGACGCCGCCGTGAACACCTTGCCGGCCCAGGCCGGAACAACCGTCGCCTGGCTCCTGATCGCCATCCTGTCCTCCCTGGTCGTAGCGCTTGCCGCGGCCCTCCTGAAGGTCCAGGAGGACGAAACCACAGCCACCACTGTCATCACCTCCGCAGCTGTGGCGTTCGCGGGCACCCTGGCCCTGCTCCTGCCGATGTTCAGCACGGTGGGCCTGCTGTAACACCGACCTCCGTTTGGTCGGACTCCGAGCCGGCTGTGTCCGAGGCCGCCCTCGGGCACAGCACCAGGTACACGAGCGCGCCCACCATCCCCGACAGGACGAAGCTGCAGTCCACCCCACCGGTGAGGGACAGCAGCGGTCCCTGGTACGACGGGAGGGAGACGGCGAGGAGGCCGGCGAACGCGCCCAGTGCCCAGGCGACCGTCGCCTGGACGTTCCAGCCGGCGCGGTACCAGTAGATCCCGCCCCGGGAGCGGCGGTTGAAGACCTGGAGGGCGTCCGGGTCGTAGATTCCGCGGCAGCGGGCGAAGCCGATGAGGGTGATCACCGCCCACGGGGTGCCGATGGCGGTCAGGAGAAGGACGAAGGACGTCATCGCGGACTGCGCGTTCCAGGCGTAGTGGCCGACGAAGACACAGACGGTGGCGACGACGGCGACCGTGAGCGTGGCCCGGGCGCGCGAGGCCTTCGGCAGGATCGCGTCCAGGTCCAGGCCCATGGAGTACAGCATCAGGCCCGCGTTGCCGACCGACCCGGCGGAGGCGGCGAGCAGCAGCGGGACCAGGTACCAGGTGGGGGAGGCGGAGACCAGCGGCCCCGCGTAGTCGAGGGCCGCGCGGGCGGCGTACGCCGTGAAGGTGCCGAAGAGCTGCGGGACCAGCAGCCCGGCGATCAGGCCCAGCCAGGTGGCGTGCAGGACCGTACGGGAGGAGTGCCTGGATGGAGAGATGTAGCGCGTGTAGTCGCCGAGCAGGGTGATGAACGCGATCGGTCCGGACAGGCCCGCCGCGACCGCCGCCAGCAGCCAGGTCGGCCAGAAGGAGCCCAGCAGATAGCCGCCGGTCTCCGGAAGCGCGGCGGTGGTGAAGTGCGGCGCGTAGGCGAGCACACCGAGCGCGAGGAGCGCGGTCATGCCGACCGCGAGGACCCGGGACATCGCGAGCAGCACACGGTAGCCGTACACCGCGCCCGCGACGGTGGCGGCGGCGAGGACGGCGTACACGAAGGCGTACGACAGCCCGTTCGCCGGCAGCCCGAACAGGCGGCCGAGCACGCTCACCATCACATCGCCGCCGATCCAGACGGTCAGCGCGGTGTAGCCGAGGGCCAGCAGCAGGCCGACGACCGAGCCGACCAGCCGTCCGCGCACACCGAACTGGGCGCCGGAGGAGGTGGAGAGGTTCGTCGCCGTGCGCAGGGACACCAGCGCGAGCGGCGCGGTGAGCGCCGTGCCGATCACCGTGCCCGCCACGATCGCGCTCACCGACGACCACCAGTCGAGCCCGAAGGAGGGTGGCAGCCAGCCGAAGATGATCACGCCCAGACAGAGGTTCGACCCCAGCAGGATCGAGACGAGGTCGCCCGGCCCGCTGGTCCGTTCCTCGTCGGGGATGGTGTCGACTCCGCGCTGTTCGATCGGCATGGCTGGTCTCCTTCGACGGCCGCCTGAGAGTTAGAGCGACGTTCAATTAGTTAGAACGACGTTCAATGTCTGTGACCAGATTCTGGATGTCAATGTTTCCGTTCCATGAATCTCGCGTTTAGAGTGGTGCTCTAAATCGAGGAAGGCAAGGAGGTGCCCGGACATGAGACTGACCCCCACGGAACGTGACCGGCTGCTGCTCTTCGGGGCCGCCGAGCTGGCCCGTGCCCGCCGGGCCCGGGGCCTCAGGCTGAACGTCCCCGAGGCGACCGCCCTCATCGCGGACACCGTGTGCGAGGCGGCCCGGGACGGGCGCCGGCTCGCCGAAGCGATCGCCGCGGCCCGGGCGGTGCTCGGCCCGGACGACGTCCTGCCGGGCGTCGCCGATGTCGTCACCGAGGTGCATGTCGAGGCCGTCTTCGACGACGGGTCCCGGCTCGCGGTGGTCAGCGACCCCCTCGGGGGCGGACTGGGGGAGCGGGCGCCGGGCGCGCTGCTGCCGGGGCCGGCGCACGCCGAGCCCGCCGCGGTCGTCCGGCTGACGGTCACCAACACCGCGACCGTGCCCGTCTCCGTCACCTCGCACTTCCACTTCTTCGAGACCAACCCGCGGCTCGACTTCCCGCGGGCGGCGGCCTACGGGATGCGGCTCGCAGTCCCCGCCGGGTCCTCCGTGCGCTTCGGACCGGGGGAGAGCATCGAGGTCGGGCTGCTGCCCATCGGCGGTGAGCGGATCGCCATCGGCTTCGCGGGCCTGGTCGACGGGCCGCTGGACGCGCCCGGAGCCAGGGAAGAGGCCCTGCGCAGGGCCGCCGCCTGCGGATACCTCGGGGCCGGGGGCACGGGCACTGAGAATGCCGGGGCCAGCGGGGGCAGCGGGGATGCCGGGGATGCCGGGGGCGTCGGGGAGAACGAGGGAGCCGAGCGGCGATGAATCCTTACGAGTACGCGGCCACCCACGGCCCCCGCGCCGGCGACCGTGTCCGCCTCGGTGACTCCGGACTGACCATCCGCGTCGAGTCCGACGCCCAGCGCTACGGCGACGAGTTCCTCGCCGGCTTCGGCAAGACCGCCCGCGACGGACTGCACCTCAAGGCCGCCGCCGTACGCGAGACCTGCGACGTCGTCATCAGCAACGTGGTGGTGATCGACGCGGCCCAGGGGATCCGCAAGGTCTCCATCGGCATCCGCGAGGGGCGGATCTGCTCGATCGGGCGGGCCGGGAACCCCGACACCCTCGACGGGGTCGACGTGGTCGTCGGTACGGGCACGTCGATCGTCTCGGGCGAGGGGCTGATCGCCACCGCCGGAGCCGTCGACACCCACGTGCACCTGCTGTCACCGCGCATCATGGAGGCCTCGCTCGCCTCCGGCGTCACCACGATCATCGGCCAGGAGTTCGGGCCGGTGTGGGGCGTCGGCGTCAACTCGCCCTGGGCCCTGCGCCACGCCTTCAACGCCTTCGACGCCTGGCCGGTCAACATCGGCTTCCTGGGCCGGGGTTCGTCCTCCGACGCCGCACCCCTCGTCGAGGCCCTGGCCGAGGGCGGCGCGAGCGGTTTCAAGGTCCACGAGGACATGGGCGCCCACACCCGCGCCCTCGACACCGCGCTGCGCGTCGCCGAGGAGCACGACGTCCAGGTCGCCCTGCACAGCGACGGGCTGAACGAATGCCTGTCGGTCGAGGACACCCTGCGCGTCCTCGAAGGCCGGACCATCCACGCCTTCCACATCGAGGGCTGCGGCGGCGGTCACGTGCCGAACGTCCTGAAAATGGCGGGGGTCCCGAACGTCATCGGCTCCTCCACCAACCCCACCCTGCCCTTCGGCCGGGACGCGGTCGCCGAGCACTACGGCATGATCGTCTCCGTCCACGACCTGAAGACCGACCTGCCCGGCGACGCGGCCATGGCCCGCGACCGGATCCGCGCCGGGACCATGGGCGCCGAGGACGTGCTGCACGACCTGGGCGCGATCGGGATCACCTCCTCGGACGCGCAGGGCATGGGACGCGCGGGCGAGACCGTGCGCCGCACCTTCGCGATGGCCGGAAAGATGAAGGCCGAGCGCGGCGCCCCGGCGGACGTGGACCACGACAACGAGCGCGTCCTGCGCTACATGGCCAAGCTCACCATCAACCCCGCCATCGCCCACGGGCTCGCCCACGAGGTCGGCTCCATCGAGGTCGGCAAGCTCGCCGACATCGTCCTGTGGCGCCCGGAGTTCTTCGGCGCCAAGCCGCAGCTCGTCCTCAAGTCCGGCTTCCCGGCGTACGGCGTCGTCGGCGACCCGAACGCCGCCACCGACACCTGCGAACCCCTCGTCCTGGGGCCGCAGTTCGGGGCGCACGGCGCGACGCCCGCCGAGATCTCGGTCGCCTTCGTCGCCCAGGCCGCGCTCGACCAGGGCAACGACCTCATGCCGACGCGCCGACGCCGGGTCGCCGTGCGCGGCACCCGCGGGATCGGGCCCGCCGACCTGCGCCTCAACTCCCGTACGGGATCCGTCGACGTGGACCAGCGCACCGGCCTGGTCACCCTCGACGGCGACCCGCTGCGCTCCGAGCCGGCCGACTCGGTCTCCCTCAACCGTCTCTACTTCCTGTGATGAAGGTGCACGTCATGACTCCTGCCGCCGACGGTTTCCGCATGCCCGCCGAGTGGACCCCGCACGAGCGCACCTGGATGGCGTGGCCGGGCCCCAACCCCACCTTCGACAACCCCGACGACCTCGCCGAGGCGCGCGCGGCCTGGGCGGCGGTGGCGCGCGCGATCCGCCGGTTCGAACCGGTGACGGTCGTGTGCGGGCCGGGCCAGTCGCAGGCGGCCCGGGCGCTGCTCGGCCCGGACATCGACACCGTCGAACGCGAACTCGACGACGCCTGGATGCGTGACATCGGCCCCACCTTCCTCACCAACGGGAACGGCGAACTGGCCGCCGTGGACTGGACGTTCAACGGCTGGGGCGCCCAGGACTGGGCCCGCTGGGAGCACGACGCCAAGATCGGCACGTATGTCTCGGACCTCGCGGGGGCGAAGACGTACGCCTCGAAGCTGGTCAACGAGGGCGGCGCGATCCATGTCGACGGCGAGGGAACCGTGCTCCTGACCGAGACCGTGCAACTCGGCCCCGAGCGCAACCCCGACTGGACGCGCGAGCAGGTGGAGGCGGAGATCCACGCCCACCTCGGCACCCGCAAGGCGATCTGGCTGCCGCGCGGGCTGACCGGCGACTACCCCCCGTACGGCTTCGGCACGCTCGGCCATGTCGACATCGTGGCCGCCTTCGCCCGCCCCGGAGTCGTGGTCGCGCACTCCCAGCCGGACCCTGCGCACCCTGACCACGAGGTGACCAAGGAGGTCACCGGCCTGCTCAAGGCCGCGACCGACGCGCGCGGGCGCCGCCTGGAGATCGTCGAGGTCCAGGCCCCGACGGTCCTGGAGGCCGACGGCCACTGGGCCGACTACTCCTACATCAACCACTACCTCTGCAACGGCGGCGTGGTCCTGTGCGGCTTCGACGACCCGCGCGACGAGCTCGCGGCCGGCATCTTCCGACGGCTCTTCCCCGAGCGGACGGTGACACTGGTGGACGCACGTACGATCTTTGCCGGAGGCGGTGGCATCCACTGCATCACCCAGCAGCAGCCGAGGATCTGAACCAGGAGTCGCACGTGGCAGGGGACAGCACGCCGCGGAGGAAGAACGCGCCTCCGCGCGAGGACGTGCTGGCCGCAGCCATGGACATGATCGCCGAGTGTGGTCTGGAGAAGCTCACCATGGCGGCGCTCGGCCGCGAGGTCGGCATGAGCAGCGGTCACCTCCTCTACTACTTCCACTCCAAGGACGAACTGCTGCTGCAGACCCTGGAGTGGAGCGAGGGGCGGCTCGGCGCCGAGCGCGGCCGGTTGCTCGCCGCGCGGGGCAGCGCCCGTGAGCGGCTCGACGCGTACGTCGACCTGTACGTCCCCGACGGCCACCGCGACCCGCACTGGACGCTCTGGCTGGAGGTCTGGAACCGCTCACAGAACGCCGACGACGACGCCCGCGAGCGGCAGGTCGCCATCGAAGGCGCCTGGCACCGCGACCTGGTCGCGCTGCTCGCCGAGGGTGTCTCGCGCGGCGAGTTCCGGCCGGTCGACCCGGACCGCTGCGCCGCCCGGCTGCGGGCCCTCCTCGACGGCTTCTCCATCCATGTGGCGATCGGACTGCGCGGCACGGACAGAGCACAGATCCTGCGCCACGTAAGGGAGTTTCTGGACGAATCCCTGAGCTGACCGTCACTCGGCCCGCTCGCGCTCACCGGGGCGGCCGTACCGTCCGACGCGGCGTCCGCCGTGAGGGCGAACGTGATGAACGCAATGAACAAAACGTGAGGCGCCCTTGTCGCGGCCGTGATCAGCGGGCACGTTACGGCTCATGGCACTCACGGGACGAGAGCACTGGAAGAAGATCTGGGTCGGCTCGGCGGGCAACATGGTGGAGTGGTTCGACTGGTTCGTGTACGCGAGCTTCGCCACCTACTTCGCCGGAGCCTTCTTCCCCGACGACAACCCCACCGCCCAGCTCATGAACACCGCGGGCATCTTCGCGGTCGGCTTCTTCATGCGCCCGGTCGGCGGCTGGCTGCTCGGCCGGGTCGCCGACCGCAGAGGCCGCAAGACCGCCCTGACGCTGACCGTCACCCTGATGTCGCTGTCGGCGCTCCTCATCGCCTTCGCACCGACCTACGCGGTGGCGGGCTACGGCGGCGCGGTCGTCCTGCTCGTCGCCCGCCTGCTGCAAGGGCTCTCGGTGGGCGGCGAGTACGCGGCCAGCGCCACCTACCTCACCGAGGCCTCCGCCCCCGAGCGGCGCGGCTTCGCCTCCAGCTTCCAGTACGTGTCGATGACCGCGGGCCAGATCCTCGGCCTCGGCCTGCAGATCATCCTCCAGCGCACCCTGTCCGACGACGCGCTGCACAGCTGGGGCTGGCGCATCCCCTTCATCGTGGGCGCGCTCGGCGCCGCCGTCGTCTTCTATCTGCGGCGCACGATGCTGGAGACCGAGGTGTACGAGGAGGCCGCGTCCGGCGAGGAGCGCGGCACGATGCGCGCCCTGTGGCAGCACCGTAGGGAGGCCTTCCTGGTCATCGCGCTCACGATGGGCGGCACGGTCGCCTACTACACGTACACCACCTACCTGACGAAGTACCTCTCCAACTCGGCGGGCCTGCCCAAGGAGACCGCGACCCTCGTCTCCTTCACCGCGCTGATCGTCTTCGCCTGCCTCCAGCCGCTCGCGGGCCGCCTCTCCGACCGCGTCGGCCGTCGCCCGCTGCTCATCACCTTCGCGGTGGGCTCGACGTTCCTGACGGTTCCGATCATGACGATGCTGCGGCACGCGGGCAGCTTCTGGCCCGCCCTCGGCCTGGCCCTGCTGGCCCTGGTGGTGGTCACCGGCTACACCTCCATCAACGCCTGTGTGAAGGCGGAGCTGTTCCCGACCGGCATCCGCGCCCTGGGCGTCGCGCTCCCGTACGCCATCGCCAACGCCCTCTTCGGCGGTACGGCCGAATACGTCGCCCTGTGGTTCAAGGACGCGGGCATCGAGTCCGGTTTCTCCTGGTACGTGGCAGGCTGCGCGGCGGTGTCGCTGGTGGTCTACGTCACCATGCGGGAGACCCGCGACCTGGACCTCAACCGGGCCGGCCCCGGCCAGGAACCCTCCTCGGAGCCCAAGGCGCGGCTCGCATCCTGAGACAACCCGTGAGCGCGGGGGCGGTATGTGCCAGACTGCCCCCGTGCTCTCGTTCGCCATGATTATTGGCAGCAGGCGCGCCGGTCCGCAGTGACCGCCACGTACCACCACGTACGGGCGGACATCGTCGTCCTCGACCCGCGCGCAGACCTCTCGCACCCGCGAGAGGTTTTTCGTTTTCCTGGCCCACCTCAAGCCGGGAAGGGAGCGCGAGGGATCATTGGAGGACGGTGGAGCCGGTCATTCCGGTACAGACCGAGATCCGACATCAGGAGCCGAACACCATGACCGAAACCAGCGAGCTCGACGATTCGTTCCACGTCTTCGACACGACCCTGCGCGACGGCGCGCAGCGTGAGGGCATCAACCTCACCGTGGCGGACAAGCTGGCCATCGCACGGCACCTGGACGACTTCGGGGTGGGCTTCATCGAGGGCGGCTGGCCCGGCGCCAACCCGCGCGACACCGAGTTCTTCGCCCGCGCCCAGCAGGAGATCGACTTCAAGCACGCCCAGCTGGTCGCGTTCGGCGCCACCCGCCGCGCGGGCGGCAAGGCGAGCGAGGACCCGCAGGTCAAGGCCCTTCTCGACTCCGGTGCCCAGGTGATCACCCTGGTCGCCAAGTCCCACGACCGCCATGTCGAACTCGCACTGCGCACCACCCTCGACGAAAACCTGGAGATGGTGCGCGACACGGTTTCCCACCTGTGCTCGCAAGGCCGCCGGGTCTTCGTCGACTGCGAGCACTTCTTCGACGGCTACCGAGCGAACCCCGAGTACGCGAAGGCGGTCGTCCGCGCGGCCTGGGAGGCGGGCGCCGACGTCGTCATCCTCTGCGACACCAACGGCGGCATGCTCCCCGCCCAGGTCCAGGCGGTCGTCGCCACGGTCCTCGCCGACACCGGCGCCCGGCTCGGCATGCACGCCCAGGACGACACGGGTTGCGCGGTCGCCAACACCCTGGCCGCCGTCGACGCGGGCGCGACCCATGTCCAGTGCACCGCGAACGGCTACGGCGAACGGGTCGGCAACTCGAACCTCTTCCCGGTCGTGGCCGCCCTGGAACTGAAGTACGGCAAGAAGGTCCTCCCTGACGGCGCCCTGCGCGAGATGACCCGCATCTCGCACGCGATCGCCGAGGTCGTCAACCTCACCCCCTCCACGCATCAGCCGTACGTCGGCGTCTCGGCCTTCGCCCACAAGGCGGGCCTGCACGCTTCCGCGATCAAGGTCGACCCGGACCTCTACCAGCACATCGACCCCGAGCAGGTCGGCAACACCATGCGGATGCTGGTCTCCGACATGGCGGGCCGCGCGTCCATCGAGCTCAAGGGCAAGGAACTCGGCATCGACCTCGGCGGCGACCGCGAGCTGGTGGGCCGCGTCGTGGAACGCGTCAAGGAGCGCGAGCTCAAGGGCTACACGTACGAGGCGGCGGACGCCTCCTTCGAACTCCTGCTCCGCGAGGAGGCGGAGGGGCGGGCCCGTACGTACTTCCAGGTCGAGTCCTGGCGCGCGATCGTCGAGGACCGCCCCGACGGCACCCACGCCAACGAAGCCACCGTCAAACTCTTCGCCAAGGGCGAGCGCATCGTCGCCACGGCGGAGGGCAACGGTCCGGTGAACGCGCTCGACCGTGCCCTGCGGGTCGCCCTCGAAAAGATCTACCCCCAGCTCGCCAAGCTGGAACTCGTGGACTACAAGGTCCGCATCCTCGAAGGCAAGCACGGCACCCAGTCCACCACCCGCGTCCTCATCTCCACGTCCGACGGTGCGGGGGAGTGGTCCACGGTGGGCGTCGCGGAGAACGTGATCGCGGCGTCCTGGCAGGCGCTGGAGGATGCGTACACGTACGGCTTGCTGCGCGCGGGCGTAGAGCCGGCGCAGTAGCCGACCCCGCCCGGGGGACCAGCCCGGGGGCTCCGCCCCCAGGCCCCCCCCGGGCGAGGGCTGCGCCCCGCATCCCCCAGCCCGTCCGGCGTTTGAGGACGAGGCCGTTCAGGCCGATGCGGGTTCACGGGCGCAGCCCCGGCGGGGTCCAGGGGCGGATCCCCGCGGGGGGTTCGGGGGCGGATCCCCGCGGGGGTTTCGGGGGCGGATCCCCGCGGGGGGTTCAGGGGGCGGCAGCCCCCGGTGGGGTGCAGGGGCGGAGCCCCGCGGGGGTTCGGGGGCGTAGCCCCTGGTGGGGTGCAGGGGTGGATCCCCGCGGGGGTTCGGGGGCGTAGCCCCTGGTGGGGTGCAGGGGTGGATCCCCGCGGGGGTTCGGGGGCGTAGCCCCTGGTGGGGTTGAAGGGGCGGAGCCCCTGGGGATGGGACGGGTAGGGGCGGCGGGGGCGAGAAAAGAGGGCAAGCCCCGTCAGCGCAGCGCCCACTTCTGATTGGCAGCCCCCGTGCAGGACCAGATCTGCGCCCGAGCCCCATTCACCGCCGAGTTGTCCGTCACGTCCAGACACTTCCCCGCCGCCGAATTGACCACGTCACCCGTCGACCCGTTGTACGACCACCGCTGCGCCCCACTCCCATTGCAGTCGTAGAGCTGAACCTTGGCCCCATCAGCCGTGGACGCCGACGTGACATCGAGGCACTTGCCCAGCGCCTGGACGGACCCGTCCCCCGCCACCGTCCACCGCTGGGCGTTCGAGCCATTGCAGTCGTACAGCTGAACCGCCGTACCGTTCGCCGACGACCCCCCGGCCACATCAAGGCACTTGCCGGCGAGCCCCACGAACGTCCCCGTCTGTCCACCCCCACCGGCCTGCTCCCCAGCCCAGGTGAACGTCGCGGACGTCTTCCCCGGCAGCGAGTACGTCGCGTGCTGCGAGCCCCAGTTGATGGTCACGGTCTTCGCGGACGAGGAGTCGTTGTAGGCGATCAGCGCCTTGGAACCGTCAGGATTGCGCCACGCCACGTTCGGCACGGACGTACTCGCCGTAGAGGCCACCCGCTGCGCCCCCGGCCGCACGAACTTCGTCAGCTGCCCCATCGTGTAGTACTCGATCGTGTAGTCGACCTGCCCACTCGCCCCGTCCCCGTTGTGGACGGTGATCAGCCCGGAACACGTCCCGCACCCCCCGTTGTGCGGCCCCCGGTTCTGATCGACGGCCAGCGACCACTTCGTCACCGACTTCGCCCAGTTCCGCGTGTAGTCGACGATGTTCAGCATGTCCTCGCGCTGCTGGTTGGCGATCCAGGTGCCACCGGAGTGCTCGGTCCCGAAGGCGTCGACCCCCGGGTACTGGTTGTGCACGCTCGTCTGCTTGCCCACGTCCCCGCCGTACCCGTGCCAGGCGATCCCCCCGAAGTTCGGATGCGCGCGCACGGCCGCGTCGTCGACGGTCTGGGCGGCGTACGAGTCGTACACGTCCCAGTTCCAGTCGTGCGCCAGCACCTTCGTGGACAGCCCCGCGGCCTGCAGCTTCGGCAGCAGCTCACTCTTCGTGAAGTACGCGAGCCCCGACGCGTTCCAGCTCATCGACGGGTACCCCGAGCAGCACGTCGGCTCGTTCTGCGCGGTGACGTAGGAGACCGGCACCCCCTGGTCCCGGTACGCCTGGAGGTACTTGACGAAGTACGAGGCGTACGCCCCGTAGTCCTCCGACTTCAGCCAGCCCCCGTTGAGCTGCCCGCTGTCCTTCATCCAGGCGGGCGCCGTCCACGGCGAGGCCATCACGGTGAGCGAGGGGTTCAGCTGGAGCGCCTGCTTGGTCAGCGGCACCACGTCGGCCAGATCGTGCGCGATCGAGAACGACGAGAGGGACGGGTCGCTCTGCCCGGCCGGCACGTCGTCGTACGTGTACCCGTACCGGGCGAGATCGGACGCGCCCATCGGATTTCGCAGGAACGAGAGCCCGATGCCCTCCGTCGGCGAGAACAGCTTGCGCATCGTCGCGTCCCGCGTGGCCCCCGACAGCGCCCCGCTGCTGTTCATCAGCCAGGCCGCGGTGTCGGTGAAGGACGCGCCGCCGCCCGTGAAGGTCTGATAGCGGGTGTTCTCGTCGACGGTGATGTTCTCGCCGCTGCCACCAGTACCGGCCTGGAAGGCGAACGGCGTCTGGGCCTGCAGCCCGCGGACGACATGGCGTCCGCCGTCGTCGTCCGTCGTGGTCAGCCAGGCCGTGACGGGTTCGCCCGCGGCGTGCGCGGGCGCCGCCGTGACGGCGGTCAGTCCGGCGGTGGTGAGCAGTCCGGCAAGAAGCAAACGGACCGCCCGAGTGGATCTCCTCATGACGCGTCGCCCTTCTGGGTGTGGGGGAGGGGGCGTGCGAGCCGTGAGTAAATGACGGCTTCGGGTCCACGTCAAGGGGTCTCGCGTTCAGGGCGTGAAAGAACAACTGCCCTGATCCGGCCGCGCATTGCCCGTGTACCGGTTCTGACGTGAAGTCTTGACGGCCTCCCGGGACGCCAGTTAACTCACGCCGTGATCTAAGTCGTAAGAGAGCAACCAGAAGAGACGCCGTCACGCATTCAGTCAGGCATTCAGTCAGGGATCACCAGGGATCACCAGGTATTACAGGACTACGTAGAGTCGAGGGAAGGTCCATGCGAAGAACCGCCCTGCTCGCCTCCGCCGCTTTGCTCACGGGGCTGCTGCCGCTCCTGTCGGCCGGAGCGGCCACGGCCGACGAACCGGCCCCCGTCCCCGTCGACCGCTTCGAGGGCGAGGTCCCCTTCGCCAATCCCCCCGCCGGGGGCCTGTTCACCTGGGGCGGCGACGCCGACGACCCGCCCGCGCTCGCTCTGACCACCCGCACCGACGCCCCCGAGGGCACCAAGGTCCTCACCGGCACCTACGACATCAGCGGCTACGGCGGCTTCACCCACGACTTCGCCTTCGACCAGCCGGCCCACGACTGGTCGGCCCACAAGGGCGTCCGCTTCTGGTGGGACGGCCAGAACAACGCCAAGAAGATCGCCTTCGAGATCAAGGACGGCGGCGCCAACGGCGAGGCCTCTGAGCTGTGGACGACGTCCTTCACCGACGACTTCACCGGCTGGAAACAGATCGAGATCCCCTTCACCGACTTCACCTACCGCACGGACTACCAGCCCGTCGGCGGCATCGACCAGGTCCTCGGCCTCACCCAGATGTGGGGGTACGCCCTCACGCTCCCGGTCGGCGTCAAGGGCCGGTTCGCCATGGACGACGTCGAGTTGTACGGCAAGGCCGACCAGTCCCTGCGCGCCTCCGTGAGCGCCGACTCGGCCGTTTACCCGGTGAAGGAGGGCGGGACGGCGTCGGTGAAGCTCTCCGTCGCCACCACCGGGTCCGCCCCGATCGACGAACCCGTGACGGTCGCGTACGAGAGCGCGGGCGGCACCGCCGAGTCCGGCAAGGACTACACACCGGTCAAGGGCGAGATCACCTTCCCGGCGGGCACGGCCTCCGGCGCCACCCGCACCATCCAGGTTCCGACGCTGCGCGACAAGTCAGCCGAACCCGCCGAGACGATTCCCCTGAAGCTCACGGTCACCGGCGCGAAGGCCCCCGCCGAGACCCCGCAGGTGGTCATCGACGCCCACGGCCTGCCGTACCTGGACCCGAAACTGCCCGTGAAGAAGCGCGTCGCCGACCTCGTGTCCCGCATGTCCCTGGAGGAGAAGGCCGGGCAGATGACCCAGGCCGAGCGCGGCGCGATCGGCGCGGGCGGCGACATCGCCTCGTACGACCTGGGGTCGCTGCTCTCCGGCGGCGGCTCCACGCCGACGCCCAACACCCCCGCGGCCTGGGCGAAGATGATCGACGGCTACCAACTCCGGGCGCAGGCCACGCGGTTCCAGATCCCGCTGATCTACGGCGTGGACGCGGTGCACGGCCACAACAACCTCACCGGCGCGACGATCATGCCGCACAACATCGGCATCGGCGCGACCCGTGACCCGGGCCTGGCGGAGAAGGCGGGCGCGGTGACGGCCGCCGAGGTCCGCGCCACCGGCATCCCGTGGGACTTCGCCCCCTGCCTGTGCGTGACCCGCGACGAACGCTGGGGCCGCTCGTACGAGTCCTTCGGTGAGGACCCGGCCCTCGTGAAGTCCATGGAGACGGTCATCCAGGGCCTCCAGGGCGCCCGCGACGGCAAGGACCTGAAGGACGACGACAAGGTGCTGGCGACCGCGAAGCACTTCGTGGGCGACGGCGGCACGGAGTACGGCTCCTCCACGACCGGCTCCTACACCATCGACCAAGGCGTCACGAAGGTCACCCGGCAGCAGCTGGAGGCCGTGCACCTGGCCCCGTACCAGACGGCGGTCGACCGCGGCATCGGCTCGGTCATGCCCTCGTACTCCTCGCTCGACATCCTGGGCGACGGCCAGGGCCCGGTGAAGATGCACGCCCGCGCGGACATGATCAACGGCGTGCTCAAGGGCCGGATGGGCTTCGACGGCTTCGTGATCAGTGACTGGAACGCCATCGACCAGCTCCCCGGCGACTACGCCTCCCACGTCCGCACCTCGGTCAACGCGGGCGTCGACATGATGATGGTGCCGTACTCGTACAAGGACTTCCGTACGACGCTCATCGACGAGGCCACCGCGGGCCGTGTCAGCGCGAAGCGGATCGACGACGCCGTGTCGCGCATCCTGACGCAGAAGTTCAAGCTCGGCCTCTTCGAGAAGCCGTACGCCGACACGAGCGGCGCGTCGCGGATCGGTTCGACCGCGCACCGGGCGGTGGCCCGCGAGGCGGCGGCCAAGTCCCAGGTCCTCCTGAAGAACACGGCCGGCGTACTGCCCCTGAAGAAGTCCCAGAAGGTGTACGTGGCCGGTTCGAACGCTGACGACCTGGGCAACCAGACCGGCGGCTGGACGATCACCTGGCAGGGCGCGTCCGGGAAGCACACGGACGGTACGACGATCCTGCAGGGCATGCGCGATGCCGGCGGTGACGTCACCTACTCGAAGGACGCCTCGGCGCCGACGTCCGGCTACGACGTGGGTGTGGTCGTCGTGGGCGAGACTCCCTACGCGGAGGGCGTCGGCGATGTGGGCAACGGCAACGACCTCACTCTCACCCCCGCCGACCAGGCCGCCGTGGACAAGGTGTGCGCCGCCATGAAGTGTGCGGTCCTGATCGTCTCGGGCCGCCCGCAGCTCATCGGCGACCGCCTGGGTGAGATCGACGCCCTGGTGGCCTCGTGGCTGCCCGGCACGGAGGGCGACGGCGTGGCGGACGTGCTGTACGGCAAGCGCGCCTTCACCGGCCAGCTCCCCGTCACCTGGCCCAAGTCGGAGGCCCAACTCCCGATCAACGTCGGCGACGCGTCCTACGA
This sequence comes from Streptomyces sp. NPDC090798, assembly GCF_044768965.1. Classification (NCBI taxonomy): domain Bacteria; kingdom Bacillati; phylum Actinomycetota; class Actinomycetes; order Kitasatosporales; family Streptomycetaceae; genus Streptomyces; species Streptomyces sp. NPDC090798. Next base: position 142,742 of record NZ_JBIVXA010000009.1, read on the forward strand.
TCCCCAGTTCCCCTACGGCTGGGGCCTGACAACACTCACGAAGGTTCCCGAGGGCGGCGCGGCCACGCTCGAGGCCCTCACCCTCGTCGCCCGGACGGCTGACCGAATCGGCTCGGCGCGACTGGGCCGCGCCGCGGTCACCAAGGGCCGCCTCCTGGTCCAGCAGAGCACCGGCTCGACCATCACCCCCGCACTCGCCAAACCCTTCGCAGATGCCGACCACCTACTCCTGACCGCCCACTACACCCAGGCACTGACGAAACTCCTGGAGGCATACCGAGCCAGGTGACGCCGAGAGGCTGATATGCGGCGGGGGCGGGCCAAGTTCTCCCGCCCCCGCCGCCCCATCCCCGGGCTCCGCCCCGGACTCCGGCAGCCATCCGGCCGCGAACGGCGTAGGACAGCTCACCCAGTTCCCGCGCCCCTCGGGCGGGGCTTGGCCCCATTCCCCGCCCGTCCCGAGTCGCTCGGCTGTGGGTGGGTGGGGGCTGGTCGCGCAGTTCCTCGCGCCCCTTGGGTGGGGCTTGGCCCCATTCCCCGCCCGTCCCGAGTCGCTCGGCTGCGGGCGGCCGGGGGCTGGTCGCGCAGTTTCCCGTGCCGCTGAAGGGGCGCTGTGCGCATCGCCAGCCCGTCCGGCGTTTGAGGACGAGCCCTTCGGGCGACGGGGAGCCGCAGGGGGCTGTGGGGGTTTGGGGGTCCGGGGGCGTAGCCCCTGGCGGGGTTGAAGGGGCGGAGCCCCTGGGGATGGGAATGGGTAGGGGCGGCGGGGGCGAGAAACCCCTCGGGCCACCCCACCCCCATCACCCCCAATGCCCAGTTTTGCGCACGTTCAGGTAGCTTCGGAGATATGAAGGCCGCACTGATCCGAGGACTCCCCGGACTGCTGATCGCGCTGACACTCGCCGCCCTCACGGCACTCACACTCACCCTCACCACACCCCCCGCCCACGCGGCCACAGACGTGGGATCAGTGGCGGCAGCCCTCCGCAAGAGCCCCGTCTACGTGGACCCAGCAGCCTCCGCACTGCTCTCCAAGGCAGACGCCGACACCCTGGCCAAGAAGATCAAGAACGCGAACAAGCCCGTCTTCGTGGCCGTCCTCCCCGCGGACTTCCCCACCCAGAACCTCTTCCAGAACCTCCGCACCGACACCGGCATCACAGGCCTGTACGCCATCAGACTGGGCACCCGCTTCGACGCCCGCGCCGACACCGCGGTCATGCCCCGCACCGCCGTCCAGAACCTCGTCACCAGCGTCCAGGGCGAACCGGCGAAGACCCAGCTGAACAACTTCACGGACCGCGCCCTGGCCAACATCAACGGCTCGGCCCCCAAGAGCTGGGGCTCGACCGACGGACACGGCGTCTCCACCAGCGCCCTCATCGCGGTGGCCGCGGTAGTCGTGGCCGGCGGCGCGGGCGCCTACACCCTCGTACGCCGCAACCGCCGCCGCAAAGAGCAGGAACAGCGGGAAGCACTGGACAAACTCCGCGTGGTCGTCGACGAGGACATCACCGCGTTCGGCGAGGAACTCGACCGGCTCGACTTCCACCCCGCCGAGGCCGGCGCCGACGACGCGATGCGCGCCGACTACGAACGCGCGCTCGACGCCTACGAACAGGCGAAGTCGTCCATGGCAGCGGCCCGCCGCCCGGAGGACGTACGCGCCGTCACCCAGTCCCTGGAGGACGGCCGCTTCTCCCTCGCGCTGCTGTCCTCCCGTCGCGAGGGCAAGCCCCTGCCAGAACGCCGCGCCCCTTGCTTCTTCGACCCGCGACACGGCCCGTCGGTCGCCGACGCGACCTGGACCCCGGCAGGCGGCGCTCCCCGCGAGGTCCCGGTCTGCGCGGCGGACCAGGCCCGTCTGGCGGACGGCCGCGCCCCGGCGGTCCGGGAGGTCGACACCGACTACGGCCGCCGCCCGTACTGGGATGCCGGCCCGGCCTACGGCCCCTGGGCGGGCGGCTACTTCGGCGGCGGCCTCCTCCCCGGCCTCCTCGTCGGCACCCTGCTCGGCAGCGTGATGGCCACCCCCTCCTACGCTTCCGACTACGGCTCCGGTTACGGAGACTTCGGCGGCTACGGCGGCGGCGACGTATCCGGCTCCGACTTCGACCCCGGCGACTTCAGCGGCGGCTTCGGGGACGGCGGTGGCGGCGACTTCGGCGGCGGAGGAGACTTCGGCAGCGGCTTCTGAAACGAAGCCTCCTGAGACCGAGCCTCTTCAGACCGAGCCTCCTGAGACGGGGTCCGCCGGGACGAAGGCCTCTAAGGCGAAGGCTCCTGAAGCTCGGCCGTTCCGGACGAAGGCTCCTGAAGCGCAGCGGTCCCGGCCGAAGGCTCCTGAGGCTCGGTATCCGCAAGGCGGTCCATCAGTGTTCCCGCCAGCCGCAACACCTCGCGCTCGGTCTCGTTCAACGTGCCGAGCGCCGCCGCCAGCCAGGCATCCCGCTCGGCCATGTCCCGCTCCAGCGCCCGCAGCCCCTCCCTGGTGAGTGTCAGCACGGACTGGCGCCGGTCCGCGCTGTCGGCCGTCCGCGCGATCAGCCCGTCCGCCTCCAGCTCGGCGAAGACCCGGGTCAACGACTGGGGCCGCTGCCGCTCGGCCGCCGCGACCTCGCCGGGTGTCGCCGCCCCACGCCGACGCAAGTGCCCCAGCACCCCCAGCTGATTCGGACTGAGGCTGCCCTCGCCCCGCTCCTGCCGCAGCCGCCGATTGAGCCGGACGACACCACGTCGGATCTGGGCGGCGTAGGAAAGGTGATCCACCTTCATATCGTAAGTGAAACCTTACTTCTCCACAGCCCCAATCCCCCTAGCATCGGCACCATGCCGGTCAAACACATACGCAACGCTTACGAAGCGGCGCTGACCATGACGGCTGTGCTGCTCTCCTACTTCCTCGCCCTGTGGTTGGAGAACGCCGCCGCACTGCACACGGACGTCCTCGTCCTCGCGGTCGCGCTGACCCTCACCCTGGCCCGCGCCCAGCGGACCGCCGACGCCCGCCGTCGCCTCATGGCCTGTGTCCTGCTGCCCGCCCTGGCCGGTGCGGCGACCCTGCTCGGCCACCTGATCGCCGACCACTACGCACTCGGCGCCGCGGTGTTCACCCTCGCCATCTCCTTGCCCATCTGGATCCGCCGCTTCGGCCCGGCCGCGACGAAGGCGGGCACGCTGATGACGTTGCCGCTGGTCGCCCTGCTCGTCGTCCCCGGCCCCGCGCTGCCGTCCAGGGCCCAGAGCGCGCTGGTGAGCTGGGGCTGGTCGGCGGTGATCGGGCTGCTGGCATGCGGCTGCGTCTGGCTGGTCCAGATGTCCGCCGACCGCCTCGGCCCCTGGCAGCCCGACCCGGAGCCGCACCGCCCCCGACGAGCTTCCCGACTGCGCCCCGTCCCCAGCACCCGCATGGCGTGGCAGATGGCCGCCGCCGTCGCCGCGGCCTTCACCCTCGGACGACTCCTCTTCGACCACCACTGGCCGTGGATGGTGCTGACCGTGTACGTGGTCGCGAGTGGCAACCGTGGCCGCGACGACGTCATACGCAAGGGAGTGCAGCGCCTGGTCGGCGCCTGCGCCGGCACACTGCTCGCCACCGCGGTGGCCACCCCCGGCATCACGGGCCGGACCTCCGTCGTCCTGATCTTCGCCGTACTGGCCGTCGCCCTGTGCCTGCGTCCGCTGAACTACGCCTACTGGGCTGCCGGCATGACCAGCGCCCTCTCCCTCCTCCTCGGCTACTTCGGCCAGGACGCGCAGGTCCTGCTGCCCACCCGTCTCGGGGCGATCGCGGTCGGCGCGGTCCTGGCGATCGTGTCGGCCTGCTGCGTTCTGCCGATCCCACGCCGCCGCACACCGGCCCCCAGCCCCGCCTGACTAACCCCGCGACCCCGGTCCACGCAGCCCCTCCCCACTCGGTCTCATCCCGCGCACGCCCTCCCTCCGCGGATCCTGCCGTCCGAACCCCTCCGGAGCCGCCGCACGCGGCACGACCAGCCCCGTTTCGTACGCCGTCACGACCGCCTGCGTACGGTCGCGCAGCCCCAGCTTGGACAGCACCCGGCTGACATGGGTCTTCACGGTCTCCTCGCCCACCTGAAGCCGCGCGGCGATCTCCGGGTTGGACAGCCCTTCCGCCAGCAGCCGCAACACCTCCGTTTCGCGCGGGGTGAGCACGCCGAGCGCCGTCCCCGTCGGCGCCCTGGGTTTGAGCCGGGCGAACTCCGCGATCAGCCGCCGGGTGATGACGGGCGCGAGCAGCGCCTCCCCGGCGGCCACCACCCGTACCGCCTCGAACAGCCGCTCCGCCGTCACGTCCTTCAGCAGGAACCCGCTCGCCCCGGCCGCGAGCGCGTCATACACATGCTCGTCCAGATCGAAGGTGGTGAGGATGAGCACGCGCGGCGCATCCCCGGCCTCGTGCCCCATCAGCTCGGCGGTGGCCTGGATCCCGTCCATCACCGGCATCCGTACGTCCATGAGGACCACGTCGGGACGCCGCTCCCGGCAGACGCGCACCGCCTCGGCGCCGTCGCACGCCGTGCCGACGACGGTGAAGTCCGCCTGGGTGGCGAGCAGTCCGGCATACCCGGCGCGCACCACCTCGTGGTCGTCGGCCACCACGATCCGCACGGCCGGGGCCCCTCCCTCGGCTTCCAAGGCCTCTACGGCGGTCGTCATACGAGAGCCTCCGCCCGCACCGGCAGCCGTGCCTCGACCAGAAAGCCACCGCCGCGCGCCGTTCGGCAGCACGTCGGAGACGGCCGGCGGCGCGACCGCCGGGGCGACCTTCGACCACCTGGCCCTGAGCGGCGCCACCGCGACCGGCTCGGCCACCTGGACGAGCACGGACGTGGGCGCCCCCGATCCGAACGACCCGGACACCCCGCAATCCGGCCCCGCCCGCGCCGAGCCGGGCACCACCACCGTCTCCGCGGCCGGTGTCTACGCTCTGACCGGCCAGGGCGACATCGCCCCCGACGAGACCGGCGCCGACAGCGTCCAGATGAGCTTCCAGGGCGTCTTCGTGGCCATCCTCTTCATGGTCGCCCTGGGAGCCCTGTTCATCACGACCGAGTACAAGCGCGGCCTGATCCGTACGACGTTCACGGCGACTCCGCGCCGGGTGCGGGTCCTCACCGCGAAGGCCCTGGTGATCGGGGGCATCACCTTCGCCGTCAGCCTGCCTGCCACGGCGATCGCCTTCTCCCTGGCCCAACGCACGATGCGTTCCCACGGCTTCGCGCCACCCGCCTACCCCGACCTGTCACTCCTCGACCCACCCGCCCTGCGGGCGGTGGTGGGCAGCGCGGCACTGCTGTCCCTGGTGGCGGTCCTCGCCCTCGCCCTGGGAGCGATACTCCGCAACAGCGCGGGCGCGATCACGGCCGTCGTGGTCCTAGTGGTCCTCCCGTAGATCCTTGCCTTCGCCCTCCCGCTCCCGATCGCGACCTCGCTGCTGCGCGTGACTCCGGCGGCGGCCTTCGCGGTCCAGCAGGGCGTGACGTACTACCCGCAGGTGCAGCACAACTGCCTCCCGGAGAGCGGCTGTTACCCCATGGCCCCGTGGAACGGCTTCGCCGTCCTGTGTGCGTACGTGGCCGTGGCGCTCGCCCTCGCGGCCTGGCGCCTGCGCAGGAGGGACGTATGAGGCGCGCGCGGCCGGTACTCCGCGCCCACCCCGCAGGGCCCTCACACGGTGCCCATCCCGCACTCCGCACACAGGCCGCACTCCGCACACAGCCCGCACTCCGCGCGCTTCACGCCGAGTGGACCAAACTCCGCACGCTGCCGAGCAGTTGGCTGCTGCTGGCCGCGACGGTGGCCCTGACCTTCGCCGTGGGCACGGCCGCGGTGTCCTCGGTCAGCACCCGGGAGTGCGCGAGCGCCGCGGCCTGCCACGAGGACACGGTGAAGCTCGCCCTGACGGGTCTGTGGCTCGGCCAGGCGACCGTCCTCGTCCTGGGCGCCCTGTCGATGGGGGCGGAGTACGGCACGGGCACGGTACGGACGACGCTGACGGCGATCCCGCGCCGGGCGACGGTCCTGGTGTCGAAGGCGGCGGTGATGGCCGCGGCGACGGGCATCGCGGCCGGCACCGCGATCCTCGCGTCCCTCGCCACGGCCCGCTGGATCCTCCCGGCCAACGGCTTCACCCCCGAGGCGGGCTACCCGCTCCTCTCCCTCACCGACACCCCCACCCTCCGCGCCGCCCTCGGCTCCACCCTTTTCCTGATCCTCATAGCCTTCCTGGGCCTGGGGCTGGCGGTGCTGCTCCGCGACAGCGCGGCGGCGATCACCACGGGCCTGGGAATCCTCTACGTGGCCCCGCTCATGTCCGACCTCCTCGGCTCACCCACCTGGAAGGACCGCCTCGAACGCTGGGCCCCCATACCGGCGGGCCTCGCCATCCGCGCGACCAAGGACCTCGCCCGCCTGCCGATCGGCCCCTGGCCGGGGCTGGGGGTTCTGGCGGCGTACGCGCTGGGCGTGCTGCTGGTGGGCGGCGCGATATTCGCACGCCGGGACGCGTAGCCGGGAAACGCGTAGCCCGCAGGGAGCGTTCACGCCTAGCCTCGATCTTCATGAGCACCCTGCAGACGATCCATGACGTGCCCGTGATGATGTGTGCCGCCGAGGGCGAGGTCATCGGAGGTGAGGGCGACGTCCTGGATCTCATCGGCAACGCCGGCTACCAGGGCGCGCAGTGGGTGGTCATTCCCGCCGAGCGGTTCGACGAGGCGTTCTTTCAGCTGCGTACCCGGGTGGCCGGTGGCATCGTCCAGAAGTTCGCCAACTACCGGATGGCACTCGTCGTCCTCGGAGACATCTCCCGTCACACGGAGGCCAGTTCGGCGCTGCGGGACTTCGTCCGGGAGTGCAACCGGGGGCGGCAGACCTGGTTCCTCACCGATCTCGAGGAACTGCGCGAACGGCTGAAGGGCTAACGGCTGACGGGCTAACGGCCGAAGGGCTAACGGTGGAAGGGTCAATGGCTGAAGGGCCAGTGGCTGAAGAGCTGGGCGTGTTGCCCCGTGACGTTGGCGGCATCCGGCCTCATGACCGTTCCGGCTTTCGGGCGAGGAACGTGGCGACCGTCCTCCTGGCTCCTTCGCCGGGCTCCTGCACCAGCCGCGCGGTGACGACGAGCCCGGCCTGCTCCAGCAGCTCGGCCACCTGGTCCGGCGGCAACAGGTAGGACTCGAAGGACACCGGATGGCCGCCGTACGCCTGCGTCGGACGCAGATGTTCCCCGGCTCCCACATAGCCGGCGACCATCAGACGGCCGCCGGGTGCGAGCGTGCGACGGAACTCGGCGAACACGACCGGCAACAACTCCGGTGGAGTGTGGTGGACGGAGTAGTAGGCGAGGATGCCGCCGAGCTCGTCGTCCTCGAGGGGCAGCTCGGTCATCGACCCGACGGTGAAGCGCAGACCCGGGTTGGCCCGACGGGCCAGCTCGACCATCGCGGGCGAGAGGTCGATGCCGAATGTGGACACCCCCAGCTCGGCGAGGTAGGCCGTCACCCGGCCGGGCCCGCATCCCAGGTCCGCGAGGGCGCCGGCGTCGGCCGTCCGCACCATCTCGGCGAACGCGACGAGCATGGAGCGCGACAGCGGATCCAGCTGCGCCGGGGTCTTGACCTGTTCGGCGTAGTCGGCGGCGACCCTGTCGTACGACTCCCGGACGGCGGCGAGGTAGGCGAGATCAGTCACGCGGGCGACTGTAGGGGAGGGCCCGCGACCTCCGTAACCACCAGGGAGTATGCGGGAGGTGACGTCATCCCCCCCACGCGTGGCCCGTGGTACCTCGGTACTACGGGCCGCACCTCATTGAGCTCCCGGGTACCACGGATCCCGGTCCGCGGGCCCCTAGCGTGGCGAGTGAGCAGTCTGGCGGGGGCAGGTCACAGGCCCCCCGAGCGTGAGGGAAGAACGATGATCGAGGCACATCAGCTGACGAAGCGGTACGGGGAGAAGACGGCGGTCGACCGGCTCGACTTCGTCGTCAGGCCCGGAACGGTCACCGGCTTCCTGGGCCCGAACGGCGCGGGCAAGTCCACCACCATGCGCATGATCGTCGGACTGGACGCACCGTCCGGCGGCAGCGTGACGGTCAACGGCAAGCACTACGCCGAGCACACCGCACCGCTTCAGGAGGTCGGCGCGCTGCTGGAGGCCAAGTCGATCCACCCGGGCCGCTCCGCGTTCGACCACCTGATGGCGCAGGCCTACACCCACGGCATTCCGCGCCGCCGGGTGGAGGAGGTCATCGAGCTGACCGGTCTGCAGTCCGTGGCGAAGAAGCGCGCGGGCGCGTTCTCCCTCGGCATGGGCCAGCGGCTGGGTATCGCCGCGGCGCTCCTCGGCGACCCGGCCACCATCATGCTCGACGAGCCGGTCAACGGACTGGACCCCGAGGGCGTGCTGTGGATCCGCAACCTGCTGACCGGACTCGCGGCGGACGGCCGTACGGTCTTCGTCTCCTCGCACCTGATGAGCGAGATGGCGCTGGTCGCCGACCACCTGATCGTCGTCGGCCGCGGTCGCCTGCTCGCCGACACCACCGTGCAGGAGCTGGTCCAGCAGGCCGGCGGTGACACCGTGACCGTGGCCTCCGACCAGTCGGCCCGCCTGCGCGAGGTCCTGGCCGGCCCCGGCGTCGAGATCACCGGCGAGGTCGGCTCCGAGGAACTGCACGTGACGGGTCTGTCCGCGCGGGCCATCGGTCTCAAGGCCGCCGAGCACGGCATCCCCCTGTTCGAGCTCAGCTCGCGGACCGTCTCGCTGGAACAGGCGTTCATGGACCTGACCCGTGACGCCGTCGAGTACCACGCCACCGCCACCGTCGAGGCCCCCGGGAGGGCGGCATGAGCACCATCACCGTCACCGACAGCTCCGCGCCCGCACCGGCGCGGACGGCACGTCCGGAGTACAAGGTCACCGGCCGGCGCGTGCTGCGCTCGGAGTGGGCCAAGCTGTGGTCGCTGCGTTCCACCTGGATCACCCTCGGTCTGGGCCTGCTGTTCCTGGTCGCGTTCGGCGTGATCGCCGCCGCGCACTACAAGTCCCAGATCAACTCGGGTGAGCGGCTGCGCCCGGACGACGCCTCGGCGACCGCGCTCAGCCTCTCCGTGTTCGGCACGAACTTCGCCCAGCTGGCGCTCGGCGTCCTGGGCGTGCTGGTCACCGCCGGCGAGTACTCCACCGGCATGATCCGCTCCACGCTGGCCGCCGTCCCGCGCCGCCTGCCGGTGCTGTGGTCGAAGGCGGCGGTATTCGGCCTGGTCGCCCTCGTCGTCTCCACCATCGGCGTCTTCATCGCGTTCATGATCACCAGCGGGATCGTCTCCAACACCCCCGCGGCCCTCACGATCTCCCACCCCGGTGTCGTGCGCAGCCTGCTGGGCGCGGGCCTCTACCTCGGCCTGGTCGGCGTGATCGGCACCGCCCTGGGCGCCCTGCTGCGCTCGGTCGCCGGCGGCATATCGGTCCTGGTCGCCTCGCTGATGCTGATCCCCGGCCTGATCTCGCTGCTGCCCACCTCGTGGCAGGACGACATCAGCCCCTACCTGCCCAGCAACGCGGGCCAGTCGATGTTCGCGCTCACCCACGACTCGACGACCCTCGCGCCCACGGCCGGGCTCCTGGTCTTCCTCGGCTGGACCGTGCTCGCCCTGGCGGGCGCCGCCTACCGCCTCCTACGCACCGACGCCTGACACCTGACACCCGACGGAGAGGCATCCGGAGGGACACCCGGAGGAACACCCGGACGGGGAGGCGGCCGGACACACAATGGACAGGTGACACCCATGAACGCGAACCGGTGACATCCATGAACGCGGACCAGTGACCCCCATGAGCATCGACGACACCGCCCACCGAGGGGCACCCTCCGACCTGCCCCTCGCGGAGGCGGAGCTGCCGTGGAACCATCCCCTGGCCCGCGGGCTGTCCCGGCTCGGCCGACGGCTCAAGCAGGGCGACCGGAACCATCCGTGGGTCCTGGACACGGGCGTGATCGTGGTCGTGGCGCTGATGTTCTGCGTACCGGACCTGGTGCACGACGACGAGGGCCGACGACACGCCTTCGACACCCAGGTCACCCACCTGCCCTGGCCGGTGACCGTCGCGCTGCAGGCCGGACTGGTCCTGCCGCTGCTGTGGCGGCGCCGGAGGCCGTCACTCGCCTTCGCCGTGATCGCCGCGGTGCTCTTCCTCCAGGTGGCGCTGGGAGTCTGGCTGCGCGCCGACGTCGCCCTGCTGATCGCCCTCTACAGCCTGGTGCTGCACGGACAGCTCCGACGGCTGCCCGTGGCCTGCGCGGTCACCGCGGCCGCCCTCGGACTGGTCGCCCTGCGGCTGCCGTCCGCGGTGTCCGTCCTGGACGCGCTGTTCTTCCTTTTCAGCACGATCACCGCGGCGGTCGCGCTCGGTCTGGCCGTACGCATCCGGCGCGCCCAGCTCGCCGTCCTGCGCGACCGTGCGACCCGCCTGGAGATCGAACGCGACCAGCGCAGCAAGCTCGCCGCCGCCGCCGAACGCACCCGGGTGGCCCGCGAGATGCACGACATCGTCGGCCACAACCTCTCCGTCATCATCACGCTCGCCGACGGTGGCGCGTACGCGAGCGACATCGCACCCGAACGCGGCAAGCAGGCTCTGCTGCTCATCGGCGACACCGGGCGTCAGGCGCTGGGCGAACTGCGCCGGATGCTCGGCGTGCTGCGCGAGCAGACCCAGACCCCCGCCGCGCCCCAGCTCAGCCCCCAGCCGGGCATCGCGGACATCGATGCCTTGTGTGCCCGGATCCGCGCCGCCGGCCCCCAGGTCGTCTACCGCACGGGCGGCGAGCTGGACACCCTGGACCGCGGCGTCCAGCTGACGGTGTACCGCATAGTGCAGGAAGCACTCACCAACGCACTCAAGCACGCGGGCCACGACACCCGCGTCGAGCTCGCGGTCGCCGTCAAGGACACGCGGCTGCACATCGACGTCCATGACACAGGCCGGGGTGGCGGTACGGTCCGTCCGGGGCCGCCCCAGGAGGAAGGACACGGACTCGCCGGCATGAGAGAACGCGCAGCCCTCTACAGCGGGACCGTCACCGCGGGACCCGCCCCCGGCGGAGGATGGACGGTGCGGGCCACCCTCGACCTCACCCCCCTGGCCGAGGCCGACGTCACCCCGCCGGCCGCCACAGGCGGTGCGGTGTGACCACCGTGCTCATCGTGGACGACCAGCCACTGCAACGCCTCGGCTTCCGGATGCTCCTGGAGAGCACCCCCGACACCGAGGTCGTCGGCGAGGCGGCCCACGGCGCCGACGCCGTGCGAAGGGCCGCCGAACTGCGCCCGGACGTGATCCTCATGGACGTACGGATGCCCGGCATGGACGGTATCGAGGCCACCCGTCGCGTGGTCGCCTCCGGTGACCGCTCCCGCGTCCTCATCCTGACCACGTTCGACCTGGACGAATACGCCCACGCGGCGCTGCGCGCGGGAGCCAGCGGATTCCTCCTCAAGGACGCCCACCCCGAGGAACTGCTGGCCGGTATCCGGGCGGTCGCGGCGGGCGACGCGGTGATCGCCCCCGCACTGACCCGCCGGCTCCTCGACGCCTACGCCAAGCACCTGCCCCGGGATTCGTCGAGCGGGCCGGGTCGGCCAGGTCAAAGGACGGCGGACGACCCCCGGGTGCGCGCGCTCACCGAACGGGAGTACGAGATTTTCGTCGCCATCGGCCAGGGCTGGAGCAACAGTGAGATCGCCGAGCGCCTGGTCGTCGCGGAATCCACCGTGAAGACCCATGTCGGCCGGGTCCTGGCGAAGGTCCAAGCCCGTGACCGCGTCCAGGCGGTCATCCTCGCCTACGACCTCGGCCTCGCCCACCCGAACCCACCCGACGAGCCCGGGCTCAGGCGTTCTTGATCGCCGAGATGTCGAAGGTCAGCTTGATCTTGTCGGAGACGAGGACGCCACCGGTCTCCAGGGCCGCGTTCCAGGTGAGGCCCCACTCGGAGCGCAGGATCTCCGCCTTGCCCTCGAAGCCGACGCGCTCGTTGCCGAAGGGGTCCTTCGCGGAGCCGTTGAACTCCAGGTCGATGGAGAGCGGCTTGGTGACGCCGAGGATCGACAGGTCGCCGGTGATCCGGTAGTCGTCGCCGCCCAGGGCCTCCGCCTTGGTGGAGCGGAAGGTCATCGTCGGGAACTCGTCGATCTTGAAGAAGTCGGAGCTCTTCAGGTGGCCGTCACGGTCCGCGGAGCCCGTCTCGATGCTTTCCATCTTGACGTCGATCGTGGCGGTGGACTTGGACGGGTCAGCGCCGTCCAGGTGCAGGGTGCCGTCGAAGTCCCTGAAGTAGCCCTTGACGTTCGTCACCATGGCGTGACGGGCGACGAAACCGATCTCCGAGTGGGACGGGTCGATCGTGTAGTCGCCGGTGAGGGCCGCGAGCTCGGAGCTCACAGCGGCGGGGGCCGTGGTGGCGGGGGTGTCGGTGGTCTTGCGGCCGAAGATGCCCATGACGTGCTCCTAGGGGGACGGGTCGCGGTTTCGTCGGGAAGTCGAGAGCCGCGGCAGAGAGTTTGTTGAAGATTCAACGAGGCCAACAAGGGAGACAGTAGACCTATTCCGTTCAAGTTTCAACATCATCCGCCAGGTGTTTACGACGTTACGTCGCGGTTCGCCGACCCGCTTCCCAGCGGTCACTCCCGGCGCTCCCGTGGCAGCCTGCGTATCCTCGCTACACCTGGACGGGGGTCGGGCCGATGGCCCGCTGTACGCCGAACGGGTCCCGTCCAAGGCTCCGTGTCACTCTAGGGATGGCATGGGCCCCTCACGAATGTGAGCGGGCTCTCAGCCCGCGGCTTTGTGTGACCTCTACAAGCCAGATGCCCTCTGAGCAGTCAGATCGCCTGCATGCCGTCGCGGTTCTGTTCAGGGGTACCAGGAAAACGGGCCGGAGACTGTACGGAGTCGACGGCCCGCTTTTCTTGTTCGACTTCGTATGGTCGCTACATGACCGTTTTGGATGAGGCCGCACCCTCAGGCGAACCCACGGACGCACGCGGGCGCGTGGCGGAACTGCACGCGATTCGTGCGGCGGCGCTGCGAGGACCCAGCGAGAAGGCGACCGAGGCGCAGCACGCCAAGGGCAAGCTGACCGCCCGGGAGCGCATCGAGCTGCTTCTCGACCCCGGGTCCTTCCAGGAGGTCGAGCAGCTGCGCCGGCACCGGGCGACCGGGTTCGGCCTGGAGGCCAAGAAGCCGTACACCGACGGTGTCGTCACCGGCTGGGGCACGGTGGAGGGCCGTACGGTCTTCGTCTACGCGCACGACTTCCGTATCTTCGGCGGCGCGCTGGGCGAGGCCCACGCCACGAAGATCCACAAGATCATGGACATGGCCATCGCGGCCGGCGCGCCGCTGGTCTCCCTCAACGACGGTGCGGGCGCCCGCATCCAGGAGGGCGTCTCCGCGCTCGCCGGGTACGGCGGCATCTTCCAGCGCAACACCAAGGCGTCCGGTGTCATCCCGCAGATCTCGGTGATGCTCGGCCCGTGCGCGGGCGGCGCCGCCTACAGTCCCGCGCTGACGGACTTCGTGTTCATGGTCCGTGAGACCTCGCAGATGTTCATCACCGGCCCCGACGTCGTCAAGGCGGTCACCGGCGAGGAGATCACCCAGAACGGGCTCGGCGGCGCCGACGTCCACGCGGAGACCTCCGGTGTCTGTCACTTCGCGTACGACGACGAGGAGACCTGCATCGCGGAGGTGCGCTACCTCCTGTCGATGCTCCCGCAGAACAACCGCGAGAACCCGCCGCACGTGGCCTCGCAGGACCCCGCGGACCGCCGCTCGGACGTCCTCCTGGACCTGGTCCCGGCGGACGGCAACCGGCCGTACGACATGGCGAAGGTCATCGAGGAACTCGTCGACGACGGCGACTACCTGGAGGTCCACGAGCGCTGGGCCCGCAACATCATCTGCGCGCTGGCCCGTCTGGACGGCCAGGTGGTGGGCATCGTCGCCAACCAGCCGCAGTCCCTCGCGGGCGTGCTGGACATCGAGGCCTCCGAAAAAGCTGCGCGCTTTGTCCAGATGTGTGACGCTTTTAATATTCCGATCGTCACCCTCCTGGACGTTCCCGGATTCCTGCCCGGGGTTGATCAGGAGCACGGCGGGATCATCCGGCACGGCGCCAAGCTGCTGTACGCGTACTGCAACGCGACGGTGCCGCGGATCTCGCTCATCCTGCGCAAGGCGTACGGAGGTGCCTACATCGTCATGGACAGCCAGTCCATCGGGGCCGACCTCACCTACGCCTGGCCCACCAACGAGATCGCCGTGATGGGTGCGGAAGGTGCGGCCAACGTCATCTTCCGCCGGCAGATCGCCGAGGCCGCCGACCCCGAGGCCATGCGCGTACGCATGGTCAAGGAGTACAAGGCCGAACTCATGCACCCCTACTACGCGGCCGAGCGGGGCCTGGTCGACGACGTCATCGACCCGGCGGAGACCCGCGAGGTGCTGATCCGCTCCCTGGCCATGCTGCAGTCCAAGCACGCGGACCTGCCCTCCCGCAAGCACGGCAACCCCCCGCAGTAACCCTGCGGATCCTCCGCGGTACCGCCGCGGAAACCTCTCTCACGGAGACTGAAACCTATGGACACCCCTGACATCCGCGTCGAGAAGGGCCACGCCGAGCCCGAGGAAGTCGCCGCCATCACGGCCATCCTCCTGGCCCGCGCGGCCGCCCAGCCGGACACCACCCCGACCCACCGTGGCCGTGCGAAAGCCGGCTGGCGCCGCCTGGAGCGCGAGCCCGGCTTCCGCTCCCCGCACAGCTGGCACGGCTAGCCCGCGGCGCCTCAGCAAAGGGAAGGGCCCGCTCTGTGAAGAGCGGGCCCTTCCCTTTGTCTTCGTCCCGGAGTGTCTTTGTCCCGGAGCGAAAGAAGGGGCGCCCTCTCCACTCAGTGGAGAGGGCGCCCCTTCTTTCGCTCCGCCGCGCGGAGGCGCTACCGCAGACGTGCCATCAGCGCGTGCTCGACCAGCGTGATCAGCGCCGACTTCGCGTCGGCGCGGTGCCGGGCGTCCGTCGTGATGATCGGCGTGTCGGGGCCGATCTGAAGGGCTTCACGGACCTCGTCCGGGTTGTAGGGCTGGTTGCCGTCGAAGCCGTTGAGGGCGATGACGAACGGCAGGCCGCTGTTCTCGAAGTAGTCGACCGCGGGGAAGCAGTCGGCGAGACGGCGGGTGTCGACCAGGACGATCGCGCCGATGGCGCCGCGGACCAGGTCGTCCCACATGAACCAGAAGCGGTCCTGGCCGGGGGTGCCGAACAGGTACAGGATCAGGTCCTGGTCCAGGGTGATGCGGCCGAAGTCCATGGCGACGGTGGTCGTCGTCTTGTCTCCGGTGTGCGTGAGGTCGTCGATGCCCGCGGACGCGGACGTCATGACGGCCTCGGTACGCAGCGGGTTGATCTCCGAGACGGCCCCGACGAACGTGGTCTTGCCCACGCCGAAGCCGCCCGCCACCACGATCTTCGCGGACGTGGTGGAGCGGGAAGGCCCTCCGCTAGAGCTTGCGAAGTCCACTGAGCACCCTTTCGAGCAAAGTCACGTCTGGCTGGCCGCCGGCGTTCTCGTCGCCGCCGGGCTGATGGATGGCGACCAGGCCCGCCTCCGCCAAGTCGGCGACGAGAATCCTGGCCACGCCGAGAGGGATCGTCAGCAGCGCCGAGATTTCGGCCACCGACTTGATCTCCCGGCAGAGGTTGCAGATCCGCTGATGTTCGGGCAACTGGCCCTGCATCTGGTGCGGTTGTGCGGTGGTGTGCACCAGTGCCTCGATGGCGAGCTGGTAGCGGGGCCTGGTGCGGCCGCCCGTCATCGCGTACGGGCGCACCAGAGGGTTGTTCGACGATCCCGCGGGCGCCGCCTCGGGGGTGCGTCGCTGCGGCTGCACAGGCTGGATACGCGGCGCCGGCGGCTGGTCGTACGGCGAGGGGCCGGGGCCCTGCGGTGCGTACGGCTGCTGGCGTCGGTGGCTCGGCGCGGAGGGGAAGTTGTATCGGTTCGGGTTCTGCGAACCGTCACCCTGGCCCTGCCCCTGGCCGGGGCCGTACGACCAGTTGCCCGAAGACGAACCGCCTGGGGGTGTTGCCACTTTCTCCTCCTCCGACTGTGCCGGGCACCCATAACTGTGGGACCGCGTCCCGAAACCTTACGGCCCCGGGACGCCAAGACGCACGGTCTGTCTGTTAGTTGAGAAGGCTCCCTTGGAGCTCCGCTCGAAGATCCGGGGTCAGAACCGTACCGGCACGGTCCACCAGAAGGGCCATCTCGTACCCGATGAGACCGATGTCCGCTTCGGGATGTGCAAGGACCGCGAGCGAGGAACCATCGGAAATGGACATGAGGAAGAGGAATCCTCGCTCCATCTCCACAACTGTCTGGTTCACGCTGCCGCCCTCGAAGATGCGGGACGCGCCCGCGGTCAACGAGGTCAGCCCGGACGCGACGGCCGCGAGCTGGTCGGCGCGGTCACGGGGAAAGCCTTCGGACATCGCCAGAAGGAGTCCGTCGGCGGAGACCACCACCGTGTGGGACACCCCGGGGGTGTTGTCCACGAAGTTGGTGATCAACCAGTTGAGGTTCTGCGCCGCCTGGCTCATCGGGCTCACACTAACGCTCCTGGTTGTAGGTGCTGTCAGGACCGAGGCCCTGGCCGTTCGTGTCACTACCTGCATTGCGTCCCTGCTGGACGCCGCGGCGCAGGTTGCTCAGCCTGCCCCGGATGTCCTCGGGAGCGCGGGAGACCTGGGGGCCGCCCTGTGGGGTCGTTTCCGCGGTTCCCTCGACCAGATTGGCCTTGGGCACCCGCCGGGGAAGACCGGACGAGGTGACCCCGCCCGCCTTGGGCTTCTTGAGCTGCTCGGCGCGCTGCCAGCGGTTGTCGTTGGACGTGCGCCAGTCGCCGTCGCCGTTGCTCGCGGTGGCCGCAGGCGGTGTCTGAACCCCCCGGGTGCCATGGTCCACGGGCCGCTGGCCGTTGGTGCCGCTCGCGGTGGATCCGCGGCGCGGCAGCCCGGCGTCGGTCAGCTCATGGGGGGCGGAGGGGGTCGGTCCCGGACGGCTGAAGCCTACGCGGTCCTGCTCACTCACGTCAGCGGCCTGCGAAGATTCCGCTTCGGGAGCGTACTCGGACGGGTAGCCGTTGCGGTACGAGTCCTGCTGCGGCCAGTCGTCCTGGTAGGACGGCTCGTCGAAGGTCGAGAAGGTGTCCGAAGCGGAACTCCGGGCTCCCGTGTGCTCCTCCTGGACCGGCTCGGCATACGCGGGTTCCGGGTAGCCGCCGTTCGACGGGAAGTACGTCTCGTCGTACGTCCCCTGCTGCGGTTCCTCGTACGCCGTCTGCTGGTCGTACGAGGCCTGCTGCTCCTCGTAGGCACCCTGGCCGTTGTCGTACCCGGGCTGCCCGTTGCCGTAGGCGGCCTGAGCGTCGTCGTACGCGGGCTGGGGGGCCTCGAAGTCCTCCTGGTACCTCGGAGCCTCGATGGCCTCCGGCTGGCCCTGTGCCTGGGCCTCCAGGGCCGCACGGCGCTCCTCACGCATCAGCGAGCGCCCCACGGGGTCAAGCTCCCGGATGTCGTCGGGGACCTCCGTGTAGCGGCTGTCGTCGAAGCCGAGTTCGGCGGCGGTGCGCATCGGCTGGGCCTGGGACTGGAAGGCCTGCTCCGGCTGGAAGCTCTGCGGCTCCGGGATGATCTGCGAGACGGTGAACTCGTCGCGCTGGAGCTGCTGTTCGCCGCCGCCACCACCGTGGGTGATCGCGTCGGGGAGCATGACGAGCGAGGTCGTTCCGGCCTGCTCGCCGGAGGGGCGCAGCTGGACGCGGATGCCGTGCCGGTCGGACAGCCGGCCGACCACGAACAGGCCCATGCGCTGCGAGATCGCGGCGTCCACGGTCGGCGGGTTGGCCAGCTTGTGGTTGATGTCCGCGAAGTCCTCGGCGGTGAGGCCGATGCCCTTGTCGTGGATCTCGACCATGATGCGGCCGTCGGGCAGCCGGGTCGCGGTGACGCGGACCTTGGTCTGCGGGGAGGAGAACGTGGTGGCGTTCTCCAGGAGCTCGGCGAGCAGGTGCACGAGGTCGGTCACGGCGCGGCCGTGGATCTCGGCCTCCGGGACGCCGGAGAGCTCGATGCGCTCGTACTGCTCCACCTCGGAGGAGGCGGCGCGCAGCACGTCCACGAGGGGCACCGGCTGGTCCCAGCGGCGGCCGGGCTCCTCGCCGGCGAGGACGAGGAGGTTCTCGCCGTTGCGGCGCATACGGGTCGCGAGGTGGTCCAGGCGGAAGAGGTTCTCCAGCTGGTCCGGGTCGGCCTCGTTGTTCTCCAGGTCGGTGATGAGGGTCAGCTGGCCCTCGATCAGGGACTGGTTGCGGCGCGACAGGTTGGTGAAGATCGCGTTGATGTTGCCCCGCAGGAGGGCCTGCTCGGCGGCGAGCCGGACGGCCTCGCGGTGGACCTGGTCGAAGGCGCGGGCGACTTCGCCGATCTCGTCCGTGGTGGTGATCGGGATGGGCGTGACACGGGTGTCGACGCGGCCCGGGTCGGTGCGCGAGAGCTGGTCGACCAGCATCGGCAGACGCTGCTCGGCGACCCCGAAGGCCGCGTTGCGCAGCTGGCGCATCGCGCGGCTCATCTGGCGGGCCATGAGCCCGGCCAGGATGAAGGCGGCGAGCAGGGCGATCACGACGATGGCGCCGTTGATGTAGGCCTGGCGCTGGGCGTCGGAGGCGATGCTTCCGGCGTCGTTGACGGCCCGGTCGATGAGTTCGTTCTCGACCTGGCTGTAGCCCTGGAACTTGAGGGTGGCGGCGGCCATCCACGTCTCGGGGGTGATGCCCTGCGTGGCGAGCTGGGTGGGCGTGGCGCCGCTGGCGATCGCCTGGATCATCTTGTCCATGGCGGGCGGCGCCACGAAGGTCCCGCCCGCGGCCTCGGTCTTGCTCTTGGCCGCGGCCAGCTGGCTCTTGCCCTCGGCGGTCTTCTGATCCATGACCGTGGTGAGCCGGGCGTAGTCCGCCTCGGTACCACCGGAGACGTACTCCTGAAGAGCGATGTTCTCCAGGTATGCGTACGAGGTGAAGGAGGTGAGCTGCTGCGCGTGGTTCTTGGTGTTGGTGCTGGGCTTGATCAGCAGGTGGGTGCCGATCGAGCGCTGCAGCGACTCGGCGCCCTTGGCGAGCGCGATGGCGTACACCGAACGGCCGTAGCTCGTGATGTTGCCGGTGCCCAGGCCCAGCTCGTTCGAGAACTCCATGAGGAGGTGCTCGACGGTGACGTAGCCCTCTTCGGTCTTCACCGGGTCCATGGACTTGGTGAAGGCGGCCCTGCGGATCTGGTCCAGCTGGGGCTCGGCCTTGATCACCAGGCTCAGCCGACGCTCGAGACCCTGCTTGGCCGGCATGCCGACGACTTCCTTGTGGAAGGCGTCGGCCATCTGGTCGGTGGTCGCGCGGACCTTCTTGACCGTGGCGTTGTTCCGGTCGCCCTTGAGCAGTGGCTCGGCGGACACGTCGCGCTCGTTGAGCAGAGCCTCGGCGTAGTCGCTGGAGGCCGCCACGATCTTGGCGACCTTCTCGGCGTCGCGGGCCTCCTGCCAGGTGTCGATCGAGTTCTTCACCTGGAAGCCGCCCATGATGAGGCCGACGATCACGGGTATGAGCAGGATCGCGTTCAGCCTGGTGGGTACGCGCCAGTTACGGGGGGACAGACGACCGCCGCTCGGCGCGGGCGCCGGCGTGGGCTCCGGGACGGGCACCTGTGCGGGCGCCGCGCCGCGCGGCGGCGGGGTGAAGTTGCCCCGTGCCGACGGCTCGGGACCGTTCTTGCTTCGCCTCACTCGACCAACAACCTCTCGGCGTCGGCACCTACGTTGTGCCGCGGTGTCTCCAGCGCCCTTGACTACTGGGCAGTTCAGCGCATTCCAGCACGTCAGGCAGCGCCCTTCCAAACACTCGGAACTGCTGGTTCCGGGTGACGTATCCCCTAGATAAAACGGTCATAAAGAGCGAGCCCCGTCAAAAGACGGGGCTTTTGTGAGCGCAGCGACACCAAGTGACCGCGATGCGTGTCGGTGTCCACCGAATTCCATGTCGAAACGTTATGAACACTGTGGCCGACCGTGTCAAACGACACAGCCGGCTCCAATGTTCCTACGACAACTGTCTTATGAAGCTGTCGACTTGAGTGCTAGCGCAGACGTGCCATGAGCGCGTGCTCGACCAGTGTGATCAGCGCGCTCTTCGCATCTGCACGGTGTCGGGCGTCCGTCGTGATGATCGGGGCGTCCGGTCCGATCTGGAGCGCCTCGCGCACCTCTTCGGGGTTGTAGGGCTGATGTCCGTCGAAGCCGTTGAGGGCGATGACGAACGGCAGGCCGCTGTTCTCGAAGTAGTCGACCGCGGGGAAGCAGTCGGCCAGGCGGCGGGTGTCGACCAGGACGACGGCACCGATGGCGCCGCGGACCAGGTCGTCCCACATGAACCAGAAGCGGTCCTGACCCGGAGTACCGAAGAGGTACAGGATCAGGTCCTGGTCCAGGGTGATGCGGCCGAAGTCCATGGCGACGGTGGTCGTCGTCTTGTCTCCGGTGTGCGTGAGGTCGTCGATGCCGGCGGACGCGGACGTCATGACGGCCTCGGTGCGCAGCGGGTTGATCTCCGAGACGGCGCCGACGAACGTGGTCTTGCCCACGCCGAAGCCGCCAGCCACCACGATCTTCGCGGAGGTGGTCGTCCGACCTCCGTCAGAGCTTGCGAAGTCCACTGAGCACCCTTTCGAGCAAAGTCACGTCCGGCGCGCCGCCGTTGTTCTCATCGCCGCCAGGCTGGTGAATGGCGACGAGTCCGGCCTCCGCGAGGTCCGCGACGAGGATCCTGGCCACACCGAGCGGCATGGACAGGAGGGCCGACACCTCGGCCACCGACTTGACCTCACGGCACAGGTGGCAGATCCGCTGGTGCTCGGGAAGCAGCCCCATCAACTGCGCGGGGTCGGCCGTAGTGCTGATCAGTGCCTCGATGGCGAGTTGGTACCGCGGCCGGGTCCGGCCGCCGGTCATCGCGTACGGACGTACCAGCGGCTGGTCGCCCTCGTCCCCGTACGGCTGTGCGTACGGATCATGAGAGGCGGTGGGCGGGGTCATGAATCCTCCGGGCGGGACAGCAAGTCGGTCATTCGTGCCGTCTGTTGGGGCCGGTGGGGGGATTGTGGCGGCCGGACGGTGATTTCGTGCAGTCTCTAGAACCAGGGCCCTTTAGTGGAGCAGACTTCCCTGGAGTTCAGCGCGCAGGTCCGGCGTGAGTACGGCACCCGCCCGATCGACGAGGAGCGCCATCTCGTAGCCGACAAGGCCGATGTCGCACTCCGGGTGGGAGAGGACCGCCAGGGACGAGCCGTCCGAGACGGACATGAGGAAGAGGAAGCCGCGCTCCATCTCGACGACCGTCTGGGCCACCGTGCCGCCCTCGAAGATCCGGGAGGCCCCGGCGGTCAGCGAGGTCAGGCCGGAGGCGACGGCCGCAAGCTGGTCGGCGCGGTCGCGTGGGAATCCTTCGGACATGGCCAGAAGGAGCCCGTCGGCGGACACGACGACGGTGTGGGACACCCCGGGGGTGTTGTCCACAAAGTTGGTGATCAACCAGTTCAGGTTCTGTGCCGCCTGGCTCATCGGGCTCAACTAACGCTCCTGCTGGTGAGTGGGGCTGGGGAAGCTGCCGGTCTGGCCGGAACCGGCCTGTCGACCCTGCTGAATGCCCCTACGGAGATTGGTCAGCCGGCCGCGTACGTCATCAGGCGCACGGGAGACCTGCGGACCAGTTTGGTGCTGTTGCTGCTGTGCCGTGCCCGCGACGAGGTTGGCTCGCGGGACGCGGCGCGGCAGGCCTGAGGTGGTGACCCCGCCCGCCGACGGTTGACGGACGCGTTCTGCCTGCCGGACGAGGTCGTCGTTCGGCGAGGTGCGCCAGTTGGCGGAGGCCGGTGCGGCGGCCGGCCGTTGCGGTGGTGCTGTGGGGGTCTGCGGCGGCTGCTGCGAGGGCTGCGAGCCGTTGGCGTGGACGCCGTTGTTCTGGGCGCCGTTGTGAGCTCCGTTGGGGGAGCCGTTCTGGGCGCCGTTCGCCTGACCGTGGAACCAGTTGGTCTCCAGCGTGTCGTACAGCGGCGTACGTCCGTCACCGGGGCCCGTCGCCGGCGGCAGCGCCTCGGGCTCCTGCGGACGCGTGGGCCGCTGCTGCGGGGGCGCCGGGCGCTCGAACTGGCCGGTGGACGAGGGGTCCTGGCGGTTGCCGTAGCCGGGCGTCGCGAACTGGCCGGTCGACGACGGGTCCTGGCCGTTGCCGTAACCGGGCCGGGCGAACTGGCCGGTGGACGAGGGGTCCTGGGAGGCGCCGTAGCCGGGCGTCGCGAACTGGCCCGTGGACGAGGGGTCCTGGGAGGCGCCGTAGCCCGGGGTGGCGAACTGGCCCGTGGCGGACGGGTTCGGAGCGGCCGGAGCCGCGCCCGAGGAGCCGTACACGTCGGGGCGGACGAACTGACCGCTGTTCTGCCCGTTGTTCTGCGGCGCGTTCATGCCGGGGCGCGGGGCGTCGAAGTCGGGACGGGGGAACCCCGAGGTGGCGGCGGGACCCTGGCGGTCGTCGATCCGCGGCATCTCCGAGGTCGCGGCCGGGTCCTGCCGGTCGTCGATCCGGGGCATGCGCGAAGTGGAGTCGGGTTCCTCGTGACCGCGCGGGGCGTCGAGGGACGCGCGCGGCACCGGCGGCTGCGCGTTGTCGTCGCTCCAGCTCGGCCGGGACTGCTGCGGGCTGCCACCGGGCAGCTCCGCACGCGGACCACCACGTCCGGGCAGCTGCGGCCTGCGACGGCCGCCGCCCTTGTTGCCCGCGGGCTGCTGCGGAGGAGCGGCCGCGGGGCCGCTGTTGTCACCGAAGTCGAAGCCCTGGCGGGTCGCGGGTCCGTCGCCGAAGCCCTGGGGGGCACCGGTTCCGGCGGCCTGCAGACCCTGCGGACCCTGCCCGAAGGCACCCGCACCGGCCGGGGCCGGCCTGCCCTGGTTGCCGGGACCCTGCGGTCCACGCGCCCCACCCGGGGCACCCGGGCGACCGCCCTGGTTGCTGCCGGGGAGCGCGGCCCGCGGACCCTGACCGGCGCCGACCTGTCCGCGCTGCGGCGGGGCACCGAGGAGACCGCCGCCGCCACCGGCGGGGGCACCCGCCCCGAGGGACGGACCGCCGCCCTGGCCGCCACGGCGGGCCGCCGCGACACCGGCCGAGGCCTGTGCGGCGGCCGGACCACCGGAACCACCCGGACCCGGCTTGCCCGGAGCCTTCTTGCCGCCCTGGGCGACATCGACGGGGAGCATGACGAGCGCGGTGGTGCCACCGGAGTCGGACGGACGCAGCTGGATGCGGATGCCGTGCCGCTGCGACAGACGACCGACCACGAACAGACCCATGCGGCGGGAGACGGAGACGTCCACGGTGGGCGGCGAGGCGAGCCGCTCGTTGATCGCGGCGAGGTCCTCGGGGGAGAGGCCGATACCGGTGTCGTGGATCTCGATCAGCACGCGGCCGTCGGGCAGCGCGTGACCGGTGACCTTGACCTTGGTCTGCGGGGAGGAGAACGAGGTGGCGTTCTCGAGGAGCTCGGCGAGCAGGTGCACGAGGTCGTTGACGACTCGGCCGGCGACCTGCGTCGTCGGGACCGAGGCCAGCTCGATGCGCTCGTACTGCTCCACCTCGGAGGCGGCGGCGCGGAGCACGTCGACCAGCGGGACCGGGCGGGTCCAGCGGCGGCCGGGCTCTTCACCGGCGAGAACGAGGAGGTTCTCACCGTTACGGCGCATGCGGGTCGCGAGGTGGTCGAGCTTGAAGAGGGAGGACAGCTGGTCCGGGTCGGCCTCGCGGGACTCCAGCTCGGAGATGAGCGAGAGCTGACGCTGGATGAGGCCCTGGGAGCGGCGCGAGAGGTTGGTGAACATCGCGTTGACGTTGCCTCGCAGGAGGGCCTGCTCGGCGGCGAGTCGTACGGCCTCGCGGTGCACGTCGTCGAAGGCCGCGGCCACCTGGCCGATCTCGTCCCGGGAGTGCACACCGACGGACTCGACGGAGGTGTCGACGTCCTGCGGGTCGGACTCGGAGAGCTGCTTGACCAGCTCGGGCAGACGGTCCTGGGCGACCTTGGTCGCGGTGTCCTGGAGCCGGCGCAGCGAGCGGATCATGGAGCGGGCCACGACGAAGGCGCCGACCAGCGAGACACCGAGGACCAGCAGGATCAGCGCACCGGAGATGATCGCTTCCTGCTGGGAGGCGTTCTTCAGCTCACGGGCCTTCTGCTCCATCTGGTTGAGCAGCGTCAGCTCGATCTTCGACATCTGCTCGATCTTGGCCGTGTCGTCGTCGACCCAGTCCCTGTACGAGCGCTTGTCCTGGGTGTTCAGACCGCCCGTCGAGCCGAGTACGCGGTTGGAGTACGCGTCGGCGGCCTGGATGGTCGGGTTGCCCTGGTCGATCGGCTTGGTGAGGTCTTCCGCTCCGGAGCCGTAGATGCTCGCGAAGCTGGTGCGCTCGGACGCCTCGCTGTCCTGCGCGGAGTTCGCGTACAGCCGGTCGTTCTCGGAGAGCTGGCCGAAGGTGGTGTTGCTCGCGGGCAGCGCGGCGGCGATGACGGCGCGCTGGACGGAGGCGTACTCCTTGGCGGAGGAGAAGGCCGACAGGGCGCGGGTGCGCGAGATCATCTCCGGGTTGCTGGTCGCCTCGGCCATGTCCTGGGAGAGGCCGATCAGCTGGGTGATGAGGCGGTGGTACCCGTCGACCGTCTGCGAGGAGTTCTTGGGGTCGCTGTAGGCGCCGTTGCGGATGGTGCTCAGCTTGTTCAGCTCGCCCGCGATGGCCACGAGGCTGTCACGGACACCGGTGAGCTGTCCGTTCGCGCTGGCGGTGTCGATCTCCTGCGTGCCCTGGATGAACTGCTGCTTGGCGACGTCCGTCGCGTCGCGGACGCCCTTGACCGTGATGTCGTTGGGCTTCGCGCCGTGCGCGAGCGGGCCGGCCGACTGGTCGCGCTCCTTCTGGAGAGCGGCGGCGAGCTCGGTCGCCTGCTGGGTCATGTCGGTCAGCAGCTTCATGTTGTCGAGCTGCTGGATGTCGTCCATCGACTGGTTGATGCGCAGGGCACCCAGGGTGGTCGCGGCGACCACGGGGAGCGCGAGCAGCGACACCAGACGCGTGGAGATGCGCCAGTTGCGCAGGGCTATTCGGGAGCCGGGGCCGGGGGGACCCTTCGGCTTCGCGGGTGGTTGGTCGGGAGCCTTCGCGCCGGGGCGCGCGGAGCGCTCACCGCCGCCGAGTTCTGATTGTCCCGGGTTCTGGGCGTGCTGGGGCGAGGAACCGCGGTCGGTCCCGCCGTGCGGCTCCGGCTCCGCCGAAGCGCTGCCATCCCTCTTGAAACGTCCCTGCACTAGCGTCGCAACCTCTGGACCAGGCGCCCCTCCGCGAAAACGGCGGGACGGTGTCGGCGTCGTTCAGGGGCGCAGGTGCACCCCCAGGTGTGGTCGTGAGTGACCGGCGCTGCTCCCCCTTCCCGCCGCCACCCGGCGCTGAGTCGCGCCCTCTGTGCGCCGGTTGGATCCCGCGGCGGTCCGTGGAATTCCAGCACAGTGCAGGATCTCCAACAAGGCCCGTGTACCAGGCTGTGACCACCGTGACACCTTGTGAGGGATGCGTTACGAGACGTAGAAAGTGATCTCGTACATAAAGGGCGTATGCCTACGAGCCATAGGTGTGCAAGGGGTGTCCCAGTCGCGATGATCAGGAGCGGAATGATGGGTTCAGTGGAGCAATGTCCGTTTCGCCGCGACGAGTTGGCGGCCTGAATTGACCGGTTTGCCTGCTAGTAAGTGAGCAAACTCACATGGCGATCATGAGGTCTTCACGGCTTCGACCGGGAATTGCATGTTTAGCCTGACGCTTTACAGGGATGGCAAATCCGACAACCCGCGCCGACCAGGCGGTCCTTGACCCCCGCGGCGCCCACCACGACGAGGTCTGGGACAACAGTGAAGACGACGATGATGTTCCGCAACATAGCCAACCCGCGACGCACCACGCTGGCGCACCTCGAGGACGCCGACGCGCTGCAGACGCCGGAGCAGCCGGAGCATTCGGTCGACCTCCCCACCCAGACCGCCAACCCCCGCCGCACCATCCTGATGGAAGCCCCGGTCACGGCCTTCGCCGCCGAGTAGTACGTACGCGGACAGCCGCCGACTCACCGCGCCCACGGGCAGCCGCCACCCACGGCGTGCGGCTGACCGCAACGCGGCTGACGGCCGGCCACCGCCCACGAAATACGGTTCTCCGGCACACGCGGCCGAGGGTCGATGTCACACGCGGCTCATGGCCCACCGGCAGCGCGGCCGGGGGCCGAGCGGCACACCCGGCCCGGGGCCGCCCGGCACACCTGGCCCGGGGCCGCCCGCTCCGTGCGGCTGGGGGCCGACATCGCACACGGCTTGCGGCCCACCGGCGGATATACGCGAAGCTCGCCCCCCTCCCCGCGTTAGCCTGGAGCGTCAGACTCCAGCCAGCTCAGTGAGGGGCGCAAGGTTCCCGTGCGCATCGCCAGGTTCTCCATCGACGGCAACGTCGCTTTCGGCGCGGTCGAGGGCGACAAGCCGGACGAGCTCGTCCTCGACATCATCAAGGGCATTCCGTTCGCGGACTTCGAGCTCTCCGGTACGAAGGTCCCGCTGAGCAAGGTGCGGCTGTTGCCGCCGGTGCTCCCGAACAAGGTCGTGGCCTTCGGCCGCAACTACGCGGAGCACGCGAAGGAGCTCGGCAACGAGGTGCCCGACGCCCCGTTCGCCTTCTTCAAGCCGTCGACCTCGGTGATCGGCCCCGGCGACGACATCCAGTACCCCTCCTTCTCCAGCGAACTGCACCACGAGGCCGAGCTCGCCGTGGTCATCGGCCGCATGTGCCGCGAGGTCCCTCGCGAGCGCGTCAAGGACGTCATCCTCGGTTACACCTGCGCCAACGACGTCACCGCGCGTGACGTCCAGAAACGCGAGAAGCAGTGGGCACGGGCCAAGGGCTTCGACAACTCCTGCCCGCTCGGCCCCTGGGTGGAGACGGACCTCGACCTCGCCTCGATCGCCGAGGGCATCACGATCCAGTGCACGGTCAACGGCGCGCAGCGCCAGCTCGGCCGCACCAGCGAGATGATCCACTCCGTCGAGGACCTGATCGTCAACATCACCGAGGCCATGACGCTGCTCCCCGGCGACGTGATCCTCACCGGCACCCCGGCTGGGGTCGGCCCCCTGAACGTCGGCGACGAGGTCGCCGTCACCATCGAAGGCATCGGCACTCTCACCAACAAGGTGATCAAGCGTGGCTAACGCGAACGTCCGCGTCCGTTTCTGTCCGTCCCCGACCGGCAACCCCCACGTGGGCCTGGTCCGTACCGCCCTGTTCAACTGGGCGTTCGCCCGGCACAACGAAGGCACCCTGGTCTTCCGCATCGAGGACACCGACGCGGCCCGCGACTCCGAGGAGTCGTACGACCAGCTGCTCGACTCGATGCGCTGGCTGGGCTTCGACTGGGACGAGGGCCCCGAGATCGGCGGCCCGCACGCGCCGTACCGCCAGTCGCAGCGCATGGACATCTACAAGGATGTCGCCCAGAAGCTGCTGGACGCCGGCCACGCGTACCACTGCTACTGCTCCACCGAGGAGCTGGACGCCCGCCGCGAGGCCGCCCGCGCCGCCGGCAAGCCCTCCGGCTACGACGGCCACTGCCGCGACCTCACCGACGAGCAGAAGGCCGCCTACGTGGCCGAAGGCCGCACGTCCATCGTCCGCTTCCGGATGCCCGACGAGGCGATCACCTTCACGGACCTGGTCCGCGGCGAGATCACCTACCTCCCGGAGAACGTTCCGGACTACGGCATCGTCCGGGCGAACGGCGCGCCGCTCTACACCCTGGTCAACCCGGTCGACGACGCCCTGATGGAGATCACCCACGTCCTGCGCGGTGAGGACCTGCTCTCCTCCACCCCGCGGCAGATCGCCCTCTACAAGGCGCTGATCGAGCTGGGCATCGCCAAGGCGACCCCGGCCTTCGGCCACCTGCCGTACGTCATGGGCGAGGGCAACAAGAAGCTCTCCAAGCGCGACCCGGAGTCCTCGCTCAACCTCTACAGGGAGCGCGGTTTCCTCCCCGAGGGCCTGCTGAACTACCTCTCCCTGCTCGGCTGGTCGCTCGCGGCGGACCGCGACATCTTCACCATCGACGAGATGGTCGCCGCCTTCGACGTCACGGACGTGAACCCGAACCCGGCCCGCTTCGACCTCAAGAAGGCCGAGTCGATCAACGGCGACCACATCCGCCTGCTCGATGTGAAGGACTTCACGGAGCGCTGCGCCCCCTGGCTGCGGGCCCCCTTCGCCCCCTGGGCGCCCGAGGACTTCGACGAGGCGAAGTGGCTGGCCATCGCCCCGCACGCGCAGTCGCGGATGAAGGTCCTCTCCGAGATCACGGACAACGTCGACTTCCTGTTCCTGCCGGAGCCGGCCGTCGACGAGGCCTCCTGGGCGAAGGCCATGAAGGAGGGCAGCGACGCCCTGCTCCGCACGGCCCGCGAGAAGCTGGACGCCGCCGACTGGTCCTCCCCGGAGTCCCTCAAGGAGGCCGTCCTGGCCGCCGGCGAGGAGCACGGCCTCAAGCTCGGCAAGGCCCAGGCCCCGGTCCGCGTCGCCGTCACCGGCCGCACGGTGGGCCTGCCGCTCTTCGAGTCCCTGCAGATCCTGGGCAAGGAGAAGACCCTGGCCCGCATCGACGCGGCGCTGGCGAAGCTGTAGCCGCGGGTCGTACGACGAGACGAGGGGGCGGCGTCCGGTTCGGACGCCGCCCCCTCGTCGTGTGCCGTGGCGCCGGGTCCGCCCAACCCCCGCCCGTGGGAGCGGCGTTCGAGGCGGTCGCCGACGGTTCACCGGTGCGACAAGCGTCAACCGGCCGACACGGGAACCTTCCTCCGGGTTACCGTCGAACCATGACCATCAGGGCCGTGATCTGGGACGTGGACGACACCCTCTTCGACTACACCACCGCCGACCGCACCGGCATGCACGGCCACCTGGCGGCCGAGGGACTGCTCGACGCGTACGAGTCCGCCGAGCAGGCCCTCGCGCACTGGCGCGAGATCACCGACCAGCAGTGGGCGCGCTTCTCGGCGGGGGAGACCGACTTCGAGGGGCAGCGCCGGGACCGAGTCCGGGTCTTCCTGGGCGAGCGGCTGACGGACGCCGAGGCCGACGCCTGGTTCCAGCGGTACCTCACGCACTACGAGGCTGCCTGGACCCTCTTCCCGGACGTCCTGCCCGTCCTAGACGCCCTCGCCGGCAGCCACCGGCACGGGGTGCTGTCGAACTCCAGCCTCACCGTCCAGGACCGCAAGCTGCGCGTCCTCGGTGTGCGCGACCGTTTCGAGGCCGTCCTGTGCGCCGCCGAGCTCGGCGTCTCCAAGCCGGACGCCCAGGCCTTCCACGCGGCCTGCGAGGCACTGGAACTCGCCCCGCGGCAGGTCGCGTACGTCGGCGACCACCCGGAGATCGACGGACGGGGAGCCGCCGACGCCGGTCTGCTGTCGGTCTGGCTCGATCGCGAGGGGGGCCGGGCCGTCGTCGACCCACCCGTCGGCCCGCACCGGATCGCCTCGCTGGCCGAACTCCCCGCGATCGTCGGCGCCGATACCCGTTTTGGAGCGCCGTCCACCTTCAGGTAATGTTCTTCCTGCGCCGCCGGAGAGCGGGCCGAAAGGTCCGAAACCGGAGGCGCAAGCTAAAACAAGATCTCCGCAGGGGATTGAGTTTCAGTGGCCTATGGTGTAATTGGCAGCACGACGGTTTCTGGTTCCGTTAGTCTAGGTTCGAGTCCTGGTAGGCCAGCTCGCAGAGCTCATCTGCAAACGCGGAGATCGATTCCGCAACGCCCCCGTTGTGTAGCGGCCTAGCACGCTGCCCTCTCAAGGCAGTAGCGCCGGTTCGAATCCGGTCGGGGGTACAGATCCTTCCCAGGAAGGCAGTCAGGGTCGCACCCGCTGCCTCTCATGCAGGATCGCTAGGGCCCCCGTTGTGTAGCGGCCTAGCACGCCGCCCTCTCAAGGCGGTAGCGCCGGTTCGAATCCGGTCGGGGGTACTCGGTGGTCTAGACCACCTTTGGGCTATGGTGTAATTGGCAACACGACGGTTTCTGGTTCCGTTGTTCTAGGTTCGAGTCCTGGTAGCCCAGCTGGATCACTTGTGATCCTTGCCCCCGTTGTGTAGCGGCCTAGCACGCCGCCCTCTCAAGGCGGTAGCGCCGGTTCGAATCCGGTCGGGGGTACGTGAGTCCGACGGGCCTCCACTTCGGTGGGGGTCCGTTCGGCGTTTGCGGGGTCCGGAGCCGGCGGTCCCGCCCCCGGGTTCACGGACTCCGCCGCCCCGCACTCCGCCGTCCCGGATGTCGTACGCGTCACTCGATGCCGTAGCGCCGAGCCGACTCCTCCTCCTGGGCCAGCCGGTGCAGCGCCTTGAGGACCGGCTCGAAGAGAACCGCCGCCGCGACCGCCGTCTCGACCTTCTCCTCCTCCGAGGGATGCTTCTCCAGGAAGTCCAGGTCGCGGACCGCCGCCTGGTGCATCAACTGCGCGTACGGCGCCATGAGTTCGGCGTCCCAGGCGTAGCCGAGCCGGATGAGCGTGGCCACCGCCGAGACCAGGGAGCGGTGCACGGGGGAGAGGGTGCTCAGTTCCTGGGCGGTCTCCCAGCCCAGCGATTCCAGGAGTCGGTCCACCTCGCGGCGCGCGGACCGGACGGCCGGGTCCCGCTCGTCCGGTTCGGGCTCCTGGGGCAGCGCCCACAGGGCCGCGCCCAGCCGGATCGTCCGGCCCAGGGACTCGTCGTCGACGTGCCCGAGGATCTCCTTGGCCGTCGCCACGGGGACCCGGCCCGCCTGGATCAGTGCCCGCACCAGCCGCAGCCTGCGCAGATGGCTCTCGTCGTACTCCGCCGTCGTCGCACTGATCCGGCGGCCCGGAGCCAACAGCCCCTCGCGCAGGTAGTACTTGATCGTCGCGGTGGACACCCCGCTGCGCTCGCTCAACTCCGACAGCCGCATCCCTTGCGCCCTTCCTTGGGTGGCGGCACTATCCAAACAGAGGTCATCGGATAGTGCTGCTAACCAACAGGGGGACGACATGTTCGGGAAGCCCGTGGCCGCAGGCCGTACCACCGCGGCAGCCGAGGGGGACGTGGTCGTCCTGCTGATCGGCATGCGCGTCAACCACTTCTGGGCGGTGCACCAGTGGGGCCCGGTGTTCTTCGCCATGCTGCGCATGGTCCGGGACCTGGAGAAGGACGGCAGTCGAGGTCTGCTCGGCCGGGTGCTGCTGACGGCGTCACCACGGACGTACTACGTCGTCCAGTACTGGGAGTCCAAGGAGAAGCTGTACGCGTACGCGTCGGCGCCCGACATGTTCCACCACAAGGTGTGGGCGATCATCAACCGCAAGGAACGGGCGGGGAAGGTGCGCCAGCACGTGGGGATCTGGCACGAGGCGTATGTGGTGCCGGAGGGATCGTACGAGTCGATCTACGCGGACATGCCGCCCTTCGGGCTCGCGGCCGCGTACGGGGCGTTGCCCGTGGAGAAGCGGGGGCGGCGGGCGGCGGACCGGTTCGCTCATCGGTCGCCCAAGGCCGGGGCGGAGGCCGGGGGAGTGGCGGGTTGATCCAAGGGCGCGGGGCGGCTGAGGCTGGTCGCGCGTTCCCCGCGCACCTGTGGGAGCGATGGTTGATCGGGCCGTGCGGGATGTTCGTGGTCCCTCGCGCAGTTCCTCGCGCCCCTTGCGGGGGCGGGGAGGTGTCCGGGGGATGAGCCTGCCGCGGCGTTGAGGCCGGCTCGTCCCCCGGTGTCGTACCGGAGGTGAGGCTCAGCCCGTGCGGCGGAGGGCCTCGGAGAGGCGGCCGGCGGCGTCGATGACGGCCTGGGCGTGCATACGGCCCGGGTGCCGGGTCAGGCGCTCGATCGGACCGGAGACCGAGACGGCGGCCACCACCCGGTTCGAGGGGCCGCGTACGGGCGCGGAGACCGACGCGACACCCGGCTCGCGCTCGCCGATCGACTGGGCCCAGCCCCGGCGCCGTACGCCCGAGAGCGCCGTGGCGGTGAAGCGGGCGCCCTGGAGACCGCGGTGCAGGCGCTCCGGCTCCTCCCACGCCATCAGGATCTGCGCCGAGGAACCGGCCTTCATCGTGAGCGTCGAGCCGACCGGGACCGTGTCCCGAAGGCCGGACAGGCGCTCGGCCGCGGCGACGCAGATGCGCATGTCGCCCTGGCGGCGGTAGAGCTGGGCGCTCTCGCCCGTGACGTCGCGCAGATGCGTGAGCACCGGGCCGGCCGTCGCGAGGAGACGGTCCTCGCCCGCGGCCGCGGCCAGCTCGGCGAGGCGGGGGCCGAGAATGAAACGGCCCTGCATGTCACGCGCCACCATGCGGTGGTGTTCAAGTGCCACGGCGAGGCGATGTGCCGTGGGTCGTGCCAGTCCGGTCGCCGCGACCAGTCCCGCGAGGGTGGCCGGACCGGACTCCAGAGCGCTCAGGACAAGGGCTGCCTTGTCCAGAACGCCGACGCCGCTACTGTTGTCCATGCAACGATACTCGCGTCTCACTCTGTGAAACGCAAGTTCAATTTTCCGTGGAACGCGCCACCCTTGTAGACACAGCGGCCCGCGGACCAACGGGCCCGGTGGAGGGCGTCCGGACGAGGGGTACGGACGCCGCCGCCCCAGGAAATCTCTAGTTGGGCCGGCGCCACACAGGCCGGCCGGAGGGAAAGCGATGGGTAGGACACTCGCGGAGAAGGTCTGGGACGACCATGTCGTCCGGCGCGCCGAGGGCGAGCCCGACCTCCTCTTCATCGATCTGCACCTGCTGCACGAGGTGACCAGCCCGCAGGCCTTCGACGGCCTCCGCCAGGCGGGGCGTCCCGTGCGCCGTCTCGACCTCACCATCGCCACCGAGGATCACAACACCCCGACCCTCGACATCGACAAGCCCATCGCGGACCCGGTCTCCCGGGCCCAGCTGGAGACCCTGCGCAAGAACTGCGCCGAGTTCGGTGTACGGCTGCACTCGCTGGGTGACGTCGAGCAGGGCGTCGTCCACGTGGTGGGACCGCAGCTGGGTCTGACCCAGCCCGGCACCACCGTGGTCTGTGGCGACTCCCACACCTCCACGCACGGCGCCTTCGGCGCGCTGGCGTTCGGCATCGGCACCTCGCAGGTCGAGCACGTGCTGGCCACCCAGACGCTGCCGCTGGCCCGCCCCAAGACCATGGCCATCACGGTCGACGGCGAGCTGCCCGACGGCGTCACCGCCAAGGACCTGATCCTGGCGATCATCGCCAAGATCGGTACGGGTGGCGGCCAGGGCTACATCCTGGAATACCGCGGCTCCGCCATCGAGAAGCTCTCGATGGAAGCCCGGATGACCATCTGCAACATGTCGATCGAGGCCGGCGCCCGCGCGGGCATGATCGCCCCCGACGAGACCACCTTCGAGTACCTCAAGGGCCGTGCGCACGCCCCCGAGGGCGAGGAGTGGGACGCCGCGGTCGCGTACTGGAAGACCCTGAAGTCGGACGGGGACGCGGTCTTCGACGCCGAGGTGGTCATCGACGGCCCGTCGCTGGCGCCGTTCGTCACCTGGGGCACCAACCCGGGCCAGGGAGCGCCGCTTTCGGCGTCCGTCCCCGACCCGGCTTCGTACGAAGACGCTTCGGAGCGCCTGGCCGCCGAAAAGGCCCTGGAGTACATGGGGTTGACCGCCGGGCAGCCGCTGCGCGACATCAAGGTCGACACCGTCTTCGTAGGTTCCTGCACCAACGGCCGCATCGAGGACCTGCGCGCCGCCGCCGCGATCGTCGAGGGCCGCAAAGTCGCTGACGGCGTACGGATGCTGGTGGTCCCCGGTTCCGCGCGGGTCGGTCTGCAGGCCGTCTCCGAGGGCCTGGACGTGGTCTTCAAGGAGGCCGGCGCCGAGTGGCGGCACGCGGGCTGCTCGATGTGTCTGGGCATGAACCCCGACCAGCTGGCCCCCGGTGAGCGCTCCGCGTCCACCTCGAACCGCAACTTCGAGGGCAGGCAGGGCAAGGGCGGCCGTACGCACCTGGTGTCGCCGCAGGTCGCCGCCGCCACCGCCGTACTCGGTCACCTGGCCTCCCCGGCCGATCTCGCCGACTCGTCTGCCGCCCGCACGCCCGCTGGAGTCTGAGAAGTCATGGAAGCATTCATCACGCACACCGGCCGGGCCGTTCCGCTGCGCCGCAGCAACGTCGACACCGACCAGATCATCCCCGCCCACTGGCTCAAGAAGGTGACCAGGGACGGTTTCGAGGACGGGCTGTTCGAGGCCTGGCGCAAGGACTCGTCCTTCATCCTCAACCAGCCCGAGCGCAAGGGCGCCACGGTGCTGGTCGCGGGCCCCGACTTCGGCACCGGCTCCTCGCGCGAGCACGCCGTCTGGGCGCTGCAGAACTACGGTTTCAAGGCCGTCATCTCGTCCCGGTTCGCGGACATCTTCCGTGGCAACTCGCTCAAGAACGGCCTGCTCACGGTGGTGCTGGAGCAGAAGACCGTGGACGCGCTCCAGGAGCTGACGGAGCAGGACCCCGAGGCCGAGATCACGGTCGACCTGGAGGCCCGCGAGGTGCGCGCCGAGGGCATCACCGCCGCCTTCGAGCTCGACGAGAACGCCCGCTGGCGGCTGCTGAACGGGCTGGACGACATCTCCATCACCCTCCAGAACGAGGGCGACATCGCGGAGTACGAGGCCAAGCGGCCGTCGTACAAGCCGAAGACGCTCCAGGTCTGACGTCCGGCCCGCTTCGCGACTGAGGCAGGGCTGATTTCAGCCACCGCAACACCCCTCTGTACCCCCAATCGTGGACGGTTGGGGGTACAGCTGTGTCTGCCCCCGGACGCTCCCGAAGCGTCCCTTCCGGGGGTCTCAACTCCCCTAGTTACAAAGGAGATTGCCTGGGTACGCGCCTCTTGGGGCCGCGACGCTCCGAGGTGCTCAGGACCCTCTCCAGGGACGGCAGTTACCCCCTGGGCAGGCGACAACTCGCCCCAGATGGCACAATCTGTGCATGGAACACGACGGCCAACTCGAGCTCTATGCGGCAGTCGCGGCCCAACTGAAGGAAGCGCACACAAGAGTGCGCGCACTGCAAGTCCCGGAGGGCGTACGGATGGCGCTGACCCGGAAGCTGCTGGTCATTACGGCCGTGGCCAAGCACGATCTCGCCGACGCGACAAGGCGGCTGGAGCGGTTCACCACCGACCTCGACGAGGGTCGATTCCTCGAAGGGGAACGCTGAGGAACTCCGCGACAGCCCGAGTTCGTTGCGGCACAAGGGTGATTAGCCCGTTTCGTGTTTGATTTGCGGTATATATCTGCCTAACGTGCGAAAAAGCTTGAACGCATTCGTTCGGGCAATGTCTCCGAAGGGGAAGACGTGAACAAGGCGCAGCTCGTAGAAGCGATTGCCGACAAGGTCGGCGGGCGTCAGCAGGCCGCCGACGCGGTCGACGCCGTACTGGACGCGATCGTCCGTGCAGTTGTCGGCGGGGACCGGGTCTCGGTCACCGGCTTCGGTTCCTTCGAGAAGGTCGACCGTCCGGCTCGTTACGCCCGCAACCCGCAGACCGGTGAGCGTGTTCGGGTCAAGAAGACCTCTGTGCCGCGCTTCCGTGCGGGTCAGGGCTTCAAGGACCTGGTGAGCGGCTCGAAGAAGCTCCCGCGTGGTGGCGAGGTTGCCGTCAAGAAGGCGCCCAAGGGCAGCCTGACCGGCGGCGCCGCGGCGACGGTGAAGAAGGCCGCGGCCAAGAAGGCCACCACCGCCAAGAGGGCGACGGCCGCGAAGAAGACCACCCCCGCCGTGAAGAAGACGGCCGCGAAGAAGACCGCCACCGCGGCGAAGAAGACCACGGCGACCGCGAAGAAGACGACCGCCAAGAAGACCACGGCGACCGCCAAGAAGACCGCGGCGAAGAAGACCACCGCCAAGAAGGCGACGGCCAAGAAGGCCCCGGCGAAGAAGGCGACCGCCAAGAAGGCCCCCGCCAAGAAGTCGACCGCTCGCAAGACCACCGCCAAGAAGGCCACCGCCCGCTAGAAGCAGGGGCGCAGGGCAACTCACGCGCCGGGCCGGACTCCCACGGGGAGCCCGGCCCGCGGCGTGTCCGGGACCTGGTGAGAGGGCCTGGTCGGACGGTCCGGCGATGGTCCGGCGAAGGTGCGGTCGGAAGGTCCGGTCGGAAGGTCCGGCGCAGGTGCGGTCGGAAGGTCAGGTCAGAAGGTCTGGAGCGTCACCAGGGTGATCCGGCGGGCCTCGCCGTCCCCCTCGGTCTCGATGCGCACGCGCTGTCCCGGGCGCAGCAGCCTGAGCCCGCCGGCGTCGAACGCCGCGCCGTCGAAGGGCACCGGCGTGCCGTCGTCGAGCAGCACCTGTCCGCTACGGGTGTCGGGGTCGTACGTGTACGCGGTCGCCTGCATGCCGAAAGCCTATCCAGCGCCGGTGTGCGCCGCTGGTGGGTCCGGCTGACCCGGGCTTCGGCGAACGCCGGTTCGCGTGGCAGGGCGCGTTCAAGGGCCCGGTTGGCCCGGGATCAGGAGTTTCGCCGCCAGCGTGGCCGTGCGCGGGCCCACCCCCAGGGCGAGCGCCGCGCGCAGATCGTCGCCGGTGTCCACGTCCTGGCGTACGGAATCCACCGCGGTGAGGAGGAGTTCCGCGGCTCCCGAGGCGCGATGACGGGCTCGGGAATCGGTGCCGAAGGCGGGGCGCAATTCCCAGCCGGGGGATGCGGCCAGCAGAGTGGTACCGATTGCGGCCGCATCGGAGAGAAAAGCACGCGGGAATTCGGCGGCGGCATCGAGTACCCGGGCCAATTCCAGGGGACGCAACGCGGGCAGATCGGCGTTGAGGGCGGCCACGGCACATTCGGGACTTCGGGAGCGTACGGCCGCCGTCGCGTGCGCCAGCGCGGCGTTCAGACCGCCTCCCGGTTCGTCCGGCACGATCCACGCCCCCAGTGCGGCCAGCTCCCGTCCGGCCAGCGCGTCGTCCGTGACGACCGCCACATCGCCGACCGCCGCGCAGGCCAGCGCGGCCGCCACGGTGTCCTGCGCGAAGGCGAGGGCGAGTCCGGGGCGCACCGCGTCGGCGGCGGTGTCCGAGAGCCTGCTCTTGGCCCGCGCCAGGGCTTTGAGGGGGATGACCAAGGTCCACTGCACGAGCGCTCCGTTCCTCCCTTGTCGCGCCCATTGTGACCCGGCACCCCTGGCGGTCCGGACGTCGGGGCGTACGGTGTTCTCGACAGACAGGCGGCCTGGGGCGACACTTGTGCGGCCCCCCAGGCCCTAAGAGGAAGGTGTCCGCGTGCCCCGCCGCAGAATCGGCTTCTGGTACCGCTTCGCAGCGGTCCTCTGCAAACCACCACTAGTGGTTCTGATCAAGCGGGACTGGCGCGGAATGGAGAACATTCCGGCTGAGGGCGGATTTATCACCGCGGTGAACCACAATTCGCATGTGGACCCGTTCGCGTATGCCCACTATCAGTACAACACCGGGCGTGTTCCGCGTTTCCTGGCCAAGGCCGGCCTTTTCAGGAAGGGATTCGTGGGGGCCGCGATGCGCGGCACCGGACAGATCCCCGTGTATCGCGAGAGCACCGACGCGCTGAGCGCGTTCCGGGCCGCGATCGACGCCGTGGAGCGCGGCGAGTGCGTCGCGTTCTACCCCGAGGGCACCCTCACCCGCGACCCCGACGGCTGGCCGATGACCGGCAAGACCGGTGCCGCCCGGGTCGCCCTGCAGACCAAGTGCCCGGTGATTCCGGTTGCCCAGTGGGGTGCCAACGAACTGCTGCCGCCGTACGCCAAGAAGCCCAACCTCCTTCCGCGCAAGACCCACATCGTCCTCGCGGGCCCTCCGGTGGACCTGTCGCGTTTCTACGACAAGGAGATGAGCCCGGACCTCCTGAAGGAGGCCACCGAGGTCATCATGGCCGCCATCACCGTGCAGCTGGAGGAGATTCGCGGCGAGAAGGCCCCTGAGACGCCCTACGACCCGCGCCAGGTGCGGATCGAACAGCGCAGGCGTACCAGGGCCCTGGAGAGGGCTCAGGAGCGGGCACAGGCCCAGCAGCAGGCACAGGCACAGCAGGAAGAGGGGCAGAGCACGTGAGCAAGCCGGTCAAGGCGGCCGTCTTCGGGACCGGATCGTGGGGTACGGCCTTCGGCATGGTGCTCGCCGACGCGGGGTGCGAGGTCACCCTGTGGGCGCGGCGTGCCGGGCTCGTCGAGGCGGTCAACTCCACGCGTACGAACCCGGACTACCTGCCGGGCGTCGAACTCCCCGCGAACCTGCGGGCGACGACCGACGCCGCCGAGGCCGCGCGTGACGCCGACTTCACCGTGCTCGCCGTGCCCTCGCAGACCCTGCGCGGCAACCTCGCCGAGTGGACGCCGCTGCTGGAGCCCGACACGGTCCTGGTCTCCCTCATGAAGGGCGTCGAACTCGGTTCCGCGATGCGGATGAGCGAGGTGATCGAGGACGTCGCCAAGGTCGGCGCCGACCGTATCGCCGTGGTCACCGGCCCGAACCTGGCCCGTGAGATCGCCGCCCGGATGCCGGCCGCCGCCGTGGTCGCCTGCACCTCCGAAGCGGTCGCCCAGCGCCTCCAGGCCGCCAGCCACAACCCGTACTTCCGCCCGTACACGAACACCGACGTGGTGGGCTGCGAGCTGGGCGGCGCGGTGAAGAACGTGATCGGTCTCGCCGTCGGCATCGCGGACGGCATGGGCCTGGGAGACAACGCCAAGGGCTCGCTGATCACGCGCGGACTCGCCGAGACCACCCGACTCGGCATCGTCATGGGCGCCGACCCGCTGACCTTCTCCGGACTCGCGGGCCTCGGCGACCTGGTGGCCACCTGCTCCTCGCCGCTGTCGCGCAACCACACCTTCGGCACCAACCTCGGCAGGGGCATGACCCTCCAGGAGACCATCGCGGTCACCAAGCAGACCGCCGAGGGCGTCAAGTCCTGTGAGTCCGTGCTGGATCTGGCCCGCAGGCACGGCGTCGACATGCCCATCACCGAGACGGTCGTCGGCATCGTCCACGAGGGCAAGTCGCCGGTCGTCGCGGTCAAGGAGCTGATGGGGCGCAGCGCCAAGCCCGAGCGCCGCTGAGGATCCATGCCGCGGCGCCGGGAATCAACGCTCCGCAACGGCTCGTACGACGCTGAGCGACCACCCGTGCGACGTTGGACAACGGCCGCGGTGGGGCGCTGACTCAGCGCCGTACCAACGGGTACTCTCAACGCGATATGAGCACCGAGAACCTCCCCCAGAGCCCTGAGCAGCCGCCTCGCAAGCCGCGCGTGGCCGTCGTCTTCGGCGGCCGCAGCTCCGAACACGGGATCTCCGTGGTCACGGCCGGCGCCGTCCTGCGCGCCATCGACCGGACCAAGTACGACGTCCTGCCGATCGGCATCACCCGGGACGGCCGTTGGGCGCTCACCGCCGACGAACCGGACCGGATGGCCATCGTCGACCGGCGCCAGCCGGACGTGGAGCAGCTCGCCGAGTCGAACGAGGGCGGCGTGATCCTCCCCGTCGACCCGGCCAACCGCGAAGTCGTCTACAGCGAGCCCGGATCGGTCCCCAAGGCCCTGGGCGAGGTCGACGTCGTCTTCCCCGTGCTGCACGGCCCCTACGGCGAGGACGGCACCCTCCAGGGCCTCCTGGAGCTCTCCGGAGTCCCGTACGTCGGTGCGGGTGTGCTCGCCTCGGCCGTCGGCCAGGACAAGGAGTACATGAAGCGGGTGTTCACCTCCTTCGGGCTGCCCGTCGGCCCGTACGTGGTGATCCGGCCCCGTGAGTGGGAGCGTGACGAGTCCGCCGCCCGCAAGAAGATCATCGACTTCGCGGGTGAGCACGGCTGGCCGCTGTTCATCAAGCCCGCGCGCGCGGGCTCCTCGATCGGCATCACCAAGGTCGACTCCCTCGAAGGCCTGGGCGAGGCGATCGAGGAGGCCCAGCGCCACGACCCGAAGATCGTCGTGGAGGCGCTGCTGCGCGGCCGCGAGATCGAGTGCGGGGTGCTGGAGTTCGAGGACGGTCCGCGCGCCAGCGTGCCCGCCGAGATCCCGCCCGTGCAGTCGCACGCGTACTACGACTTCGAGGCGAAGTACATCGACTCGACGCCCGGTCTCGTGCCCGCCCCGCTGACCCCCGAGCAGACCGCCGAGGTCCAGCGGCTCGCGGTCGACGCGTTCGAGGCCGCCTCCTGCGAGGGCCTGGTGCGCGCGGACTTCTTCCTCACCGAGGACGGCGAGTTCGTGATCAACGAGATCAACACCATGCCGGGCTTCACGCCCATCTCCATGTACCCGAAGATGTGGGAGGCGAGCGGTGTGGCCTACCCGGAGCTGGTGGACCGCCTGATCCGGGCGGCGCTGCGCCGCTCGACGGGGCTTCGGTAGACCTGGGGCACCGGGGTTCCGCTCCAGGGCACACGCCCCCGCGCGCACGTGTGTACGTCAGTCGGCGATCCCTTCGGGGATCGCCTTCTTGATGGGCGCGGCCAGGTCGACCAGCGAGCCCGACCCGTCCCGCTGGACCCACTTCTTGGGCACGCTGACCTCGACGTACGCTCGCCGCAGGCTCGTGGTGAAGCGGTACGACCCGTCGTCCTGCTTCTCCATGAGCCAGCCGACGCCGTTCACCTCGCCGCTGAGCGCGTTCTGGTCGCTCATCTTCGCGGGTCGTTCGACACCGCAGCGCAGTATGATCGCCGGGCTTCCCCAGCCCGCGGTCAGCGCGGACCGGGGCTCGGGATCGTTCCGGTCGAGGCCGTCGATCTTCTTCGGCAGCACCTTGTCCAGGTTCTGACACAGCTCGGTTGCCTTCGCCCCCGGGCTGGGAACCACGGCCGATCCGCCGTCGTCTGCTGAGGAGCAGCCTGTGGCGGCGATCAACAGGGCGAGAACGGGTAGCCCGAAGAGAGCGGTGTGCCGGTGACGGGAGAAGTTCACCGGCCAAGGGTAGACGGGGGCTAGAGGTGCACCACCGGGCAGGTCAGGGTACGGGTGATGCCGTCCACTTGCTGGACCTTCGCGACCACCATGCGGCCGAGTTCGTCGACCGTGTCGGCCTGGGCGCGCACGATCACGTCGTACGGTCCTGTCACGTCCTCGGCCTGGATCACCCCCGGGATCTTGCTGATCGTCTCGGCGACGGTCGACGCTTTGCCGACCTCCGTCTGGATCAGGATGTACGCCTGTACCACGGAACCTCCAGGGCGGCCACGAGGATCATGTGGGGAAAAGGAACGCCACGGTATCGCGTCGCCGCTCGCCACGGGGAGACCCGCGGTGGCTGGGGCTTGCGCGCCGGGGTGCACGGACTGCACAAGTTGACGGTCAACTCGACCGTACCGAGTACGAAGACGGCTCGCGACCGGGCACGGGTAGCGGCAGAGGGAGCAGTACGATCATGAAGGGCACCGTGGGCGAGTTGGGGGAGTTCGGGCTCATCAAGGAGCTCACCTCGCGTCTCACCACCACCCCGGCGGTCCGGGTCGGCCCCGGCGACGACGCCGCGGTGGTGGCCGCGCCCGACCGCAGGGTGGTAGCGAGCACCGACATCCTCCTGGAGGGACGGCACTTCCGCCGCGACTGGTCCACGGCGTACGACGTCGGGCGCAAGGCGGCCGCGCAGAACCTCGCGGACATCGCCGCGATGGGCGCCGTACCGACCGCGCTGCTGCTCGGTCTGGTCGTCCCGGCCGAACTCCCGGCCACCTGGCCCTCCGAGATGATGGACGGGCTGCGCGACGAGTGCCAGGTCGCGGGCGCGTCCGTGGTCGGCGGCGATGTCGTGCGCGGCGACACCATCATGATCTCGATCACCGCGCTCGGCGATCTGCGCAACCACGAGCCCGTCACCCGGGGCGGCGCCCAGCCCGGTGACGTGATCGCCGTGACGGGCTGGCTGGGCTGGTCGGCGGCCGGGCACGCGGTGCTCTCCCGCGGCTTCCGCTCACCGCGCGCCTTCGTAGAGGCCCACCGCCGCCCCGAGCCGCCCTACCACGCGGGTCCGGCCGCCGCCGGGCTCGGCGCGACGGCGATGTGCGACGTGAGCGACGGGCTGATCGCCGACCTGGGCCACATCGCCGAGGCGAGCAAGGTGCGGATCGACATCCGTTCGGGCGCGATCGACATCCCCTCCCAGATGAACGACATCGGCCAGGCCGTCGGCGTCGACCCCATCCAGTGGGTGCTGACCGGCGGGGAGGACCACGCGATCGTGGCGGCCTTCCCGCCGGACGTGAAGCTGCCCGCGCGCTGGAAGGTGATCGGCGAGGTCCTCAACCCCTCGGCGCTGCCCCAGGTCACGGTGGACGGCGCGCCCTGGACCAGCAAGGGCGGCTGGGACCACTTCGGGGACATCGAGTCGTAGCCGCCCACCCCGTCAGGCGGGGTATTCGCGGAGCTTGATGCCGGTGGCCGCCTTCTCGGTGAGCTTCTTGAAGAAGCCCGCCAGGAGGCGGGAGCTGAGCAGCCGGTACGCGCGGTCCCGGCTGCGGATCCGCCGCTCGGTCGGCGGCGCGAAGAACGGCCCCGCGTTGCCCGAGATCTTCTGGCAGCCCTTGGCGAAGCGCCGGACGCGGCTCTCGTACTCGGCGAAGGCGCCGCGGTGGTCGCCGCCCGCGAGGGCCAGCTCGCCGGCCAGGACGTACGCCCCTACGATCGCCACCCCGGTGCCCATGCCGCCCATCGTGGCCCCGTACCCGGCGTCCCCGAGCAGCGCCACGCGCCCCTGGGTGAACCGGTCGACATGGATCTGGGCGATCGCGTCGAAGTACAGGTCGTCGGCCCGCTCCAGGGCCTTGAGGACCCCCGGTGTCTCCCAGCCCATCCCGGCGAACCGTTCCGCCAGGATCCGCTTCTGCGCGGCCACGTCACGGCGGTCGAACTCCAGCTTCTCGGAGCGGAAGACGAGCAGCGCGCCCGCCCGGTCCGGGTCGCCGTCGTAGTTGCCGACGGCCACCGCCCGCCCCGGTTCGCTGTACAGCCGCCCGGTGCGGGCGAGCCCCAGATCGTTGGGGACGCCGAAGGCCGCCACGTAGTGGTCGAGGAAGCGCAGGTGGCGGGACTCCTCACCGAAGACGAGCCGACGGGTGAGGGAGTGCAGTCCGTCGGCGCCCACGACGAGGTCGAAGCGGCGCGGGGCGCCGCGCTCGAAGGTCACGTCGACGCCTTCCGGGGTCTCGGTGAGGTGGCGATCGAGTCCCCGAAGACGTACTCCACCTTGTCCTTGGTGCGTTCGTACATGATCCGCGCCAGCTCACCGCGGAAGATCTCCACGTCGCCGCTCATCATCTCGGCCGGCAGGTCCACGCGCGGGGTGCCGTCGGCGTCGACGACGGTCTGACGGCCCATGTGCGTCTGATGGGCGTGGATCTCGTCCCAGATGCCCATGGCGGTCAGGACGGTCCGGTGGACGTGCCCCCGGAAGTCGACCGCGAATCCGCCCGGGCGCAGGTCGGGTGCCTTCTCGACGACGGTGACGCGGGCGCCGTACCGGATCAGGTTGAGGGCGAGGGCGGGGCCCGCGACGCTGGCGCCGGAGACGAGGACGTGGAGGTGGGCGAGCTTCCCCGCCGGGTTCTCCGCCATGTCCGGTGTCGCGTCCGGTGTTGTGTTCGGTGTCGCGTCCGGTCTCGTGTTCGGTGTCGTGTTCGTTGCCGTGTTGTTCGTTGTCATGGGCAGGAGCTTCGCGGGAGGCGCTGACCGTGCTCCTACCGTTCGTTGACCGCGCGCCC
The DNA here is from genome assembly GCF_044768965.1 of Streptomyces sp. NPDC090798. Lineage (NCBI taxonomy): Bacteria > Bacillati > Actinomycetota > Actinomycetes > Kitasatosporales > Streptomycetaceae > Streptomyces > Streptomyces sp. NPDC090798. The sequence goes on from NZ_JBIVXA010000009.1 coordinate 186,753, forward strand.
GGACGCCGGTCGGCGTCGCCGTCCTAGTCGGCGGTGAGTGCCGCAGCCCCGGGCGCTCGCCCCTGCGCAAAGGCCTTTTCGTACGCTTCGGGGGACAGCTTTTCGCGGATGTCCCGTTCATTGCGTACGGCTTCGGGGTCGCCCCGCAGTGCCGCCCCGCGCAGGCCGACGGCGGCGCCCAGCAGGACGGCGGCGCGCTCGGGCGAGTCGGCGAGGACCGCCAACGCCTCCGCGGACTCGGCGAGTTCCAGTACTCCGGGACTTTCGACGGCGAGGTCGGCCGCCTGGCGGGCCCAGTCACGCGCCTCGTCGAGGCGCCCCCGCGCGGCCGCGGAGCGGCCCAGACCGATGAGGATGCGCACGGTCTCCCCGATGCTGAACCAGTTGGCGGCGCAGGCCTCCAGGGCGCTTTCGTAGTGCACACGCGCGTGACCGGTGTCTCCCGCGAGCCGAGCGGCGTCTCCCAGGCCCCGCAGGGCACCCGCCACCTTGTCGGCGAGGCCCACGGTGCGGGCCAGCGTCAGGGCCTGGCTGAAGTGCTCCCTCGCCCCGGCAAGTTCCCCCTGGTGCAGCAGCACGGTCGCACGGTTGCGCAGGAGGTCCGAGGTCTCCTCGGGAGCGGCCAACTCCCTGACGTACGAGAGCCCTTCGTCGAGCAGTTCGAGAGCGCGCCGGTGTTCTCCGCGCCAGTCGGCGAACATGCCCAGCGGGTCGAGGCAGTTCGCCATGCCCCAGCGGTCCCCGGTCGCGCGAAAACCCGTCAGTGACCGCGCGAACGACTCCTCGGACGCCGCCGGACGCCCGGCGAACTGCTCCTGGAAGCCGAGGCCGACATCAAGAAGAGCCCGCCCCCACGCGTCGTCCCCGACCTGCACCCGCACCCGGTCGTTCGCGGCGGGCCGCGGTCCACCCACCACCGACCACAGCACCACGGTGAAGGGCAGGCGCAGGGGTCCGCGCAGCCCGGCCAGTACGTCCTCCACACGGGCCAGGCGCCGCTGGTCGGCCGGGTCGTCCCTCTCGCCCGAGAGCGCGTTGATCACGCACAGGACGTACTCCTCCGCGAGACCCGCCGGCGGCTCGGCGCCCACGGCCGCGAGCAGCTCCCGGGCCGGGGACACCTGTTCTCCGTAGAGACCGCGCAAGCGCCAGAACCAGGAGAGCCCGGCCATCAGCCGCAGGGCCTTCTCCCGGTCGGCGTGCACGAGATGGCGTAGGGCCGCGTCCAGGTTTCCGTGCTCGGCGGTCAGCCGGTCCAGCCAGGGCAACTGGCCACCGCCGCGCAGGAGCGGCTCCGCCCGTTCGGCCAGCCGCAGGAAGTACGCGGCGTGGGCGTCCCGCAGCCGGTGCTGCTCGCCCGCGCGGACCAGGTGCTCGGCGCCGAACGCGCGGATGGTCTGCAGCATCCGGTAGCGCCCCTCGGTGACCTCCAGGAACGACTTCTCCGCCAGCGAGGCCAGCAGGTCCTCCGGATGGGGCGTTCCGCACACCGCCTGGACCGCCTCGACCGTCGCGCCCCCGGAGAACACGGTCAGCCGTCGCGCCAGCTCCCGCTCCTCCTCGTCCAGCAGCTCCCAGCTCCACTCCACGACGGCACGAAGGGTGCGGTGCCGGGGCGCCTTGGTTCGGTCACCCCGGGACAGCAGCCGGAAGCGGTCGTCCTCGACGTGTTCGGCGAGGCGGTCGGCCAGTTCGTCCGGGGTCAGCGTCCGCAGCCGCGCCGCCGCCAGCTCGATCGCCAGCGGCAGCCCGTCCAGGGCGGCGCAGATGTCCGGTACGCGCGCGTGCCCCGCGAAACCGGGGCGCACGGCGGCCGCCCGGTCCAGGAAAAGTCGCGCGGCAGGCTCCGCCGACAGCGGTGGCACCGTGCACAGCACCTCACCGGTGATCCCCAGCGACTCACGGCTCGTGGCGAGGATCCGCACACCTGGGCAGGCGCCGAGGAGCAGCCCGGTGATCCGTGCCACGTCCTCGACCAGATGCTCGCAGTTGTCCAGGACGAGCAGCAGCTCGCGGTCCTCCAGGGCGGCGAGGAGGCGGTCGGTGGTGTCCCCCGAGGGAGTGCGGAAACCTTCGCGCAGACCAAGGGCGGTGAGCAGGGCGTAGGGGAGCTGGGAGGGGTCGGTGAGAGGGGCGAGCTCGACGAGGCAAACGTGTGCGTAACCGTTCACGCGAGCGTTTGCGCTGACGCGCGCGTCCGCGTTCGCACGGGCGAGCTCGATCGCCAGGCGGGTCTTGCCCGCTCCGCCCGGCCCGGTGAGTGTGACCAGGCGCTCCTGGGTGAGCAGAGCGCCGATGCGCGCGAGTTCACCGTCGCGCCCGATGAAGCGGGTCAGCTGGGCGGGGAGCCGCCGGTGGGCGGGGCCCTCGCCCTGGAGCAGTTCCAGGTGGAGGGCGGACAGGTCGGACGAGGGGTCGGCGCCCAGTTCCTCGGCGAGGGTGCGCCGCGCTTGCTCGTACACCGTCAGCGCCTCGGCGGCCCTGCCGCTCGCGTGCAGTGCCCGCATCAGCTGTCCGTACAGCCGCTCGCTCAGGGGATGCGCGCCGAGCAGTTCGCGCAGCTCCGGGACGAGTGCGGGGCCGCCGCCGAGCGCGAGGTCCGCGTCGACACGGTCCTGTACGGCGGTGAGCCTCAGCTCTTCGAGGCGGCTCACCCGGGCGTGCGCGCCCGGGAGGTCGGCCAGGGCCGGGCCGCGCCACAAGGTGAGCGCCTCCTGGAGCAAGGCCGCGGCCCGGGAGTGGTCGCCCTGGGCGAGGGCCGCGGCTCCGTCACGGGAGAGCCGCTCGAAGCGGTGGGCGTCGACGGCGTCGGGGGAGACGGCGATGCGGTAACCCGTGGGGTCGGCCTCGATCCCGATGCCCGGACCGAGCCGTCTGCGTAGCCGGGAGACCTGGGACTGGAGGGCGTTGGCGGCCCCGGCCGGCGGCCCGGCGCCGTACAGACCGTCGGTCAGCCGCTCCGTGGAGACGGTCCGGCCCGCGTCCAGGAGGAGCAGGGTGAGCAGCGCGCGGGGGCGGGGGCCGCCGGGGTCCAGGGGGCTGCCGTCCGTGGTGCGGATCTCGAGGGGGCCCAGGATGCCGAAGCGCATTCGGCAGATTCTGGCAGGTCCGCAAGATAGGGGCCACGCGCGCGTGGGACACCCGCCACGACAAAAAACCGGCCCACCCTGAGGTGGACCGGTTTTTAAGCGAACCAGCAGAGGCCGCGCGCTAGCGTTGCGTCAGCGCGAGACCTTGCCGGCCTTGATGCACGAGGTGCAAGCGTTCACGCGCTTCGGCGTCCCGCCCACCACGGTACGGACGCGCTGGATGTTGGGGTTCCAGCGACGGGACGTACGGCGGTGCGAGTGCGAGATGTTGTTGCCGAAGCCCGGCCCCTTGCCGCAGACGTCGCAGTTGGCAGCCACGGGTCACTCCAAAGACTTCAGATGCTCTTACGGTTGATCCCGGCATGCCGGAATCGAGATCTAGGATCTGAGTGGCGGTGCCAGGGGGAAGACCCGATCGAATCGGGCAACTGGAGCAGCATACAACGACTGCGTCCGGAGAACGAAACTACCATGGCTGGCCCCGAGCTCACCCCGGCCCTCCTTGGGGCCCCCTACCGTCAGTAACCCGTCCTGGGTCTACGCTGCGTGCCACGTCCAGAAGCTCAAGGAGGCGCAGGTGCCGCAGGTGCCGCAGACATTGGATGCTCTCGCGGTGCGCACCTGGTGCGGCCTCGCGCTGGAGGCGCTGGGGCGGGCCCGCGAGGAGATCGACGCCATCAATGTCTACCCGGTCGCGGACGGGGACACCGGGACGAATCTGTATCTGACGGTGGAGTCGGCGGCCGCGGCGGTGGAGGCGGTTTTCGCGGGCTACGAAACGGTGACGGGGGCCGGCCCCAAGGGGTCCGCTGCCTCCGGGTCCGTTTCCACAGGGGTCACGGGGGCCGGTCTGCCCACTCTCGCCGACGCCGTGCGGGCGATGGCGCACGGGGCGCTGATCGGGGCCCGCGGGAACTCCGGGACGATCCTCGCGCAGCTGCTGCGCGGCATGGCGCAGGTACTCGCCGTCGATGGTGAGGCCGCGGGTGGGGCCGGGGGTGAGACCGGCAGTGCGGCCGAGAGTGAGACCGCTCACACCGACGGACAGGCCCTCCGGCTGGCCCTCCGACAGGCCGCCGACTCCGCACGCGAGGCCGTCGCGCACCCCGTGGAGGGCACGGTCCTCACGGTCGCCGCGGCCGCCGCCGAGGCGGCCACCGGTACGGAGGGTGACTGCGGCACGGTCGCGTGCGCGGCGTACGAGGGAGCACGGGCGGCCCTCATGGCGACCCCCGGCCAGCTGGCCGTGCTGGAGCGGGCCGGTGTGGTCGACGCGGGTGGGCGGGGGCTGCTGGCGGTGCTGGCGGCACTGGCCGAGACGTTCACGGGGGAGTCCCCGGGCGCCGGACGGGTGGCGGGCGAGGTCCACACGCGCGTGAATGGCATGGACGGCGTGAGTGGCGTGGACCGTGTGGATGTGAACGGCGTGTGCGTGGACGGCCGGCCGGGGGAGGACAGCCCGGCCTTCGAGGTGACCTACCTGCTGGAGGCCGAGGACGCGGACGTGGCGCGGCTGCGGGCCCGGCTCGACCGCCTCGGCAACTCGCTCGTCGTGGTCGGCGGGGACGGGCTGTGGAACGTCCATGTGCACGCGGACGACGCCGGCGCCGCCGTGGAGGCGGGGGTCGAGGCCGGGCGGCCGTACCGGATCCGGATCACGCACTTCGGGCTCGGCGACGCCCACACGGCGGGCGCGGCCGGGCGACCGCCCCGGGAGCGGGCGCAGCGGGCCGTGGTGGCGGTCGTGCCCGGCGAAGGACTGGCCGGGCTGTACGCCGAGGCCGGGGCGACCACCGTCCTCGCGCGGCCCGGGGAACCGCCCGCGAGCGGGGAACTCGTCGAGGCCGTACGCCGGGCCCACGCGCGCGAGGTGGTGTTGCTGCCCAATGACGCCGATCTGCGGCACACCGCGGCGGCGGCCGCCGAGCAGGCCCGTACGGAGGGCGTCCGGGTCGCGTTGATCCCGACCCGCTCCGCGGTGCAGGGCATCGCCGCGCTCGCCGTCCACGAGCCCGAACGTCGCTTCGACGAGGACGTCGTCGCCATGACCTCGGCGGCGGGCGCCACGCGTTACGCCGAGGTCGCCGTCGCCGAGCGCCAGTCCTGGACCATGGCCGGCATCTGCCAGGCCGGCGACGTCCTCGGGCTCATCGACGGCGATGTCGCCGTGATCGGCTCCGACATCACCGCCACCGCCGAAACCGTCCTCGACCGCATGCTCGCCGCCGGCGGGGAGATGGTCACCCTCGTCCTGGGCGACGAGGCTCCCGGCTCCATCGCCGCCCATCTCGAAGCACGGGTCCGGGAGTCGTACCTGGCCGTGGACACGGTGGCGTACCGGGGCGGGCGACAGGGAGCGTTGCTGCTGATCGGGGTGGAGTAGCCGCCTCGGGGCCCCCGGGTGTGTTCTTCGGCCGCGGGTGGGTGGGGGCTGGTCGCGCAGTTCCCCGCGCCCCTGGGCCGGGGCTGCGCCCCGGATCCCCGCCCGGCCGAGTCGCTTGGCTGACGCCTGGTGGGGAGCCGACCGCCCAGTTCGCCGGGCCCCGCCCTGGCCCGTCACTGGTCCCGCTGTCTCTCCATCACGCCTTCTCCGTCACGCCCAGCATGTTCTCCGCCTCGGCCCGACGTGCCTGGGCGGCCTCCCCGTCCACACCCGCGTACGCGGAAAGCACCGCACGCGCGCGTGCGGCCGCGGCCGCGGGCCGAAGCAGATCGGCCTCCAGCCACCCCGCCGCGAGCTCAGCCCCGGTGCGTGCGTCGAGGGCGTCGTCTCCCAGGGACGCGAAGACGGAGATGGCCCGCGTGTAGTGGGCCAGAGCCTCCTCCACGTCGTCCGGAACGGAACGGGCTACGAGGTCACCGAACTGCCGATGGGTGTGACCGAGTTCGGCGACAAGACGATGACGGGCCTCCGCGGCATCAGAGCCCTCCGCGGCATCGGAGCCCTCTCCTGCCTCGGCCCCGACGGAGGTCGACACCGCCCGAAGCCCCTCCTCGCACTCCCGCACCGCCGCCGCCATCGACTCCCGCGCCCCGTCCAGCCCCGAGTCCGTACGCAACGCCACCCACGCCCGGGCCCGCAGCGACCGGATCAGACCGTGGACGTTGCCGAGGTCACGCCACAGGTCACCGGCGCGCGCGTACGCCTGCTCGGCCTGCGCGGGCAGTTCGGCGTGGCCGAGCGCCTCGGCGGCGAGATGGGCGAGCATCGCGTGGTCACGCTGCTCGGGCCAGTGCCGGGCGACGTCCGCGGCCCGCAACCAGTGCTCGGCCGCCGAACGGTGTTCGCCGAGCTCGGTGAGGCAGTCGCCGAGCCACCACCGCGTCTGCACGATCGCACCGTCGCCGTGCATCTCGGTGGTCAGGTCGGGCAGCGCAGACTCCAGGATCTCCGCGGCCTCGGCCCACCGCCCCTGACGGAGCAGGAACCCGCCGAGCTGGTGCCGGGCCCAGGCGCCGAGCGTGGGCCCCTCGCCCGCCTCGTCGGCCCAGTGCGCGGCCTCCAGAGCGTGCTCCGAGGCGGGCCCGAACTGCCCGGTGGCGCCCAGGACCTCGGCGAGCTGCAGGTGCAACTGCGCGTGCCCCATCGGCTCCAGGCGAGGCCCTCCGTGCTCCAGCGCCGCGCGCGCGGCCCGCTCGGCCCCCTCCGCGTCGCCCAGGTGCCGGGCGATCCCGGCGAGCCGGGACTCGTACTCCACGGCGAACCACGGCAACCCCGCCGCCACGAACGCCTGCGCGGCCTGCCCGAGCAGCTCCGCGGCGCTCTCGGCGTCCCCGGCGTGCGCCGCGAGCTCCCCGAGCATCGCGCGCGCCTCCGCGGCCCGCGAGGCCATCCGCACGTCCGAGAGGTGCGGCTCGGCCAGCGCCAGGAGCTCCCGCACGGCCGCTTCGGCGGCGCCCACGACCTCGTCCCCGGCGATCCCGGAATCGGCGTCCGCGCCCTCCTGCACCAACTGCATCAATATCCGCGCCCGCCCCACCAGCACGGACGCGGCCTGGGACACCCCCGTCCCGCCCTCCGCGAGGAGGGCGAGCACCCCCTCGTACAGCTTCGAGACGGTCGCGAGCGCCTCCTCGGGGCCGCCGGTGAGGGCGAGGACGTAGGCGGCACGGGCACGGGCCGCGAGCGCCTCGCCGGGGTCGCCCGCCTCGGCGTAGAGCTCGGCCGCCTCATGGAAGAGCCCGATGCCCTCGGGACCGCGTTCCATCGCCGCGTGGTCGGCGATCTCCGCGCGGTCGCGGACGTCCAGCTCCTGGCCCTCGGCGGCCCGTGAGACCGCCGCCCAGGCCTCGACGGCGTCCGGGCTCCGGGTCGCGGACAGCCGCCGGGCCTCGGCGAGCAGCGCCGAGAGCGAGAACGGGTCCGAGCCGGCATCCGACTCCACGACGACGGCCGACGATCGGGCCGAAGCCGAAGCCGAAGCCGAAGCCGAAGCCGAAGCCGCTGCGGAACCCGAACCCGCTGCGGAGCCCGAAGGCGACAAGTGTCGCGCGGACCGGGACCGCACCCCCAGCGGCAACCGCTCGACCAACGGCCGCTGGTCCATCCGCCCGCGAGCCCGCTCACTGACGTACGACGTGCCGTTGCGCGCGTCGAAGAGCGCCGCCAGGGAAAGGGCCTGCCCGCGCGCGTGGACGGCGAGCCCGCTCGCGGTCCACTCCCGGCCGGCCGGACCCGGCACCGGCTGATCGCCGAGACCGAGCCCGGTCAGGCGGTCCATGAGGAGAGCCGTCACGGCCATGAAGTCGAGCTTGCTGCGCGGGTCCCCGGAGTCGGTGAAGTAGGCGGGGCGCTCCGCGAGCAGTTCCAGGGCGCGCGCCTCGTTGCCGGAGAGCGCGCAGAACTCCACGTGGTCCGCGTACGCGGCGCGCATGCTCTCCATGGGGCGCACCAGCCGGAAGCCCCGCAGGTGATGGGCGCGGGCCTCGTCCAGGCGGCCCAGGCGCAGCAGGGGGACCAGGGAAGACGCCAGGACGGTGTGCGGCTCGTGGGCGCAGGTGTACTCGCCCTCCAGGACCGGGCGCCACAGTTCCAGCGCCTCCTCGTCGGCGCCGCGCTCCGCCCGCCACCACCCCTGGCTGTGGAGTTCGCACGCGTGGCAGTCGGCCATGGTGTCCCGGTCGGCGGCCAGCCAGGCGGTGTACGCCCGCTCGGCGCGCCCCAGGTCGCCCAGGTGCGCGGCGACGCTGAACTCGGCCCCGCGCACGGCCCGTTCGGAGTGCCCGGCCAGCCGGTAGCGGTGCTCCATCTCGCCGAGCCACTTCTCTATGGAGGCGAGCGGGATGTGCGGCTGGTCGAGCATGCCGGCCGACATCCACTTGAAGACCCAGTGCAGGGAGTGGGTCTCGTACTCGTCGAAGTCCTCGGGGCGTTCGTCCCACATGCGCAGCAGGCGCGCGAAGGGGACGAACATCTTGTCCTTCTCGGAGCTGTAGTTGTAGACCTTCAGCTGGTGTCCGAGCGCCTCGATCACGGCGAGCGGGATCTTCAGCCTCTCGGCCTCGACGAGCAGTTGCTCCGCGCGCGTGTTGCGGGCGGGACCCTCCGGTTGCTCCTGGTTGTCCGCCATCGCCTGGCGCAGGGTGTCGAAGTCCATGCCCATGGCCTGGCTCATCGCAGGTCGTCCTTCCCGGGCTCGGTGTGGGTGGCCCACTCCAGGAGGCCGATGAACGCACGGTTGAGGAGCGCGGAGTCGGCGGGCCGCAGGGGGCGCTGCGCCATGAGCAGGGCCTGTCCGTAGAGGGATTCGGTGGCCGTGCCTATCAGCTCCGGGTCGCGCAGTGAACTGATCCTTCGGATCAGCGGGTTGAGGTGGTTGAGGACCAGGCGGGCGCGGGGCGCGCTGCCGCGCAGCGAGCCGAGAATGCCGGCCCACAGGTCGTCGGCCTGCTCCTCGGCCTCCGCGCGGGCCTGCTCGTGGCGGGCCGCCCGGTCGTCCAGGTGCAGGGCGGGCACGGAGAGCGGGTGGAAGGCGCGCAGCACCACGTCGCAGCCCAGGGGATCGAGCTTGGCCCGGGCGGCCATCAGGAAGCCCGAGAGGGCCAGTTCCTCGGCCGGGTCGACGGCGTCCAGGTGCGCCGTCACGGTGTCGGCGTCGAGCTCCGAGACGACCGTCCCCGGACGCACCGACGGCAGCGCCTCCACCAGCTCGCTGTCGTACGTGTAGCCGCCGTTGATCACTCCGATGCCCTGTGCGGAGGCGATGGGCGCGACCTGCCGGTACTCCTCCACGGTCCGCGTGAAGTGCACCACCGGGTGACGCAGCGCGAACTCCTCCAGGGACAGCCGTCCGTCGGTCGTCTCGAAGGGCAGCCACGGCAGCATCGTGCGCAGCATCTCGTTGTCGTGCCGCGCCAGGGACTTCACGCCCAGGTGGTGCACCGACAGGAAGGCCGCCAGACGCTCCGGGTCGCCCGCCGCGAGCCCCGTCAGCCACGACCGGATGCGCTCGCCCAGGGCCTCGCGTACGGCCGCCAGGGTCTCGTCCTCGTAGAGCGACTCGCGCGAGGCGGTGGGCCGCAGGCTGTCCGTGTCCAGGACGCAGCGCACGAAGAACGCCCAGTCGGGCAGCAGCTGTTCGGCCCGCTCGGTGAGCAGCATGCCCTTCAGATGCACCCGGTGGCTCGCGCGCTGTGCGGGGCTGACCGCGGAGGGCAGGACGTACGCCACGCCGCGGACTCCGGCGAGCGGCACGTTCAGGTCGATCGTGTCCAGCGGTGTGAAGCCGAACAGGTCGTGGCAGTGGCGGGCCAGGGCAACCCTGCGGGTGGCGGGGCTGGGATGGCTGCGGTCCCAGGGCGCCGGAAGGTCCGCGATCGCCTCGTCGCCGACGCGTACGTCGTACGGCAGCAGCGAGCCGAAGTCCCGGGCCAGGGAGCGGACCCGTTCCTCGGTGAGCCATTCGCCGGCTCCGGCGCGCGCCACCAGGTGCACGGTGGTGCCCGGTTCGGGACGGGCCTCGTGCGGCAGCGTGCGCACGGTGTACGAGCCGTCGTCGGTCGCCGTCCACTCCACGGGCGCCGCGTCGGGCGTACGCGCGCTGCGGCTGACGACGCGGATGCGTTCGGCGACCACGAAACAGGCCAGCAACCCGATGCCGAACTGCCCCAGGAAGTCGGAGCGCGCCGCCTGCAGGCCGTCCTCCCGCTTGGAACTGCGGCCGATCGTCGCGAGGAGGCTGTGCACGTCCGACTCGGTGAGCCCGATGCCGGAGTCCTCCACACGCAGAGTGCCGCCCTCGGCGTACAGGCGTACGGCGGCCGGGGCGTCCGGCTGCTCCGCCCGCCGGGCGGTGATCGCGTCCACGGCGTTCTGCAGCAGTTCGCGCAGGTAGACCTTGGGACTGGAGTAGAGGTGATGGGAGAGCAGGTCCACCAGACCACGCAGGTCGACCTGGAAGGTGTGAGGTGACTGGGATGCCTGTGATGACTGTGAGGTCTGGGAGTCCATCGTCGCTGCGCCGAGGGTGGGGGGACGTGCGACGGCGCGGGGTCGGGCGGTCCCGGGGGACGGTGACCGCGAAGAGGGCCGGAGCGCGTCATCCTAGGCCCGGAACGAGCCGTCTGACCAGCGGATTTCCGGGACGTATACGGCAATGTCAGTGGTGTGGTGTGCAATGGATCTCGTGCCCGCGCTCGATGAACCACTGAAAAAGGTGCTCGGTCCCCCCACCGCGAAGGTGATGGCCGAGCACCTCGGCCTGCACACCGTCGGCGACCTGCTGCACCACTACCCGCGCAGATACGAGGAGCGCGGGCAGCTCACCCACCTCGCCGACCTGCCCATGGACGAGCACGTCACGGTGGTCGCCCAGGTCGCCGACGCGCGCCTGCTCACCTTCGCCTCCGCCAAGGCGCCCCGCGGCAAGGGCCAGCGCCTCGAAGTGACCATCACCGACGGCAGCGGCCGCCTCCAGCTGGTCTTCTTCGGCAACGGGGTGCACAAACCCCACAAGGACCTGCTGCCCGGCACCCGCGCGATGTTCTCGGGCAAGGTCTCCGTCTTCAACCACCGCCTCCAGCTGGCCCATCCGGCGTACGAGCCGCTGCGCTCCGACAGCGACGACGCCGCCGAGACCGTCGACTCCTGGGCGGGCGCGCTCATCCCGATCTACCCGGCCACCGCCAAGCTGGAGTCCTGGAAGATCGCCAAGTCCGTGCAGACGGTGCTGCTCAGCGCCCAGGAGGCCGTCGACCCGCTGCCGGACTCCCTGCGGGACGGTCGCGGCCTGGTCTCCCTCCCCGAGGCCCTCCTGAAGATCCACCGCCCGCACACCAAGGCGGACATCCACGACGCCCGCGCCCGTCTCAAGTGGGACGAGGCCTTCGTCCTCCAGGTCGCCCTGGCCCGCCGCCGCCACGCCGACGCCCAACTCCCCGCCGTGGCCCGTCTCCCCAAGCCCGAGGGGCTGCTGACCGCCTTCGACGCCAAGCTGCCCTTCACTCTCACCGAGGGCCAGCAGAAGGTCTCCAAGGAGATCTTCGACGACCTCGCCACCGAGCACCCGATGCACCGGCTGCTCCAGGGGGAAGTCGGTTCGGGAAAGGCTCAGCCCCTTGACGCCCTGGTCCTGACGCCTGCGGGCTTCAAGAGAATGGGTGATGTCTCAGTCGGGGACGCTGTTGTCACTCCCGTGGGTGACATCGCCCTGGTCGACGGAGTCTTTCCGCAGGGCGAACGCGATGTCTGGCAGCTTGTCCTGTCCGACGACTCCACGGTGGAGTGCGATGACGAGCACCTGTGGATCGTCGGCACCAGTGGCGCGTGGGACCGAGGTCAGGAGCCGAAGGTGCTGACTGCCCGGGAGATCAGAGCAGACATCCACAAGGCGAACGGCTCGTCGAAGTGGTACCTCCCGGCGGTCACGCCAGTGGATCTCAGCGATGGAACGACGCCGCCCCTGGACCCCTATCTCTTCGGGCTGCTTCTGGGGGCTGGATCCTTCAGGCACAACCTCCGCATGTCGACAATCGACGAGGAGATTCTGGCGGCTGTCCGCTTCGCCTCGCCTCCGGACTGCGAACTGGTGGCGGTGCCCGGCTCGCGCTGTGATCACACCCTCAGGCTTTCGGGGCCAAGGGGGGACACACCAGAGAATCCGGTGGTCGGTGCGCTGCGTGCGCTCGGGCTTTGGGGGGCGGGCTCGCACGACAAATTCCTTCCTCCCGTCTTCAAGAACACCTCGATCAAGGACCGTCTCGCCGTACTGCAGGGGCTGATGGACACGGACGGGACTGTGGACGCCCAGGGCATGAGCGTCTCCTTCCGCTCGGTCTCCAGGCGGCTGGCCGATGATGTGGCCTGGCTCGTCCGGTCGCTCGGGGGACGTGCGCGGGTCCTGCCGAAGGAGGCCGCCTTCGACGTATCGATCGCCTTGCCCGAGGAGTACGGCCCATTTCGGCTCGCCCGGAAGGCGGACCGGATGCGCCCCCGGCCGGAATACGACACTCTCCGACGCGGGATTCGCGCAGTCGAGTACGTGGGGCGCAAGCAGGTCCAGTGCATCAGCGTCGCTCACCCGAGCCACGCCTACGTCACCGACAACTTCACCGTCACCCACAACACCATGGTCGCCCTGCGCGCCATGCTCGCCGTCGTCGACGCGGGCGGGCAGGCCGCGATGCTCGCGCCGACCGAGGTGCTCGCCCAGCAGCACCACCGGTCGATCACCGAGATGATGGGCGAGCTCGCCGAGGGCGGCATGCTCGGCGGGTCCGAGCACTCCACCAAGGTCGTGCTGCTCACCGGGTCCATGGGGGCGGCGGGGCGGCGGCAGGCGCTGCTCGACCTGGTCACCGGTGAGGCCGGGATCGTGATCGGCACCCACGCGCTGATCGAGGACAGGGTGCAGTTCCACGACCTGGGCCTGGTCGTGGTGGACGAGCAGCACCGCTTCGGTGTCGAGCAGCGCGACGCCCTGCGCGGCAAGGGCAAGCAGCCGCCGCACCTCCTGGTGATGACCGCCACGCCCATTCCGCGCACGGTCGCGATGACCGTCTTCGGCGACCTGGAGACCTCGGTCCTCGACCAGCTCCCCGCCGGGCGTTCGCCGATCGCCAGCCATGTCGTCCCCGCCGCCGACAAGCCGCACTTCCTCACGCGCGCGTGGGAGCGCGTGCGCGAAGAAGTGGAGAACGGCCATCAGGCCTACGTGGTCTGCCCGCGCATCGGCGACGACATCGATGAACCCGCCGACCCGAAGAAGGCCAAGAAGAAGTCCCCCGAGGACGAGGCCGAGAAGCGCCCGCCCCTCGCCGTCCTCGACGTCGCCGACCAGCTCGCCAGAGGACCCCTCCAAGGACTCAGGGTCGAGGTCCTGCACGGCCGTATGCAGCCCGACGACAAGGACGCCGTGATGCGCCGCTTCGCCGCGGGCGAGACGGACGTCCTGGTCGCCACGACGGTGATCGAGGTCGGGGTGAACGTGCCGAACGCCACGGCCATGGTGATCATGGATGCCGACCGGTTCGGCGTGTCCCAGCTCCACCAGCTGCGCGGACGCGTCGGCCGTGGTTCCGCCGCCGGACTGTGCCTCCTGGTCACCGAGATGCCGGAGGCGAGCCCGGCCCGCCAGCGGCTGACCGCGGTGGCGTCCACGCTCGACGGCTTCGAGCTCTCCCGCATCGACCTCGAACAGCGCCGTGAGGGCGACGTGCTCGGCCAGGCCCAGTCCGGAGTCCGCTCCTCGCTGCGCATGCTCGCCGTCATCGAAGACGAGGAGATCATCGCCGAGGCCCGCGAGGAGGCCGCCTCGGTCGTCGCCGCCGACCCCGAGCTCACCGCCCTCCCCGGTCTGCGCACGGCCCTGGAGGCCCTCCTCGACGACGAGCGCGAGCAGTATCTGGACAAGGGCTGAGAGACTGGCCCCGACACACTTCCAGCGCAAAGGACCCTCATGACCCGCGTGATCGCCGGCCGGGCCGGCGGACGCCGTCTGGCCGTCCCGCCGGGCACCGGCACCCGCCCCACCTCCGACCGGGCGCGCGAGGGCCTCTTCTCCACCTGGCAGTCCCTGCTCGGCGGCCCGCTGGAGGGCGAGCGCGTCCTCGACCTGTACGCGGGTTCGGGCGCCGTAGGCCTGGAGGCACTCAGCCGCGGCGCCGGGCACGCCCTCCTCGTCGAGGCCGACGCCCGCGCGGCCAGGATCATCCGCGAGAACGTGAAGACGCTGGGCCTGCCCGGCGCCGAGGTGAGATCGGGCAAAGCGGAGCAGATCGTCCAGGGATCGGCGCCGACGGATCCGTACGACCTGGTCTTCCTCGACCCGCCGTACGCCGTCTCCGACGACGATCTTCGCGAGATTCTGCTCACACTCCGGACGCAGGGCTGGCTCGCGGCCGAAGCGCTCGTCACCGTGGAGCGCAGCACCAGAGGCGGCGAATTCGGTTGGCCGGACGGTTTCGACGCCATCCGGGCCCGTCGTTACGGCGAGGGGACCTTTTGGTACGGTCGCGCCGCCTCTACGTGCGAAGACGCACGATGACCGGACCGGAGAGCGAGGGATCACAGTTGCGCCGCGCCGTCTGTCCGGGGTCATTCGACCCCATCACCAATGGACACCTCGACATCATCGCCCGCGCTTCCAGGCTCTACGACGTCGTGCACGTCGTGGTGATGATCAATCAGTCGAAGCAGGGCCTGTTCACCGTCGAGGAGCGGATCGACCTGATCCGCGAGGTCACCGCCGAGTTCGGTAACGTCGAGGTCGAGGCCTACCACGGCCTCCTCGTCGACTTCTGCAAGCAGCGCGACATCCCCGCCATCGTCAAGGGCCTGCGCGCGGTCAGCGACTTCGACTACGAACTCCAGATGGCCCAGATGAACAACGGCCTCTCGGGTGTCGAGACGCTGTTCATCCCGACCAGCCCGACCTACAGCTTCCTCTCCTCCTCGCTCGTGAAGGAGGTCGCACAGTGGGGCGGCGACATCTCCCACCTGGTGCCGGAGGTCGTCCTGGAGGCGCTCAAGGGGCGGCTCGGAAAGAGCTGAGCGCCTGACAGTGCGTCACCAGGTGTCGGGCGGGGTGGGAGTGGTCGTACAGTCGACCCGTCCGTCTCCATCACAGCTGTAGAGAGTGGCGAGCACACGGTGGACGTGCAGAAGAAGCTCGATGAGATCGTCGCGGCGGTCGGCAGCGCCCGTTCCATGCCCATGTCGGCCTCGTGCGTGGTCAACCGCGCCGAGCTCCTCTCGATGCTCGAAGAGGTGCGCCAGGCACTGCCCGGCTCCCTCGCGCAGGCCGAGGAGCTGATCGGCGGCCGCGAGCAGATGGTCGAGCAGGCCCGCCAGGAGGCCGAGCGGATCATCGAGTCGGCGCACGCCCAGCGCGGCTCCCTGATCTCCGACACCGAGGTCGCCCGCCGCTCCCAGAACGAGGCGGACCGCATCCTCGCCGAGGCCCGCCGGGAGGCCGAGGAGGTCCGCGCGGAGGCCGACGACTACGTCGACTCCAAGCTCGCCAACTTCGAGGTCGTCCTCACCAAGACCCTCGGCTCCGTCGGCCGCGGCCGCGAGAAGCTCCTCGGCACCGGCCCCGGCATCGACGAGCAGGGCTACGAGGACGAGGACGCCCCCGAGCGCAGCCACGACCCGGAGACCCTGCGCCGGGACGCCGACGTGTACGTGGACGTCAAGCTCGGCGCCTTCGAGGCGGTCCTCGCCAAGACCCTGGAGGCCGTCGGCAAGGGCCGCCAGAAGCTGCACGGCCGCATCGCCAGCGACGACCTGGGTGAGCTGGGCACCTTCGCGGAGGACGGGACACCCGGCCACCACACCAGCGACTCCGACTACCTGGCCGGCCTCGCCGAGCTCTCGGAGACCCCCGAGCGGCCCGCGCAGACCCCCGAGGTGCCGGCCCAGCCGAACTACGGACAGCAGCAGGACGCCTACGCGTACCAGCAGCAGCCCGACCCCTACGGCTATCAGCAGCAGTACGCCCAGCAGGACGCGTACGGCTACCAGCAGGCCGACCCGTATGCCGCCTACCCGCAGCAGCAGGGCTACGACCAGCAGGCGGCGTACGACCAGAGCGGGCAGCAGGTCTACCCGCAGCAGCAGCCGGGGGCCCTGGACCCGATGGCGAACGCCCTGGACGAGACCAGCCTCTTCGACACCACCATGATCAGCGCCGAGCAGCTGAGGGCGTACGAGCAGGGCCGCTGACCCCGGACGGACAACGTCCGGGTACCGGCTGGGCACCGGATTGGGCCGAGAGCGAAAGGTCCAGTATCCTGGCTCTTCGGTCGCGTGTACGTCCGCGATCAACGCTGCCCACGGAACTCCAGGGGTGGCATCCCCTTGAGCTTCGAAGATCGAAAGCAGGAATGGCTCTGAACACCCGCCTTGACCACCGCAACCCTCTCGTGTTCGACACACACGAGCTGGGGCGGCGTCCTGGCGCGCAGCAGCGCTTGACCCGCACGATCGACGCCCCCAAGGATCTCGGGATCCAAGGAGTCATCGGAGTGCCGGAAGGCGCCCCGGTGGAGCTCGAGCTCCGCCTTGAGTCGGTCATGGAAGGGGTGCTTGTCACAGGCACCGCCCGTGCACGGGCCAAGGGGGAGTGCGTAAGGTGTCTGGAGCCGCTCGAGCAGCAGCTCGAAGCGGACTTCCAGGAGATGTTCTCGTACCCTGACGCCGACGACCGGGGCCGTGTGAAAGCGGAGCCGGCCGACGACGCCGAGGAAGACGAGGACAGGCTCTTCATCGAGGACGGCTTGTTCGACCTCGAACCCGTGCTGCGTGATGCGGTGGTGCTCGCACTGCCGATGCAGCCGGTGTGCCAGGACGACTGCCCCGGCCTGTGCTCCGAATGCGGAGCCCGGCTCGCGGACGACCCGGACCACCACCACGACGCCGTCGACATCCGTTGGGCGGCACTGCAGGGACTCGCCGGTTCACTCGAAGATGGCGAGAAGGACGAGATGAGCGGCGGCGCGCTTCCTTCAGCGCACGCCGACGAGAAGCAGGAGAAGTAGCCGTGGCTGTTCCGAAGCGGAAGATGTCGCGCAGCAACACGCGCCACCGCCGGTCGCAGTGGAAGGCTGCGGTCCCCACCCTGGTTGCGTGCGAGCGCTGCCACGAGCCCAAGCAGCAGCACATCGCCTGCCCTGCTTGTGGCACCTACAACAAGCGCCAGGTCCTCGAGGTCTGAGCGGCTGGTGAGAGGTCTGATGTCTGACGCCAAGGCGGACCCAAACGCCAAGAAAAAGGCGGACAACACAGCCTCGTCCCACACGCTTCTGGAAGGGCGGCTCGGGTACAAGCTCGAGTCCGCCCTTCTGGTGCGTGCGCTGACCCACCGTTCCTACGCGTACGAGAACGGCGGTCTGCCGACCAACGAGCGCCTGGAGTTCCTCGGGGACTCCGTGCTCGGCCTCGTGGTCACGGACACGCTGTACCGCACCCACCCCGACCTGCCCGAAGGCCAGCTGGCCAAGTTGCGGGCCGCGGTGGTCAACTCGCGTGCGCTGGCGGAAGTGGGCCGCGGCCTCGAACTCGGCTCCTTCATCCGGCTCGGCCGGGGCGAGGAAGGCACGGGAGGCCGGGACAAGGCATCCATCCTCGCCGACACCCTTGAAGCGGTGATCGGCGCCGTCTATCTCGACCAGGGTCTGGACGCGGCGGGCGAACTCGTCCACCGGCTCTTCGACCCACTGATCGAGAAGTCCTCGAATCTGGGCGCAGGCCTGGACTGGAAGACCAGTCTCCAGGAACTCACCGCGACCGAAGGGCTCGGCGTTCCCGAGTACCTGGTCTCGGAGACCGGCCCGGACCACGAGAAGACCTTTACTGCTGCCGCCCGCGTCGGAGGCGTCTCGTACGGCACCGGCACCGGCCGCAGCAAGAAGGAAGCGGAGCAGCAGGCCGCGGAGTCCGCGTGGCGTGCCATCCGCGCCGCCGCGGACGAACGCGCGAAGTCGGCCAAGGCCGCCGAGGAAGCGGCTCAGGCCGCCGAGCAGGCTGCCAAGGCCGCCGAGGGGACCGCCGACACCCCCTCGGCTCCGACGAGCGACTCGGCCACCACGGCCTGATTCCTTCGTAGCACCTTCGTAAGCATGAGGCCCCTGTCGCAGCGTCCGCGCCGCGACAGGGGCCTCATGCGTCTTGTGTCCCGGGCCCCCGTCCGGGTGACGCGACCACGAGGTAGCCTTCGGGCGACCGTTTCCGTGCCCGCCCCTCCGGAGGAGTCCCGTGCCCGAGTTGCCCGAGGTCGAAGTCGTGCGGCGCGGCCTGGCGCGGTGGGTCAGCGGGCGGACCGTGACCTCGGTCGAGGTACGGCACCCACGCGCCGTACGGCGGCATCTCGCCGGACCCGAGGGGTTCGCGAAGGCGCTCGCGGGCCACCGTGTAGGACCGGCCATGCGCCGCGGCAAGTACCTCTGGCTTCCCCTCGACGACTCCCCGTTCTCCGTCCTCGCGCACCTCGGCATGAGCGGCCAGCTCCTGGTGCAGCCACAGGACGCCCCGGACGAGAAACACCTGCGCATCCGCATCCGCTTCGACGACACCCGGACGCCCGCCCCCGCCGGGGCGGAGGGCACCGAGCTGCGCTTCGTCGACCAGCGCACCTTCGGCGGGCTCTCCCTCCACGAGAACACCCCGGACGGCCTGCCGGACGTCATCGCGCACATCGCCCGCGACCCGCTGGACCCCCTCTTCGACGACGCCGCCTTCCACACGGCCCTGCGCGCCCGGCGTACGACGATCAAGCGCGCCCTGCTCGACCAGTCGCTGATCAGCGGGGTCGGCAACATCTACGCGGACGAGGCGCTCTGGCGCGCCAAACTGCACTACGAACGCCCCGCCGCCGGCTTCACCCGGCCGCGCACCGCCGAACTCCTCGGCCACATCCGCGACGTCATGAACGAGGCCCTCGCCGTCGGCGGCACCAGCTTCGACAGCCTGTACGTCAACGTCAACGGCGAGTCCGGATACTTCGACCGTTCGCTCGACGCCTACGGCCGCGAGGGCGAGCCCTGCCGCCGTTGCGGGACGCCGATGCGGCGGCGCGCCTGGATGAACCGGTCCAGCTACTTCTGCCCGCGCTGCCAGCGCCCGCCACGCGTCACGCCGTAGCCGCCCGCCCCGTCGTGGCCGCGGCCCCAGGTCAGCTCTCGCGGGTCTCGTCGTAGCGCTCGCGGGCCTCCAGGACATCGTCCATGCGGCCCTCGACGAAGTGGATGAGGGTCAGCAGGCGCTCGGAGACCTCGCGACCGAGCGGGGTGAGGGTGTAGTCGACGCGCGGGGGGTTCGTGGGCTGTGCCTCGCGGTGCACCAGGCCGTCGCGCTCCAGCGCGTGCAGTGTCTGGGAGAGCATCTTCTCGCTGACGCCGTCGACCCTGCGCCGCAGCTCGTTGAAGCGGAACGTGCCCTCGTGCAGCGCTCCGAGCGTGAGCGATCCCCAGCGTCCGGTGACGTGCTCCAGCGTGCCCCGGGACGGGCAGCTGCGTGCGAACACGTCGTACGGGAGGTCCTGACACTCACCGCGCTCGGCGGTCTGCACGCTGGGTTCCATGCGCTCACCATACTCCGACGCAGCGCTAACCAGAGAGTTGCGCTAACTGAAAGTTAGTGCTTTCCTTTGGTTCGTTGTTACCACCTGGAGGAGTCCCCATCGTGAGCACCCCGAGTACCCCTGTCGTTTCCATCGCCTACCACTCCGGCTACGGCCACACCGCCGTCCTCGCCGAGGCTGTTCGCTCCGGTGCCGCCGAGGTCGGTGCCCAGGTGCACCTGATCAACGTCGACGAGATCACCGACGCCCAGTGGGAACTGCTCGACGCCTCGGACGCGATCGTGTTCGGCTCGCCCACCTACATGGGCACCGCTTCCGGCGCCTTCCACGTCTTCGCCGAGGCGTCCTCGAAGCGCTGGTTCGGGCAGGACTGGCGTGACAAGCTCGCCGCCGGATTCACCAACTCCGGCTCCAAGAGCGGCGACAAGCTGCACACCCTGCAGTTCTTCCAGATCCTGGCCGCCCAGCACGGCATGAACTGGGTCAACCTCGGTCTGCACCCGGGCTGGAACAGTTCCTCGGCCTCCGAGCACGACCTCAACCGCCTCGGCGTCTTCGCCGGCGCCGCCGCCCAGACCAACGTCGACGAGGGTCCGGAGGCGGTTCACAAGGCCGACATCGCCACGGCGGAGCACCTCGGACGCCGGGTCGCGGAGGCGGCGCGGGCGTTCGCCCTGGGACGCGCGGCGGTGGCCGGGGTGGCCGCGTAAACGCTTTACCGACTTGGTGCCCGGAAAGATCCCCGCCTCTGGCCAGGCTGCTCCTGCCGCTCCCCCTGTTCAGGCGCCATGGGTTCAAATCCCACACCCACCGGAGATGAACGGCCCCTGACCAGGTAAACCGGTCGGGGGCCGTTCTCATGCCCGGCACCCTTTGCCGATGAATCGTGGCAAAGTGCGCGAAAATGACCGAACAGGCTGTTTTGGTATGTGCCAGGGGGTCACAGATGGATGCCTCGGACAAACTCCTTCGAGGAGCTGACCCGGCGGCTCTTCTGACGCTGGGCGGTGCCATCCACAGCCTCAACGCCGCGATGGCCACAGCGCTCGGCAGGCCGGCGGAGCAGTGCGTGGGACATGACTTCGGTGATCTGTGGCCCGCAAGCCAGCGGATGTCGGCCGAGAGTCTCGTGGTGGCCGCCGCCAGGACGAAGACGGTCGCGATGCGGGTGCTGGACTTCCCCGGGCGACGCCGAACACCCGTCGCCTGCCTGGTCGAGGCACGGACGGTCAGACATCCCACCGGTGACGAGCAGCTGATCTGGGTGCACGCCCTGGATGCGCGAAACGACCTGGCCAGCCTGCTGATCCCGTTCCGGATGGCCACCTCGGCCGCCCACCTCGGCCTGTGGATGTATTCATCCGATGAGCACCAGCTGGAGTGGCTCGGTGGCGCAGCCGCCCTGGCGGCGCTCTTTCCGGATCCCACTACGTCGCTCTCCACAGTGATCTCGGCAGTGCACCCCGATGACCGGGAGGCCTTGCGGCAGCTCCTGCGCTCGGCCTCTCCCCAGCAGTCCCGCTGGGTGAGGTTGCGGTACCTCCCCCAGCACGAGGGCTGGCACCAACTGGCCGCTCAGACCCGTCGGATCCAGCTGGGCTATGGCGGCCCCGAGCGGATCTTCGGGGTGGTCCGCGACGACACCAAGCAGGAGAAGCGCAAGGAGAAGGCGCAGGCCGCGTTGGCTGCCGAGCGACAGCGCGCCAAGGACATCGCCGACTTCTCCTCCGCCTTGATCGGTGCGGCCACGGAGCAGGAGCTGCAGCAGGTCTCCCTGACCCGGCTCGCCGCAACGTTCGGCGCCACCGGCGCCCTGCTCGCGCTCGTCGACGAAGGCCGCCTGCGCGTCTCCACCGATGCCGGGATAGCCATGTGGGAGGCCGAGGTCCTGGACGGCCTGCCACTGGACGATCCGAGCCCGGTGGCGGAGGCGATCCGAACCGGCAAGCCACGATTCGTCCCCAACCGGAAGGACTACATCCACCGCTGGCCACACGGGGCCGAATTTCCGCGGCTCGGCCGGCTCGGCTCCGACTACGCCGTCTCCATCACCCCCCTCAGCGAGACCGGCAACCAGCCACTCGGGGCGTGGCTGGTGACCCACGGCAGCGGATGCAGGCCGTCCTTGGACGAGATGACCCTCATGGGTACTCTCGCCGACCTGGCAGGCCAGGCACTGAGGCGCATCAGGTTGCAACACGCACGAGTCGAGCTGGCCACCGCGCTGCAGAAGACCATGCTTCCCACACTGCCCGAGCACCTCGCGGGCCTGGAGGTCGCCGCCCGCTACCGGCCAAGCCGCGACGGGCTGGACATCGGCGGAGACTGGTACGACGCCTTCGTGATGCCCGACGGCACGGTCGCCATGGAGATCGGCGACGCGCAAGGGCACGACGTGGACGCCGCCGCGGCCATGGGACAGGTACGCGCCTCCATGCGCGCGATCGCCGCCCACGAACCGGATCCCGCGACCGTGCTGACGCGCACCAACGAGCTGCTCGTCACGATGGACGCGGCACGATTCGCCAGCTGCACCATGCTGCATATAGACCCAGGCGACGGACGGGTCACCGGCGCCAGCGCGGGCCATGTGCCGGTGCTGTGCGCGCGCAGGGACGGCAGCCACAGCATCCTCGAGCTGCCGGGCGGGCCGGTCCTGGGAGTCGTGCCCGACATCGAGTACCGCGAGGAGGTCTTCACCCTGGACGAGGACAGCGCGCTGGTCATGGTCACCGACGGCGTGGTCGAGGGACCGGGCCTCACGTTGGAAGCCGGGCTGGAGCGAGCCGGAACTCTGGCCGGCGCGGCCCTCCGCAACGGACTGAACGCCGAGGAGACCGCCGACCGCATCCTCGACGCCGCGGTCGCGGTGGACCACCTCGACGACGTGGCCGTGCTGGTCATCCGACGCGCATGACGGCGCCCACGTCCGCGCGGCCTGGCCGATCAACGATGTGGCCCGATACGTCCCGCCGGTGTGCCACCGCCGCAGCCAGGGCCATCAGGGCTTCGACCTGAGCGGACGCCATGAGCTGGTCGGCGCTGAGTCGGCCCTGAACGGGGCGCCGACCTGCGGTTGTCTCAGTAGCCGAAGTCCTGCGTCCACCAGGGGCCGCCGGTGCCGAGGTGCACACCCACGCCCAGGGTCTTGAAGTCGCAGTTCAGGATGTTGGCGCGGTGGCCGGGGCTGTTCATCCAGGCGTCCATGACGGCGGCGGCGTCGGCCTGGCCGCGGGCTATGTTCTCGCCGCCGAGGCTGGTGATCCCGGCCTTGGCCGCCCGGTCCCAGGGGCTGAGCCCGCTCGGGTCCGTGTGGTCGAAGAAGTCGCGTGCGGCCATGTCCTCGCTGAAGGCCTGGGCGAGGTCGGACAGGGCGCTGTTGGCCGCCACCGGACTGCAGCCGACCTTGGCCCGCTCGTCGTTGACCAGCTTGAGCACCTCGGTCCCGGCCGCCGTTTGGGCGGAGACGTCGACCGGGGCGGTGGTCGTGGGCGCCTTCGTCTTCGAGGCCTGCCCGGGCGGAGTCGCGGGCTTGTTCCCGCCTGCGGACTTGCCCGGCTTGGTGGTGGTGGGCTCCTGGGAGGGCGCCGTCGTCGGCGCGGCCGGCGAGGTCACGGGAGCGGTCGACGCCGATGCCGAAGCCGAGGGCGACGCGGAGCGGTCGGCGTCACGGCTCGTCGACGTGCCCTCGCGGCCGTCCGCGCTCGCGCTGCCCGACGTACCGCCCTGCTGGGTCTCCTGGCTGGAGGGGGACCCCACGGCCTGAACGCTGTCGGAGTTGTTGCCGCCGCCACCGAGCGAGTAGTTCTCGGTGCCGGGCAGTACGCCGGAAGCGACGGCCACGGTGCCCAGCGCCACGGCCGCGGAGACGCCGAGCAGCCCGGTGCGTACCGGCGTCGCGGTCTTCCGCCTGCGGTGGGAGCGGGCTGCGGCGGTCGGCGGGAGGTCGGCGACGGCGGCATAGCCGTACAGGTTCTCCGGACCGTAACTTTCCGTAGCGGGTCCGTAGTTCTCCGTGACCCCGGTGGTGCGGCCTGTGGCGGCGCGTCCGGCGGCGGAGCGTCCGTGGCGTCCCATCTCCTGGCCTTCCTCGTTCTTGGTCAGCGTCCCTCACTCGAAAGAGTGAGTTTCATATGAGACTCATTGGGTCGGGACGGTACCGCATGGCGGGAGAGGAGGAAGTGCTGCGAGAGACTTTGTCCGGTTAGCGTGCACCCATGAACGAGGTTGTACGGCTGGTCGTTTGGGTGCGCGGACGTGTCCAAGGTGTGGGTTTCCGCTGGTTCACGCGGGCCAAGGCGCTGGAGATCGGCGGCCTGAGTGGCTTTGTTCTCAATTTGGACGACGGACGGGTCCAGGTGGTCGCGGAAGGAACCCGGGCCGGATGCCAGGGTCTGCTCGACTGGCTCCAGGGGGACGACACACCCGGGCGTGTGGACGGAGTCACTGAGATCTGGGACACGCCCCGGGGGATCTACGACGGCTTCGCGATCCGGTGACGGCGACCTGCGCAACGCCCCTGACGGAAGCGGTATGGCATGCCACCGGCACCTGCCAGAAGCAGAAATGACCTGGTGGTTGCCAAGAACGGCTCGGCGTGGCAGGCTCCGCAGAGAAGGATGATCTCCAGGCCCCCCGGGTCCCGCAGGAGTCGCAGCGCAGCCGTCCGAAGGGCCGCGCGACAGCGGGTTGCCCACCGATACGGGGCGTGATCGTGTTGACCGTCAAACTTTTTGGTGAGACGCTGAAAGCCCCGCGCACCTTAGCTGTTTGGCATGTGGAACCGCAGCAAAAATTTAGTAAGTGTCAAGCATCGCGGGTGCGATTCCCTCACGACCCACACCGCTTCGGTCGGTCACTCAGTGTGGAGGACCATCCATCATGGCAAAGGCGCTTCTCGGTTACGTCGGCGGTTCCGACCCGCGACTCATCGCCGAGATGCGACGGCTCCAGCAGCGTGTACAGGACCTCGAATCCGAGCTCGTACGGATTCAGGCCGAGAACGACGCGCTCGCGGCTGCCGCTTCTCACGACTCGCTTCTCGAGAGCATCGACGTACCCCAGGCGGAGCCTGCGCTCACCTGACCACTGCACCGCACTACGACAGCAGTGGTTGGGCTGCCCGTGTCAACCGCTAAGTTGTCAGCTGTCAGAATTGCAAGGGACGCCTCTTCGGCGTCCCTTCTTCTTTCCCCCGCGTGCCCTCCCGCTCTTTAACGTCTGGTGTGCCCTGCACGTTCATGGGTGAAACCGTGGGTTCATGGAGTGAGACCGGCCCGAAAGGTAGAGTCCGGCGGCGTGCACCTCAAGGCCCTGACCCTGCGCGGGTTCAAGTCGTTCGCCTCGGCGACCACGCTGCGGTTCGAGCCGGGTATCACCTGTGTCGTGGGCCCCAATGGTTCGGGCAAGTCCAATGTCGTGGACGCCCTGAGCTGGGTCATGGGTGAGCAGGGGGCCAAGTCGCTGCGCGGCGGCAAGATGGAGGACGTCATCTTCGCCGGCACCACCGGGCGGCCGCCGCTCGGCCGGGCCGAGGTGTCCCTGACCATCGACAACTCCGACGGCGCGCTGCCCATCGAGTACGCCGAGGTCACCATCACGCGGATCATGTTCCGCAACGGCGGCAGCGAGTACCAGATCAACGGTGACACCTGCCGTCTCCTCGACATCCAGGAACTGCTGTCCGACTCCGGCATCGGCCGCGAGATGCACGTCATCGTCGGTCAGGGCCAGCTCGACTCCGTGCTGCACGCCGACCCGATGGGCCGGCGCGCGTTCATCGAGGAGGCGGCGGGCGTCCTCAAGCACCGCAAGCGCAAGGAGAAGGCGCTGCGGAAACTGGACGCGATGCGGGCGAACCTGGCCCGCGTCCAGGACCTCACCGACGAACTGCGCCGCCAGCTCAAGCCACTGGGCCGGCAGGCCGCCGTCGCCCGTCGCGCCGCCGTCATCCAGGCAGACCTGCGCGACGCCCGCCTGCGCCTCCTCGCCGACGACCTCGTGCGACTGCGGCAGGCGCTCCAGTCCGAGATCGCCGACGAGGCCGCGCTCAAGCAACGCAAGGAAACCGCCGAGGCCGAACTGAAGAAGGCGCTCCAGCGGGAGGCCCTCCTGGAGGACGAGGTCCGGCAGCTCACGCCCCGGCTCCAGCGCGCCCAGCAGACCTGGTACGAGCTCTCGCAGCTCGCCGAGCGGGTGCGCGGCACGATCTCGCTGGCCGACGCGCGGGTGAAGAGCGCCACTTCGGCACCCGCCGAGGAGCGGCGCGGGCGCGACCCCGAGGACATGGAGCGCGAGGCGGCGCGGATCCGTGAGCAGGAGGCCGAGCTCGAAGCGGCCCTGGAGGCGGCCGAGCACGCCTTGGAGGACACGGTCGCGCACCGGGCCGAACTGGAGCGCGAGCTCGCCGTCGAGGAGCGCCGCCTCAAGGACGTGGCCCGCGCCATCGCCGACCGCCGCGAGGGCCTGGCCCGCCTCAACGGCCAGGTCAACGCCGCCCGTTCGCGGGCCGCCTCCGCCCAGGCCGAGATCGACCGGCTCGCCGTCGCCCGTGACGAGGCCCAGGAGCGGGCGTTCGCCGCGCAGGAGGAGTACGAGCAGCTGAAGGCCGAGGTCGACGGCCTGGACGCGGGCGACGCGGAACTGACGGAGCGGCACGAGGCGGCCAAGCGGGCGCTGTCCGAGGCGGAGGCCGCGCTGAGCGCCGCCCGCGAGGCGGCCACGGCGGCCGAACGCAGGCGCGCCGCCACCCAGGCCCGCCACGAGGCACTCGCCCTCGGTCTGCGCCGCAAGGACGGCACGGGGGCGCTCCTGGGGGCCAGGGACCGCCTCACGGGGCTCCTCGGCCCCGCGGCCGAGCTGCTGTCCGTCACCCCCGGCCACGAGGTCGCGCTCGCCGCCGCCTTCGGCGCCGCGGCGGACGCCATCGCGGTCACCACCCCCGCCTCGGCCGCCGAAGCCATCCGCCTGCTGCGCAAGCAGGACGCGGGCCGCGCGGCCCTGCTGCTGGCCGGGGCGCCGGAGGAGGCGGGGGCACGCGAGCCCAAGGGCATCGACGGCAACGGGCAGCACCGGGCGGCGGGTGACATCGCTTCCGGTGCGGTGCCCGTCGGCGGTCACCCCGACGGGCGTGACACATCCGGCGGCGCGGGACCCTCCGCGGCCTCTCTGGGCGACGTAACCCCAAGGACCGCCTCCGGGGCCCTGACTCCTAACGCCGCCTCCGGTGACGTAGCGCCGCAGACGGCCCCCACCGGGCCGCCGTACGCAGCCGACCTCGTCCGTGGTCCCGCCGAGCTCATGTCCGCCGTACGGCGGCTGCTGCGCGGGATCGTCGTGGTCGGCACCCTCGAGGACGCCGAGGACCTGGTCTACGCGCGGCCGGAGTTGAGCGCGGTCACCGCGGAGGGGGATCTGCTCGCAGCGCACTTCGCGCACGGTGGGTCCGCCGGGGCGCCCAGCCTTCTCGAAGTGCAGGCGTCCGTCGACGAGGCGGCTGCCGAGCTCGAGGAGCTCGCCGTGCGGTGCGAGGAACTCGGCGCGGCGCAGCACCGGGCCGCCGAGGAGCGGGGGGAGCGGGCCGCGCTCGTCGAGGAGCTGGGGGAGCGGCGACGGGCCGCCGAGCGTGAGAAGTCGTCCGTGGCGCAGCAGTTGGGGCGGCTGGCCGGGCAGGCGCGCGGCGCGGCCGGGGAGGCCGAGCGGAGTACCGCCGCCGCGGCGCGGGCGCAGGAGGCGCTCGACCGGGCCGTGGAGGAGGCCGAGGAGCTGGCCGAGCGGCTCGCCGTGGCGGAGGAGATGCCCGTCGAGGAGGAGCCCGACACGGCTGTACGGGATCGGCTCGCCGCGGACGGCGCGAACGCGCGGCAGACCGAGATGGAGGCCCGGCTCCAGGTGCGCACGCACGAGGAGCGGGTGAAGGGGCTCGCGGGTCGGGCCGACGGGCTCGACCGGGCCGCGCGGGCGGAACGTGAGGCACGCGCGCGTGCGGAGCAGCGGCGGGCCCGGCTGCGGCACGAGGCGGCGGTCGCCGAGGCCGTCGCCTCCGGAGCGCGGCAACTCCTGGCGCACGTCGAGGTGTCGCTGCGCCGGGCGGAGGAGGAGCGCACCGCCGCCGACACGGCCAAGGCCCGCCGTGAGCAGGACCTCGTCGCCGCGCGCAACGAAGGCCGCGACCTCAAGGGGGAGCTCGACAAACTCACGGATTCGGTTCACCGCGGCGAGGTACTCGGTGCCGAGAAGCGGCTGCGGATAGAGCAGCTGGAGACGAAGGCGCTGGAGGAGCTCGGTGTCGAACCGGCGGGGCTTGTCGCGGACTACGGTCCGGACCAGCCTGTGCCGCCCTCGCTCCCCGCCGAGGGCGAGGAACTGCCCGAGGATCCGGAGCACCCGCGCAACCAGCCCCGGACCTTCCACCGTGCCGAGCAGGAGCGACGGCTCAAGTCGGCCGAGCGGGCCTACGCGCAGCTGGGGAAGGTCAATCCGCTGGCGTTGGAGGAGTTCGCCGCGTTGGAGGAGCGTCACAAGTTCCTCAGCGAGCAGCTGGAGGACCTCAAGAAGACGCGGGCCGATCTGCTGCAGGTGGTGAAGGAGGTCGACGAGCGTGTCGAACAGGTCTTCACCGAGGCGTACCGGGACACTGCACGTGAGTTCGAGGGTGTCTTCAGCAGGCTGTTCCCGGGAGGGGACGGGCGGCTGATCCTGACCGACCCCGACAACATGCTCACCACGGGCGTGGACGTCGAGGCGCGGCCCCCCGGCAAGAAGGTGAAGCGGCTGTCCCTGCTGTCCGGTGGGGAGAGGTCTCTCACCGCCGTCGCGCTCCTTGTGTCGATCTTCAAGGCGCGGCCCAGTCCGTTCTATGTGATGGACGAGGTGGAGGCGGCGCTCGACGACACCAACCTGCAGCGGCTGATCCGGATCATGCAGGAGCTGCAGGAGGCCTCGCAGCTGATCGTGATCACGCACCAGAAGCGGACGATGGAGGTCGCCGACGCGCTGTACGGCGTCTCCATGCAGGGCGACGGTGTGTCGAAGGTCATCAGCCAGCGCCTCCGCTAGATGCGTGTAGCGCACACCGGTCATGACCTGGGCTTCTAGTTGAGTTCAAGTAGTGAACAATTGATGACCGCTCGGGTACGGAAAATTCACAGCTATCCAACTGTTGACTTCGAAACTTGAAGGCATAGTCTCTGCAACGTTGCTTTTACCTTCAGGTGGTGGGAGCCGCGAAGTTGTGCGCCACTGGTACCACCACCGAAGGGCTTGCCCCCACACCCCCGGCAGCGAGGCCGGGTGGCCCGAGGAGTTACACGTGACCAGCACCGCGCAGGCACCCCAACCAGGAGCCAGGACGGCTCACCCCGAACATCTCGGGCATGTCATCTTCATCGCGGCGGCGGCCGCAATGGGCGGCTTCCTGTTCGGTTACGACAGTGCCGTGATCAACGGTGCCGTCGAGGCCATCCGAAGCCGCTACGGCATCGGCTCGGCGACCCTGGCCCAGGTCATCGCCATCGCGCTGATCGGCTGCGCCATCGGCGCGGCGACCGCGGGCCGCATAG
The DNA here is from genome assembly GCF_044768965.1 of Streptomyces sp. NPDC090798. Taxonomy (NCBI): domain Bacteria; kingdom Bacillati; phylum Actinomycetota; class Actinomycetes; order Kitasatosporales; family Streptomycetaceae; genus Streptomyces; species Streptomyces sp. NPDC090798. The sequence goes on from NZ_JBIVXA010000009.1 coordinate 215,919, forward strand.
CCGACCGCATCGGCCGCATCCGGTGCATGCAGATCTCCGCCGTCCTCTTCACGGTCAGCGCCGTCGGTTCCGCGCTGCCGTTCGCGCTGTGGGACCTCGCCTTCTGGCGCATCATCGGCGGATTCGCCATCGGTATGGCCTCCGTCATCGGCCCCGCCTACATCGCCGAGGTCTCCCCGGCCGCGTACCGCGGACGCCTGGGCTCCTTCCAGCAGGCCGCGATCGTCATCGGCATCGCCATCTCGCAGCTGGTCAACTGGGGCATCCTGAACGCCGCCGGCGGCGACCAGCGCGGCAAGCTGATGGGCATCGAGGCCTGGCAGGTCATGCTCGGCGTCATGGTCATCCCGGCCGTCCTCTACGGTCTGCTCTCCTTCGCGATCCCCGAGTCGCCGCGCTTCCTGATCTCCGTGGGCAAGGAAGACCGCGCCCGTGAGGTGCTCAAGGAGGTCGAGGGCGACAAGGTCGACCTGAAGGCCCGCGTCGCCGAGATCGAGCACGCCATGAAGAGCGAGCACAAGTCGACCTTCAAGGACCTGCTCGGCGGCAGCTTCTTCTTCAAGCCGATCGTCTGGGTCGGCATCGGCCTCTCGGTCTTCCAGCAGTTCGTCGGCATCAACGTCGCGTTCTACTACTCCTCGACGCTGTGGCAGTCGGTCGGAGTCGACCCCTCGGCGTCGTTCTTCTACTCGTTCACGACGTCGATCATCAACATCATCGGCACCGTGATCGCGATGATCTTCGTGGACCGGATCGGCCGCAAGCCGCTGGCCCTCATCGGTTCCGTCGGTATGGTCATCGGTCTCGGACTCGAGGCCTGGGCCTTCTCGTACGACCTCGTCGACGGCAAGCTGCCGGCCACACAGGGCTGGGTCGCCCTCATCGCCGCGCATGTCTTCGTCCTCTTCTTCGCCCTGTCCTGGGGCGTCGTGGTCTGGGTCTTCCTCGGCGAGATGTTCCCGAACCGGATCCGCGCCGCCGCCCTCGGCGTCGCCGCCTCCGCGCAGTGGATCGCCAACTGGGCCATCACCGCGAGCTTCCCGTCGCTGGCCGACTGGAACCTCTCCGCGACCTACGTGATCTACACGATCTTCGCCGCGCTCTCCATCCCCTTCGTGCTCAAGTACGTCAAGGAGACCAAGGGCAAGACGCTGGAGGAGATGGGCTGAGCCTCCTGAAGAGGCCCCGAGACTCGAGGAGAAGGGCCAAGTCCCCGCTGCCCCTCTCCTCGTACCCGTAAGACGTTCTGCCCCGGCTCAATCCCCGAGCCGGGGCAGTACGTCTTCGCAGAACAGGTGCAGGCTGCGCCAGCCCTCGTCGATCGGCATCCCGCCGGACAGCGGGTGCAGCACGTGGTTGTCGAGACCCTGCGCCACGCACTGGTCGGGCGTCAGGATCCGGTACACGCCCTCCGCGCGCAGTTCCTCGACCGTCGTGGCCCCCGACTTCACCGCCGAGCGGATGTCACCGGACTGCCAGGAGGCGTACGTCCGTGCCTCGTGCAGGAAGTGCCCGCCGTACTCGGCCCACGCCCGGTCCGGGTCCTCGGCGATGTGCAGCAGAGGGGTCTCGGCGGCGGGCATCATGGTCCAGCCCTCGGTGCCGTACTCGACGAGCCGCTCCTCGTAGTACGCCTCCAGCTCGGGGAGGTGCGCGCTGGGGAAGAAGGGGAGCCCGAGCCGGGCGGCGCGCCGGGCCGCGGCCCTGGACGAGCCGCCGACCAGCAGCAGCGGGTGCGGGTCGGAGAACGGGCGCGGTGTGACCCGTACCGTACGGTCCCGGTAGGTGAACTTCTCGCCGGTCCACGCCTTCAGCACCGTCTCCAGGAGCTCGTCCTGGAGTGCCCCGCGCCGCTTCCAGTCGACGTCGAAGAGGGCGTACTCCTCGGGCCGGTAGCCGATGCCCGCGACGGTGACGAGGCGGCCGCCGCTGAGCAGGTCGAGCACGGCGATGTCCTCGGCCAGGCGCAGCGGATCGTGCAGCGGGCCGATGACGGCGGAGACGGTGACCGCGAGGTGCCGGGTCGCTCCGAAGACCGCGCCCGCGAACGCGAACGGCGAGGGCAGCCAGTTGTTGGCGACGCCGTGGTGTTCCTCGGTCTGCACGGTGGTGACGCCGCGGTCGTCGGCGTAGGCGGCCATCTCGATGGCCGCCTTGTAGCGGGCACTCAGCGACGCGGGGGTGGCGGCGGGGTCGACGAGGTTGAAGCGCACGACGGTTACGGGCATGGAAGCCCCCCTTCGGTGTGGAGGGGGACGGTAGCTGACGGTACGTCAGACAGCCATAGTCGCGGACCCTTTCGCGGCCTGCGCCACGGGCGCCACCGCGGGCTTCGGCAGCACCACGTACAGCAGGAAGGAGACCGCGATGGTCGCCACCCAGCCGAGGCCGTACTCGCCGACGGGGCTGTTCGACGCCAACGGACCCGTGAACCAGTCGGACGCGCTGAACAGCAGGCCCGAGCCGAGCCCGAGCGCCCACGCGGCGACCGCGGCCGGGCTGAAGCCGCCCCGGTACCAGTAGGCGCTGGTGCGCGTGGTGTCGAGCAGGGCCCCGGCGTCGTACTCCTCGCGGCGCAGCATGTCCGCGCCGAAGACGCCGACCCAGGCCGAGAACGCGATCGCGAGCAGCGACAGGAACGCGATGAACGAGCCCATGAACGAGGTCGCCGCCAGCATCAGGACGCCGCCGAGGACCAGTGAGATCACGGCGTTGACCGCGACCGCCCGGTGCCGTGACAGTTTTATGCCGACGGTCTGCGCGGTGAAGCCCGCCGAGTACATCGACATCGCGTTGATCAGCAGCATGCCGACCAGGGTGATGAGCAGGTAGGGCACCGCGATCCACAGCGGCAGGAACGTGCCGAGGAAGGAGACCGGGTCGGCGGCCGAGGCCAGGTCCGGCGTCGAGACCGCCATCACCGCGCCCATCAGGATCAGGGGGAGTACGACGATGCAGGCGCCGCCCAGCGAATTGCGCACGATCGCCGCCGACGAGGCCGTCCGCGGCAGATAGCGCGTGAAGTCCGGCGCCGACGGCGCCCAGCTGATGCCGCCCGCCGCGATCAGTCCGACCCCCGTGATCATCAGGGATGTCGGGCCGGCGGGCTGCCCGAAGACCCTGCCCCAGTCCGTGTCCGCGACCAGGTAGCCGAGGACGAGCACGGAGAAGCCGCCGAAGAGGCACGTCGCCCATGTGCTGCACGTCCGGACGGCGCTGATGCCGAGGCCCGAGATCGCGAACGTCGCGACCACGAAGGCCAGCAGCGTCGCGACGATCAGGAACGTGTTGCTCCTGATGCCGAAGAGCACGTTCAGGACGGTGAGCAGGGCGTAGGAGCCCGTCACCGCGTTGATCGTCTCCCAGCCCCAGCGGGCGATCCAGATCAGCGAACCCGGCAGGAGATTTCCGCGCTGGCCGAAGACCGCACGGGACAGGGTCATGCCGGGAGCGCCACCCCGCTTGCCCGCGATGCCGACCAGACCCACCAGGCCGTACGACACGATCGGTGCCGCGAGGCCGACGGCCAGGGCCTGCCAGAAGTTGAGCCCGAAGGAGACGGCAAGGGTCGCGCCCATGGTCAGCAGCAGGACGGTGATGTTGGCGGCGATCCAGGTGGGAAGGAGTTCGCGGGTCTTCGCGTGCCGTTCGCAGTCGGGGACGGGCTCGATGCCCCGGGTTTCCAGAACGTGGTGCGCGGATGTGTCGAGGGCGCCATCGGAGCGGTCGGTGGTCCTCATGGCAATTAAGCATACTTTGTGTCGTTTTTTATGCTTTTGCGAGGCGTGTTCTCGGAGGAAGCCACGGAATCCCTCCGGCGGCACGGAGAATCCCTCCCGGGAGGGGGATGGCTGATACTGGGGAGCGTTATGGAAACCGTCATCCTTGCTGTAGTCATCGCCGTGGTCGTGATCGGCGCACTCGGCGGGCTCGTCATCGGCAGTCGCCGCAAGAAGCCGCTGCCCCCGGCGCCCCCCACCACGCCCGACATCACCGCCCCTCCGGCCGAGCCGCACATCGGCGACGAGGCCGAGATTCCGCACGACGAAGAGCGCCGGACGATAGAGGAGGTGGATCTCCCGGACGGCTCGGCCGCGCCGGTCGTCGTCGAGGAACCCGAACCCGTTGTCGAAGCTCCCGCGATCGAGATCCCGGAGCCGACCGCCGGGCGCCTGGTGCGGCTGCGTGCCCGCCTCTCCCGCTCGCAGAACGCGCTTGGCAAGGGGCTGCTCACGCTCCTCTCGCGCGAGCACCTCGACGAGGACACCTGGGAGGAGATCGAGGACACGCTGCTGACCGCCGACGTCGGCGTGCAGCCCACCCAGGAGCTGGTCGAGCGGCTGCGCGAGCGCGTGAAGGTGCTCGGTACGCGGACGCCCGACGAGCTGCGCACCCTGCTGCGCGAGGAGCTGCTGCAGCTCCTCGTCCCCGAGTTCGACCGGGAGGTCAAGACCGACTCGCCTCTCGACACCCCGGGCATCGTGATGGTCGTCGGTGTCAACGGCACCGGTAAGACCACCACCACCGGCAAGCTCGCCCGCGTACTCGTCGCCGACGGCAAGAACGTGGTGCTCGGCGCCGCCGACACCTTCCGCGCCGCCGCCGCCGACCAGCTGCAGACCTGGGGCGAGCGCGTGGGTGCCCGTACCGTGCGGGGCCCCGAGGGCGGCGACCCCGCCTCGATCGCCTTCGACGCGGTCAAGGAGGGCATCGAGGAGGGTGCCGACGTCGTCCTCATCGACACCGCCGGACGACTTCACACCAAGACCGGGCTCATGGACGAGCTCGGCAAGGTCAAGCGTGTCGTCGAGAAGCACGCCCCGCTCGACGAGGTGCTGCTCGTCCTCGACGCCACGACCGGCCAGAACGGTCTGGTGCAGGCCCGCGTCTTCGCCGAGGTCGTCGATATCACCGGCATCGTGCTGACCAAGCTCGACGGCACCGCGAAGGGCGGCATCGTGATCGCGGTCCAGCGCGAGCTGGGGGTGCCGGTCAAGCTGGTGGGTCTGGGCGAGGGCGCGGACGATCTGGCGCCGTTCGAGCCGGAGGCGTTCGTTGACGCCCTTATCGGAGAGTGACCCCCACCTCCCGAAGTTGGTAGGTGGTTCAGGAAGCGTCCGCCCCCGAGGTGCAGTTCGGGGAGCGGGCGCTTTGCTGTGTACGTCGGTGTCGGTGTCTGTGTCGTTACGCGCGCGACCGGTGCGCCACGTACGCCAGCGTCCCCAGCAGCAACCGTGCCTGCGGCGGCTTCGTCGCCGAGTCCAGGGCGGGGGAGCGCAGCCAGCGGACCGGACCGAGGCCGGCGCGGTCGGAGGGCGGGGCGGTGACGTACGTACCGGGGCCGAGGCCGTGCAGGTCGAGGGAGGCGTCGTCCCAGCCCATCCGGTAGAGCAGCTCGGGGAGCTCGGCCGCGGCGCCGGGGGCGACGAGGAAGTGGGCGCGGCCGTCCGGGGTCGCGGCGACCGGCCCGGTGGGCAGTCCCATCCGCTCCAGGCGGACGAGCGCGCGGCGCCCGGCGGCCTCGGCGACCTCGATGACGTCGAACGCGCGGCCGACCGGCAGCATCACCGCGGCACCCGGGAACTCGCCCCAGGTCTCGGAGACCTCGCCGAGCGTGGCGCCCGCTTCGAGCACCGGCGCGAAATCCAGCGGATGCGCCCCCGGCGCGGGGCAGCCGGCCTTGCCGCAGGAGCACGCGCCCGCGGCGGCCCGGGCGCCGGGGACCACGTCCCAGCCCCACAGCCCGGTGAACTCGGCCACGGCGGTGCACTCCGACGAGCGGCCGCGGCGACGGGTGCCGGGCCGGCTTTCGCGCATCCCCCGACTGCTGCCGATCGTGAAGCCCATGCCCCCTCCAACGGGTCCAACGCGCCGACGGTTACGCCATGAACGCGGAACATCACTCAGAGTGTTCCCGTCCCCGGATGTCACGTGGTGGGCGACGCGATCCCGGCGGCGCCCGGAAGCGTCCCGGGTGGTGTGCCCGGCGGCGTGCGCCCCCGAATGCATCGTTCCGCCACTTCTGGCTGTCCTATGTCAAGTGAATCGCGTACAGGCGATCAGGAGTTCATTCGAAGGGGTGGCGAATGGTGGCGTTTCCGGGATCGCCATGGCTGGACGCGTGATCGTAGGATTACTTTGTGTGCACGAGTCCTGGGGACGTATGCACTCGTGGGTATGCCGGAGGCAACTCGGCTTCCCGTTCGAAGGGTGAGAACTGCCGGACGCGCGGCCGTATTTACCGGCATTCTGATAGGGCTTGGCGCACGCAGCGTACAAGTGGTCTCAGGGATGGGGGCGTTCCAGTGGGCGGCAACGGCGGAAGCGGTACGAACGCTGACAAGCGCCCGAATGAGCTGTTGGGCTCGTGGTTCGTGCGCAGCGGCTGGTCGAAGGGCGAGCTGGCGCGGCAAGTGAACCGAAGGGCCCGCCAGTTGGGGGCCAATCACATCTCCACGGACACCTCCCGGGTGCGCCGCTGGCTGGACGGCGAGAATCCGCGCGAGCCGATTCCGCGGATCCTGTCCGAGCTGTTCTCCGAGCGGTTCGGCTGTGTGGTCGCCGTCGAGGACCTCGGTCTGCGCGCCGCCCACCAGTCACCGTCCGTGTCGGGTGTCGACCTGCCCTGGACCGGCCCGCAGACCGTGGCGCTGATCAGCGAGTACTCGCGCAGTGACCTGATGCTGGCGCGGCGCGGCTTCCTCGGCAGCTCGCTGGCCCTCGCCGCGGGCCCCGCCCTCATCGAGCCCATGCAGCGCTGGCTGGTGCCCTCGCCCGCCGCGCCCCAGGAGGAGCCCGAGTCCCCGGCCGCCGCGCGCCGCCCCGGCCGGCTCTCCCAGCCCGAACTGGACCTCCTGGAGTCCACCACGGTGATGTTCCGCCAGTGGGACGCCCAGTGCGGCGGCGGTCTGCGCCGCAAGGCGGTCGTCGGACAGCTGCACGAGGTGACCGACCTGCTCCAGGAGCCGCAGCCCGGGGCGACCAGCAAACGCCTGTTCAAGGTCGCCGCCGAGCTCGCCGAGCTGGCGGGCTGGATGAGCTACGACGTGGGGCTGCAACCCACCGCGCAGAAGTACTTCGTGCTCGCCCTGCATGCCGCCAAGGAGGCCGGCGACAAGCCGCTGGGCTCGTACATCCTCTCCAGCATGAGCCGCCAGATGATCCACCTCGGCCGGCCCGACGACGCGCTCGAACTCATCCATCTGGCGCAGTACGGAAGCCGTGACTGCGCGAGCCCGCGCACCCAGTCCATGCTGTATGCGATGGAGGCCCGCGCCTACGCGAACATGGGCCAGCCCGGAAAGTGCAAGCGGGCCGTCCGGATGGCCGAGGACAGCTTCGAGGACGTTCACGAGTGGGACGACCCGGACCCCGACTGGATCCGCTTCTTCTCGCTGGCCGAGCTGCACGGCGAGAACTCGCACTCCTACCGCGACCTGGCCTACGTCGCGGGCCGCAGCCCCACGTACGCCTCGCTCGCCGAGCCCCTGATGCAGCAGGCCGTCGACCTCTTCGCCAAGGACGGCGAGCACCAGCGTTCGTACGCACTCAATCTCATCGGCATGGCCACCGTGCACCTGCTGCGGCGCGAGCCCGAGCAGAGTGCGGTATTGGCCAAGGACGCGATGGCGATCGCCAAGAAGGTGCGCTCCGAGCGCGTCAACACTCGTATCCGAAAGACGGTCGACACGGCCGTCCGCGACTTCGGTGACCTCGCCGAGGTCGTGGACCTCACCGAGCAGCTCGCCGTCGACCTTCCCGAGACCGCGGAAGCGGTCTGAGCGCGGGCCGCGGAAGCGGTCTGATCCCAGTACCCCGGCCACGGCCGGTCGTCCCGAACCGCCCGACTCGGCTCCCCCATGCCAGGTCATCGGACGACCAGCCGTGGCCGGTTTCTTTGCCTTCTGGGAAGGTTGCGCCACGATAACGATCGCTCCGCCCGGTATCAGGCAGTTCATGGAGGCGTAACACGCGAGGTGCCTTCGTCACTGCGGCGAAACATCGAGGGGCGTCGACGGAAACCGCGCTGCGTCAATCTCATGGCGCATAACCGGCCCACCCCTCATGACCGCTCAGGCTTCGCCCGCACGGGGCCGTACCAACGACGAGGAGACGCCGATGGCACCAGCCATCACGCTAGCCGCAGAAGCTCCCAAGCTCTCGGCCGCCAACACCGGGTTCATGCTCATCGCTTCCGCTCTGGTGCTGATCATGACCCCCGGCCTCGCCTTCTTCTACGGAGGCATGGTCCGTGTCAAGAGCACCCTGAACATGCTGATGATGAGCTTCATCAGCATGGGGATCATCACGATCCTGTGGGTGCTGTACGGCTTCTCGCTCGCCTTCGGCGCGGACAAGGGTTCGTTCATCGGCTGGACCTCGGACTGGGTCGGCCTCAGCAACATCGGCTTGACGGAGCTGTGGCCGGGCTACACCATCCCGATCTTCGTCTTCATGGTCTTCCAGCTGATGTTCGCCATCATCACGCCCGCGCTGATAAGCGGTGCGCTGGCGGACCGGGTGAAGTTCACGGCGTGGTCGCTGTTCATCGCGCTGTGGGCCACGGTCGTCTACTTCCCGGTCGCCCACTGGGTCTGGGGCACCGGCGGCTGGGCGTTCGACCTCGGCGTGATCGACTTCGCCGGTGGTACGGCGGTCCACATCAACGCGGGTGCCGCGGCGCTCGGCGTGATCCTGGTCATCGGCAAGCGCGTCGGCTTCAAGAAGGACCCGATGCGTCCGCACAGCCTCCCGCTGGTGATGCTCGGCTCCGGTCTGCTGTGGTTCGGCTGGTTCGGATTCAACGCCGGTTCGTGGCTCGGCAACGACGACGGCGTCGGCGCGCTGATGTTCGTCAACACGCAGATCGCCACCGCGGCCGCCATGCTGGCCTGGCTCATCTACGAGAAGATCCGCCACGGCGCGTTCACCACGCTGGGCGCCGCCTCCGGCGCGGTCGCCGGTCTGGTCGCCATCACCCCGTCCGGTGGTGCGGTCTCCCCGCTCGGCGCGATCGCCGTCGGTGCCATCGCCGGTGTCGTGTGCGCCATGGCCGTCGGCCTCAAGTACAAGTTCGGCTACGACGACTCCCTCGACGTGGTCGGCGTGCACCTCGTCGGCGGTGTCATCGGCTCCCTGCTGATCGGCTTCTTCGCCAGCGGCAAGGGCCAGTCCACCGTCGAGGGTCTCTTCTACGGCGGCGGTCTCACCCAGTTCTGGAAGCAGTGCGCCGGAGTCTTCGCCGTCCTCGGCTACTCCCTGGTCGTCTCCGCGATCCTCGCCTTCATCATCGACAAGACGATGGGCATGCGGGTCACCGAGGACGAGGAGATCGCCGGCATCGACCAGGCCGAGCACGCCGAGACCGCATACGACTTCAGTGGAGCGGGCGGCGGCATCGTCGGCGGCTCGGTTTCCGCCCTCGCGGGTACGGAGAGCAAGAAGGTGGACGCATGAAGCTCATCACCGCCGTCGTGAAGCCTCACCGGCTCGACGAGATCAAGGAGGCCCTGCAGGCCTTCGGGGTGCACGGTCTCACGGTCACGGAGGCCAGCGGCTACGGTCGGCAGCGGGGACACACCGAGGTCTACCGTGGTGCCGAGTACACCGTCGACCTGGTCCCCAAGATCCGCATCGAGGTGCTGGCCGAGGACGACGACGCCGAACAGCTGATCGACGTCGTCGTGAAGGCGGCTCGCACCGGCAAGATCGGTGACGGCAAGGTGTGGTCCGTCCCGGTCGAGACGGCCGTCCGGGTCCGGACCGGCGAGCGCGGCCCGGACGCGCTCTAAACAAAGAAAAGAACAGGAGCCACTGGGTGACGAGTACGGGCATGCGCACGGAAGCAGAGGACTCGGGACCCAGCGGCTACGCGGCGGCCCGGCTGCGCCTCCTCCAGGAGGGGGCGCAGTCCGGGCCGCCGCGCCGTGCTGCCCTCGCCGAACTCACGGACGAGTGGCTGACCGGCCTGTTCGGCGCGGGCGCCGAGGGCTTGCGCGGCGTCTCACTCGTCGCCGTCGGCGGCTACGGCCGCGGTGAACTCTCCCCACGCAGCGATCTCGACCTGCTGCTCCTGCACGACGGCGCCGACTCCGGCGCGGTCGCCGCCCTCGCCGACCGCATCTGGTACCCCGTCTGGGACCTCGGCCTGGCTCTCGACCACTCGGTGCGTACGCCCGGGGAGGCGCGCAAGACCGCGGGCGACGACCTCAAGGTGCAGCTCGGCCTGCTGGACGCCCGCCACATCGCGGGCGACCTCGGCCTCACCGCCGGATTGCGTACGGCCGTCCTCGCCGACTGGCGCAACCAGGCGCCGAAACGTCTCCCCGAACTCCAGGAGCTGTGCGCCGAGCGCGCTGAGCGCCAGGGCGAGCTGCAGTACCTCCTGGAACCGGACCTGAAGGAGGCTCGCGGCGGCCTGCGCGACGCCACCGCCCTGCGTGCCGTCGCCGCCTCCTGGCTCGCGGACGCGCCCCGTGAGGGCCTCGCGGACGCCCGCCGCAGGCTCCTGGACGTCCGCGACGCCCTCCACCTGACCACCGGCCGCGCCACCGACCGCCTCGCGCTCCAGGAGCAGGACCAGGTCGCCGCCGAACTCGGACTCCTGGACGCCGACACCCTCCTGCGCCAGGTGTACGAGTCCGCGCGCGTCGTGTCGTACGCCAGTGACGTCACCTGGCGCGAGGTGGGGCGCGTGCTCAAGTCGCGCGCTGTGCGGCCACGGCTGCGCGCCATGCTCGGCGGCGGTGCCAAGCCCGCCGTGGAGCGCTCACCGCTCGCCGAAGGGGTGGTGGAGATGGACGGCGAGGTGGTACTCGCCCGCGCCGCGCGCCCCGAGCGCGACCCCGTACTCCCGTTGCGTGCCGCGGCCGCCGCCGCACAGGCCGGGCTCCCGCTCTCCCTGCACGCCGTACGGCGCATGGCCGCCGTCGCGCGCCCCCTGCCGACGCCCTGGCCCGCCGAGGCCCGCGAGCAGCTCGTCACGCTGCTCGGCTCGGGCCGCCCGACCATCGAGGTCTGGGAGGCACTGGAGGCCGAGGGCCTGATCACCCGGCTCCTGCCCGACTGGGAGCGGGTGCGCTGCCGCCCGCAGCGCAACGCCGTACACATCTGGACCGTCGACCGCCATCTCATCGAGACGGCCGTCCGCGCCTCCGAACTGGCCCGCCGAGTGGGCCGCCCCGACCTCTTGCTCGTCTCCGCCCTGCTGCACGACATCGGCAAGGGCTGGCCCGGCGACCACTCCGTGGCGGGCGAGATCATCGCCCGGGACGTGGCCGCCCGCATCGGCTTCGACCGCGCCGACGTGGCGGTGCTCGCCACCCTCGTACGCCACCACCTGCTGCTCATCGACACCGCGACCCGACGCGACCTGGAGGACCCGGCGACCGTCCGCTCGGTCGCCGAGGCCGTCGGATCGCAGGGCACCCTCGAACTGCTGCACGCCCTCACCGAGGCGGACGCGCTGGCCACCGGGCCCGCCGCCTGGTCCTCCTGGCGCGGATCCCTCGTCGCCGACCTGGTCAAACGGGTCGCCGCCGTGCTCGCCGGAGACGCCCCCGAGGAGCCGGAGGACGCCGCGCCCACGGCCGAGCAGGAGCGGCTCGCCATCGAGGCGTTCCGCACCGGCGGCCCCGTACTGGCGCTGCGCGCGCAGACCGAACCGCCCACCGAGGAGGAGCCCACCGGCGATCCCGAGCCCCTGGGCGTGGAACTGCTCATCGCCGTACCCGACCAGCCCGGAGTGCTCCCCGCGGTCGCCGGTGTCCTCGCGATGCACCGCCTGACCGTCCGCACGGCCGAGCTGCGCGCCCTGGACCTGCCCGACGGCGTCGAGGGCTCGGTGCTGCTGCTCAACTGGCGGGTCGCCGCCGAGTACGGCTCCCTGCCGCAGGCCGCCCGGCTGCGCGCCGACCTCGTGCGCGCCCTGGACGGCTCCCTGGACATCGCGGCCCGACTCGCCGAGCGCGACGCCGCCTATCCGCGCCGCCGGGGCACGATCGCGCCGCCGCCCCGGGTGACGGTCGCCTCCGCCGCCTCCCGCCACGCGACGGTCATCGAGGTCCGCGCCCACGACGCTCCCGGCCTGCTGCACCGCATCGGCCGGGCCCTGGAGGACGCGAGCGTGTGGGTGCGCAGCATGCATGTCTCCACCCTCGGCGCCAACGCCGTGGACGCCTTCTACGTGACCGGCCCCAAGGGCGCGCCCCTGCCGGCGGAGGAGGCGGTTTCGGTGGCGCGTGGCCTGGAGGAGATGCTGCGGGGATGACCTCGTGGTGATGGTGCGGGAGTGACCTCGCGGGTCCTGTCCCCGTCCATCGATCGCGGTCCCTGTCGGGTATTCAGACCGGGCAGGGGCCACCAACCCTTTTCGGGCAGATACCCTGGAGGGCAACCCAAACCGCCCCCGACTCCGAGGACCGACGCCACCGTGTTCGATACCCTCTCAGACCGCCTGAGCGCGACTTTCAAAAACCTCCGCGGGAAAGGCCGGCTCTCCGAGGCGGACATCGACGCCACGGCCCGCGAGATCCGTATCGCGCTCCTCGAAGCCGATGTGGCCCTGCCGGTCGTGCGGACCTTCATCAAGAACGTCAAGGAACGCGCCCTCGGCTCCGAGGTCTCCAAGGCGCTCAACCCGGCCCAGCAGGTCCTGAAGATCGTGAACGACGAGCTCGTCACGATCCTCGGCGGCGAGACCCGCCGCCTGCGGTTCGCCAAGAACCCGCCCACCGTGATCATGCTCGCGGGTCTGCAGGGTGCCGGTAAGACCACGCTCGCCGGGAAGCTCGGCAAGTGGCTCAAGGACCAGGGCCACTCCCCGCTGCTGGTCGCCGCCGACCTCCAGCGCCCGAACGCCGTGAACCAGCTGAGCGTCGTCGCCGAGCGCGCCGGTGTGGCCGTCTACGCCCCCGAGCCGGGCAACGGCGTCGGTGACCCGGTCAAGGTCTCCAAGGACTCCATGGAGTTCGCGAAGACCAAGGTCCACGACATCGTGATCGTGGACACCGCCGGCCGTCTCGGCATCGACCAGGAGCTGATGCAGCAGGCCGCGGACATCCGCGACGCCGTCAGCCCCGACGAGATCCTCTTCGTCGTCGACGCGATGATCGGTCAGGACGCGGTCAACACCGCCGAGGCCTTCCGCGACGGCGTCGGCTTCGACGGTGTCGTCCTGTCGAAGCTCGACGGTGACGCCCGCGGTGGTGCCGCGCTCTCCATCGCCTCGGTCACCGGCAAGCCGATCATGTTCGCGTCGAACGGCGAGAAGCTCGACGACTTCGACGCCTTCCACCCGGACCGGATGGCCTCCCGCATCCTCGACATGGGTGACCTGCTCACCCTGATCGAGCAGGCGGAGAAGACGTTCAGCCAAGAAGAGGCCGAGAAGATGGCCTCCAAGCTGGCGTCCAAGAAGGGCCAGGACTTCACCCTGGACGACTTCCTGGCCCAGATGGAGCAGGTCAGGAAGATGGGCAGCATCAGCAAGCTGCTCGGCATGCTCCCGGGCATGGGCCAGATCAAGGACCAGATCAACAACCTCGACGAGCGCGACGTCGACCGCACGGCCGCCATCATCAAGTCGATGACGCCCGGCGAGCGCCAGGAGCCGACGATCATCAACGGCTCGCGCCGCGCCCGTATCGCCAAGGGCTCGGGTGTCGAGGTCAGCGCGGTCAAGAACCTGGTCGAGCGCTTCTTCGAGGCCCGCAAGATGATGTCCCGCATGGCCCAGGGCGGCGGCATGCCCGGGATGCCCGGGATTCCGGGCATGGGTGGCGGCCCCGGCCGCGCCAAGAAGAAGCAGAAGGTGGCCAAGGGCAAGCAGCGCTCCGGCAACCCGATGAAGCGCAAGCAGCAGGAGGAAGAGGCCGCGGCGCGCCGTGAGGCCGGTGCCCAGCCGGGCGGCGCCTTCGGTCTGCCGGCCGGGCAGCAGGCTGAGGACTTCGAGCTGCCGGACGAGTTCAAGAAGTTCATGGGCTGACGGTTCGTTGCCGTACGGGGTCTTCCGTACGGGTCTTCCGTACGGGGTCGCTCTCGTACGGCACTGGGGGCGCCCCTCGCCGGAGGGGCGCCCCCAGTGGCATTTTCTGCGCATGCTGGCGACTATTTCGTGTCGTAACGTCCTAATATGAGCAACCCTGTGCCGCCGCGCAAGGACCCTGACCAGCCGTGGCGTACCGAGGGAACGCCACCGGACTCGACCGGTCCGCCCTCCGGGAGAAGGAGGATGCCCGGCGGCTGGATCGGCCTCGTCGCCGCCGTCGTGGTCGTGTTCGTGATCGCCATCCTGGCGCTGTCCTTCTTCAACGAGGGCAACGAGCCGACGATCTCGTACACGGAGTTCAGCAAGCAGGTCGACAACGACAACATCACCAAGATCTACTCCAAGGGCGACGCGATCCAGGGCCAGCTCAAGACCGCCCAGGCCAATCCGGACGGCGGCGCGAAGTACACCAAGTTCAAGACCCAGCGCCCGTCCTTCGCGGACGACAAGCTCTGGCAGAACCTGGAGAAACACCACGTCACGGTGACCGCGTCACCGGTGGTCCAGCAGCGCAGCTTCCTCTCCAACCTGCTGATCTCCCTGGCCCCGATCGTGTTCCTGGTGCTGCTGTGGATGTTCTTCGCCCGGCGGCTGCGGGCGGGCATCGGTGGCCCGGGCGGCATGCTCGGCCGCAAGGCACCCCCGAAACCGGTCGAACTGCAGCCCGGCGCCCAGCGCACGACCTTCGCCGACGTGGCCGGAATCGACGAGGTGGAGGGCGAACTGAACGACGTCGTCGACTTCCTCAAGAATCCGGACGCGTACCGCAGGATGGGCGCGAAAATGCCGCGGGGTGTGCTCCTCGCGGGTGCGCCCGGCACGGGAAAGACCCTGCTCGCACGCGCCGTGGCGGGGGAGGCGGGCGTTCCGTTCTTCTCGGCCTCGGCATCGGAGTTCATCGAGATGATCGTGGGCGTGGGCGCGTCCCGGGTCCGGGAACTCTTCGCCGAGGCCCGAAAAGTGGCCCCTTCGATCATCTTCATCGACGAGATCGACACCATCGGGCGGTCCCGGGCCGGCGGCTCCGCTATGGGCGGCCACGACGAGCGCGAGCAGACCCTGAACCAGATCCTCACCGAGATGGACGGCTTCTCGGGCTCCGAGGGCGTCATCGTCATCGCGGCGACGAACCGTGCGGACATCCTGGACCCGGCGCTGACCCGGCCCGGCCGCTTCGACCGGGTCGTCAACGTCTCGCCCCCCGACCGCCGTGGCCGTGAGGCCATCCTGCGGATCCACACCCGCGAGATCCCGCTGTCCCCGGAGGTGGACCTGGCCCGGGTGGCCCGTACGACACCGGGCATGACCGGTGCGGATCTGGCCAACCTCGCCAACGAGGCCGCTCTGCTCGCCGTCAAGCGCAAGAAGGACCAGGTGACGCCGGCGGACCTCTCCGAGGCGCTGGAGAAGGTGCAGCTGGGTGCGGAGCGCTCCCTGGTGATGCCCTACGAGGAACGCCGCAGGACCGCGTACCACGAGAGCGGCCACGCCCTCCTCGGCATGCTGCAGCCGGGCGCCGACCCGGTTCGCAAGATCACCATCGTCCCGCGCGGGCGGGCGCTGGGCGTCACGCTCTCGACGCCGGACGCGGACCGGTACGCGTACACCGAGGAGTACCTGCGCGGTCGCATCATCGGTGCCCTGGGGGGCATGGCCGCCGAACACGTCGTCTACGGAGTCGTCACGACCGGCTCCGAGAACGACCTCGAACAGGTCACCAACGTCGTTCGCGGCATGGTCGCCCGCTGGGGCATGAGCGAACGGGTCGGCCGCCTCTCCGCCCTCCCGAACGACGCCCAACAGGCCTACGGCCTGTCCGCCGCGCCGGCCACCCTCGACTCCATCGACCACGAGATGCGGCGCATCGTCGACGAGTGCTACGAGGAGGCGTGCCAGAAGCTCCGCGACCACCGGGACCAACTGAACGCCCTCGCGGAGGCCCTCCTCGCGAACGAGACGCTGGAGGAGGCACAGGCATACCGGATCGCGGGCGTGACGCGCGTGAAGAAGGAGGAGGTGTGAGGACTCCTGTCCAACCACGGGGCCCGCGCTCCTTGAAGGGCGCGGGGAATCTGCGCGATCTTTTGGGGGTCCGGGGGCGGAGCCCCCAGGTACGGATGGGACGGGCAGGGGCGGCGGGGGCGTGGACCCGGCGACCTCAGCCCGTGCGTGCGATCAGGTACCGGAACACGTTCGGCATCCACACCGTGCCGTCCGCCCGCTGATACGGATGCAGCGCCTCCGTCAGCTCCTTGCCGACCTGCACCACATCCGTCGCACCGACCGCCGCGTCGAACAGCCCGGTCGACAACAACCCCCGCACCGCGCTCTCCACGTCCGCGTACCCGAAGGGACACGCCACCCGCCCGGACCCGTCCGGCCGGAGCCCGGCCCGCTGGGCGACCTCCTCCAGGTCGTCCCGGCGAGGAGCCTGCCCGCACCCCCCGCCGCCCGGCAGCACCGCGGACGTGGCACACCGCTCCGGCGGCCCCCATCCGACCAGCACCACGGCCGCCCCCCGCCCTGCGAGCGGAGTCGCCGCCGACAGCAGCTCCCCGAGTTCCTCGGCGTCCCCCGGCGCGCGTCCGATCGGCTCGAACGCGGTCACGAGCGTGTACGCGGCCGCCGCCGGGTCGGCGAGGTCCGAGGGGGACCCCTCCACGATCCGTGCGTCGGCACGCGCGCGTGTGCCCCACCCGTCCGGCAGCAACCGTTCCCGCGCGAGGGCCACCCGTTCGGGCGAAGAGGAGTCGACGCCGGTCACCGCCGCTCCCCGGGAGGCCGCCATCAGAAGGGCCAGCCCCGTACCGCAGCGCAGGCCGAGGACCCGCGTCCCGGCGCCCACTTCGAGCCGCTCGTAGACGGCTTCGTAGAGCGGCACCAGCATCCGCTCCTGGATCTCGGCCCAGTCACGCGCGCGTGCACACGGATCCACCCGGGGCGGCGCAGCCGCGTGAGGTAGGTGATGCCGCACGAGCGTAGGTGTCATCGAAAGCGCCCCAATCCGCCGAGAGTTGCCGCTGCGCCCCGTTTCCCTTGCCCCCGTGCAGTGCGCTCGCTCTTCCCCCGTATGTCAGGTAACTCCGCACTCGTCGCGCCGTCCAGGGGTTGTGGCGCGCTGCTTGCGCGCTGTCCGCGCGCGGCACAAGAATTCACATGCCGGCAACGTGTGCCCGTACCATCGCGCCATGGCAAAGGCACCCGTTCTCACGCCCCGGGCGGACGACTTCCCGCGCTGGTACCAGGATCTGATCGCCAAGGCCGAGCTGGCCGACAACGGACCGGTGCGCGGCTCCATGGTCATCCGACCGTACGGGTACGGGCTGTGGGAGCGGATGCAGGCGGAGATGGACGCCCGCATCAAGGCGACGGGTACCCAGAACGCGTACTTCCCGTTGCTGATCCCGCAGTCGTATCTCACCAGGGAGGCGGACCACGTCGAGGGCTTCGCGCCGGAGCTCGCGGTGGTCACGCACGGCGGCGGCAAGGAGCTCGAGGAGCCCGCGGTCGTCCGCCCCACCTCCGAGATGATCATCAACGACTACTTCTCGAAGTGGGTGCAGAGCTACCGCGACCTGCCGCTGCTGATCAACCAGTGGGCGAACGTGGTCCGTTGGGAGCTGCGGCCCCGCCTCTTCCTGCGCACGTCCGAGTTCCTCTGGCAGGAGGGCCACACCGCGCACGCCACGTACGAGGAGGCCCGCGACTTCGCCGCGCACATCCACCGCCAGGTGTACGAGGACTTCATGCTGAACGTCCTCGGCATGGACGTCGTCCCCGGCCGCAAGACCACCAAGGAGCGCTTCGCGGGTGCCATCAACACCCTCACGCTCGAAGGCATGATGGGCGACGGCAAGGCCCTCCAGATGGCCACCAGCCACGAGCTGGGCCAGAACTTCGCCAAGGCCTTCAACACCCAGTACCTGTCGAAGGAAGGCAAGCAGGAGCTGGTCTGGCAGACGTCCTGGGGCTCGACGACCCGCATGATCGGCGCCCTGGTGATGATGCACGGCGACGACAACGGACTGCGCGTCCCGCCGCGACTCGCCCAGATCCAGGCCGTCGTCCTCGCGATCAAGGGCGACGAGGCGGTTCTGGCCAAGGTCCGCGAAATCGGCGACCGGTTGACGGCGGCGGGTGTACGCGTCCACGTGGACGACCGCACCGACGTCCCGTTCGGGCGGCGCGCCGTCGACTGGGAACTCAAGGGCGTCCCCGTCCGCGTCGAGGTCGGGCCCCGTGACCTGGAGAACGGCACAGCGATGCTGGTCCGCCGTATCCCCGGCGGCAAGGAGCCGGTCGCCATCGACGCTCTGGTGGAACTGCTCCCCACCGTCCTCGAAGAGGACCAGGCGCTGCTTCTGAAGCAGTCGCGTGAGCGCCGGGAGTCCCGCACGTCGGAGGTGTCGACGATCCAGGAGGCCGTCGAGACGGCCGCCGCGGGCGGCTGGGCGCGCATTCCGTGGGCCGACCTCGGGGAAGAGGGCGAGGCCGAGCTCGCCGAGCACTCCGTGACGGTACGGTGTCTGGTCGCCGAGGACGGGTCGGTGCCCGACGCCGATGACGCACCCGGTAACGTCGCGGTCGTCGCGCGCGCTTACTGAGTAGGCCGCCAGCGAGGCCGAAACGCCTCTTGCGCATCTGATGACCACAGGGGCCCCGGCGCGCGGACACCGTCTACGCGCCGGGGCGTACGCGTTACTACGTACCAGCTTGGTGTGAGCTGTGAGGCTTCTCCGCAGATCAGCGCACCCGCCCTCGTCCGGACGCATCAGCGGCAACTGACGGGTACGTGCAAATTATTTGGGATGCCCCGTAATAGGAACACAGAGGCCCCCCGGCTCGTTGTCATTACGTGAGCACGACACCACCTGTTCTCGCCGCAGAGCTGGCAGGGGCGTGGGCCGACATTCAGCGGCACCACCCCGAACTGCCCGATCTTGCC
This sequence comes from Streptomyces sp. NPDC090798, assembly GCF_044768965.1. Lineage (NCBI taxonomy): Bacteria > Bacillati > Actinomycetota > Actinomycetes > Kitasatosporales > Streptomycetaceae > Streptomyces > Streptomyces sp. NPDC090798. The sequence continues at coordinate 234,911 of NZ_JBIVXA010000009.1, forward strand.
GCGCCAGAGTCCCTGATCGGAGAGTCGTCGTCTGCCTGCGGGCACGAACTCTCCTTCGAACGACTGCTGCATGAGGCAGTCCATGGCATCGCCGCCGCCCGCGGAGTCCGCGACACTTCGCGGGCCGGCCGATACCACAACCGCAGATTCCTCGCCATCGCCGAAGAGCTGGGCCTCGACCACCCGGAGGAGCCGCATCCCAGCAGTGGCTTCTCCCTGGTCACGCTCAACCCCGAGGCGAAGCGGCGCTACCGCCCGACGATCGAGCGGCTGCAGCGCGCCCTCAAGGCACACACCGCCGCGACCGCCGCGGACACGGCCCGCTCGTTCCGGGGCCCGGCCGCCCGGCACGGCTCTTCCGGGGGAGGAGTCCGCGTCAAGGCGGTCTGCGACTGCGGCCGCAACGTCCGGGTCGTCCCGTCCGTGCTGGCGCAGGCGCCGATCGTGTGCGGAGGATGCGGGAAGCCGTTCCGCATCCCCGAGGTCGTGGGCGCCGCGGCGAGCTGAGCGGACGGCTGCTCGTGGCAGCCGTACTCAGTCGCAGTCAGCCCCGCGCGGCGGCACCCGGTCCGCGCCGGGCGCGCTGCCGATCTCGGCCACGACCCCCGGCGCCGGGCATCCGGCGCCGGGGGTCACCGTACGCTGCCCCGTGAAGGCGACCCGCCAGGGTGTGGCACAATGGCTAGCTGTACTCGACAGCCGCACAGGACCCCTCTCTCCTCCGGCTGACGCGTCCATCGGGCACTCGGGTACCGCAACCCCACGCGGCCATCTCGCCGTGCCCAACCACGTCAAGACCAGGAGACACCACTTCCGTGGCAGTCAAGATCAAGCTGAAGCGTCTGGGCAAGATCCGTTCGCCTCACTACCGCATCGTCGTCGCCGACTCCCGTACCCGCCGTGATGGTCGGGCCATCGAGGAGATCGGTCTGTACCACCCGGTGCAGAACCCTTCGCGCATCGAGGTCGACTCGGACCGTGCGCAGTACTGGCTGGGTGTCGGCGCGCAGCCGACCGAGCCCGTTCTCGCCATCCTGAAGCTGACCGGCGACTGGCAGAAGTTCAAGGGCGAGCCCGCCCCTGCTCCGCTGCTCGTGGCCGAGCCGAAGGCGACGCGCCCGTCGTTCGACGCCCTGGGCGGCGACGAGGGCAAGGGTGAGGCCATCACCCAGAAGAAGAAGGCTGAGAAGAAGGACGAGGCCCCGGCCGCGTCTTCTTCGTCTGAGTCGACCGAGGCCTGAGCATGCTCGAGGAGGCTCTCGAGCACCTCGTGAAGGGCATTGTCGACAACCCCGACGATGTGCAGGTCGCCTCGCGCGACCTGCGCCGTGGGCGCGTTCTCGAGGTCCGGGTGCACCCCGACGACCTCGGTAAGGTGATCGGCCGCAACGGCCGTACCGCCCGCGCTCTGCGGACCGTCGTGGGTGCCATCGGCGGCCGAGGTGTCCGCGTCGACCTCGTCGACGTGGACCACGTCCGCTGACGTAACAGGCAGCACCGGCTCGGGCCGGGGAGGGCTTTCGAGCCGTCCCCGGCCCGTAGTCGTCTACGAACCCATGCCGTAGGCACATCGACAGGAGATCAAGCACAGTGCAGCTGGTAGTCGCTCGCGTCGGCCGCGCCCACGGCATCAAGGGCGAGGTCACCGTGGAGGTCCGCACGGACGAGCCGGAACTCAGGCTCGGGCCCGGCGCCGTCCTGCTCACCGATCCGGCCTCCGCCGGACCGCTGACCATCGAGACCGGCCGGGTGCACAGCGGCCGTCTGCTGCTGCGCTTCGCAGGCGTACGCGACCGGAACGCCGCCGAGGCGCTGCGCAACACCCTCCTGATCGCCGAGGTGGACCCGGACCAGACGCCGGAGGACCCGGACGAGTACTACGACCACCAGCTGATGGACCTGGACGTGGTCACCAAGGACGGGGCGGAGGTCGGACGGATCACGGAGATCTCCCATCTGCCCTCGCAGGACCTGTTCGTGGTCGAGCGGCCCGACGGGAGTGAGGTCATGATCCCGTTCGTCGAGGAGATCGTCACCGAGATCGACCTGGAGGAGCAGCGGGCCGTCATCGACCCGCCGCCGGGCCTGATCGACGACCAGGCGGAAATCGTCTCCTCCAGGGACGCGGAAAACGCCTCGGCCAAGGACGACGAGGACTCCTCGGGGGCCGACGCCTGATGCGGCTCGACGTCGTCACGATCTTCCCCGAGTACCTGGAACCGCTCAACGTCTCGCTCGTCGGCAAGGCACGCGCGCGTGGGCAGCTGAATGTGCACGTGCATGATCTTCGGGAGTGGACGTACGACCGCCACAACACGGTCGACGACACCCCGTACGGCGGCGGCCCCGGCATGGTGATGAAGACCGAGCCCTGGGGCGACGCCCTGGACTCCGTCCTGGCCGACGGCTACGAGACCGGCTCCCACGGGCCCGTCCTGGTCGTGCCCACGCCGAGCGGACGCCCCTTCACCCAGGAACTCGCCGTCGAGCTCTCCGAGCGCCCCTGGCTGGTCTTCACGCCCGCCCGCTACGAGGGCATCGACCGTAGGGTCATCGACGAATATGCGACCCGGATGCCCGTCTACGAGGTGTCCATCGGCGACTACGTCCTCGCCGGCGGAGAGGCGGCCGTACTCGTCGTCACGGAGGCCGTGGCGCGGCTGCTGCCGGGTGTTCTCGGCAACGCCGAGTCCCACCGGGACGACTCGTTCGCCCCCGGAGCCATGGCCAACCTCCTGGAAGGGCCCGTCTACACCAAGCCCCCGGCGTGGCGTGGCCGTGAGATCCCCGCAGTGCTGGTCAGCGGCCACCACGGGAAGATCGCCCGCTGGCGCCGCGACGAGGCCCTGCGCCGCACGACGGCGAACCGGCCCGACCTCATCGAGCGCTGCGACCCTTCCGTCTTCGACAAGAAGGACCGCGAAATGCTCTCGATCCTGGGCTGGCAGCCGGAACCAGACGGTCGATTTTGGCGCAGACCAGAGGCCGTGGAAGAATAGGCCGCTGTTGTCTGCGTAGACCGGGCGCCCCTGCCACAGGGGGACACGACGCCCGCCCCGACGCGGCAGCACCCTCTTGGAAAACTAGCTCCCGTTGATGACCTGTGGCATCAGCGAAGAAAGCAGACGAAATGTCTCACCTGCTCGACTCCGTCGACAGCGCGTCGCTGCGCAGCGACATCCCGGCCTTCCGCCCGGGTGACACCGTCAACGTCCACGTCCGCGTCATCGAGGGCAACCGCTCCCGTGTGCAGCAGTTCAAGGGCGTAGTCATCCGCCGTCAGGGCGCCGGTGTCCGCGAGACCTTCACGGTCCGCAAGGTCTCCTTCTCGGTCGGCGTCGAGCGTACCTTCCCGGTGCACACCCCGATCGTCGAGAAGATCGAGCTCGTCACCCGTGGTGACGTGCGTCGCGCGAAGCTGTACTACCTGCGTGACCTGCGCGGCAAGGCCGCGAAGATCAAGGAGAAGCGCGACAACTGAGCTCGCGAAGGGGTTCACATGGACGCCGGATAACATCTGGCTCCGATGGACACCGAAGCACAGCACACGGAGCGCGACCGCTCCTCCCGCCCCACTGAGTCCGAGGACATCTCGGACGCCGACGGGCCGGAGGGACGGTCGCGTTTCGCGTTGGTGGCCCGGGCCGCGGACTGGCTCCCAGGCGGGCGGATCACTCTGACCGTGCTGGTCTGTCTGCTGTTCCTGGTGCTGTTCAGCAACTTCGTGATGCAGCCGTTCGAGATTCCCAGCAGCTCGATGGAGCGCGGATTGAGGATCGGGGACCGCGTTCTCGTAAATAAGTTGGCGTACCGTTTTGGGGCTGAGCCGCAACGGGGCGATGTCGTCGTGTTCGACGGCACCGGGTATTTCGGGAACGCCGACTACGTCAAACGCGTCGTCGGTGTGGGGGGAGACCACGTGGTCTGCTGCGACAAGGACGGGAGGCTCGAGGTGAACGGCCGGTCGGTCGACGAGTCGACGTTTCTGTACCCGGGGGACAGCCCGTCCGACGTCTCCTTCGACGTCATGGTGCCCACCGGCAGCCTGTTCCTCCTCGGTGACCACCGCAGCGACTCGAGCGACTCCCGCGACCACCTGGGGTCTCCCGGCGGCGGCATGATCCCCGTCGGTGATGTGATCGGCAGGGCCGACTGGATCACCTGGCCCGCGGGCCGCTGGACCCGGCTGCGGCGTGCCGCCGCCTACGCGCGTGTGCCTACCGCGGACGGTGCCCATGGGTAACCGTGGCAGGCCGCGCGGGGTCTCCGACCACGCCGCCGACAACCTGCTGCCCACCGGTACCCGGCGCGCCGCCGGCGGTGCCGTACGGCCCGGCCGTGCCGAGCGCCGCAAGCTCCAGCGCAAGGTCAAGCGGCGCCGACGGCGCTCCGCGATCAAGGAGATACCTCTCCTCGTGGGCGTCGCGGTGCTCATAGCCCTGGTCCTCAAGACCTTCCTCGTCCAGGCCTTCGTCATCCCGTCGGGCTCCATGGAGAACACGATCCAGATCGGCGACCGTGTGCTCGTCGACAAGTTCACGCCATGGTTCGGCTCCAAGCCCCAGCGCGGCGACGTCGTCGTCTTCAAGGACCCCGGCAACTGGCTGGACGGCGAGAAGACCACCAAGAAGAACGACCCCGTCGTCGTCAAGCAGGTCAAAGAGGGCCTGACGGCCATCGGTCTGCTGCCCTCCGACAACGACAAGGACCTCATCAAGCGGGTCGTCGCGGTCGGCGGCGACACCGTGAAGTGCTGCGACGCCCAAGGGCGCGTGACCGTCAACGGCATGCCGCTCAACGAGCCGTACATCCAACCCGGGAACAAGCCGTCGGACTTCTCCTTCGAAGAGACCGTGCCCAAGGGCCGTCTCTGGGTGATGGGCGACCACCGGGCCAACTCCGCCGACTCCCGCTACCACCGCACCGAGAAATACGGCGGTACCGTCTCCGAGAGCTCGGTCGTCGGCAGAGCCATGGTCATCGCGTGGCCCTTCGGGCACTGGGCCCGCCTGAAGGAACCGGACACGTTCGCGTCCGTACCGAGCGGGTCGGCAACCGCCCTCGGCCAGTCGCATAGGGTGGCGTCCGCGGATCTCAATCGATTGATCCCGCTCCCGAGCCCTGCGGAACTCCCGCTCGTTATGGGAGTGGTGGGCCTGCGCCGGATCCGGCGCAGGCGGCGGCACGGAGTGAGGAGTGGATGTGGGGGATTTGGCGGTCGGCGCACGATCCGGACACGATGGCCCCGAGGAGCAGCCGGAGCGACCCGACGGATCGGCCACCCCGGCCACGAACGACGTCATGGGCTCCGGGAGTGACTCCGGGGACGGCGGCGGCGGTACGAAGGAGCAGGGCGAGCAGGAGCCGAAGCCGAAGAAGCCACGTTCCTTCTGGAAGGAGCTCCCGCTCCTCATCGGTATCGCGCTCGTTCTCGCGCTGCTGATCAAGACCTTCCTGGTCCAGGCGTTCTCGATTCCCTCGGACTCGATGCAGAACACCCTTCAGCAGGGCGACCGGGTCCTGGTCGACAAGCTCACCCCGTGGTTCGGTTCGGAGCCCTCGCGCGGCGAGGTGGTCGTCTTCCATGACCCCGACAACTGGCTGGCGGGCGAGCCGACGCCCAACCCGAACGCCGTGCAGACGTTCCTCAGCAAGATCGGCCTGATGCCGTCCGCCAACGAGAAGGACCTCATCAAGCGGGTCGTCGGTGTCGCCGGTGACACGATCGAGTGCAAGGGCACCGGCCCGCTGAAGGTCAACGGCAAGGCACTGAACGAGGATTCGTACGTCTACGCCGGGAACACCCCGTGCAGCGTCGACGACCAGGGCGGCCAGTTCAAGGTGACGGTACCCAAGGGCAAAATCTGGGTCATGGGTGACCACCGGCAGAACTCGCTGGACTCGCGCTATCACCAGCAGGACGCGCACCAGGGCTTCGTGCCGGTGGGCAATGTCGTCGGCCGCGCCATCGTGATCGCCTGGCCGCCCACCCGCTGGGACACGCTGCCCATTCCCGACACCTTCGACCAGAACCTCAGCGCCGCCGCTCCGGGCGCGCTCGGACTGGCCGGCGCGGTGCCGCTGGTGCTGTGGCGCAGGCGTCGCCTTACCGCCGGAAACCCGAGGGTTTCTGGTCGGGGTACCGCCGGGTAGGGTGCCGTCCCAGATCGCCGATCTTCCGCGGCCCGCAGGTCGGGCCGTGGGATCGATTCTCCGAGTTGGGGAGCACTGGGATGAGCAGGACATCAGGTCGTACGGACGAGGGCCGCGGGCGGCTCGGCAGCGTGCTGTCGGGGCTGGCCGTGGCCCTCGGCTGTGTGCTCTTTCTCGGCGGCTTCGCCTGGGGCGCGATCGAATACCAGCCGTACACCGTGCCGACCGAGTCGATGGTGCCGACCATCAAGGCGGGCGATCGCATTTTGGCCCAGCGGATCGACGGCAGTGACATCAAGCGCGGCGATGTCATCGTCTTCAAGCAGAAGAGCTGGGGCGACATGCTCCTCGTCAAGCGGGTCGTCGCGGTCGGCGGTGACACGGTCGCCTGCTGCACGAACGGCAAGCTGACCGTCAACGGCAAGCAGATCGACGAACCGTATCTCGCCAAGGGCCAGGCCGCGGAGTCGACCAAGATCCCGACCGTCGAGGTACCCAAGGACCGCCTCTTCCTGCTCGGCGACGAGCGCAGCGGCTCACTGGACTCCACGGCCCACCTCACCGAGGCCTTCAACGGCACCGTCGCGCGCAGTGCGGTGAAGGCCCGGGTGGACGCCATCGCCTGGCCGATGAACGGCATGCTGGCGCGCCCCACGGGCTTCGAGAAGCTGGGCGGGATCTCGTCGCCCGGGCCGCTGCGGCTGGTCCTGACCGCCATCGTGGTCGGGGCGGTGCTGGTGCTGGGCGGCGCGGCGTACGGGCCGATCGCCACGCGGCTGAGCCGGCGCGGCCGGACGCGCACGGAGCTCGCCGGTGCCGCCTGACGCATCGGACGGGGGTTCGGTCGAGGACTCCAGCGGCGGCGGGCCCCGGAAGGTGGCCCGGGTCGTGCTGCTCGACGAGCAGGACCGCATTCTGCTGCTGCACGGTCACGAGCCGGACGATCCGGCGGACGACTGGTGGTTCACGCCCGGCGGGGGCCTCGAGGGCGACGAGACGCGCGAGGAGGCCGCACTGCGGGAACTCCACGAGGAGACCGGCATCACCGAGGTCGAACTGGGCCCGGTGCTGTGGCAGCGGAGCTGTTCGTTCCCGTTCGCGGGGCGGCGCTGGGACCAGGACGAGTGGTACTTCCTTGCCCGTACGACCCAGAAGGGAACCGTCGCCGCCGGGCTGACGGAGCTGGAACGGCGCAGTGTCGCCGGAGCGCGCTGGTGGACGTGCCGGGAACTGACCGAGGCACATGAGACGGTGTATCCGACCAGACTCGCCGGGCTGCTGCGCAGGCTGCTCGACGAGGGTCCTCCGGCCAGGCCCGAGATCCTCGACACCGAAATCGTCTAGAGGCTCGCGGGGCTGGCGCACAATAGGGGGACGCACGGCTGAAGGGGAACATGCCATGAGCGCCGAGGACCTCGAGAAGTACGAGACCGAGATGGAGCTGAAGCTCTATCGGGAGTACCGCGATGTCGTCGGTCTGTTCAAATATGTGATCGAGACCGAACGGCGCTTCTACCTCACCAACGACTACGAGATGCAGGTGCACTCGGTCCAGGGCGAGGTGTTCTTCGAGGTGTCCATGGCGGATGCCTGGGTGTGGGACATGTACCGACCTGCTCGTTTCGTGAAGCAGGTGCGTGTCCTCACGTTCAAGGACGTGAATATCGAGGAGCTGAACAAGAGCGATCTGGAGCTGCCGGGCGGCTGATGACGGGTGGTCGAGGACGGGCGGCCGATGACGGGCGGCCGATGACGGGTCACGAACCCTCGTGTGGGTGAGGGAGCTGTCCACAGTCGGCCGCTTGTCCACCAAGATCCAATAGCCGGTCGAAGTGGCCTCAGTGTTGGCGCCGGAGGTGGTGCCGACATGAACACACCCGAGGCACGCAACGCACTGGGCAGGTACGGCGAGGATCTGGCCGCACGGCGGCTGACCGAGACCGGGATGACGGTCCTGGCGCGCAACTGGCGCGGCGGCAGGACCGGCGAGATCGACATCGTGGCCAGTGACGGCGACGCGCTCGTCGTCTGCGAGGTCAAGACGCGCAAGTCGGGGGCCTTCGAGCACCCGATGGCGGCCGTCACCCCGGCCAAGGCGCAGCGCCTGCGCGGCCTGGCCGAACGCTGGCTCCAGGAACACGGCGGGGCACCACCCGGCGGCGTCCGCATCGATCTGATCGGCGTCGTCCTCCCCGACCGCGGCGCCCCCGTGGTCGAGCACGCGCGGGGGGTGGCCTGATGGGATTCGCACGCACCTGTGCGGTGGCCCTCGTGGGCGTCGAGGGCGTGGTCGTCGAGGTCCAGGCGGACCTGGAGCCGGGCGTCGCGGCCTTCACCCTGGTCGGCCTGCCCGACAAGAGCCTGACCGAGAGCAAGGACCGGGTCAGGGCGGCGGTGGTGAACTCCGGCTCGGCGTGGCCCCAGAAGAAGCTCACGGTCGGCCTGAGCCCGGCATCCGTACCCAAGGGCGGCAGCGGCTTCGACCTGGCCGTCGCCTGCGCGGTGCTGGGAGCCGCCGAGCGCATCGATCCCCGGGTGCTCTGCGACATCGTGATGATCGGCGAGCTGGGCCTCGACGGACGCGTACGGCCGGTGCGTGGCGTGCTGCCCGCGGTCCTGGCCGCAGCGGACGCCGGGTACGAGCAGGTGGTGGTGCCCGAGTGCGCGGCGGCCGAGGCCTCGCTCGTACCGGGGATCTCGGTGCTCGGGGTGCGCAGTCTGCGCCAGCTGATCGCGGTGCTCACGGACGAAGCGGTGCCCGAGGAGGACCCCGAAGAGCAGGGGCGACCGGATCCGCTGATGGCGGGCCTGCGGATGCCGGGGACGGGCGCCGCCACCGGCATGCACGGCATGGGCGCGGCCCAGCACGATCACGGTCACGACCTCGCCGACGTCGTGGGCCAGCACTCGGCACGGACCGCCGTGGAGGTCGCGGCGGCGGGCGGCCACCACCTTTTCCTGGAAGGCCCCCCAGGAGCGGGCAAGACGATGCTCGCCGAGCGGCTGCCGGCCATCCTGCCGCGTCTCACCCAGGGCGAATCCCTGGAGGTCACCGCGGTCCACTCGGTCGCCGGCCTGCTGCCGCCGGGCAAACCCCTGGTCGACATCGCTCCCTACTGCGCCCCGCACCACTCGGCGACCATGCAGGCCCTCGTCGGCGGCGGCCAGGGGATCGCACGGCCGGGCGCGGTGTCCCTGGCTCACCGCGGAGTGCTCTTTCTGGACGAAACGCCCGAATTCAGCGGCCAGGCCCTCGACGCGCTGCGCCAGCCCCTGGAGGCGGGGCATGTGGTGATCGCGCGCAGCGCGGGGGTGGTGCGGTTTCCGGCGCGGTTCCTGATGGTGCTGGCGGCGAACCCCTGTCCCTGCGGTCGCTTCTCGCAGCGGGACGACCTGTGCGAGTGCCCGCCCTCCATGATCCGCCGCTACCAGGCCCGGCTCTCCGGGCCGCTGCTCGACCGCGTCGACCTGCGGGTCGAGGTGGACCGCGTCACCCGCTCCGAGCTGACCGAGCGCGGTGCGCGGGGCGAATCCACCGCGACGGTCGCCGACCGGGTACGGGCGGCCAGGGAGCGGGCCGCCGCGCGGCTGGCGGGCACACCCTGGCGGACGAACAGCGAAGTGCCGGGACGGGAGCTGCGCAGCCGCTGGTACGCGTCCTTGGGTGCGATGGACGAGGCGGAGCGGAGCCTGGAGCGAGGTGCCCTGACCGCCCGCGGCCTCGACCGGGTGCTGCGTGTCGCCTGGACCGTCGCGGACCTGGTGGGACATGACCGGCCCGGCGCTACGGATGTCGCCCTCGCCCTGCAACTGCGCACCGGGGTCCCCCGTGGGGTGCCGATGGCGATCGGCGCGCTGTCGTGAGCCAGGAGGACGAGAGGCTTCAGCGGGCCTTCCTCGCGCGGGTGATCGAACCGGGCGACGAGGTCTGCGGGCGCTGGCTCCGCGCGGTCGGTGCCACGGAGGCGGTCAGGCGGCTCGTCGAGGGTGGCGAGCAACCACGGGGAGTGACGGACAAGCGCTGGGCGGGACTGCGGGCCCGGGCGGAGCGGGTGGATCCGGAGCGGGACCTCGCGGCGGCGCGGGAGGTCGGGACCCGGTTCGTGTGCCCGGGGGACCCCGAGTGGCCGGCGCAGCTCGACGACCTCGGCGACACGCGTCCCACCGGCCTGTGGGTACGAGGGCGGCCCAGCCTGCGGATATGGGCGCTGCGCTCGGTCGCCGTGGTCGGAGCGCGGGCCTGTACCGAGTACGGCGCCCACATGGCGGCCACACTCGGCGCCGGGCTCGCCGAGCGGGGCTGGGTCGTGGTGTCGGGCGGCGCCTACGGGGTGGACGGCGCCGCGCATCGGGGCGCCCTCGGAGCGGGCGGCGCCACCGTCGCGGTGCTGGCCTGCGGAGTCGACCGGCCCTATCCGCGCGGACACACCGAGTTGATCACCAGGATCGCCGAACAGGGTCTGGTCGTGGGGGAGTTGCCGCCCGGCGACCATCCCACGCCGAGCAGATTCATCCTCAGGAACCGGGTCATCGCCGCGCTCACCCGGGGGACCGTGGTCGTCGAGGCCGCGTACCGCAGCGGCGCGCTGGTCACGGCGCGGGCGGCGCAGCGGCTCGGGCGGTTCGCGATGGGGGTGCCTGGCCCCGTCACCAGCGGCCTGTCGGCCGGGGTGCACGAGCTGCTGCGCGGAGAAGCGGTCCTGGTCACGGACGCCGCGGACGTCGCCGAACTGGTGGGCGACATCGGTGAGCTGGCCCCGGACCGGCGCGGGCCCGTGCTCCCGCGCGACCTGCTGGATCCGGGCGCCGGACGGGTGCTGGCCGCGCTGCCGGCGCGCGGTCTGGCGGGGGCGGAGGACATCGCCCGTGGGGCGGGGACCACCACGGACGACGCGGTCGGGAGGCTGTACGAACTCCGATCACTTGGTTTCGTCGAACGACACGGCGACGGCTGGAAGTTGACACGCCAGGCAATGATCTCGGTCCGCGGTGATCGTCGCGGGTGTTGACCGAGCGTGTTCGGCCGTCCGGGCGAACGCCGACAGCCGTGGTAATTCCCGCAGTTGATGTCTATCGATGATCACGGAGGGCGACGGACAGGCCCCCGAGGGGCGCACAGCGGAACGTATCTGCGCACGACTGATCCGCTCCCCTTCGCGCACTGCGACGCTCCAGTCACGCTACGCTCACGTGGATTCCGACGCAGGACAGGCAACTCGACATCAGCGCGACAGCTCACCCAGGTACCCCCAGTTCACGGCAGAACGGCACAAGGCGACGAATGCCCCAGCACACCTCCGGGTCCGATCGGGCGGCGATCCCCCCAGCCGCCCGCGACGGCGGTAGCGTGCGCCCGCCCGCTCCCTCGACGCTCGACGAGCTGTGGCGGTCGTACAAGGCGACGGGGGACGAGCGGCTGCGCGAGCAGCTGATCCTGCACTACTCGCCGCTGGTGAAGTACGTCGCGGGGCGGGTGAGCGTGGGTCTGCCGGCCAATGTGGAGCAGGCCGACTTCGTCTCGTCGGGGGTGTTCGGGCTGATCGACGCGATCGAGAAGTTCGACATCGAGCGGGAGATCAAGTTCGAGACATACGCGATCACGCGGATCCGGGGCGCGATGATCGACGAGTTGCGGGCGCTGGACTGGATCCCCCGGTCGGTGCGGCAGAAGGCGCGCAATGTGGAGCGGGCGTACGCGACGCTCGAGGCGCGGCTGCGGCGGACGCCGTCCGAGGGTGAGGTGGCCTCCGAGATGGGGATCGGGGTGGAAGAACTCCACGCGGTCTTCAGCCAGTTGTCGCTGGCCAACGTGGTGGCGCTGGAGGAGCTGCTGCACGTCGGCGGTGAGGGCGGTGGCCGGCTGAGTCTGATGGACACGCTGGAGGACACCGCGGCGGACAATCCGGTGGAGGTCGCCGAGGACCGGGAGCTGCGGAGGTTTCTGGCACGGGCGATCAACACGCTGCCGGAACGGGAGAAGACCGTGGTCACGCTCTACTACTACGAGGGCCTGACACTCGCGGAGATCGGGAACGTGCTGGGAGTGACGGAGAGCCGGGTGAGTCAGATCCACACCAAGTCGGTGCTGCAGCTGCGCGCCAAGCTGGCGAGTTTCGGGCGCTGACCTCGAGCGGGGCAAGCTGCTGAATCGTCCCTGCCTGGTCACCCTCCCTCGCTGGCGCGTTCCTTTCGAGTGTGCGAGTGACTGCCGTCCCGGGCGGTCCGTCCGTAAAGTGGAGGGCGTGCCAAGGATTCGAGCGGCCTCCGTGGCCGAGCACCGGTCGATGCAGCGAGCCGCCCTGCTGGACGCGGCCCGGTCCCTGCTGTCCGAGGGCGGGACGGAGGCGCTGACCTTCCCGGCTCTCGCCGAGCGGACGGGGCTCGCGCGGTCCTCCGTGTACGAGTACTTCCGGTCCCGGGCGGCCGTGGTCGAAGAGCTGTGCGAGGTGGACTTTCCGGTCTGGGCCGCGGAGGTCTCGGCGGCGATGGCCGCGGCGGACGGGCCCGAGGACAAGGTCGAGGCGTACGTCCGGCAGCAGTTGGCGCTGGTCGGGGACCGGCGGCACCGGGCTGTCGTGGCCATCTCCGCGAGTGAGCTCGATGCCGGAGCCCGGGAGAAGATCCGCGCTGCGCACGGCGGGCTGGTCACGATGATCGGCGACGCGCTGCGGCAGATGGGCCACGCCGAGCCTCGGCTGGCCGCGATGCTCCTTCAGGGCGTGGTCGACGCGGCGGTCCGGCGGATCGAACTGGGGGCCGCGGAGGAGCCCGGCGCGATCACGGACGCCGCGGTGGGTATGGCACTACGGGGCGTACGCGGCTGAGCCCCCGCGCTTCGGGTGCCCGGCGCCGGGGCGTGACGGGGCGGACGGTACGGCCCGGCTGTGTGTGAAGCGCCGCGCCCCCTTGCGGAGGGGGACGCCTCTCCTGGCCCCACCACGCCGACCGGCGGTCGGCGCCAAGGGTGCCGGTCGTACGTGCCCTCGCGGGGCTGAGTCCGCGCGGGCCGGGCGCCCAGGCCTGAAGCGTGGCCGCGGGCGGTGGTTTCCTCGATTCTCACGGCAGGAGGGTCAGCGGCTCTCACGGCAGGAGGGTCGGGGACCCGGACGGCTGTCGCCGGACGCTCGGCACCGGGAGCAGGCGGGACGGGCCCCCGCGCAGGAGCCAGGGTGGGAGCAGGGACAGGGGATTCAAGTAGGTTCTGTCTCTTCGCAGGCCCCAGTGCAGACATGACGTTCCGCAGTGGGCGTCGCCCGGTTCGAGCGTGCCCAGCACCTCGCCCGCGGCCACCTCGTCGCCCTCGTGCACCGTCGCCCGTACGGGGGTGAAGGTCGTGCGCAGGGGCGGAGCGCCCGTGCCCGTCAGTTCGACGGCGACCACTCCACGGCCCGCGACCCGCCCGGCGAAGGAGACGCGGCCGACCGCGACGGAGCGGACCGGGGCGCCCGGGGGCGCCGCGAGGTCCACCCCGCGATGGCCGCGGGCGTACGGCGTCGCCGGCGGGTCCCAGCCCCGCAGGACCGAGGGGCGCAGACCCACCGGCCAGAGGTGGGCGAGCTGCGGAACCGGCGCGTCGGAGGCCGGGGGACCGGCGGGAGACGGCGGCGCCGGACCGTTCGCCCGGGCCAGGGCTGAGGGGTTCAGCGCACCCAGCACGGTCACCGTGATTCCCAACAGCAACCCCAGCCACGTGCGCACACATCGTTTCGCTCGCATGCGAGAACGGTCCCGCATCCGACGGATCATGGCCGGGATCTGTGGACCACCGGCCGGTTGTGGACAGCGGCGTCACCCTGCGCCTTCCGGGTCCCGTACACTTCTCGTGGCGATCCGGGTCACCGGGTCGACTTCGCACGCCCCGACATCCGGCCATCAAAAGCCGGTGTCAGCGCCCCTCGGTCCCTCGTGGCAAGGCGCATCGCGGGCGTCAGGCGCGAGTGCCGTCCGGCACACGCGGCACAACCGAGAACACCAAGGAGAACGGCCATGGCCGTCGTCACGATGCGGGAGCTGCTGGAAAGCGGCGTCCACTTCGGTCACCAGACCCGTCGCTGGAACCCGAAGATGAAGCGCTTCATCTTCACGGAGCGCAACGGCATCTACATCATCGACCTGCTCCAGTCGCTGTCGTACATCGACCGCGCCTACGAGTTCGTCAAGGAGACCGTCGCCCACGGCGGCACGGTCATGTTCGTCGGCACGAAGAAGCAGGCGCAGGAGGCCATCGCCGAGCAGGCCACCCGCGTCGGCATGCCCTACGTCAACCAGCGCTGGCTGGGCGGCATGCTCACCAACTTCTCCACCGTCTACAAGCGTCTGCAGCGCCTCAAGGAGCTCGAGCAGATCGACTTCGAGGACGTCGCCGCTTCCGGTCTCACCAAGAAGGAGCTTCTCGTGCTCTCGCGCGAGAAGGCCAAGCTGGAGAAGACCCTCGGTGGTATCCGCGAGATGCAGAAGGTGCCCAGCGCCGTCTGGATCGTGGACACCAAGAAGGAGCACATCGCGGTCGGTGAGGCCCGGAAGCTCAACATCCCGGTCGTCGCCATCCTCGACACCAACTGCGACCCCGACGAGGTCGACTACAAGATCCCGGGCAACGACGACGCGATCCGCTCCGTCACCCTGCTCACCCGCGTGATCGCCGACGCTGTCGCCGAGGGCCTCATCTCCCGCTCCGGTGCCGGCAAGGCCGAGGGTGACAAGGCCGCGGGCGAGCCGCTCGCCGCGTGGGAGCGCGACCTGCTCGAGGGCGAGAAGAAGGCCGACGACGCCGAGGTCCAGACCTCCGCCGAGACGGAGAAGGTCGCCGACGCCGAGCAGGCCGAGGTTGCCGCCGCCGAGGCGCCGGCCGCCGAGGCCCCCGTCGCCGAGGCCGAGGCCGAGGCTCCGGCCGCGGACGCGGACGCCGAGCAGGCCTGACCCCTCACCCCTTCGGGTCACGAACGGCGGGGGCACACCGAGCCCCCGCCGTTCGGCCCGTAGATCTTCAGACTTCGAGAGAGATTCCAGGAATCATGGCGAACTACACCGCCGCCGACGTCAAGAAGCTCCGTGAGCTCACCGGCGCCGGCATGATGGACTGCAAGAAGGCGCTGGACGAGGCCGACGGCAACGTCGACAAGGCCGTCGAGGCGCTGCGCATCAAGGGCCAGAAGGGCGTCGCCAAGCGCGAAGGCCGCTCCGCCGAGAACGGCGCCGTGGTCTCCATCATCGCTGACGACAACACCTCCGGTGTCCTGGTCGAGCTGAAGTGCGAGACGGACTTCGTCGCCAAGGGTGAGAAGTTCCAGGCCGTCGCCAACGAGATCGCCCAGCACGTCGTCAAGACCTCCCCGGCCGACCTCGAGGCGCTCCTCGGCTCCGAGATCGAGCCCGGCAAGACGGTTCAGGCGTTCGTCGACGAGGCCAACGCCAACCTGGGCGAGAAGATCGTCCTGGACCGCTTCGCCCAGTTCTCCGGCGCCTACGTGACCGCGTACATGCACCGCACCATGCCCGACCTGCCCCCGCAGATCGGTGTCCTGGTCGAGCTGGACAAGGCCGACGCCGACCTCGCCAAGGGTGTCGCGCAGCACATCGCCGCCTTCGCGCCGAAGTACCTCTCCAAGGAGGACGTCCCGGCCGAGGTCGTCGAGTCCGAGCGTCGCGTCGCCGAGGAGACCACCCGCGCCGAGGGCAAGCCCGAGGCCGCCCTCCCGAAGATCGTCGAGGGTCGCGTCAACGGCTTCTTCAAGGAGGCCACCCTCCTCGGTCAGCCGTACGCGCTCGACAACAAGAAGTCCGTCCAGAAGGTCCTGGACGAGGCCGGTGTCACCCTGAAGCGCTTCGTGCGCATCAAGGTCGGCATCTGAGTCCGTACCGCGATCGACGCGCGGCCCCTATAGGGTCGGCAGCAGTCGTCCGCGTACGCCGACACGCGCGCGTGCGTGACGGACGACAGCAGATCTGACGAGGAGGCCATTGCCGCGTATGGGAGACAACACCCCACCGGCAATGGCCTTCTTCGTATGTGCACCATGAGGAGATCTCCATGACCACCACCCAGGCCGACAAGGGCGAGAAGACCGACGACGGCAAAGGCGCGGGCCGCTTTCTGCTGAAGCTTTCCGGTGAGGCGTTCGCCGGCGGCGGCGGGCTGGGCGTCGACCCCGACGTGGTGCACAAGATCGCCCGCGAGATCGCGGCCGTCGTGCGCGACGGCGCCCAGATCGCCGTCGTCATCGGCGGCGGCAACTTCTTCCGCGGCGCCGAGCTCCAGCAGCGCGGCATGGACCGGGCCCGCTCCGACTACATGGGCATGCTCGGCACGGTCATGAACTGCCTCGCCCTCCAGGACTTCCTGGAGAAGGAGGGCATCGACAGCCGTGTGCAGACCGCCATCACCATGGGCCAGGTCGCCGAGCCGTACATCCCGCTGCGCGCCGTACGGCACCTGGAGAAGGGCCGTGTGGTCATCTTCGGCGCCGGTATGGGCATGCCGTACTTCTCCACCGACACCACCGCCGCCCAGCGCGCCCTGGAGATCGACGCCGAGGCCCTGCTGATGGGCAAGAACGGCGTGGACGGGGTCTACGACTCCGACCCCAAGACCAACCCCGAGGCCGTCAAGTTCGACTCGCTCGGCTACGGCGAGGTCATCACGCGCGACCTCAAGGTCGCCGACATGACCGCCATCACGCTGTGCCGCGACAACAAGCTGCCGATCCTGGTCTTCGAGCTCCTGGCGGAGGGCAATATCGCGCGGGCCGTCAAGGGTGAGAAGATCGGCACACTCGTGGGTGACCAAAGCGGCCGGCCCTGACCGGGACCGACCTCGGCCGGGGACAAGCCCGGGCCGGGGATGGACCCTGACCGGGGGATGGACAATGTCCTGCCGGTCCGGAACCGTGCAGGAATAAGACGCGACGCAGCCGGCCGCCACCCCGACGAGGAGCAGCTGCCGGGCCTACTCAGACACGCAGGAGCAAGTGGTGATCGAAGAGACCCTCCTCGAGGCCGAGGAGAAGATGGAGAAGGCCGTCGTGGTCGCCAAGGAGGACTTCGCCGCGATCCGCACCGGCCGTGCGCACCCGGCGATGTTCAACAAGATCGTGGCCGACTACTACGGCGCGCTGACGCCGATCAACCAGCTGGCCTCGTTCTCGGTGCCGGAGCCGCGCATGGCCGTGGTGACCCCGTTCGACAAGAGCGCGATGCGCAACATCGAGCAGGCGATCCGCGACTCCGACCTGGGCGTCAACCCGAGCAACGACGGCAACATCATCCGGGTGGTGTTCCCCGAGCTGACCGAGGAGCGCCGCAAGGACTACATCAAGGTCGCCAAGACCAAGGGCGAGGACGCCAAGGTGTCCATCCGCTCGGTCCGCCGCAAGGCCAAGGACGCGATCGACAAGCTGATCAAGGACGGCGAGGTCGGCGAGGACGAGGGCCGCCGCGCGGAGAAGGAGCTCGACGACACCACCGCGAAGTACGTCGCACAGGTGGACGAGCTCCTGAAGCACAAGGAAGCGGAGCTGCTCGAGGTCTGATGAACGACTCTTCCTGGGGGGCGCCGCCACAAGCCGGGTACTGGGGGCCGTCCGAGCAGGGGCCTGTCCAGGGGGCAGCCCCGGCGGGTCCCGCATACGATGCGCATAACGCGCAGCAGACTCGCCCCATGCCCATCGTGCCCGACGTACCCGCACACGGCGGAGACCAGGATGACGACCGGGGGGCCGCTCGGCTGAGTGGCCCCCTGTTCCGCGACGACACCCCGTCGGCGGGATCCCTCGGGACCCCGTCGCAGAAGCCGCAGGAGCCCATGCCCAGCCCCGCCCCACAGCCCGCCCCCGCACCGCAGAAGAAGAGTGCGGGACGCGATCTGGGTGCCGCGATAGGGGTCGGCGTCGGGCTCGGCGCGGTGATCGTCGCGTCGTTGTTCGTCGTCAAGGCCGTGTTCGTCGGGGTCATAGCGGTCGCCGTGGTGGTGGGCCTGTGGGAGCTCACGTCACGGCTCGAGGAGCGCAAGGGCATCAAGGCGCCGCTCGTCCCGCTGGCGGTGGGCGGTGCGGCGATGGTCGTCTCCGGTTACGTCCGGGGCGCCGAGGGCGCGTGGGTGGCGATGGCGCTCACCGCGCTGGCGGTCCTGGTCTGGCGGATGACGGAACCGCCCGAGGGCTATCTCAAGGACGTCACGGCGGGCGTCTTCGCGGCCTTCTACGTGCCGTTCCTGGCGACGTTCGTGGCCATGATGCTGACCGCCGACGACGGTCCGCGCCGCGTCCTGACGTTCCTGCTGCTGACGGTCGTCAGCGACACGGGCGCGTACGCGATCGGCTGGCGCTTCGGCAAGCACAAGCTGGCGCCGCGCATCAGCCCCGGCAAGACCCGTGAGGGCCTGTTCGGAGCGGTCACCTTCGCGATGGTCGGGGGCGCGCTGTGCATGCAGTACCTGATCGAGGACGGCACGTGGTGGCAGGGGCTGATCCTGGGCTTCGCGGTCGCGGCCACCGCCACGCTCGGCGACCTCGGCGAGTCCATGATCAAGCGGGACCTGGGCATCAAGGACATGGGCACCCTGCTGCCGGGGCACGGCGGCATCATGGACCGGCTGGACTCGCTGCTGCCGACGGCGCCGGTGGTCTGGCTGCTGCTGGTGCTCTTCGTGGGATCCGGCTGACCTGCGCACACGTCGGAGAGGGGCTCGTCGTCCACAGGGCGGCGGGCCCCTTTTCGTCGGGTGGCCGACGGGCCGGCGTCAGTGGTGGCCCAGGCCACCGCTGCCGAACGAGCCGCCGCCCCCGTCGTGCCAGCGTCCTCGCTTCTGCGACGGGCTCGTGCGGGTCGACATGTGGGTCAGCTCATACGGGGTGAGAGCGTGCTGGCCCTTGGCCACCTTGGGTACCTCGGCGGGCTCCCGGATCTCCCGCGTCTCGCGGACCGGGCCGCCCTGCGGCATGTGCGGCTGTTCCTCGGCGCGCGGCAGCCGCGGTGCGCGGGACCGCATGCGGCAGTTCAGCCAGAAGCTGCCGGCCAGGAGCGCGATGAGGGCCACCGCGATCACGAACAGCGCGACGCTGAACAGACCGCTGGGCTCCGCCAAGTACATCAATGCAGTGCTCATATCACTCAAATACCCGCAAATGGCCCAATAAACCGGCCGCCCCGACCCAGCGCCGGACGCCAGCCGGACCGTCGACGATCACCCCCGAAACCAGGGCCGCGGGTCACACCAATCGATCTGCGACACTGGTACAGCCATGCCTAAGCCCGGAGAACTCACATTCGTCGCCCCCCGCGGAGCCAAGAAGCCGCCGCGGCACCTCGCCGACCTCACGCCCGCCGAGCGTAAGGAGGCGGTTGCCGCGATCGGTGAGAAGCCGTTTCGCGCCAAGCAGCTCTCGCAGCACTACTTCGCGCGGTACGCGCACGACCCCGCGGAGTGGACGGACATCCCGGCCGCCGCGCGCGGCAAGCTCCAGGAGGCGCTGCTTCCCGAGCTGATGACGGTCGTGCGGCATCTGTCGACCGACCAGGACACCACCCGCAAGACCCTATGGCGCCTGTTCGACGGCACGCTCGTCGAGTCCGTGCTGATGCGCTACCCGGACCGGGTGACCATGTGCATCAGCTCGCAGGCGGGCTGCGGGATGAACTGCCCGTTCTGCGCCACCGGACAGGCCGGGCTGGACCGGAACCTGTCCACGGGCGAGATCGTGCACCAGATCGTGGACGGGATGCGGGCCCTGCGGGACGGCGAGATCCCGGGCGGCCCGGCGCGGCTGAGCAACATCGTCTTCATGGGCATGGGCGAGCCGCTCGCCAACTACAAGCGGGTCGTGGGCGCCATCCGCGCGCTCACCGACCCCGAGCCGGACGGGCTCGGGCTCTCGCAGCGCGGGATCACCGTGTCGACGGTCGGGCTGGTGCCCGCCATCCACCGGTTCTCCGACGAGGGCTTCAAGTGCCGCCTCGCCATCTCGCTGCACGCCCCTGACGACGAACTGCGCGACACCCTCGTCCCCGTCAACACGCGGTGGAAGGTGCGCGAGGTGCTGGACGCCGGCTGGGAGTACGCGGCCAAGTCCGGGCGCCGCCTGTCCATCGAGTACGCCCTCATCCGGGACATCAACGACCAGGCATGGCGTGGTGACCGGCTCGGGCGGCTGCTCAGGGGCAAGCCCGTGCACGTCAACCTCATCCCGCTGAACCCGACGCCGGGTTCGAAGTGGACCGCCTCGCGGCCCGAGGACGAGAAGGCGTTCGTCGAGGCGATCGCGGCTCACGGGGTGCCGGTGACCGTCCGCGACACCCGGGGCCAGGAGATCGACGGGGCATGCGGACAGCTGGCCGCGACCGAGCGATAGTCTGATCGGCGGCAGTGCCTGGCAGTGCCTTTTCAGCCGGCGCCGGTCAGCGCGGGTCAACTCCGGCCAGCGTCGGCCAGTGCCCGGACACTGTCAGTCAGTGCGGTTAGCAGTTGCAGTTTCATATTCCGACATCTTCATATTCCGACAGGGGAGCGCCACAGCGCTGAGAGTGCGGTAGCCGGAGCACCGGTGGGCCGCAGACCCTCTGAACCTTGCCCAGGTCATTCTGGGTAGGAAGTTCGGGCATCACTCAAGCTGTTGCGCCCTGCCCGGGAACCTTCCGAGGATCCCGGGCAGGGCCGCGTCTCTTCCTGGTCATCCCAGGAGGAATTCAGTGATAACCAAGAGGACGACCACGGCCTTCGTCATCGGGCTGGGCCTCGTCACGCTGTCCGCGTGCGGGTCCTCCGACAGCGGCGGCGCCGGGGACTCCAAGACCGTCACGCTCGTCAGCCACAACTCGTGGGCCGTGTCGAAGAGCGTGCTGCGGGACTTCGAGAAGCAGTCCGGTTACAAGGTCAGGGTCCTCAAGGACGGCGACGCCGGGCAGGCCGTCAACAAGGCCATCCTCACCAAGGACAATCCGCAGGGCGACGTCTTCTTCGGCGTCGACAACACCCTGCTGTCCCGTGCGCTCGACAACGGGCTGTTCCAGCCGTACGAGGCCAAGGGCTCCGACCAGATAGTCCAGCAGTACCGGATCGACCAGGACAAGCACCGGGTCACGCCCATCGACTCCGGTGACATCTGTGTCAACTACGACAAGGCCTACTTCAGCGAGCACAAGCTGGCCCCGCCGAGCTCCTTCGACGACCTGATCAAGCCCGCGTACAAGAGCCTCCTCGTCACCGAGAACGCGTCCACGTCCTCGCCCGGCCTCGGCTTCCTGCTCGGGACCGCCGCGAAGTACGGCGACGAGGGCTGGCAGGACTACTGGAAGAAGCTCAAGGCCAACGGCGTGAAGGTGGTCGACGGCTGGGAGCAGGCCTACAACGACGAATTCTCCGGGTCCGCGGGCGGGAAGAAGGCCAAGGCCGACCGGCCGCTGGTCGTCTCGTACGCCTCCTCCCCGCCCGCCGAGGTGATCTACGCCGACCCCCAGCCGAAGACCGCGCCGACCGGGGTCGCGAGCGGCACCTGCTTCCGCCAGGTCGAGTACGCGGGGCTGCTGAGCAACGCGAAGAACACCAAGGGCGGCAAGGCGCTCCTCGACTTCCTCATCAGCTTCAGGTTCCAGGAGGACATGCCGCTGAACATGTTCGTGTACCCGGTCCGTGAGACCGCCGAGGTGCCCCAGGTGTTCGTGAAGTTCGGCCCGCAGGCCGAGCACCCCGAGACCCTGGCCCCCGCCAAGATCGCTGACAATCGTGACCGGTGGGTCAAGTCGTGGACCTCGCTCGTACTGAAGTAGCGCCTCGAAGGAGCCGCAAGGAGAGCGCGACGCGGATCGGGCTGATGGCCCTGCCCGTCGCGTTCTTCGCCGTCTTCTTCGCCTACCCCGTCGCCGCGATCGTCGCCCGCGGCCTCAAGACCGACGGGGCCTGGCGGTTCGGACGGATCGGTGAGGTGCTCGCGCAGTCCGACATCCGGCACGTCCTGTGGTTCACCACCTGGCAGGCGCTCGCCTCCACGGTGCTCACGCTGCTGATCGCGCTCCCCGGCGCGTATGTCTTCGCACGCTTCGATTTCAGGGGCAAGCAGGTGCTGCGGGCGCTGGTGACCGTCCCGTTCGTACTGCCGACGGTCGTGGTCGGTACGGCGTTCCTGGCCCTGGTGGGCCGGGGCGGACTCCTCGACCAGCTGTGGGGCGTACGGCTGGACACCACCGTCTGGGCGATTCTGCTCGCGCACGTCTTCTTCAACTACGCGGTGGTCGTACGGACCGTCGGCGGGCTCTGGTCGCAGCTCGACCCGCGTCAGGAGGAGGCCGCGCGGATGCTGGGTGCCTCCCGCTTCGCGGCCTGGCGCAAGGTGACGCTGCCGGCGCTGAGCCCGGCCGTGGCCGCCGCCGCGCTGATGGTCTTCCTCTTCACCTTCACCTCGTTCGGTGTGGTGCAGATCCTCGGCGGCCCGACCTTCTCCACCCTCGAGGTCGAGATCTACCGGCAGACCTCGGAGATCTTCGACCTCGCGACCGCGGCGGTGCTGACGATCGTCCAGTTCGTCGCGGTCGGCGCGATCCTCGCCGTGCACGCCTGGACCGTACGCCGCCGGGAGACCGCCCTGCGTCTGGTGGCTCCGGAGACGACCGCGCGCCGACCCCGCGGGGCCGGTCAGTGGGCGCTGCTGGGCGGGGTCCTGGCGAGCATCCTCGTTCTCCTCGTCCTGCCGCTCGGGGTGCTGGTCCAGCGGTCCCTGGACGCACCCGGCGGCTACGGATTCGCGTACTACAAGGCGTTGACCTCGTCCGACAGCGGCGTCTTCCTGGTGGCGCCGATCGCGGCGATCGGCAACTCGCTGGAGTACGCGCTCGCCGCCACGGCCATCGCCGTCGTGATCGGCGGTCTGGCGGCCACCGCGCTCACTAGGCGGACCGGGCGTCTCGTAAGGGGTTTCGACGCGCTGCTGATGCTGCCGCTCGGCGTGTCCGCCGTGACCGTCGGGTTCGGCTTCCTGATCGCGCTCGACGAACCGCCGCTGGACCTGCGCTCCTCCTGGATCCTGGTGCCGCTCGCGCAGGCACTGGTGGGCGTCCCCTTCGTCGTACGCACCATGCTGCCGGTGCTGCGGGCGGTGGACGGACGGCTCCGGGAGGCCGCCGCCGTTCTCGGAGCGTCGCCCTGGCGGGTGTGGCGGGAGGTCGACCTGCCGATGGTGCGGCGGGCGCTGCTGATCGCGGCGGGGTTCGCCTTCGCCGTGTCGCTGGGCGAGTTCGGGGCGACGGTCTTCATCGCGCGGCCCGACAACCCGACCCTGCCGGTCGCCGTGGCCCGGTTGCTCGGGCGTGCGGGTGACCTCAACTACGGCCAGGCGATGGCCCTTTCGACGATCTTGATGGTGGTGTGCGCGGTGGCCCTGTTGCTGTTGGAGCGCATCCGCACCGACCGGACGGGGGAGTTCTGATGGCGCGGCCCGCGAAGCAAACGACAGAGGCGACAGAGGCGACAGGAGCGACAGGAGCGGTGCAGGAGACGCAGGAGGCGCAGGAGAGGCAGAAGGCGCGGGAGCGGACGCCGACGGAGCGTCCCCGGGGGCGGAACGCCCTGCTGAGGGTCGAGGCCGCGACCGTACGCTTCGGCGGTCGGCCGGTGCTCGACGCCGTCGGCCTCGACGTCGCCGAGCACGAGATCGTGTGTGTGCTCGGACCGAGCGGCAGCGGCAAGTCCACGCTGCTGCGGGCGGTGGCCGGACTGCAGTCGCTCGACGCGGGCCGCGTGCTCCTGGCGGGACGCGACCAGGCCGGGGTCCCCGCGCACAAGCGGGGCGTCGGCCTCATGTTCCAGGATCATCAGCTCTTCCCGCAGCGGGACGTGGGCGGCAATGTCGCCTTCGGGCTGCGGATGCACGGCGCGTCGAAGGGCCGACAGAGCGCACGGGTCGAGGAACTGCTGGAGCTGGTGGGGCTGCCCGGGGCCCGGGCGCGCGCCGTCGCCGCCCTCTCCGGTGGTGAGCAGCAGCGGGTCGCGCTGGCCCGCGCGCTCGCCCCGCGCCCCCGGCTGCTGATGCTCGACGAGCCGCTCGGTCAGCTGGACCGCTCGCTGCGGGAGCGGCTCGTCGTCGAACTCCGGCAGCTTTTCGGCGAGTTGGGTACGACCGTGCTCGCCGTCACCCACGACCAGGGCGAGGCCTTCGCGCTCGCCGACCGGGTCGTGGTGATGCGCGAGGGGCGGATCGCCCAGTCCGGCACGCCACTTGAGGTCTGGCAGCACCCGGCGGACGAGTTCGTGGCCCGTTTCCTCGGCTTCGACAACGTGGTCGCGGCGAGGGTGCGCGATCGGCTCGCCGACACTCCGTGGGGGAAGGTCCCGGTGCCGGCGGGCACCGCTCAGGGCCCCGGCACGCTCCTCGTACGGCCCGCGGGCGTACGGCTGGTCGCCCCCGCGGACGGGCTGCGCTGCACCGTGGCCGCACGCACCTTCCGGGGCACCCACGTCGCCGTACAGCTGAAGCCGGAAAACGCGCCGCGGATCGAGGCGGCGTGCGCGCTGCGGGAGGCGCCCGCGCCCGGCGACGAGGTCGGCGTGGTGTTCGAGGCGGCCGAAATCGTCGTGCTCGGGGAGCCGTCGGCGCCATAGGGAGCTGGTGATCCACCGCGCCGACGCGACGCCGGCGGCCGGGGCGCGCCGTACGAGGTGGCGCCCGATGTGGCCGCGGACGCGATCGACGAGTGGCTGGGGATCATCGAGTTCGTGCAGCGGACACAGCCGCACGATGCTGCGGCCGAACTGCGTGGCCCGGGCGAACCTCGCGGCCCGGGCGAATCTCGCGGCCCGGGGCCGCAGCATCCACATGCACGCCAGCAACGGACAGGCCCGAGCCGGGCGCAGCCGGACAGGCGTGTGGCCCGCCCCCTTCGAGAGGGACGGGCCACACGTTTCACGCAGACGTACGGTGTGCGTTTCAGCTCGACTTCGAGGCGCCGCGGCGACGCATGCCGAAGAACACCGCTCCGCCGCCGACCACCACGAGGGCACCGGCGATACCGGCGATCATCGGCGTGTTGGAGTTCGCACCGGTCTCGGCGAGGTTGGAGCTGCCGGCCGCGGGGGACGGGGCGTTGTCGCCCGGCGTCGCGGGCGCGGCGCTGCTCTCCGACTCCGAGGGGTTCGCGGAAGGCGTCCCCGAGGAGGCGGGCGAGGACGGGGTCTTTGACGGCTTCGGGGTCTCCGAGGCCGACGGCGAGGGCGACTCGGTCGCGCAGGCCGTGGACGGAGCGGTCACGTTCTCCTTGATGTCCGCGTCGACCTGGTTTCCGGCCTTGACGTGGACGCGGTACGTGGCGTTCGGCTTCCAGTCCTCGGCGAAGGTGATGGTGACGCCTTGGCGCGAGCCCTGGACTTCCTGCTCGCCGACCTTCTTCGCGTCGGCGCCATTGGACTCCAGGAACACGGAGACGGTCGCCTTGGCGCCGGAGGCATCCACGTCCGTGACGGAGATGATGCCCTTGGTGCCATCGCACTTGGCTTCGGCGGAGAACTCACTGATGTTGCAAGCAAGGGCGTTGCCGGCGGCACCGAGCGCGAGCGCGGCGGTGGCGGAGGCAACACCGAGGATTCGCACGGAACGTGCGGTACGGCGAGATATGGACACGATTGCCCTTCACAGAATGCGCAACTGCGGGGGGTTTAAGGGGGGTTCTGCTGTGTCAACAGGGCCCCCTCGGGCCTCACAGGTTTATAAGTGCCGCCTAAGGGCTGTCAATGCATATGCCCTGCCGTGCCGTCGGCTTTGCCTTGTCATTAACCGCCGAGGCGTTTGAGCGCCTCCGGTGTCTCCTCGATCCGGTCCACCAGTGCGATCCGGGACTCCATGGACCGTTCACGGGCAAGGGATTGGAGAAGGGGCCAAGTGGGGTGTTTTTCGGTCCAATGCGCACGGTTCACGAGAACCATGGGGGTGGGCTCACCGCGCGACTCGTAGTAGTTCGGGGTCGCGTTGTCGAAGATCTCCTGTACGGTCCCGGCGGCGC
Source organism: Streptomyces sp. NPDC090798 (assembly GCF_044768965.1). NCBI lineage: Bacteria > Bacillati > Actinomycetota > Actinomycetes > Kitasatosporales > Streptomycetaceae > Streptomyces > Streptomyces sp. NPDC090798. The sequence continues at coordinate 261,041 of NZ_JBIVXA010000009.1, forward strand.
CCGGCAGGAAGACGACACCCGCGTTCGAGCGGGCCAACAGCCCGTCCTCCCGGGTCGCGTTGGCGAAGTACTTGGCGATGTGGGCGGCGAAGGCGTTCGGCGGCTCATGGCCGTAGAACCAGGTCGGGATGCCGACGGAGGGGCCGCCGTCCGGCCAGCGCTCGCGCACGGCGAAGGCGGCCCGCGCCCAGTCGCCGATGGAGGGGGTGAACGACGGCGCCTCGGCGAGGATCCGCAGCGCCTCGGTGAGCATCTCGTCGTCGAACGGGGCGGCGTACGCGCCGAGGTTCGCGGCCTCCATCGCGCCGGGGCCGCCGCCGGTGGCGACCGTGAGTCCGGCGCGCGCCAGTTCGCGCCCCAGGCGTGCGGCGCCCTCGTACGCCTCAGTGCCGCGTGCCATCGCGTGACCGCCCATCACGCCCACGACTCGGGTGCCGACGAGGAGTTCGTCGAGCGCGTCCGACACCGAGTCGTCGTGGATCGCGCGCAGCATCGACGCGAAGACGTCGCCGTCGGTCTTGGTCTGCTGGAACCAGGCGTACGCGCGGGCGTCCGGGGTCGCCTCGTAGCCGGCGTCGAGCGACGCGAAGAGCTCGTCCGGGGAGTAGAGCAGCCCGCGGTAGGGGTCGAAGGGCAGTCCGGGTATGGGCGGGAAGACGAGCGCGCCGGTGGCCCGTACCCGTGCCGCCGCCTCGGGGTCCATCGGGCAGCCGAGGAAGACGGCGCCCGCGGTGTCCACGGCGAGCAGGGCGTCCGTACGGTCCGTCAGATCCACCGCCTGCACGCGGAACTGGGCGAGCGAGCCGTGCTCCGAGACGACCTTGTCGAACTCGGCGAGGGACTCGATCTCGCGGTCATGGGCGGCGTGAAGGGGAGTTGGCTGCACACGGCCATGCTAGGGGTTCCACCTACGAGGGGGGACACGCGCGTGGGCGTCCCCCCAGGAGGGTGCTCAGCCCTGGACCGCGGCCGGGTCCATCCACATGACCTCCCACGTGTGGCCGTCCAGGTCGTCGAAGGTGCGGCCGTACATGAAGCCCTGGTCCTGGGCCTCCCGGGTCCCCGAGCCGCCCGCCGCGAGGGCCTTGTCGCAGAGCTCGTCGACCTTCGCGCGGCTCTCGGCGCTCAGACACAGCAGCACCTCGCTGGTCTTCGTCGGGTCCGCGATCTCCTTCTTCGTGAAGTCCGCGTAGCGCTGCTTGCTCAGCAGCATCGCGATGATCGTGTCGCTGATGACGACACAGGCGCAGTCGTCCGTCGTGAACTGCGGGTTGATCGTGTAGCCGAGCTCGGTGAAGAACTTCTTCGAGGCGTCGACGTCGTTCACAGCGAGGTTCACGAAGATCATCTGCTGGTACATGAGGGGTGTCTCCCGGTGAGGGTGAAGTGATGTGGTGCCGTGCGCAGAGGTAGACCGCCGCTCCGCGCGGAACTCATCGCCCGGCCGGAAAGAAGCGGGAGGGAAGTACTTACGCGTGCTCAGCGCGCCAGTGGCATCGCGGCCAGTTCCGCGACCGCCCAGGTCAGCGGCCCGAACGCGGCGAGCAGCGCGCCCGCGCGAAGCAGCGCGGCGCCCCGCAGCACCGTGGTCGGTGCCCCCAGACGCAGCAGCGCCGCCGTGGTGTCGGCGCGCGCGTGTTTGGCCTCGACCGCCGCGGTCAGCAGGGTCGCGAGGGTGCACCCGGCCACGAGCAGCGCCCCGAGCGTGCTGAGCGGACCGAACGAGGGCCGCGCCCCCGAGTACACCGTCGCCATGGCGTACGCGCCGGACGCGACCGCGCACACCACACCGAGCGGGCGCCCGATGCGCCGGGCCTCCTCCTGGAGGACGCGCCCGGCGAGCAGCCGCAGCACGCCGGGGCGTACGGCCTGGAGCAGCCTCCCGCACAGGTGCGTGATCGCGGGGCCGGCGAGGATCAGCCCGAGCGCGGTCAGGGTCCAGCCGCCGAGCACCCCGGCGGGGCCGCCCGCGAACCGGCCGGGCAGCGCCAGACCGGGTGCCGGTCCCGAACGGCTCGCGTACGTCTCCACGGCGAGGCCTGCCGCGAGGACGGCCGTGCCCCAGGGCAGCCCGCCGGGGGCGGGCAGCGGAGGGGCGGGCTGCTGCGGGTCCAGTGGGCGCCCCGGCTGGTCGGCGTACGGGCCGGCCTCGGCGCGCGTACGGGAGGGCGTACGGGACGGCTTGCGGGGGGAGGCGCCGTTGGCCCTCGCTCGTCGGGGGCGGGCCGGCCAGGAACCCCGCGGCCGTAGCACCACCGCGCTCGCCACGGACGCGGCCAGCGGGACCAGGAGCAGCAGGGTCAGGGCCGCGGGCAGCGGCAGCGGGTGGTCGGAGGCGAGGAAGGCCGCCGCGCCGCCGTCGAAGGGCATGCCGGGCAGGTCGCCGCGCAGGTGCAGGAAGACGAGCAGCGCGAGCATCGAGCCGAGCGTGGTCGACAGGGCGGTGGTGACCGCCGAGATCGCCATCAGCCGGCCGGGGCCGAGTCCGATCGCCGAGAGCCCGGGGCGTGGCCTGGTCCCCGGGTCCGTACGGGCGACCGCGACCGCGAAGTGCACGGTGGCGGCGGCGGGCGCGAGACACCACAGGAGCCGCAGCGCCGCGCCGGCCGAGGGGTCCGGGTGCGCCATCGCGTACCCCAGCGTGCACAGGAGCAGGAAGCCGGTGCCCGCCGAGGCGGTGGCGACCAGCAGTCTGCGCACCTGGACGAGGGGGTGTGCCCCGCGGGCTAGACGGAGAGCGAGCACGCGGCCCGGCCTTCCGTCTCGGCGACAGGGGGCAGGTGGACGGTGTTCACGCGCCGTCCGTCGAGCAGTGACACCGTGCGGTCGGCGAGGGCCGCGGTGTCCGTGTCGTGGGTGGCCAGGACGACCGTGATGCCGTGCGAGCGGGCCGCCGCGGTGAGCGTGCGCAGGACGTGCGCGCGGTCGGCGCGGTGCAGCGGGGCGGTCGGTTCGTCGGCGAAGAGCACCGTGGGGGCGGGGACGAGCGCACGGGCGATGGCGACGCGCTGGCGTTCGGCCTGGAGCAGGGCGTGCGGGCGCTTGCGGGCGCAGTGGCCGATGTCCAGGCGTTCCAGCCACTCGAGGGCGGCGGTCTTGGCGGCCCGGCGGCCGTGGCCGCGCAGCATCAGGGGCAGCGCCGCGTTCTCCCAGGCGTTCAGTTCCGGTACGAGCACCGGCGTGGGGTCGATCCAGCCGAAGCGGTCGCGGCGCAGTCGTTCGCGGGTGACGAGGCCCATGGTGTGCACCGGCGCGCTGTTGAACCAGACCTCGCCCTGCTGTGGCAGCAGCTGCCCCGACAGGCACCGGAGCAGGGTCGTCTTGCCGCTGCCGCGTGGGCCGCCGACGGCGAGGATCTCGCCCTCGCGGATGCCGAGCGAGACACCGCTGAGCGCGGGCGAGCCGTTGTGCTTGACGTGCAGGGCACGTGCCCAGAGCACGTCGTTGTCCGGCGGGGCCACCATCGCGTACACCTCGGTTCAGATCTGATTTGCGCTGCCAATCCCCCGGACGAGGGAACGAAGGCAGGGCCGATCGGTCACTGGGCACGCTAGGGAGTCGGGGGCGGGAGGCCGGACAGCACGCGGCCCCGGGGCGCCCATTCTCACTCGAACGGGCGGCACCGGGGCCGTTGTTGATCATCCGGGAGGAAGATCAGAGCTTCGTCCACGCCTCCGTCAGCACCTGACGGACGATCCCCTCGATCTCGTCGAAGGTCGACTGGTCGGAGATCAGCGGCGGCGACAGCTGGATGACCGGGTCACCGCGGTCGTCGGCGCGGCAGTAGAGGCCGTACTCGAAGAGCTTCTTGGAGACGAAGCCGTAGAGCACGCGCTCCGACTCCTCGTCCGTGAACGTCTCCTTGGTGGCCTTGTCCTTCACCAGCTCGATGCCGTAGAAGAAGCCGTTGCCGCGGACGTCGCCGACGATCGGCAGGTCGTGCAGCTTCTGGAGGGTCTGGAGGAAGTTGGCCTCGTTGTCGAGCACGTGCTGGTTGAGGCCCTCGCGCTCGAAGATGTCGAGGTTGGTGAGCGCCACGGCCGCGGAGACCGGGTGGCCGCCGAAGGTGTAGCCGTGCAGGAAGGTGTTGTCGCCCTTGTAGAACGGCTCGGCGATCCGGTCCGAGACGATGGCGGCACCGATGGGGGAGTAGCCCGAGGTCATGCCCTTGGCGCAGGTGATGATGTCCGGGACGTAGTCGAACTTGTCACACGCGAACATCGTGCCGAGCCGGCCGAAGGCGCAGATGACCTCGTCGGAGACGAGCAGCACGTCGTACTTGTCGCAGATCTCGCGCACGCGCTGGAAGTAGCCGGGCGGCGGCGGGAAGCAGCCGCCGGCGTTCTGTACCGGCTCCAGGAAGACCGCCGCGACGGTCTCCGGGCCCTCGAAGAGGATCTCCTGCTCGATCTGGTCGGCGGCCCAGCGGCCGAAGGCCTCCGGGTCGTCACCGTGGATCGGGGCGCGGTAGATGTTCGTGTTCGGCACCTTGTGCGCGCCCGGGACGAGCGGCTCGAAGGGGGCCTTCAGAGCCGGCAGGCCCGTGATGGACAGGGCGCCCTGCGGGGTGCCGTGGTAGGCGACCGCGCGCGAGATGACCTTGTACTTCGTGTAGTTGCCGGTGAGCTTGTGGTACTGCTTGGCCAGCTTCCACGCGGTCTCGACGGCCTCGCCGCCACCGGTGGTGAAGAAGACCTTGTTCAGGTCGCCCGGAGCGTAGTGCGCGAGGCGCTCGGCGAGCTCGACGGCCTTGGGGTGGGCGTAGGACCACACCGGGAAGAAGGCCAGCTCCTGCGCCTGCTTGAACGCCGTCTCCGCGAGTTCGGTGCGGCCGTGGCCCGCCTGGACCACGAACAGGCCCGCGAGACCGTCGAGGTAGCGCTTGCCCTTGTCGTCGTAGATGTAGGTGCCCTCACCACGGACGATGGTGGGAACGGGCGCGTTCTCGTACGAGGACATGCGGGTGAAGTGCATCCACAAGTGGTCGTACGCGGTCTTGCTCAGGTCCTGTGTGCTCACGGCTATCGGGTTCCCCACATGTAGGTCTGCTTCTTGAGCTTCAGATAGACGAAGCTCTCGGTGGAGCGCACCCCGGGCAGGGCCCGGATGCGTTTGTTGATGACGTCCAGCAGGTGGTCGTCGTCCTCGCAGACGATCTCCGCGAGGATGTCGAACGAGCCCGCGGTCATCACCACGTACTCGACTTCCGACATGGCGGTCAGCGCGTCGGCCACCGGATCGAGGTCGCCCTCGACATTGACGCCGACCATCGCCTGCCTGCGGAAGCCCACGGTGAGCGGGTCCGTGACGGCGACGATCTGCATCACGCCCTGGTCGAGCAGCTTCTGCACGCGCTGGCGCACGGCCGCCTCGGACAGGCCGACGGCCTTGCCGATCGCGGCGTACGGACGGCGTCCGTCCTGCTGGAGCTGCTCGATGATGGCGAGGGACACGGAGTCCAGCTGGGGACTGCCGTTCCTGGACTCGCGGGTGGAGTCCCTGGGGTCTGCGCTTCGACTGGCCACGAGCTCACTGTGCACGACGTCTCGACGGTTCCGCAAGGCTGTAGCGATGAAATTCGTTGTTTACGACGGCGTAGCTTGCGGATTTCGCAGTCAAGGGGTGACTGGGGGTGTTGAAAACGTGGGCCCACGGATTAGGGTGGGTGTCTCAGCGATTGGACACCTGAACTTGGAGGGCCGGCAGTGAGCACCGAGCTGCGTCGTCTGCGCAATTACATCGACGGTGAGTTCCGGGACGCCGCCGACGGGCGGACCACCGAGGTCGTCAATCCCGCGACCGGCGAGGCGTACGCGACCGCGCCGCTGTCCGGTCAGGCCGACGTGGACGCCGCCATGGCGGCCGCCGCCGCGGCCTTCCCTGCCTGGCGCGACCAGACCCCGGCCGAGCGCCAGAAGGCCCTCCTGAAGATCGCGGACGCGTTCGAGGAGCGGGCCGAGGAGCTGATCGCCGCCGAGGTCGAGAACACCGGCAAGCCGATCGGACTGACCCGGTCCGAGGAAATCCCGCCCATGGTCGACCAGATCCGCTTCTTCGCGGGCGCGGCGCGGATGCTCGAGGGCCGCTCGGCCGGCGAGTACATGGAGGGCATGACGTCCATCATCCGCCGCGAGCCGATCGGCGTCTGCGCGCAGGTCGCGCCGTGGAACTACCCGATGATGATGGCGGTGTGGAAGTTCGCCCCGGCGCTCGCGGCGGGCAACACGGTCGTCCTGAAGCCCTCGGACACCACCCCCGCCTCCACCGTCCTGATCGCCGACATCATCGGCGGCATCCTGCCCAAGGGCGTCTTCAACGTCATCTGCGGCGACCGCGAGACCGGCCGGGCGATGGTCGAGCACCCGACCCCGGCGATGGCGTCCATCACCGGCTCCGTACGCGCGGGCATCTCGGTCGCCGAATCCGCGGCCAAGGACGTCAAGCGCGTCCACCTGGAGCTGGGCGGCAAGGCCCCGGTCGTGGTCTTCGAGGACACCGACATCGCCAAGGCCGTCGAGGACATCTCGGTCGCGGGCTTCTTCAACGCGGGCCAGGACTGTACGGCCGCCACCCGCGTCCTCGTCCAGGAGTCCATCCACGACGAGTTCGTCGCCGCGCTGGCCAAGGCCGCCGCCGAGACGAAGACCGGCCAGCCGGACGACGAGGACGTGCTCTACGGCCCACTGAACAACCCGAACCAGCTCAAGCAGGTCGCCGGGTTCATCGAGCGCCTGCCCGCGCACGCCAAGGTCGAGGCGGGCGGCCAGCAGGTCGGCGACAAGGGCTACTTCTACGCCGCGACCGTCGTCTCCGGCCTCAAGCAGGACGACGAGATCATCCAGAACGAGGTCTTCGGGCCGGTCATCACCGTTCAGTCCTTCACGGACGAGGCCCAGGCCATCGAGTGGGCCAACGGCGTCGACTACGCCCTCGCCTCCTCGGTCTGGACGAAGGACCACGGCCGCGCGATGCGCCTGTCGAAGTCCCTCGACTTCGGCTGCGTGTGGATCAACACCCACATCCCGCTGGTCGCCGAGATGCCGCACGGCGGCTTCAAGAAGTCCGGCTACGGCAAGGACCTGTCGGCGTACGGCTTCGACGACTACACGCGGATCAAGCACGTGATGACGTCGCTGGACGCGTAATGCGTACGGTGTGAACCGCGCGGCCCCGGACGGGAGTTGACCCCGTCCGGGGCCGCGGTGTTCCCCCCTCGCGATGGTCAGGCGCGCCGGCTGCCGCTGGTCGTGAGCGACGGGAGGCCCGGGTCACCACGACGAGCTCAAGGCCATGGCCGACACCTTCGACGGCGTACTCGCCCGTGCTCGGGGATCCGCAGTTCAAGGAGCGCCTGGTGGTCAGCCATGCCGACAACGCCGTACGTCACAACCGTGAGGCAGGCGCGGGGAGTTGGGTAACCGCCCGGTAACCAGGCGATTGACAGGGTGTCGGGTCGGCACGCGACCGCTCGACGCAGCGTCCATTGTTCGCGCCGAGTCGCACCAGGCATGCTGCCGGGGTGCCAGAGATTCGGAAGACCTCGCCCCTGTCCCGCCGGTCCCTGCTGCGCGCCCTGGGCGGGGGTGCGGCGCTCGGGGCCCTCGCGAGCTGCGGGGTGCCCGCCGCGTATGTGTCACCCGGTGATCGCGCCGGAGCCGACCTCTCGGCCCGCGACAAGCGGCTGACCTGGGCGAACTGGCCGCTCTACATAGACACCGACGACAAGGACCACACGAAGCGGCCCACGCTGGACGCCTTCCGCAAGCGCACCGGGATCTCCGTCGACTACATCGAGGAGATCAACGACAACGACGAGTTCTTCGGCAAGATCAGCCCGTCCCTGATGAACCACCAGCAGACCGGCCGCGACCTGATCGTCATCAGCGACTGGATGTGCGCGCGCTTCGTCCGGCTCGGCTGGGTGCAGGAGATGGACCGCGCCAGGCAGCCGAACGTGGCCAAGTACCTTGACCCGCTGCTGAGTCGTCCCGCGTTCGACCCCGGCCGCAGGTCCACCGTGCCGTGGCAGTCCGGTATCACCGGCATCGCATACAACCACCGCAAGCTCGGTCGCGAGATCAGCCACGTCTCGGACCTGTGGGCCTCCGACCTCAAGGGCAGGGTCACCCTGCTCTCCGGCCTCGACGAGGCGTTCGCGCTGCTCATGCAGGGCAACGGCGTCGACATCACCTCGTGGAAGGCCGACGACTTCCACGAGATCTGCGACCAGGTCGAGAAGTACGTGCACAGCGGCCAGATCCGCCGCTTCACGGGCAACGACTACACCAAGGACCTGGTCAGCGGTGACGTACTGGCCTGTCAGGCGTACTCGGGAGACGTGATCCAGCTCCAGGCGGACAACCCGGACATCCGCTTCGTCGTCCCCGAGGAGGGCGCCGAGCTGTGGTCCGACTCGCTGATGATCCCCAACCTGGCCCGCCACAAGGCCAACGCCGAGAAGCTCGTCGACTACTACTACGAGCCCGAGGTCGCCGCCGAACTGGCGTCCTGGGTCAACTACGTCTGCCCGGTCCCGGCCGCCCAGCACATCCTCGCCTCCTCCAAGGACGAGGACACCGCCGCCCTCGCCGAGAACCCGCTGATCTTCCCCGACGCCACCATGCGGAAGCGGCTGGCGATCGCCCGCGACATCACGTCCACGGAACGCACGGAGTTCGCCAAGCGCTGGAACACGATCGCGGGACTCTGACCGGCCTCCTCCGGTTAGGCGCCTGGAAGGCGCCGCCAGGGGGCGCGCGCGGCGTCGTTCGCAACGCCGCGTCTATCACCTTGCCGAGGACGGAATCGCGGGGCCCCGGACCATCAAGGCGCTGGATCGATGGGCCAACGCGCCGCACCCGGACCCTGACCCCCGGCAAGCACCCAATCCCGAGCGTGCCATCCAGAAGTGCGGCGTGACTGGCTGCACCTACTACGTCAGCGAGTCCGGGACGCGCGTCCTCAACAACTGGCTGAACGACCCCGAAACCAACCTCGCCGCAGACATCACCTCGTGTCAGGTGTGCGGCGCAGCCGAGTGGGTCACCGAATCTCTTGGTGCGTTCTGCGACTACGAGGTGATGCTCGGGAAATACGTGCTGAGTACGGCGACCGGGAACGCGGTCGCGAACGACGCCTGCCTGGCCGTGAAGACGACACTCGCCACCGTGGGCGGGGTGCTCGTACTCGCGCCGGCCTTCAGCACCGACAATGCAACAACTGCACCCTGTGACGGGTGCCAGATACTGGCCCGCCCCGCAGAGCGGAGCGCGGTGAGGGCCACCCGTGCCCAGTCGACGCACCAGGCGCAGCCCCGGCCGAGGGCCCGAAGCTTCCACACCGGGTGGCCGTCGGCGCTGGTCCGAACGTCCAAGAGGCCCCTCCCGCTGTTCACCGAGGAGCCGTGCGCCTCTGGCGGCAGCGGAAGGCTGGTGGGAGAAGACGAAGTCCGCCGAGGGACCGCGCCGCGTTCCATCCGGGATTTGCGGACTTCAGCAAGAAACTTGCGAAATCTTGCGTGGTTCATTCTTTGCTTCGTCAGAATCTAGCGGGGTGGATGGGGGCTCTGTACGGTCGGGGCGCCGGTTTCCCGCTCTCCTTGAAGGAGCATCAGATGCTGACGATCCCCAGACCGTGGCGCGGCATCCGCCGCGCCGGGCGCCGACTGGCGGTGGCAGTCGTCGCCGCGGTCGGCGCGATGTGCGTGTCCGTCTTACCGGCCGCCGCCACCCAGGGAGCGCCGCCGTCCAAGGCGCTCCGGGCCGGCCCGACGGCCTCCGCTCCCCGGCAGGCGCACGCGGCGGTGGGTGCGACGACGCCGTTCTCGGTCTACGAGGCCGAGGCGGGAACGCCGGGCGGAGGCGCGGCCGTACGGTCGCTGACCTCGGCGCCGACGACGCAGTACTCGAGCGCCGCCCTGGAGGCTTCGGGTCATTCCTATGTCCACCTGGGCGACACGGGCCAGTCGGTGCAGTGGACGAACACCACCGGGCAGCCGATCTCGTTTCTCAACGTCCGCGCGAGCATCCCGGATTCGGCATCCGGCGGTGGTGTCACCGGGACGCTGGACCTGTACGTGAACGGGGTGTTCCGGCAGGCGCTGAACCTCAACTCGCGGCAGAGCTGGGTGTACGAGGGCAACGGCAACTACAACACGAGCGACAACCAGAACCCGGCCGACGGCGACCCGAGGGTCTTCTGGGACGAGTCGCACACCTTCGTCACCGGGTCCCCGATCCCGGCGGGCGCCACGTTCTCGCTGCGCAAGGACTCCGACAACAGCGCGTCCTTCTACGACGTGGACTCCGTCGACGTGGAGAACCCGCCGGCGCCGCTGACACAGCCGGCGAACTCGATCTCGATCACGAGCTGCGGCGCGGTGGCGGACAACAATCCGACCAACGGCGCGGCCGACAGCCAGTCGGTGGACAGCCGGGCCGCCATCCAGAACTGCATCGACCAGGCGCAGTCGCAGGGCAAGATCCTGTGGATACCCCAGGGCACCTTCTACGTGAAGGGCACCGCCGGGCTGAACGCACAGGGGATCACCATCGCGGGCGCGGGCCTGTGGTACAGCACGGTCTACCGTGACGTCCCGGTCCCCAACAGCACGCCGCTGGCGGCACTGTTCGACCTGACCTCCTGCACCGTGCGGAACTTCCACATCGACGCCAACGCCGTCAGCCGGAGCACCATCGGCGGGGACGGCGGCGCGATGGACACCACCGGCACCGGCTGGCTGGCCGACGGCATCTGGACCCAGCACACCATGTCGGGCTTCTGGGCCTCCGGCACCGGCGGGACGGTGAAGAGCAGCAGGCTGACGTCGATCTGGGCGGACGGGATCAACGTCAACAACGTGTCGCTGGGCGCGGACACCGGCAACGACCTGACGGTCACCGGCAACTTCGTCCGCGGTACCGGGGACGACGCGATCGCCATCAACTCGGTGGACTACAACACCAACGGCGACGGTTCCAAGACGTACTACAACCCGATGAACAATGTCACCGTCAGCGACAACACCTCGATCGCACCGTGGGGCGGCAAGGGTGTCGGGATCTACGGGGGCAGCGGCCACCAGGTCAAGGACAACTACATCAGCGACACGGCCCGCTACATCGGTCTGGGAGCCGGGCGCTTCGGTGTCAACGGCAGCGACCTGCTGTCCGCGACCGTGACGGGCAACACCGTGGTCCGCTCCGGCGGCAACGCCTACAGCCAGGGCCAGCCCGCCCTGCACATCGGCAACGGCGGCGACGGACAGAACACCGGGACCGTCGACAAGGTCACGGTGACCGGAAACACCGTCACCGACTCCCTCTACGACGGGATCGCCTTCTCCACCTCGACCAACACCCTGCTCCAGGACAACACCGTCAGCGGCCCCGGCCGCAACGGCATCGCGATCTCACCGTCGTTCTACCCCGCGCCCACCGGTTCCGCGACGATCACCGGCAACACGGTCACCGGGCTCAGTGCCGGTGCCTCGGCCTTCGTCAACAACTCCAGCGGGTTCGTCGCCACGCTGAGCGACAACCACTGGCCGCCGGCCGCTCCCGAGGGCCCCTACGGCGGCACCGCGGCCGCCGTGCCCGGCACGGTGCAGGCGGAGGACTACGACACCGGCGGCCAGGGGGTGGCCTACAACGTCACCTCCGTCAACGGCAACGCCAACTCCTACCGCGCCGACGGGGTGGACCTCGACAACGCCTCGGACACCGGCGGCGGTTACAACCTGGGCTGGACCGGTGGCGGACAATGGTTCCGCTACACCGTCAACGTCGCCACGGCCGGCACCTACACCCTCGGCCTCCGGGTCGCGGCCCCGTCCGCGGTGACAGGCGCGCTGCACCTGTCGGACGCCTCCGGCGCCGACCTCACCGGAGCCGTCGACCTGCCCGCCACCGGCGACTGGCAGACCTGGGCCACCGTGACCACGCATCTGGTCCTGCCCGCGGGCCGGCAGATTCTGACTCTCGACCAGGACAGCGGCGGCTGGAACATCAACCATCTCGGCTTCATCGCGGGGAGCGGCTCACCGCAGGCCACCCTGACCGCGTCTCCCGGCTCACTGACCTTCGCCGACCAGGCGGTGAACACGACCAGCGCCGCGCGGACCGTCACCGTCACCAACTCCGGCACCGCCACCGCCTCGATCACCCAAGTCACCGCAGGCGGTGACTTCGCCCAGACCAACACCTGCGGCACCTCGCTGGCCGCCGGAGCGAGCTGCACGGTCTCCGTCACCTTCAGACCCACCACCTCCGGCACCCGCACCGCCACCCTTGGCGTGACCGGCAACCAGTCCGACAACCCCACCACGGTGGCCCTGTCGGGCACCGGCACCGACACCACCGGGACCAACCTCGCCGCCGGCAAGCCCACCAGCGAGTCCAGCCACACCGACGTATACCCGTCGTCGAACGTGACGGACGGCAACCAGGGCTCCTACTGGGAAAGCGCCAACAACAGGTTTCCGCAGTGGGTCCAGGTCGATCTGGGCTCGGCGCGGAGCGCCTCCCGCGTGGTCCTGCAACTGCCCGCCACCTGGGGTGCCCGCACCCAGACCCTCACTCTCAGCGGCAGCACGGACGGCACCACCTTCACCACCCTGAAGTCCTCGGCCGCCTACACCTTCGACCCGAACACCAAGAACACCGTCACGCTCACCTTCCCCGCCGCCACCCAGCGCTACTACCGCGTCACCATCACCGCCAACAACGGCTGGCCCGCGGGCCAGGTCTCCGAGTTCCAGATCTGGGCCTCCTGACGCCACCCGGCCCACGGTGCCGCCGGACACTCCGTCCGGCGGCACCGCCATGTGCGCGGCCTGCGCGGCCCGGTGCTGGATGCGGCCTCAGGGCGGAACATTAGATCTTGCGGGCTGAATTTTTATTGTTGCAATGTTCTGTCTAGTTCTTGCGTGTCCATGTCGACGATATTACGGTCCCCCTCGCGTCGTTACCGCCCCCTGTCTCCCCCCTCTCCCTTTGAGCCCGTCCCTCCCTTCCTGGCGGCGTCAGCGGCACAGTTCCGGCATTTCGTGATGAAAGGAGTGGCACGTGTTCCATTCCATCCGAGATCTGAGACGAGCCCTCGTCTGGGTGGTCAGCACCGCGATGGTGGCTGCCGTCGGCGTCTTGGCTCTGGCTGTCCAGCCCGCTTGGGCGGCGACCGCCACCGGCGGCAGCGGCGCGAGCCTGCCGTACGTCGAGGTGCAGGCGGAGAACTCCGCCACCAACGGCACGCCCATCGGACCGAGTTACACCCAGGGCCAGTTGGCCGACGAGGCGTCGTACCGCAAGGCGACGACGCTGCAGGGCACCGGCAAGTACGTCACGTTCACCACGCCGGTGGCGACCAACTCGATCAACTTCCGCTACAGCATCCCCGACACCTCGAACGGCTCGGTCTACACCGCCGCCCTGTCCCTGTACATCGACGGCGTCAAGCAGCCCGACTTCACCCTGACCAACGCCTACAGCTGGTACTACGGCAGCTACCCCTTCACCAACACGCCGGGCAGCAACCCGCACCACTTCTACGACGAGGCCCACCGCCTGTTCTCCACCACGTATCCGGCGGGAACGACCTTCAAGCTGCAGGTCGACTCGGGCGACACCGCCTCCTCGTACACGATCGACTTCGCCGACTTCGAGCAGGTCGGCGCCGCCCTGACCGCACCCTCGGGGTCGGTGTCGGTGACCAGCAAGGGCGCCGACGCGACCGGTGTGAACGACGCGACCAGCGCGTTCAACGCCGCGATCAGCTCGGCAGGACCCGGCGGCACCGTGTGGATCCCGCCGGGCACCTTCAACATCCCCGGCCACATCAGCGTCAACAACGTCACGATCGCCGGCGCCGGCATGTGGTACTCGACCGTCACCGGCACGGCCCCCGGCTTCTACGGCAACTCGGCGCCCAACGCGAGCACCGGTGTGCGCCTGCAGAACTTCGCGATCTTCGGCAATGTGCAGGAACGCGACGACAGCGCGCAGGTCAACGGCATCGGCGGCGCGATGAGCAACTCGACCGTCTCCAGTCTGTGGATCGACCACATGAAGGTCGGCGCCTGGATGGACGGGCCGATGGACGGGCTGACGTTCACCGGCATGCGCATCCGGGACACCACCGCGGACGGCATCAACTTCCACGGCGCCGTCACCAACTCGAAGGTGACCAACAGCGACATCCGCAACACCGGTGACGACGGCATCGCCACCTGGGCGGACTCCGGCATCGGTGCCGACGCCAACGACACGATCTCCAACAACACCGTGTCGCTGCAGATCCTCGCCAACGCCATCGCGATCTACGGCGGCCACGACAACACCGTCAGCGGCAACCGAGTGGTCGACACCGGCCTCGCCCAGGGCGGCGGCATCCACGTGGGACAGCGCTTCACGTCGACGCCGGTCGGCCTCACCACGATCTCCGACAACACCATGATCCGGGCCGGCAGCCTCGACCCGAACTGGCAGTTCGGGGTCGGCGCACTGTGGTTCGACGGCAGCCAGGGCGCGATCACCGGCCCCATCAACGTGACCAACGCGCTGATCCAGCAGAGTCCGTACGAAGCCGTCCAGTGGGTCGAGGGCACCATCAGCGGGGTCAACCTGAACAACGTGACCATCGCCGGCACCGGAACCTTCGCCCTGCAGGAGCAGACCGGCGGCGCCGCGAAGTTCACCAACGTCACGGCGACCGGCGTCGGTTACTCGTCCCCGGTGTACAACTGCTCGGGCGGCAACTTCGTCGTCACCGACGGCGGCGGCAACTCCGGCATCAGCGGCACGCCGTACTGCGGTGGTTGGCCGGCTCCGGTGTATCCGCCCTACCCGTCCGAAGGCGTGACGGCCACCCCCGGCGCGCTCAACTTCGGCTCCGTCGCGACCGGTTCGACGAGCGCCGCGCAGACCGTGACGGTCTCCAACCCGACCAACACGGCCGCGTCCGTCTCGTCGATCTCCGCCAGCGGCGACTACTCCCAGACCAACACGTGCGGCTCGTCGATCGCGGCGAACGGCTCCTGCACCGTCAGCGTGAAGTTCGCGCCGACGGCGACCGGCAGCCGTAGCGGATCCCTGACCGTCAACGCGGGCGGGACCACCAACACGGTCAGCCTGTCCGGTACCGGCACCGCGCCGGGCCCGGTGCTGAACACCGACCCGGCGAGCCTGTCCTTCGACGGTACGGTGGTCGGCTCGTCGGCCGCCGCGCAGACCGTGAAGGTGACCAACTCGGGTACCGCGTCGGCGAACATCTCGGGCGTCGCGGTGACCGGTGACTTCAGCCAGACCAACAACTGCTCCACCCTCGCGGTCGGCGCGTCCTGCACCGTGAGTGTCGGGTTCAAGCCCACCGCGGGCGGATCGCGCACCGGCAACCTGACCGTCACCAGCAACGCCAACAACAGCCCGACCACCGTCTCCCTGTCCGGCAGCGGCATCGACAGCGGCACCGACATCGCCGCCGGACGGCCCGCCACGGCGAGTTCGAGCAGCAGTCCGTACGTTGCCTCGAACCTCACCGACCCGGACGCGTCGACGTACTGGGAGAGCACGAACGGCTCGTTCCCGCAATGGGCCCAGGTCGACCTCGGCCAGAACTTCAGCGTCGGCAAGGTCGTGCTCAAGCTTCCGCCCGCGACGGCATGGTCGGCTCGCACACAGACCCTGTCGGTCCTGGGATCCACGGACGGCTCCAGTTTCTCGACGATCAAGGCCTCGGCCGGGTACACCTTCGACCCGAACGCCAACAACAACACGGCGACGATCACGTTCAACGCCGCCACCGCGAGATACGTGCGCGTGAACATCACCGCCAACTCGGGCTGGAACGCCGCCCAGTTGTCGGCCCTCCAGGTGTTCCCCAGCGGCGGCGGCTCCTCGCCGGCGACCCTGTCGGCCGACCCGACGTCGCTGTCGTTCCCCAGCCAGGCGCTCAACACCGCCAGCAGCGCGCGGACGGTGACGGTGACCAACACCGGTACCGCGGCCGCGGCCGTCTCCGGCGTCACCGCCACAGGCGACTTCTCGCAGACGAACACCTGCGGGACGTCGATCGCGGCGGGCGCCTCGTGCACGGTGGCCGTCACGTTCACGCCCACCGCGTCCGGCACCCGCACCGGCGACCTCAGCATCGCCAGCAACGCGTCGAACGGCACGACCACGGTCGCGCTGACCGGCACCGGGGCCGGCGCGGCGAACCAGAACCTGGCGGCCGGGAAGCCCACCACCGAGTCCAGCCACACCGACGTGTACGCGTCGTCGAACGTGACGGACGGCAACCAGGGCAGCTACTGGGAGAGCGCCAACAACGCCTTCCCGCAGTGGGTGCAGGTGGATCTCGGTTCCGCGCAGAGCGCAGGCCGAGTCGTCCTCCAGCTCCCGGCCGGCTGGGGCGCCCGTAACCAGACGCTGTCCCTGTCGGGCAGCACCGACGGCTCCGCCTTCACCACCGTCAAGTCGTCGGCCACGTACACCTTCGACCCCGCCACCAACAACACGGTCACCATCACGTTCGCGGCGACCACCCAGCGCTACTTCCGGGTGAACCTCACGGCCAACACCGGCTGGCCGGCCGGCCAGATCTCCGAGTTCCAGGTCTGGAACACCTGATCCGACCCGTGGGTGCCGCCGGGCGCGCTCGTGCCCGGCGGCACCCACCCGATCCGACGGGCCCGGCCCCCCACAGGGTCACGGCCGGCGCCGGTCAACCAAGTCCGCACGCCCGTGGTCGACGGAAGTCGACAGCCGACCGGAGGAGTCCAGATGGGTGTCACGCGCAGGGTCTTCCTGCAGGCCGCGATCGCGGCCACCGCGGTGGGAACGATGGGAGTCGCCGAGACCGTACTCGCCGAACCCGCGTCGGCGGCCGGCTCGCCGGGCGACGTGGTCGGCAAGATCAGCGTCGGCTACCAGGGCTGGTTCGCGTGCATCGGCGACGGCGCACCCATCAACGGCTGGTGGCACTGGACCCAGAACTGGGGCCAGCCGCCGTCCCCGTCCAACACCGGCATCAAGTGCTGGCCCGACATGCGCGACTACACGAGGACGTACCAGACGTCCTACGCCGCCTTCGGCAACGGCCGGCCCGCCACCCTCTTCTCCTCGTACGACCAGCAGACGGTGAACACGCACTTCCTGTGGATGCAGCAGAACAACATCGACACCGCGGCACTCCAGCGCTTCAATCCCACCGGCGGTGAGGGCCCCACCCGCGACGCCATGGCGACCAAGGTGCGCAGCGCCGCCGAGTCGTACGGCCGGAAGTTCTACCTCATGTACGACGTCACCGGCTGGACGAACATGCAGTCCGAGATCAAGACGGACTGGACCAACAAGATGTCCGCGCACACCGCGTCCTCGGCCTACGCGACGCAGAACGGCAAGCCGGTCGTCTGCATCTGGGGCTTCGGCTTCAACGACAACAACCACCCCTTCACCGCCGACGCCTGCCTCGACGTCATCAACTGGTTCAAGAGCCAGGGCTGTTACGTCATCGGCGGCGTCCCGCGCGAATGGCGGACGGGCACCGGGGGCTCACGGGCCGGCTATCTCGGCGTCTACCACGCCTTCAACATGATCTCGCCGTGGATGGTCGGCGCCATCGGCAACGTGGCCGACGCCGACAACGCCTACAACACCTACACCGTCGGCGACCAGGCCGACTGCAACGCCAACGGCATCGACTACCAGCCGTGCGTGCTGCCCGGCGACCTGTCCGGACGCCAGCGCGCGCACGGAGACTTCATGTGGCGGCAGTTCTACAACGTGGTCCGGGCCGGGGCGCAGGGCATCTACATCTCGATGTTCGACGAGTACAACGAGGGCAACCAGATCGCCAAGACCGCCGAGACCCAGGCATGGGTGCCCACCAACTCCGGATTCCTCGCCCTCGACGAAGACGGCACCGCCTGCTCCGCCGACTACTACCTGCGCCTGACCGGCGACGGTGGCCGCATGCTCAAGGGCCAGCTCGCGCTGACCGCAACTCGCCCCACCCAGCCCATCGTTCCCACCGGCGGCGACACCACACCGCCCGCCGCGCCGGGTACCTTGACCGTCAGCGGGCACACCAGCAACTCCGTCTCGCTGGCCTGGAACGCCTCGGCCGACAATGTCGGTGTCACCGGCTACCGGGTCCTTCAGGTGTCCGGTTCGAGCAGTACCCAGGTGGGCACCACCGGCGCCACCTCCTTCACCGTCACCGGACTCGGCGCGGCCACCGCGTACACCTTCGACGTCGTCGCCCTCGACGCGGCGGGAAACGTGTCGCAGCCCTCCAACCAGGTCACCGTCACCACCGACGCCCCTTCCGGCAATGTCAACCTCGCCCTCCACCGCCCCACCACGGAGAGCAGTCACACCCAGACGTACGCCTCGGGCAACGCGACCGACGGTGACGCCAACACCTACTGGGAGTCGGCCAACAACGCCTTCCCGCAGTGGGTCCAGGTCGACCTGGGCGCCTCCACCGGCGTCAAACGGATCGTCCTCCGGCTCCCCCCGGCGACCGCCTGGGGCACCCGCGCCCAGACCATCTCCGTCCAGGGCAGCACGGACGGCGGCACCTTCGCCCAGCTTCTCGCCTCGGCGGGTTACACCTTCGACCCGGCGACCGGCAACACCGCGACCCTCACGCTCCCCTCCACCGTCACCACCCGCTACGTACGACTCACCTTCACCGCCAACAGCGGCTGGCCGGCCGGGCAGGTCTCGGAGTTCCAGGTCTTCGGCGTCTGACGAACAGCGGGACCTGGAGGACGGCCTCCACGAGGACACGGACATGGCCTTGTCGATCAGGGCTCTCACGCAGGATGCTCCGGAGCCCACCGAAAGGGGGGCTCCGGCGGCTTTGCCAGCTCTTTACAACCCGTTCGCCCGCTGCCTCGTCTCTTCGCACGATCCGTACCTCAGCCCGCCGGGTCACCGGGCGGGCGGACCGACGAAAGAGAGCGATTCATGCGCCGAACTGTCCTCAGCTCCATGGCACTCGCGTGTACCGCCGTGCTGGCGAGCACGGTGCCCGCGTTCGCCAGTGGGGCGAGCCCGGTCCCGACGGTCCGTCCGACCGCCACCGCCGCCCCCTCCCAGGCGCCGACCGGCAGTGCCACCCCGAGCGCCGCCCCGAGCGCGGTGCCGACCACCCGCCCGGCCTCCGGCACCCCGTCCCAGGCGCCGAGCGTCGGCACGCCGACCCGGGCGCCGGGTCAGGTCGCCGTCGTGCCGAAGGGAGCGCCCGACACCGGTGTGGCGCCGGCGGCGTCGAAGTCCGGAGGCCAGGGCGGGCTGATCGGCGGGGGTGCCGCCGCGGCGTTCGTCATGGGTGGCGCGGCGGTCCTCGTCGTACGTCGCCGGCGGGCGACTGGGGAATGACCTCGCTCTCCAGGCGCGCCTTCGTCACCGCGGCGACGGCCTCGCTGCTCGTGAGCTGCGGCGGCCACGGGACCGACTCGACCGCACCCGCACACCCAGGGAGCACGCCGGTGCCCTCGCGGACCTCCGCGAAGGCCGCGCAGGCCCTCGGGCGTTCGGTCCCGGTCGGGTTGCGGATCCCGGCCATCGGGGTCGACACCCCGGTCATGCAGCTGGGGCTGGCCGCGGACGGCAGCGTCCAGGTGCCCCCGATCAAGGCGCACGACCGGGCGGGCTGGTACCGGAACTCGCCGACGCCGGGTCAGACCGGTCCGTCGGTGATCCTCGGCCATGTCACGGTCGGTGCCTACGGGGACGGGGTCTTCCGCCGTCTCGCGCGGTTGCGGAAGGGCGACCGGATCGCGGCGCGTCTGGAGAACGGCAGGACGGCGGCGTTCACCGTCACCACCGTACGGACGGTCGCCAAGGCCGACTTCCCGTCGGACGAGGTGTACGGGGACGTGGACCGTCCCGAGCTGCGGCTCATCACGTGCGGAGGGACCCGTACCGGTACGGGCTACCTCGACAACGTGATCGTCTTCGCCGCGCTGAGCTCAGCGACGCCCTGACCCACCGGGACCGATCCCGGGCCGATGGAACGCACGCCGTCGGCCCGGGCTCTTCCCCACGAGTGCCCGCACGACGTCACGACCATGGAGAGCTTTGAAACGGTCCCGCGAGAAGGCCGCGTCCGAGCTGTTCGCCGCCCTCTATCCGCGCCTCGCCGGCTGGTGCCGGCGTCTCGTCGACGACGACGAGACCGCCCACGAGATCGCCTCGGAGGCGTTCACCCGGCTCTGGGCCCGCTGGACCTCCGTGGCGGAACCCCGGGGCTTCCTCTACGTCACCGCGGCCAACCTCGTCCGGGACCACTGGCGCAAGCTCGAGCGCGAACGCAGAGCCGTGCACCGTGCCACCGCCGAGGCCGCCGTCCGCCCGCACACCGAACAGTCCGACCCGTCCGTACGCCTGCTCGTGCAGTCGCTCCCGGAACGACTGCGCGTCCCGATCCTCCTGCACTACTACGCTGACATGCCGATCCGGGAGGTGTCCGTGCTGACCGGACGCAAGGAAGGAACCATCAAGGCCGACCTCCACGCGGCCCGCGAACTGCTCCGCGCCCACCTGAGGAGAAGCCTTGATCACACACCCTGACGAGGGTCCGGACTTCGACCCCGACGACCCGCTCGCCGTCATCCTGCGGCCCGCCTCCGACTACCTCGGCCCACCCCCCGGCCGCTACCAGGCGATCCGCCGCGGCGCGTCCCGCCGCCGGCTGCTGCGCACCGCGGTCGGGGTCGGGTCGGTGTGCGCGGTCGCCGCCCTTGTCGCGCTGCCGGTCCACCTGTCGACGTCCCAGGCGCCCGCGTCCCCGACGGTCCCGCTCGCCCCGCCCTCCGAGGGCCGTCCTTCGGCCGTGCCCCCGAGCCCGTCGGCGTCCCCCGTGCCCGTCGGCCCCAGTCGCACCCCGGGGAACCGGACGGCCAGTCCCACCCCCGGGAGCCGGACGGCCGGCCCCACCCAGACGGCCCGGCCGACCGGCCGCGTCACGTCCCAGCCGGCCGTCCCCACCCCGGCACCGTCGTCGACACCGACCACGCCCGTCGCCCAGCCGTCGATCGCGCCGAGCGGGTCTCCCCGCCGTTGACCGGACGACCCTCGCTCTGATCAATGGAGGGTCGATACCGGGTGTTAATTTGGGGAAATGGCTCTGCGCAACGCGGTGATGGCCGCGCTTCTGGAGGGCGAGGCGTCCGGATACGACCTCGCGAAGGGGTTCGAGGCCTCGGTCGCCAACTTCTGGATGGCCACCCCCCAGCAGATCTACCGCGAGCTGGAGCGCATGGAGGGCGAAGGGCTCGTCTCCGCCCGCGTCGTGCAGCAGGAACGTCGGCCCAACAAGCGGCTCTTCTCGCTCACCGAGGCCGGACTCGACGCGATGCGCGCGTACACGGCCGAAGTCCCCAGCAAGCCGACGGCGATCCGGGACGAGCTGATGGTCAAGGTGAGCTGCGTCGACATCGGAGACGCCGAAGCGGTACGGGCCGGGGTCGTCGAACGTGTGGAGCGGGCCGGCGCCAAGCTGGCCCGCTACCGGCGCGCGCAGGAGCGCATGCTGGCCGGCCGCAGCGAGGAGGAGTACCTCGCCACCGTCGAACGCGTGGGCCCCTACCTCACCCTGCTCGGCGGCATGGCCCTGGAGCAGGCGAACCTCCAGTGGGGCGAGACGGTCCTGAGGAGGCTCGACCAGCGGGCCGAGGCCCTCGCCGCCACGGCTCGCGGCTGACGCTCCAGGTACCCCGTGCCTGTCCTTGATTGCGGGCCGGGGCCGCCCCCTCCGTTCGGCGGATAGGTTCGCGGGTATGACGACCACATCGCAAGAAGCGTTCCTGCGGGCCTTCCACGCCGAGCGGCCGGCGGTGACCACGGACGCGTTCGCCGGTGGCCGCGCCGCGGACGGCCGGTCCAGCTACGAGATGCTGTGCGACCGGGTCGCCGGACACGGGCGGGTGCTGGATCTCGGTTGCGGCGACGGCCTGTTGCTCGAACTGCTCGCCCGGACCGAGGGACGGCGGCCGGCCGGGGTGGACCTCTCCCCGGAAGCGCTGGCGCTGGCGCGACGCCGACCGCTGCCCGCCGGGACGACACTGTCGGAGAGCCGGGCCCAGCACCTTCCCTTCGCCGACGACACCTTCGACGCCTGTGTCTCCCACATGGCGCTGATGCTCATGGGCGAGGTGGAACAGGTGGCCGCGGAAGTGGCCCGGGTGCTGCGCCCCGGGGGCATGCTGGCCTGCGTGATCGGCGGCGGCGCCGTGGGCGGTGAGGCGTACGAGCTGTTCATCGGGCTGTTGCGGTCCGCGATCGAGAGGGCTCCCGCCGGGCAGCGCATCCCCGCCCTAGGGGACCGGAGGACCCGCAGCCGTGCGGGGCTCGACAGCGTCCTCGCGCCGGCCGGATTCGCCCCGGTCGACTGGGAGACCGTCCCCATCGACCTGAGCGGTCCGGTGGAACAGGTGTGGGACGCCCTCGCGGGTGTCTATGACGTCGGCCCGCTCGACGCGGCCACCGTGGAGTCCCTGCGTGCGGCCTTCCTCGCCGGGGCGAAGGAGCTCACGGCGCCGAACGGGGTCGTCCCGTGCGGGATGAACGTCCATCTGGTGACGACGAATCTGACGACGGATCCGGCGGCAAGTCTGACGACCAATCCGGCGGCCGATGCCGCTACTGCTTGAGCGCCGCCATCGCGATGCGCAGGGCGACCGGGTTCATCTCCTCGCCCTTCGCGTCCGTGGAGTTGACCGAGTGGACGAGCGTGCGGGAGAGATCGCGAGTGGCCGCGAGGACCGCCGTGTATCCGTACCGCGCGCCCGACTTGAGCCAGTAGACCCGCCCGCCGTACTCGAAGCGCTGGAGCCCGGCGCTCATGGTGGCCCCGTCGATGCCCGACGGAACCGTGAACATCTCCTCCGAGGTTGTGCGGCCCCCGGATGCGCGGATCGGTACCGGGGAAGTACGTGTGCCGGCCCCTTCGCCACCGCGGAGGCGACGACCTGCCCGGGCGTGAGTGTGTCGAAGCGGTGCGCGTACACGTCCTCGAAGGAGTCGCCGAAGCCGTCACCCGCGCGAGCTGCAGCACGACCGCCGCCGTGACCACCTTCGGGCTACTTCCGGGTCCGCTGGCAGGTCCTGCCCCAGCAGCGCACCGGCGCCCTGCTCATGCCGACGTGGACCGGGCTGAGCGGCAAGCTCTTCCACGTCGCCTCGGGCGGCGGTCACCGCATGGACGACGTGCAGTCGGGCTCGACGGACGGCACGACCTGGATGGGCGGCCCGTCCGTGGGCTACGCCGTCCTGCCCTCCGGCATCCAACAGATGTGGCAGAACGAGTACTTCTGGATCGACGGCACCGTCACCCTCCACCAGAACGAGGGCCCCGCCGACTACAACCTCTTCGTCCAGACCTCGACCTGGGACAAGGCGACCGAGGACGTCCGCACTCCCCCTCAGGCCTTGCGCAGCGCGCACAGCGCGTCGATGCGGTTCGTGGTGATCGAGTCCACCCCCATGTCCAGCAGCCGGCGCATGGAACGGCGGGTGTCGGGCGTCCAGACGGAGAGCAGCCGGCCGTCGCGGTGGACGCGGGCCGTGAGGGCGCGGTCGACCAGGCTGAAGCGGTAGTTGAGCCAGCGCGGCCGCACGGCTTCGAGGAGGGCTGGGCGGGGTGGTGCGAGGCTCGTCCAGGTCAGCGCGATCTCGGCGGAGGAGTCGGCGGCGCGCACCGCCAGCATGGCCGGGGCGCCCGCGCAGTAGTACACCCGGTCCTGGGCCCCGCACTCACGGATGACGTCGACGATCCTGCGTACGGCCGCGCCGTCGGGCTCACCCGGCAGATCGACCAGGATCCGGCTGTCCTTGGTCGCCTCGAGGGCCTCCGCGAGCGTCGGCACCCCGCCGCCCGTGAGCCCGCGCACCTCGGTGGAGGAGAGCGACCTGAGTGGCCGCTCCAGCTCCCACAGCCGTTTCAGTGTCTCGTCGTGCAGCAGCACGGGCACCTTGTCGCGGGTCAGCCGTACGTCGATCTCGACCGCGTCCGCGCCCAGTTGGAGCGCGGAACGCAGCGAGTCGAGGGTGTTCTCGCGGACGCGATAGGGGTCGCCGCGGTGGGCCACGGCAGTCACGGTGCGCATGGGCCCATTGTGCTGGTCGCTCAGGGCGTGAGCCACGCCGAGGCGTAGGTGTCGATCTCCTCGGCGAGGCGCTTCTTGCCGGCCGGGTCGAGGAAGGACGCCTCCACCGCGTTCTTGGCGAGCGCGGCGAGGCCGAGTTCGTCGAGGTCGAGGAGACGGGCGGCGACCGCGTACTCGTTGTTGAGATCGGTGCCGAACATCGGCGGGTCGTCGGAGTTGATCGTGACGAGGACTCCGGCCCGGGTGAACTCCTTTATGGGGTGCTCGTCGAGGGCGCGGACCGCGCGGGTGGCGATGTTGGAGGTCGGGCAGACCTCCAGCGCGATGCGGTGCTCGGCGAGGTGGGCGAGCAGCTTCGGGTCCTGCGCGGAGCTGGTGCCGTGCCCGATGCGCTCGGCGCGCAGCTCGTTGAGCGCGTCCCAGACGGTCTCCGGCCCGGTCGTCTCACCGGCGTGCGGCACCGAGTGCAGTCCGGCCGCGATCGCCTGGTCGAAGTACGGCTTGAACTGGGGCCGCGGTACGCCGATTTCGGGGCCGCCGAGTCCGAAGGAGACCAGCCCCTCCGGCCGCAGCCGGTCGTCGGTCGCGAGCCGCAGGGTCTCCTCGGCCGACTTGAGTCCCGCCTCGCCGGGAATGTCGAAGCACCAGCGCAGGACGACGCCGAACTCGGCCTCCGCCGCCTTGCGGGCGTCCTCGATGGCGTCCATGAAGGCGCGCTCGTCGATGCCGCGGCGGGTGGAGGACCACGGGGTGATGGTCAGCTCGGCGTAACGGACCTGCTGGCGGGCCATGTCCCGGGCGACCTCGTACGTCAGCAGCCGTACGTCCTCGGGGGTGCGGATCAGGTCGACGACGGACAGGTACACCTGGATGAAGTGGGCGAAATCGGTGAACGTGAAGTAGTCCGCGAGGGCCTCGGGGTCCGTCGGCACCTGGGAGTCGGGGTGGCGGGCGGCGAGGGTGGAGACGATGCGGGGGGAGGCGGATCCGACGTGGTGCACGTGCAGTTCGGCCTTGGGCAGTCCGGCGATGAAGGCGTGCAGGTCGCGGACGTCCTCGCGGATGCTGAGCTGGTCGGTCAAGGATTCCTCCCCGGAACGGCGCCCTCGGACCGTGGTCGGGGGACGCGGGTGATCGGCTGATCGGTGATTCGGGGATCATCGTAGGCCGCCCCTCACGGGGTGAAGCCCCGGGCCGTAGCATGACGGCAGGTACGACAGAGGAGGGGACCTCACGCATGTCCGACGACGCGCAGGCGCCACAGGTGCCGCAGAACGCCGCCGCGACCCCGTGGGCATCCCCGGACCAGTCGGTTCCGCCGCCGACGCAGATCGACGTGCCGTCGCCCGTCGGTCCCGAGGACGCGATACCCGGCGGGAACCCCCAGCAGGGTTCCCCGCCCGGCGGCCCCCTGGACAACGGCGCCGCCGGACCGCGACCCGAGCCGAACCCCTGGGCCCCGCCCGCGGACCAGGCCCCCTCGGTGCACAATCAGCCGACGGTCGTCGCCCTCCCCGGAACGGGCACACCGAGCTACCCCCAGCCCCACCCCCAGTCCCCGCCCCGGTCCTGGGACAGCCCCTTCGCGTCCCCCGCCGCCGCGCCCCCGCCCCACCCCCAGCCCGCCTCCGGAGAGCCGGTTCCCCCGCCGCCCATCGCTCCCGAGGGCCCCGGCCAGATCCCGTACGGCTACGGATACGGCTATCCGGCCTACCCCTCGCCAGGGGCCGGCTACCCGGGCGCCCCCGGCTACGGCTGGCCGATGATGCACCCGGTGCCGAGCAACGGCATGGGCACCGCCGGGCTGGTGCTCGGCATCATCTCGGCCGTCGTCTTCTGTCTGTGGCCGGTCGCGATCATCCTGGGCATCCTCGCGGTGACCTTCGGCGTGCTGGGGCGCCGCAAGGCGCGCCGCGGCGAGGCGGACAACCCCGGTCAGGCGCTGGCCGGGATCATCTGCGGAGCGGTCGGCATCGCGCTCGGCATCGCGATGATCGTGGTCTTCTTCGCCCTCCCGGACGACAGCGGCAACAGCGACCCGTTCAGCGGAGGCGACGGCTACTCCACTTCACTCGTCGTGCCGCACCTCGGCTAGATCACCAACCGCTCCCGCGCTAGAACCAGCCATCCCGGAGGAGCCGCTCCCGCGCCTCCATCAAGGCGAATCCCAGCAGGTTCGGCCCCCGCCACCGCTCGGGATCCGCCGCCCGCTCGTCGTCCGCCGCGAGCCCGATGCCCCAGACCCGGTCCATGGGGCTGGCCTCCACCAGCACCCGCGCGCCCGTGCCCAGCAGGAACGCCCGCAGCTCGGGATGGGCGGCGAACTTGTGCACGCTGCCCTCGACGACGATCCCGAAGCGCTCGCGCTCCCATATGGCCTCGTCGAAGCCGCGCACGAGCCGCCCCGCCTTCTTGGCGAGCGCGGGGCTGGACGCCTCGATCGCGCGCCGCTGCGCCTCCGCGTCGCCGAAGAGCCGTGCCTTGCCCGCCATCATCCAGTGCTCGGCGGTCGCGTAGGAGACACCGTCCACCACGAACGGTGACGGCCACCACTGGCTCAGGCAGCTCGCACTCACCTGACCGTCCGGTCGCGGACGGTGCCCCCAGAAGTGCAGGTACTTGACCCTCGCCCCCGAGCGGACCGCGCTGACCAGCGCTTCCCAAGAATCCATCTTCGCCATGCACGCCACTTTGGCACGCACCACTGACATTCCGTCCCGCCTTTTCCTTGGGGACTCGACACCTGGTCGACAGATTCCGTCGCGTAACCAAAAGGCAACAACGGAATCACTTGTTGGAGTCCCTCTGCTCTGTCAGGATCGGCACTCAAATCGAGCTGGAGCTACGCCCACCCCCGCGGCAGCGGGGAGAACGGCGGAGGAGAGCGACATGCACAATCCGGGCCATCGCTTCCAGGCGCAGGACCGCTTCGCGGACGGCGCGCAGTACATCGCGGGCCGGCTGACCAAGGGAACCTCGGGCCGTACGCACGCGGTCGTCGACCCCGCCACCGGCGACGAGGTCTACACGTACGAGCTGGCGAGCACCGTCGACGTGGACGCGGCCGTGGCCGCCGCCCGTGAGGCGTTCCCCGGCTGGGCGGGCGCCACCCCCGGCGAGCGCTCCGACGCCCTGCACCGCTTCGCCGCCGTGCTCGCCGACCGTGCCGAGGAGTTCGCCCGGGCGGAGTCGCTCCAGTGCGGAAAGCCCCTCAAGCTGACCCGCGAGTTCGACGTGCCCGGCACCATCGACAACACCGCCTTCTTCGCGGGCGCGGCCCGGCATCTGCAGGGGCAGTCCGCGGGCGAGTACTCCGGCGACCACACCTCGTACGTACGCCGCGAGCCCATCGGTGTCGTCGGCTCCATCGCGCCCTGGAACTACCCCCTCCAGATGGCCGCCTGGAAGATCCTCCCGGCGATCGCCGCGGGCAACACGATCGTGCTGAAGCCCGCCGAGCTGACCCCGCTGACGTCGCTGCTCTTCGCCATGGCCGCCACCGAGGCGGGCATCCCGGACGGCGTGATCAACATCGTGACGGGGGCCGGCAGGGACGCCGGTGAGCACCTCGTCGGCCACCCCGACGTGGCGATGACCTCCTTCACCGGGTCCACCGCGGTCGGCAAGCGCGTCGCCGAGATCGCCACCTCGACCGTCAAGCGGCTCCATCTGGAGCTGGGCGGCAAGGCCCCCTTCGTGGTCTTCGACGACGCGGACCTGGACGCGGCCGTGAACGGCGCGGTCGCGGGCTCGCTCATCAACACCGGGCAGGACTGCACGGCCGCCACGCGCGCGTACGTGCAAAGGCCCCTCTATGAAGAGTTCGTGTCCAGGACGGCCGCCCTGATGGCGAGCGTCCGCCTCGGCGACCCGTTCGCGTCCGGCACGGACCTCGGCCCGCTGATCTCGCACGCCCAGCGTGACCGTGTGGCGGGATTCGTCGACCGGGCCCGCGGCTACGCGCGCGTGGTGACCGGCGGAGAGATCCCCGACGAGCTCAAGGACGGCGCCTACTACCGGCCCACGCTCGTCGCCGACGCTCCCCAGGACAGCGAGATCGTGCAGTCCGAGATCTTCGGTCCCGTCCTGGTGGTGCTCCCCTTCGACAGCGACGACGAGGGAATCAGGCTCGCCAACGACACTCCGTACGGTCTCGCCGCCTCCGCGTGGAGCCGGGACGTGTACCGGGCCAACCGTGCGACCCGCGAGATCAAGGCGGGCTGCGTGTGGGTCAACGACCACATTCCGATCATCAGCGAGATGCCGCACGGCGGCTACAAGGCGTCCGGCTTCGGCAAGGACATGTCGGCGTACTCGTTCGAGGAGTACACCCAGATCAAGCACGTCATGTTCGACAACACCGCGGTCGCCAGGAAGGACTGGCACCGCACGATCTTCGGGGACAGGACCTAGGCCCTGTCGTCACATCACGTCTGCCCTCCGGGCGGACGACGGGAATGTGACGACAGGACCTAGTCGGTCCGCAGTCGACCGCGCGTCGGCTTCCGACTGTCGCCGAGTGGCAGACCAGGCCGCGAGACCACGGCCGCGACCCTTCCGAAAGGGCATCACGAGCATGGAGCAGTACGAGCCCGACCGCCTCTCCCCGGCCCAAGTGGCCGCCATGCGGCGCAGTTTCAGGAACGGCAGGGCCGCGCTCAGCCGCCGCTCGATGCTGCGCGCCTCCGCGGGCGGCGCGCTCGCCGTCGGCGGCCTCGGCGCGCTGAGCGGCTGCGGGATCCCGGCCGCCGGCAAGAGCCAGGGCGGCGTCTCCGCCGATGACCACTCGGCCAAGGAGAAGGTCATCGACTTCTCCAACTGGCCCGAGTACATCGACGTGGACGACAGCGGCAAGCACCGTCCCACGCTCGAGGCCTTCGCCAAGCGAACCGGTATCCAGGTCAAGTACACCGAGGACATCAACGACAACGACGAGTTCTTCGGCAAGGTCCAGCCGCAGCTCGCCGCGGGCCAGGACACCGGCCGCGACCTCATCGTGGTCACCGACTGGCTGGCCGCCCGCATGATCCGTCTGGGCTACGTCCAGAAACTGGACGCGTCCAACCTGCCGCACGCCTTCGCCAACCTGTCGGACCAGTTCCGCAGCCCCGACTGGGACCCCGGCCGGGCGTACTCGTACCCGTGGCAGGGCATCTCGACCGTCATCGCGTACAACAAGAAGGCGCTCGACGGCGTCGAAGTGAAGTCAATCTCCGACCTGCTCGACAACCCCAAGCTCAAGGGCCGCGTCGGCTTCCTGACCGAGATGCGCGACAGCATCGGTATGACCATGCTCGACATGGGCAAGGACCCGGCGAAGTTCACCGACGACGACTACGACGCGGTGATCGCCCGCCTCCAGAAGGCCGTCGACAAGGGCCAGATCCGCCGCTTCACGGGCAACGACTACACGTCGGACCTCACCAAGGGCGACTTCGCCGCATGCGTCGCCTGGGCCGGTGACATCGTCCAGCTCCAGGCGGACAGCCCCAACGTCGGTTATGTGATCCCGGACAGCGGCTACATGACGTCGACCGACAACATGCTGATCCCCAACAAGGCGCGCCACAAGACGAACGCCGAGCGGCTCATCGACTACTACTACGAGCTCGAACCGGCCGCCGAACTCGCCGCCTACATCAACTACGTGAGCCCGGTCGCGGGAGTGCAGCCCTATCTCGCCAAGATCGACAAGTCGGCGGCGGACAACCCGCTGATCATTCCCGACAAGGCCATGCAGGCCAAGTCCCACGCCTTCCGCTCACTGAGCTCGAAGGAAGAGACGGCCTACCAGCAGAAGTTCGCGAAGCTCACAGGGGCGTGACGCCTCCGGCGGCCGAGCGGTCGCGACCCGCGCGGCGACCGCGCCCCCGCCTGGAACCAAAGACGACCCCGACATCCAGGGACCACACCATGACGACAGACAACGGCGGCGACGTCCGCCTCTCCGGGATCAGCAAGACGTACGGCTCCTTCACGGCCGTCCACCCGCTCGACCTGACCGTCCCCGAGGGCTCCTTCTTCGCCCTCCTCGGGGCGTCGGGCTGCGGCAAGACCACCACCCTGCGGATGATCGCGGGCCTGGAGGAACCTTCCTCCGGCACCGTCTTCCTCGGCGACCAGGAGGTCACCAACCTGCCGCCGTACAAGCGGCCGGTGAACACCGTCTTCCAGTCCTACGCCCTCTTCCCGCACCTCGACATCTTCGAGAACGTCGCCTTCGGCCTGCGCCGGCGCGGCATCAAGTCGGTGAAGAAGCAGGTCGAGGACATGCTGGAGCTCGTCCAGCTCGGCGAGCAGGCCCGCAAGAAGCCGCACCAGCTCTCCGGCGGCCAGCAGCAGCGCGTCGCCGTGGCCCGCGCCCTGATCAACCACCCCAAGGTGCTGCTCCTCGACGAACCGCTCGGCGCCCTCGACCTCAAGCTGCGCCGGCAGATGCAGTTGGAGCTCAAGCGCATCCAGACCGAGGTCGGCATCACCTTCGTGCACGTCACGCACGACCAGGAGGAGGCCATGACGATGGCCGACACGGTCGCCGTGATGAACGCGGGCCGCGTCGAGCAACTCGGCGCCCCCGCCGACCTCTACGAGAACCCGCAGACCACGTTCGTCGCCAACTTCCTCGGCACCTCGAACCTCATCGAGGCCGCCGTCGACGGCAAGGACGGCGACGACATCGTCCTGGCGGCGGGCGGCGGCAAGCTGATCCTGCCGCAGGCGCGATGTTCGGCGCCCACGACGACCGGCGGCAAGGTCCTGGTCGGAGTCCGCCCCGAGAAGATATCGCTCACACACGTCGACGACGCGGGCGAGATACCGGCCGGCCGCAACCGGATCACCGGCAGGATCGCCGACTCCAGCTTCATCGGCGTCTCCACCCAGTACGTCATCGACAGCGCCGTCTGCCCCGAGTTCGAGGTCTACTCCCAGAACATCGACCGCGACGCCCGGCTCACCCCCGGCGCCGAGGTGGTCCTGCACTGGAGCCCGGCGCACACCTTCGGCCTCGACGCGGCGCAGGACATCGACGCGGGCGTCGAGACCGTCGAGGAGGAAGCCGCCTGATGGCCAGCGTCACCGAGGCGCCACTCCTCGCGCCGCAGCCCGACAGGAAGCCGCCCCGCAAGCGCGGCCGCCTCGTCCCGTACTGGCTGCTCCTGCCCGGCATCCTCTGGCTGCTGGTCTTCTTCGCACTGCCGATGGTCTACCAGGCCTCCACGTCCGTGCAGACGGGCTCCCTGGAGGAAGGCTTCAAGGTCACCTGGCACTTCCAGACGTACTGGAACGCGCTGGCCGACTACTGGCCCCAGTTCCTGCGCTCGGTGCTGTACGCGGGCGCCGCGACGATCCTGTGCCTGGTGCTCGGCTACCCGCTGGCCTATCTGATCGCCTTCCGCGCGGGCCGCTGGCGCAATGTCGTGCTGATCCTGGTCATCGCGCCGTTCTTCACCAGCTTCCTGATCCGCACACTCGCCTGGAAGACGATCCTCGCGGACGGCGGCCCGGTCGTCGGCGCCCTCAACGCCCTGCACGTCCTGGACGTCACCAACTGGCTCGGCTTCACCTCCGGCGACCGCGTCCTGGCCACACCACTGGCGGTGATCTGCGGCCTCACCTACAACTTCCTGCCCTTCATGATCCTGCCGCTCTACACCTCGCTGGAGCGCATCGACGGACGCCTCCACGAGGCGGCGGGCGACCTGTACGCGAAGCCCTTCACGACCTTCCGCAAGGTCACCTTCCCGCTGTCCATGCCCGGCGTGGTCTCCGGCACGCTGCTGACCTTCATCCCGGCCAGCGGTGACTACGTGAACGCCGACCTGCTCGGCTCCACCGACACCCGGATGGTCGGCAACGTCATCCAGACGCAGTTCCTGCGGATCCTCGACTATCCGACGGCCGCCGCGCTCTCCTTCATCCTCATGGCCGCGATCCTCATCATGGTCACCCTCTACATCCGCAAGTCCGGGACGGAGGATCTGGTCTAAATGGCCTTCGTACGCTGGTTCAAGCGGAATCTCGTCGTCATCGGGGGACTGCTGACGCTGGGATACCTGCTGCTGCCCAATGTCATCGTCACGGTGTTCTCCTTCAACAAACCGAAGGGGCGCTTCAACTACGAGTGGCAGCAGTTCTCCCTGGACGCCTGGCGCGATCCGTGCGGCGTCGCCGACATGTGCGGCTCGCTCTCCCTCAGCCTCCAGATCGCCGTCTGGGCGACCCTCGGCGCCACGGTCCTCGGCACGATGATCGCCTTCGCGCTCGTCCGCTACCGCTTCCGGGCGCGCGGCGCGGTCAACTCGCTGATCTTCCTGCCGATGGCGATGCCCGAGGTCGTCATGGCCGCCTCGCTGCTCACCCTCTTCCTCAACCTGGGTGCTCAGCTGGGTTTCTGGACGATCCTGATCGCCCACATCATGTTCTGCCTCAGCTTCGTGGTGACGGCCGTCAAGGCGCGTGTGATGTCGATGGACCCGCGCCTGGAGCAGGCGGCACAGGACCTCTACGCCGGCCCGGCGCAGACGTTCCTGCGCG
Source organism: Streptomyces sp. NPDC090798 (assembly GCF_044768965.1). Lineage (NCBI taxonomy): Bacteria > Bacillati > Actinomycetota > Actinomycetes > Kitasatosporales > Streptomycetaceae > Streptomyces > Streptomyces sp. NPDC090798. The sequence continues at coordinate 293,688 of NZ_JBIVXA010000009.1, forward strand.
TCACCCTGCCCATCGCGGCCCCCGGAATCGCGGCGGGCGCGCTGCTCGCCTTCGCGCTCTCCTTCGACGACTTCATCATCACCAACTTCAACGCGGGATCGACCGTCACCTTCCCCATGTTCGTGTGGGGCTCGGCGCAGCGCGGAACACCCGTTCAGATCAATGTCATCGGTACGACCATGTTCATCGTCGCCGTACTGTTCGTGCTGGCCGGAATGGTCATCAGCAACCGCCGCAACAAGCAAAAGGCATAGCGGAAGGCATAACCCACAGAGAAATTTCGGTGGGTAATTCAGCTGTAGGGAGTTGAAATCATGGCCCCAAGCGCCATGACCCGTTGGACCACGTCTCTTTCCGAAGCCCAGCCGGTTCCGTACTGGCTGGACGACCCCGGCAAGCCCCACCCCGAGCCCGCCCTCACCGGCGCCGAGACCTGCGACCTGCTCGTCGTCGGCGGCGGCTACAGCGGACTGTGGACCGCGCTGATCGCCAAGGAGCGCGACCCGCAGCGTGAGGTGGTGCTCCTGGAGGGCCGCGAGGTGGGCTGGGCCGCCTCGGGCCGCAACGGCGGCTTCTGCGCCGCGTCCTTGACCCACGGCCTGGCCAACGGACTCACCCGCTGGCCGGACGAGATCAGGAAGCTGGAGGAGCTGGGCGCCCGCAACCTCGACGAGATCGAGGCGGCCGTCGCCCGCTACTCCCTCGACTGCGACTTCGAGCGCTCCGGCGAGATCGACGTCGCCACCGAGCCGCACCAGGCGGCCGAACTCCGCGAGTGGCACGAGGAGCTGCGGGACCGGGGCCTGGCGGACGGCATCGAGTTCCTGGACGCCGACGCGGTCCGCGAACAAGTCGACTCGCCGACCTTCCTCGCGGGCCTGCACGACCGCCGCGGCGTCGCCATGCTCCACCCCGCCAAACTCGCCTGGGGTCTCAAGCGGGCCTGCCTGCGGCTCGGGGTGCGGGTGCACGAGCACACGCCCGCGCTCGCCCTGAAGGCGTACGGCGCCGGCATGGCCGTACGCACCCCGTACGGTTCCGTCCGCGCCCGCAAGGTGGCACTCGCCACCAACATCTTCCCGAACCTGGTCAAGCGGGTGCGCGCGTACACCGTCCCGGTCTACGACTACGCGCTGATGACCGAACCCCTGACCGCCGACCAGCTGGCGTCCGTCGGCTGGAAGAACCGGCAGGGCCTAGGGGACTCGGCGAACCAGTTCCACTACTTCCGGATCTCCGCCGACAACCGCATCCTGTGGGGCGGTTACGACGCGATCTACCCGTACGGCGGCCGGGTGCGCGCCGAGTACGACGACCGCCCGGAGACGTACGCGAAGCTCGCCGGGCACTTCTTCACCTGCTTCCCACAGCTGGAGGGCGTCCGCTTCACCCACGCCTGGGGCGGCGCGATCGACACCTGCTCGCGCTTCTCGGCCTTCTTCGGCACGGCGCACCAGGGGAGGGTCGCGTACGCGGCCGGGTACACGGGTCTGGGCGTGGGCGCGACCCGGTTCGGCGCGGACGTGATGCTCGACCTGCTGGCGGGGGAGCGCACCGAGCGCACGGAACTGGAGATGGTCCGCAAGAAGCCCCTGCCGTTCCCGCCCGAGCCCTTCGCCTGGACCGGCATCGCGCTCACCAAGTGGTCGCTGGCACGGGCGGACGCCCACGGCGGGCGGCGCAATCTCTGGCTGAAGACGATGGACAAGCTGGGACTGGGCTTCGACAGCTGAGCCGAGTTGCCGGGGCGTGCGCCGCAGTGGCTGATCCACAGGCGTACGCCCAGCTCATCCACTGTGAGCCGGCTCACCACCAAGAAGTGGCGGAACCCGCGTAACGCCCGGCCCGAACCTCCCTCCCCTCTGTGACGCGACCAGCGTCGACACGAGGAGAGAGGGAGGTTCCGCCATGACAGGGGCCAAGACGGCGGTCGAGTGGCTGGCATCCGTGGCACCGGATCCCGAGGCCTGCCGCTGGGAATGGGAGCGCAATCCGCTGGGGGTCGCGCTGCTGCCGGCCGGCAGGCTCTGGGACGTACTGATCCTGCCGGGCGACCTCGGCTTTCCCACGCTCGACGTGCTGACCCGGGTGATCGACCGACTCGGCCCGGTGCTCGTCGACTTCGGCGACGCCCGGATGGGTTTCTTCGTGCCGCCCGGCACCGCGGCGCGCTGGCTCGGCACGGGCGTGCGCACGGCGGGGCGCGGTACGTGGATCGTGGTGCCGTACCCGGGACGGACCACCGGCGGGGCCCGCTGGCTGATCCCGCCGGACGGCACCGGCACGCTCACCGATCCGGCGCTGCTGGAACTGGCCATGCACGAGGCGGCGGCGGGCATCGCCGGAAGTGAGGGCCGATAGCCGCCCCGGGGACGGACCCCGGTCACGGCCAAAGGTCTTGACCAACAGGATTGGTCTGGACCAAGTTGGCGCGCTCCACCCTCCTGAATCCCCCCATGCCCGGAGGCAGTTGTGGAGCGCACCGAACGCACCAGACCGTCCACGCGGCAAAGGCTGCTCGCCGTGTGCACGGCCACCGTGCTGGCCGTACTCGGCCTCGCCGCGCTCTCTTCGGCCGCCCGCGCGGCCGACGCGGACCTGGTCAGGAACGGCGGATTCGAGGCGGGCCTCGACGGCTGGACCTGTACGGCGGGCGCCGTCGTCAACTCACCGGTACGGAGCGGCAGTTCGGCGTTGCGGGCGACCCCGGCCGGCAGCGACTCGCGCAGTGCTCCCAGACGGTGACCGTCAAACCCGACTCCCAATACACCCTCGCCGGACACGTCCGGGGCAGTTAGGTCTACCTCGGTGCGAGCGGCACCGGCACCACCGACGTCTCCACCTGGACCCAGTCCGCTCCCGACTGGCAGCAGCTCAGCTCCACCTTCCGCACCGGCCCTTCCACCACCAAGGTCACCCTCTACACCCTCGGTTGGTACGGCACCGGCGCGTACTACGCCGACGACGTCTCCCTCGTCGGCCCCGGCGCCGACCCGGGACAGCCCCCGGCCGCGCCCACCGGCCTGGCCGCCGGCACGGTCACGTCCTGCACCGTCGCCCTGTCCTGGTCACCGGTCACCGGCGCGACGGGTTACGCCGTCTACCGCGACGGGGCGAAGGTCCAGACGGCCACCGGCACCTCGACCACCGTGAGCGGGCTCGCGCCCTCGACGGCGTACGCCTTCCAGGTCGCGGCGGTGAACGACGCGGGGGAGTCGGCGAAGTCGGCGACGGTCACGGCGACGACGTCCACGGGCTCGGGAGGCTCCACCGGGCACGCCCTCGTCGGCTACCTCCACGCGAGCTTCGCCAACGGCTCCGGCTACACCCGTATGGCCGACGTCCCCGACAGCTGGGACATCATCGACCTGGCCTTCGGCGAGCCGACCTCCACCACCTCCGGCGACATCCGCTTCACCCGCTGCCCCGTCACCGAGTGTCCGACCGTCGAGAGCGACGCCGACTTCAAGGCCGCGATCAAGGCCAAGCAGGCCGCGGGCAAGAAGGTGCTGATCTCGATCGGCGGCCAGAACGGCCAGGTGCAGCTGACCACGACGGCCGCCCGCGACACCTTCGTGTCCTCCGTCTCGAAGATCACGGATACGTGGCGCCGTCCGAGGCCACCAAGACCCTGGACTGGCTGACCAAAAAGACCAACTGCGGCTCGTACACCACCCACGGCATCTGGCCGGGACTGCGCGGCCTGATGACTTGGTCGATCAACTGGGACCGCTATGGGAGCTGGGAGTTCCAGCGGACCTTCGACGGCGGTTTCGGCTGACGGCGGTTTCGGCCAGCGGCTGTTTCGGCTGACGGCTGTTTCGGCGGAGGAGGAGCCACAGCGTGCGCAGCAGCACCGTGCAGAGGCACCAACTGGCCGCCACGTCCAGCGGCCAGTGGTAGCCCCGCCGGACCAGGCCGAAGGCGACGCCCAGGTTGAGGGCGAGACAGCCGACGAGCAGAGCGCGGCGGGCCCCGGCGCGCCGCAGCCACGGCATCAGCACCAGGGCCGCACCGCCGTACGCGATGACGGCGGTGGCGGTGTGACCCGAGGGATAGAAACCCGTGCCCGGGCCCATGACCGGTGGGCCCGGCCGGGCGACCAGTTCTTTCAAAGGCACGATCAATGCCGGTACGACCGCCATCAAGGCCGCCGCCGCGAGGGACGGCAGCCACCAGCGCTCCCGCCCGGCCGCGCGGGCCCGCCACGCCACATACCCGAGCACGACGGCCAGGACCGGCACCGCGACGGTGACATTGCCCAGGTCGGCCAGCAGTTCCCAGACGCGGTCGGGATGGACGAGACGGTCACTGAGGCGTTCGTCCGCGCGGGCGAGGGGGCCGTGGGCCGCGACCTGCCAGGTGATCAGCGCGAAGAGGAGGGCCGGAAGGCCGAGAAGTCCGTGACGCCCGAGGAGGAAGGTCGGCCGCCCCGGAACAGGGGGGGTAGTTCCGAGGCGGCCGTCCAGACCGGGTCGTCGCGCGCCCCGGGGGGTTTGGGGCGAGCGACTGTCCGATCGGTGAGGAGATCCGGAGCCGGAAGCTCCGGGTGTGTGCGCGAGGGCACGACCAGGGCGAAGCTGGGGAGGCCTCGACCCGGTGTCACCCACAGTCCCCTGTGGGCGGGGTGTATCTCTCATCTGGGTAGAACCTACGGCAGGGGATCCGGCTCCGACAGACGCAATCGCGTCCCGTCATGCACCTCGCACACGTTCTTCACACCCTCTGACCCCGGTTGCCGCAGCCCCGGAACCAAGCGGAATCCGCTCGGGGCGGTCGTCCGGAGTCCGGGGCTGGGACGGGTGGGGCGTCAGATACGGGCGAAGGCCTGCTCGATGATGTCGAGGCCCTCGTTCAGCAGGTCCTCGCCGATGACCAGCGGCGGCAGGAAGCGGAGGACGTTGCCGTAGGTGCCACAGGTCAGGACCAGCAGGCCCTCCTGGTGGCAGGCCTTGGCGAGCGCGGCGGCCGCCTCCGGGTTGGGCTCCTTGGTCGCGCGGTCCTTGACCAGCTCGATGGCGATCATGGCGCCACGGCCACGGACGTCGCCGATGACGTCGAACTTCTCGGCCATCGCGCCGAGGCGGGCCTTCATGACGGCCTCGATGTTCTTCGCCTTGGCGTTGAGGTCGAGCTCCTTCATCGTCTCGATGGCGCCGAGGGCGCCCGCGCAGGCCACGGGGTTGCCGCCGTAGGTGCCGCCCAGGCCGCCCGCGTGCGCGGCGTCCATGATCTCGGCGCGGCCGGTCACGGCGGCGAGCGGCAGACCGCCCGCGATGCCCTTGGCGGTGGTGATCAGGTCCGGGACGATGCCCTCGTCCTCGCACGCGAACCACTGGCCGGTGCGGCAGAAGCCGGACTGGATCTCGTCCGCGACGAAGACGATGCCGTTGTCCTTGGCGAACTTGCTGATGGCGGGAAGGAAGCCCTTGGCGGGCTCGATGAAGCCGCCCTCGCCGAGCACCGGCTCGATGATGATCGCGGCGACGTTGTCGGCGCCGATCTGCTTGTTGATCATGTCGATCGCCTGGGCGGAGGCCTCGGCGCCGGCGTTCTCCGGGCCGGTCAGCCAGCGGTAGCCGTAGGCGACCGGCACGCGGTAGACCTCGGGAGCGAACGGACCGAAGCCGTTCTTGTACGGCATGTTCTTGGCGGTGAGCGCCATCGTGAGGTTCGTGCGGCCGTGGTAGCCGTGGTCGAAGACGACGACGGCCTGGCGCTTGGTGTACGCACGGGCGATCTTGACGGCGTTCTCGACGGCCTCGGCGCCCGAGTTGAACAGGGCCGACTTCTTGGCGTGGTCACCCGGGGTCAGCTCGGCCAGCGCCTCGGCGACGGCGACGTAGCCCTCGTACGGCGTGACCATGAAACAGGTGTGGGTGAAGTCCTGGAGCTGCGCGGAGGCGCGGCGTACGACGGCCTCGGCGCTCGCGCCGACGGAGGTCACGGCGATGCCGGAGCCGAAGTCGATCAGACGGTTGCCGTCGACGTCCTCGATGATGCCGCCGCCGGCGCGCGTGGTGAAGACAGGGAGCACCGAACCCACACCGGCCGCGACCGCGGCGATGCGTCGGGCCTGCAGTTCCTGCGACTTCGGGCCGGGGATGGCGGTGACGACGCGGCGCTCCTGCGGAAGTGCGGTCATGAGGGGCTCCCTGATGATCTTGCGAACCGGACGGTCCCCGCGGCGGACGGGGTGCGCCGGGCGGGGTGTTTTCGGACTCTTGACTTCTTTCTTCGCAGGCTAGGGCCGGGAACGGAGGGTCGGCATGCTCCATGTGGGCGTTGTCGGAGGATTCCGTTGTCCGCGGTGGACATAGAGGGGCGAGAGGCCGCTGGTCGCGTGCCGCCGCCGGTCGGCCGCCGCTCCGCCCGGGCAAGGCGCGGACCCGGCCGCGTAAACGGTGAACTCCCCACGCAGGGGCACTAGATTGACTCGCGGACGAAGCACGGAGCGGCTGGTCAGGGGGCAGGGCGATGGACAGCGACGGGACGCAGGACGCGCGGGGCGGGCATACCGGTGCCGTGCCGGGACCCGCCGTGCCGCCGCCACCCGGTACGGCACCCGCGCCTCCGCCACTCGGAGTACCCCCCGTGCCGAGGGGGACACCGCCGCGGCCTGCGGGTCTGCCGTCCGTACCGGAGCAGTCCCCGGCTCCCCGGCCCACCGTCGTCGACTGGCTCAACAAGCCGCGACCCGCCGCCGGACCCGGGATCTGGCGATACGGATACCGGGTGCGTCGCCCGTCGAAGGGGCGGGAGCGGCTCTCGCCGGTCACGATCGTCGGGCTCGCCGTCCCGCTCGTGGTGGCACTCGTCGTCTGGTCGCTGTGGCGCCACGGCAGCGTCCCGTACATGTGGGTCGTGCTGAAGGTGTTCACACCGGACGACTGGTGGTGGAGCGGCACCACCTCGCCCAAGGTGTGGCAGGGGGCGGAGGCCATCGAGGTCTACAACGGGGTCTTCTTCGGCGTGCTGGTGTACACCATGGGCCGGCTGGGGAGCTGGCCCGAGGTCGTCCGCCACTACGTCACCGCCCGGCCCCAGCCCCTGCGCGCCACCCTCGCCGCGCTGGGCGCACTGATCGCCCTGACGTTCGTCTTCCCGAACGCCTTCCCCGGAGTCGGCTGGGACGCCCTGCCGGTCGTCGCCCCGCTGTTCTCCCTCGTCGCCCTGGTCTCCGGCGGCTACGACCTGTTCCAGTCGCAGCTGATCACCGACGGGCTCTACACGCTGATCACCCTGCTCGTGCTGTGGCCGTTCGCCCGGATCGGCGCCTGGCGCGGATACGCCAGGGAGTGGCTCGCCGCCCGGGCCGCGCGCAACGAGGCACAGGGGGCCGGCACCGCGAAGTTCGCGCCGGACCTGCCCGCCGCCCAGTGGCCCGAACTCCGTGACGCCGGACAGCACGAGGCGGCGGAGCTGCTCACCGCCGAAGTGCTCGGCGGCCGGATGAACGACGTGGACTGCGCCCGGGTGCGGCGCGCGTGGACCACGGCGAAGTGGGACGCCACGCGCCTGGCCGCCTTCGTCGACACCGTGCTGCGACGGGGCGGCGCGGCCTGGACACATCCCTCCGGGGCCCGGGACCTGCCCGCGCGCACCGCGGCGCACGACGTGCTCGTGGGACAGGTGCGCATCGGACGGTGGACGACCGGGGACCGTACCCCGGAGGCCTACGACGGCGGGGGCGCGGCCCTCGACCCGGAGGCCCTGGGCACCTCCCTGCTCGCCGTCGGTCCTTCCGGCTCCGGGAAGACCCGGCACCTGGTCGGACCCGTCGTCGAGTCGCTCGCCCTGCAGGCGCTCACCGGGCGGTGCGCCGTCGTCGCGGTCGCCGCCGCCGGGACGCCGCTCGGCCCGGACTCGGCCTTCGACGTCGTGGTGAAGATCGGCGACCCCGCCTCCGTCCACGACCTCGATCTGTACGCGGACTCCGACGACCCCGACGAAGCGGCCTCCTTCCTCGCCGAAGGGCTGGCCGGGGACCTCGACGCGGTGGCCGGCCAGCGGGCCACCACCGCGCTCGTCCAACTCCTCGGCCCCTACCGGGCGGTGCACGGCACGTTCCCGCCCATGCCCGTCCTGCGGGAACTCCTGGAAGGCGTACCGACGGCCCTGACCGCCCTGCACGAAGACCTCTCGGGACCGCAGCACGCCGGGATGCGACGCGAACTGGAGGCCCGCATGCGGCAGGCCGGCAGCCCGGCCGACGCGGGCCCGGCGCTCGCCGACCGGCTGGCGCTTCTGGACCGGCCGGCCTTCGCCGACTTCTTCGGCGCGGGCGGCACCACCCGCGCCTTCTCGCTGCGCGCCGTGGCCCACCATCCGCTGCGGGTGCGGATCGACCTGCCCGAGCACGGACACGAGGAGGCCGCCCGGCTGCTCGCCCGGCTCGTACTGGCCCAGTTCACCGCCGTCGTACGCGGCGGCGAGCGCCCGCACTTCGCCTGCCTGGTCCTCGACGACGCCACCGGAACGCTGACCTCCGACTCCGTACGCCGCATCCAGCGTCTGCGCTCCCAGAACGCGGGGGTGGTACTCGCCCTGCGCACGATCGGCGACATCCCCGAGGCGCTGCACGGGCCGCTGTACGGAGCCGTGGGCTGCCGGATGGCGTTCTCCGGCGTCACGACCTGGGACGGCAGCCGTTTCGCCCACGCCTGGGGCACGGAGTGGGTCGAGACCCGTGACGTGGCCAAGCACACCGTCTTCGCGGACCAGCCGATGACCCGGGCCATCCACGCCCTGCGCAAGCTGGTCACCGGAAAGGCCGTCACCACGGACGCGGTGACCATAAGGAAGGTCGAGCGGGAGCGGTGGTCGGCGTCCGAGCTGGCGCACGAGGTGCCGCCGGGGCACGCGGTGCTGTCGCTCACCACGGTGGGGGGAGAACACGCGCCGCCGTTGCTGGTGGATCTGCGGAGCTAGGCGTCCGGACACAAGGTCACCGGCTTACCGTACGGTGAGGCAGAATCGACATAGGTCGTTCATACGTAGCGGCCAAAAGATCACACTGCCCGTGACCGTCGAAGATCCTGTGAAGACCTGAAGGTCCCATGCGCCCCACGCTCGCCTCGATCGTCCACCACTCCGCGCTCAAACTGACCGTGCGGGCGGGCGAGGACCGTCTGGACGTACCCGTCCGCTGGGCCCACGTCAGCGAGCTCGCCGACCCCGTGCCGTACATGGAGGGCGGGGAACTGCTGCTGATCACCGCCCTCCAGCTGGACGCGGAGGATCCGGACGTCATGCGGCGCTATGTGAAGCGGCTGGTGGGAGCCGGAGTCGTCGGGCTCGGTTTCGCCGTCGGGGTCAACTACGACGAGATCCCGAAGGCTCTGGTCGACGCGGCGGAGGAAGAGGGCCTGCCGCTCCTGGAGGTACCCCGCCGCACCCCCTTCCTGGCCATCAGCAAGGCGGTGTCGGCCGCGATCGCCGCGGACCAGTACCGGGCCGTGACGGCGGGCTTCGCCGCGCAGCGCGAACTGACGAAGCAGGCCCTGACCGACGGCCCCGAGGGGCTGCTGTCGGCGCTCGCGGGACAGGTGGACGGCTGGGCGGCCCTGTACGACGCGTCCGGCGCCGTCGTCGCCACCGCGCCCGAGTGGGCCGGGCGGCGGGCCGCGCGGCTCACCCCCGACGTGGAACGGCTGCGGGAGCGCCCCGCGCCCGCCAGCTCCGTCGTCGGCGGCGAGGACCGCGTGGAACTCCACTCCCTCGGCACCGGCCGCCGCCCCCGCGCCGCGCTCGCCGTCGGAACGGCCGCCGCCCTCGGCACCGCCGAGCGCTACGCCGTGCACTCCGCGATCGCACTGCTGACCCTCACCACCGAACGCTCACGGTCGCTGCACGCCGCCGAGCAGCGCATCGGGGCGGCGGTGCTGCGCATGCTGCTCGCCGGGCAGCCCGAGCACGCGCGGACCGTGGCCGGAGACCTCTACGGGGACCTGCTCGACGCGCCCTTCCGGCTGATCCTCGCCGAGTCGGCGTCCGCGTCGGCGTCGCGGGCGCACGCGGACGGGCACGCGCGCGTGGCCGCCGCGAAACCGTCCACGGCCCCCGTCGTGGTCCCGGACCCGACGAACGGCGACCCGCTCGGCGGCCTCGCCGAGATCGTCGAGTCCGCCGCCGCCCGCTCCGGCGAGTCCGTGCTCGTCGTGCCCGACGGGGAGCGGCTGGTCGTGCTCGCCGTGGACGGAGGCGCGGCGGTGACGGCGTGCGGGGAGTACGCGGCCGCGCTGGACGCCGCGCGGATCGCCACCCGGGAGCGGCCCGTGGGCGACGAGGACGAACTGGTCGTCGGGTTGTCGGCCCCCGCCGGGCCGATCGCCGCGGCCGCCGCCTACAAACAGGCCGAGCAGGCGCTGTCCGTGGCCCGGCGGCGGGGGCGGTCGCTGGTCGAGCACGAGGAGCTGGCCGCGGGGTCCGTGCTGCCGTTGCTCGCCGACGACGCGGTGCGGGCGTTCGCGGACGGGTTGCTCCGCGCGCTGCACGAGCACGACGCCACCGGGCGGGGGGATCTGGTCGCCTCGCTGCGGGCGTGGCTGTCCCGGCACGGGCAGTGGGACGCCGCCGCCGCGGACCTGGGTGTGCACCGGCACACCCTGCGTTACCGGATGCGACGCGTCGAGGAGATCCTCGGACGCTCCCTCGACGACCCCGACGTCCGCATGGAACTCTGGCTGGCGCTGAAGGCGACGGCGACGGGGGAGTAGGAACGTCGGGTGAGTTCTTCTTCCGCGGGGCGGTGGGGGCCGGCGGGAGCTGTCACGCCGACCTGGGTGCTCCGCTCCCAGACCCCCTTGGTGGGTTCTTCGTCCGCGGGCCGTCTGTGGCTGGTCGCGCGGTTCCCCGCGCCCCGGGTTTCCCCGCGCGCCCACTCTTCAGGGGCGCGGGGAACCGCGCGGTCTTTTGGGGGGTCCGGGGGCGGAGCACCCGGGGATGGAACGGGTAGGGGCGGCGGGGGCGAGGGAAAACGGGCGCCCACCACGATCGTGCCAAAGCGGAGTGCTACGCCCCGGCACTGGTACGTCCCGGACAAACGACCTCCCGCCACCCCGGCCCTACCGTGGACCACGAAAGCCAAGGACTCCTCAACCTCGGAAGGGCCGGGACTCGACATGACTTCCACCCACGCCTTCTGGCTCGCCGGCCGCCAGGCCACCGGTGAGACCACCTTCGATGTCACCTCGCCGTGGGACGGCCGGGTCGTCGGACAGGTCAGCGTCCCGACCGAGGCACAGGTCGAGGAGGCCGTCGCCGCCGCGTACGCCGTACGTGACGAGTTCGCCGCCACCCCCGCCCACGTCCGCGCCGCCGCCCTCGACCACGTCAGCAAGCGCCTCGTCGAGCGCACCGAGGAGATCGCGCAGCTCATCTCCGCCGAGAACGGCAAGCCGATCAAGTGGGCCCGCGGCGAGGTCGGCCGCGCGGTGTCCGTCTTCCGGTTCGCCGCCGAGGAGGCCCGCCGCTTCAACGGCGGCGAGGCCCAGCGCCTCGACACCGACCTCGGCGGCCAGGGCCGCCTGGCCCTCACCCGCCGCTTCCCGAAGGGCGTCGTCCTCGGCATCGCGCCCTTCAACTTCCCCCTCAACCTGTGCGCCCACAAGATCGCCCCGGCCATCGCCGCCGGCGCGCCGATCATCCTGAAGCCGGCGCCCGCGACCCCGCTCTCCGGCCTGATCATCGGTGACCTGCTCGCCGAGACGGAGCTGCCGGCCGGCTCCTGGTCGATCCTCCCGGTCTCCAACGACCGCATGCCCGCGCTCGTCCAGGACGAGCGGCTCCCGGTCATCTCCTTCACCGGGTCCGAGAAGGTCGGCTACGCGATCATGGACTCGGTGCCGCGCAAGCACTGCACCCTGGAGCTCGGCGGCAACGGCGCGGCCGTCGTCCTCGCCGACTGGGCGAGTGACGAGGACCTGGACTGGGCCGCGACCCGCATCGCCACCTTCTCCAACTACCAGGGCGGCCAGTCCTGCATCTCCGTGCAGCGCGTGATCGCGGACGCGTCGGTGTACGACCGGCTGCTGCCGCGCATCGTCGCCGCCGTCGAGGCCCAGGTCACCGGCGACCCGTCCGACGACAAGACGGACGTCGGCCCGCTGGTCAGCGAGGACGCCGCCCAGCGCGTGGAGTCCTGGGTCGACGAGGCCGTCCGGTCCGGCGCCACCCTCCTCACCGGCGGCAAGCGCGACGGTGCCTCCTACGCGCCGACCGTGCTCGCCGACGTACCGGCCGAGGCGACGATCTCCTGCGAGGAGGTCTTCGGACCGGTCCTCACCGTGCGCAGGGTGGACGGGGAGGCGGAGGCCTTCGCCGCCGTCAACGACTCCAAGTACGGCCTCCAGGCAGGCGTGTTCACGCACGACCTGCAGGTCGCCTTCCGCGCCCACCGCGCGCTGGAGGTCGGCGGCGTGGTCGTCGGCGACGTGCCGTCCTACCGCGCCGACCAGATGCCGTACGGCGGTGTCAAGCAGTCCGGTGTCGGCCGCGAGGGCGTCAAGTTCGCGATGGACGACTACACCTACGAGCGGGTCCTCGTGCTGACGGGCCTCGCGCTCTAAGGACACAAAGAGTTTCACAGGCGCGACAGCCGACGGCCGGAACCCACTGTGCGGGGGTTTTGGCCGTCGGTGTCGGCATCCTCATCCGCCCGGCACAGCAGACCGCCGGCTACCGAGGCGTCACGGTGAAGTGGTGAGCACCGGCGTGCAGAGCGGTGATCGTCAACAAGCCGTCGACGACCTTCACGTCACCACGTGCGGCGCGATGTCCGTCCCACACCTTGTCCCCGTTGACGCGCACCACCACGTCCTTGGCCGATTGAGGGAGCACGACCACACCGACGGTGTGCTTCGGAGCATGGACGGTCAGCCTGAACCGTGCGCGGGAGTTCGTCCACGCGACCCCCAGCGGACCGTGCGGAGTGGGCAGTTCACCTTGCGCCCAGGCAACGCTCCCCGGCTGGGGACGCACCTTCCATTCGGTGTATCCCGGCGAGGTCGGGCGGCCGCCCAGCAGCTCGTGCGTCAAAGCCGGCAGCACACCCGTCGACCACCCGTGGGCCATGCTGGTGAAACCGCCCTCGTAGAGCGACCCGTTGGGACCGATGCCCTCCCAGTTGGTGACGCCCGGGTCATGGCTGTCCATCCAGCCGTAGGTGCGCCGGATCTGGTCCAGTGCGGAGTCCGCGCGCCCGGTCAGGAAGCGGGCGACGATCTCCGGGTATGAGGTGAACGCGTACACGCGCTGCGAGGCGCCGCCGAAAATGGTGTCGTTGTCCATGAACGCGTTGCCGTAACGCAGCTGTGTGGTGGCATCGAGATGCACGAGAGCGCTGGTGGCACGCTCGGAGTCGGCGACCCCCGCGGTGATGGCGATGGCGTTGCCGTCCTGGGCGTGCCGGACCGGGCCGGTCGCGGAGTCGAGGTAGGCGCCCGCCGACTCGTCCCACAGACAGGTGTTGACGGCCTGGGTGACGTCGTCGGCACGTCGTGCCCATCGTGTCGCGTCCGCTTCGTGCCCGAGCCACCGTGCCAGACGTGCCGCGTCGTTGAGGGCCTGGACGTAGAGAGCGTTGTAGTAGGTGATCCGGCCGGTGCGGTCCAGGAAGGCGTAGTCGCCATAGCTCGCGGTGTCGTTGAGTCCCTTGCTGAGCAGTCCGGCCGTGTCGGTGACGCTGGGGTACCACGCGTCCAGGACCTTCAGCAGGTTCGGGTAGTAGCGGGCGGCGTAGGCCCGGTCCCCGGTGTACAGGACGTAGTCCCAGCTGCAGGTCACCCACCACAGGGGATAGTCGAACAGGTGAAGGTCGTAATGGGCGATGGATGCCGGGGGGATCCAGCCGTCGGCGCGCTGGTGGTCGGCGAGGTCCGCCAGGACGTTGCGCGCCGCGACCGCGGCGTCGTCGTGCGTGAGGTAGAGGGTCCGCGCGGACACCGCGAGGTCGCCGACGTAGGGGTCGCGGTCCCGCTTGGCGCCGTCCTGCAGAACCAGCCTTCCCTCGAGCGACTCGCTCCAGGCGTTGCGAGGATCGACGTCGTCACGGCGGAACGTGTCGGTGACAAGCTCGTTGGTGTACGACGCGCCGTACCAGTAGCGGTTCAGGTCCTCCTCGGAGCACTCGAACCAGCCACGGTAGGTATCCGGTGTCCCCAGATAGGCGCTGAACTCCAGGGCGACGGAATCGACCGCGACCGTGCCCCAGGGCTGCGCCGCGGGGGCGTCGGCGGCCAGGGCGTCCAGAGTGATCTTCAGGTACCGGAATCCGTGCAGTCCGTCCGCGTAGACCTTGTCCCCGGCCTGGAAGCCCTTGCGGTCGAGCCAGTCGGCGCCCTGGGCGGGAACGGCGAACTGGTCGGTCCCCTGGCCCGCTCCGCCGGCCTGGTCGGAGCGCGTGAAGTCGGAGCGGTCGGTCAGGAACTGCTTCGTCTCCGAAAAGGCCAGGCGCACCCCGGGAGAGTTGTCGGAGGCCGAGGCGAAGCGGAGACGCGGATACCCCACGACGACCTTGCCGAAGTCGAGCGTCACACTCGGCGCGGCGACCACCGCGATCGGCTCGGGCCACACCTCGTTGACACGGGTGAAAGCACCGTGCGGCGTGTCCTGCACCGCGGTCACCGTGATACGGACGCGGGTGGTGGTCACCGCCGCCGCGAACGGCACCGCGCACTGGACGACATCGTTGTCCGCGATCGTGGCGACGGTCCGCCACTGCTCGTCCTGCCAGGCCTCGACAGTGAAATCGGTCGGCACGCCATCGCTGTCGGAGACGAGCGTGAGACCGGACAGCTCCTTCGGGGCAGGCAGTTTGATGGTCAGCGTGTCGGGTCCGGCGGCGATCGTGTCGTCGTTCCAGAACGTGTCCGGGTCTCCGTCGATGGCGTTGTCGGCCACGTAGGTGCGCGGCTTCCCGTCGTTGCCGTTGTTGCCGGCGTGGGCGGAGGACGCCTCGGCAACCGTTCCCCCGGGCCACCTGGGCGGGACCGCCGGCTTCTCGCGGTGCAGGACGGCCGCGGCGCCGCCCGCTCGCAGCAGGGCTTCGGGCCGTCGTACATCGCCGGTGGTGGCGACGATCCGGACCGGCCGCACGGTGGGGGAGGAGGGTGCCTGCACATAGCGGTGCCAGGATCTGCTCCCCCCGGCCGCCCCGGGCATGGCCTTTTCCGGGGGAGTCCCGGCGACCGACGCAGCGGCCGTTCCGGAAACAGTGACGGACAGTGCCACGGCACTGGCTCCCGCCACCACCACTGCGCGCCGGCCGGGGCCTGGCCGCGAAGCCTGCTCGTCGCTCGGGCTCATGCTGCCTCATCTCTCGTCGCCATTGATTGAAACGATTCAATCTCGGGGGGCGACGTGAAGCTATCGCAGGGCGTTCCCGCCGTACAGAGGTTGCACAGGGTGGGCCGCTGTCCGCGTAGGAATTCGCACGAAAGGCCCGGCACCGATGCCTTCCGGTGCCGGGCCCTGCTGGTCGGCTGTCCGGACCCTCAACCGGAGAAGCCGACCCGCGCGAGCCGCAGCGGGCCGCGCAGCCTGAGACGCAGGTCGTGCACACCGTCGGCCGCGAACTCGACGCCAGTGGTGCTGTAGTCGTACGGGTCCTTCGTCCCGCCGAAGGTGACCGTCGCGAGTGACGGGCCCCCGTCCAGCGACACCTCGACGACTCCCTCGCCCGACGCCTCGACGTCGATGCGCGTGACACCGGCCGCGAAGTCGCAGCCCCGGTAGACGAGTTCGCCCGTCGCGCCGGCCCGCGGCGTCACCGCGTCGCCCGACACCTTCGTACGGTCGACGATGTCGATGTCCCGCTGTTCGTCGAAGTCGACCGCGCTCAGGCCCGGTTCGCGCACCGGGCGGGGAGTGGCGGGCTCGCCGGCGAGGCCGATCGTGGTGCGCAGACGGATGTCCTCGCTGGACGCGCCCGCGAGAAGTTCGTACGCGCCCGGCTCCAGACGGGGTCGGCCGACTGCCACGTCCCAGAACTCCAGCGCGGAGAGAGGGAGTTCGAAGGTCAGCCGCTCGGAGGCGCCGGGAGTGAGGTGGAGGCGCCGGTGGGCCAGCAGCTCGCGGCGGGGGCGCGGCACCGACGGGTCCACGGCGCGCGCGTAGAGCTGGGCCACCTCGTCCGCGGGCGCCTCGCCCGTGTTGGTGACGGTGAAGGAGACCTTCAGCACGCCCTGCGCCTCGGTGACCTCCAGATCCTCGTACCCGAACGTCGTGTACGCGAGGCCGTGGCCGAACGGGAACAGCGGGGTGCCCTCGAAGTACAGATACGTCTGGCGGGCGCCGATCACGTCGTAGTCCAGCGGATCGGGCAGGTCCGCGTCGGAGGCGTACCAGGTCTGCGGGAGGCGGCCCGCGGGGGAGACGTCGCCTGCCAGGACACGGGCCAGGGCGGTGCCCGCCGCCTGACCGCCGTGCGCGGTCCACAGGACGGCGGCCAGGCCGATGGGGTCCACCGCGTAGGGGTACGCCGAGACCAGGGCGAGGACGGTGTCCGGGTTCGCGGCGCGGGCGGCGCGCAGCAGGCGCTCCTGGTGGGCGGGGAGCCGCAGGGTGGTGCGGTCCTCCGTTTCGCGGCCGTTGATGTGCGGGTCGTTGCCCGCCACGACCACGACGACATCGGCCGCCTCCGCCGCGCGTGCCACGGCGTCCTCGCCGCGCTCGGTGAAGTCCAGCTCGAAAATCTCCGGGGCGTCGTCGGCAACCCTGACGCCGTCGGCGGCGACAGAGAGATGCCCACCCGTCCCGACGTGTCTCAGGAGGTGGCCGCTCCCATGGGATCCGGAGCGGGAACCCGCCGGTTCGAGGCGGAAGGTCTCCTGGACGACCCAGCCACCCGGCTGGTCGGCGGACGCGCGGAGGTAACCGTCCTCGGCGACCGAGAGGTAGCGGCCGTCGGGGGCCCGCAGGGTCAGCAGGCCCTCGCCCCAGTCGATCAGCGCGAGGTCGGTGCCGGTGGCGTCGGTGGTGAGGGGCGGCAGGTCCGTGCGGCCCGCGAGCAGGGCCGGGTCCAGCGCACCCTCGGCGCCGCGCGTCTCGTCGGCCGCGTCCCCGGCGAGGGGCACCGACAGATACGTACCGGAGGAGGTCCGCAGGCGTACGCGGTCCACGCCCTCGGCGAAGTCGACGTGCTCGGCGCCGAAGCGCTCGTACAGGCCCTCCAGCGGTGTGGAGCGGTGGATGAGCGTGCCGCTGTACCAGTCGAGCTTGCACTCGTCGGCGAGGAGGCCCACGACGGCGACGCGCACGCCTGGGCGCAGTGGCAGCAGGCCGTCGTTCTTGAGGAGGACGATCGCCTGCTCGGCCGCCTCCCGGGCGAGCGCGCGGTGGGCCGGGGTGTCGAAGTCCGAGGCGCCGGCATGGGGGTCCGCGTGCGGGTCGAACTCGCCGAGCCGGAAGCGGATCGCGAGCTGGCGGCGGACCGCCGCGTCGATGTCCGCCTCGCTCAACAGGCCCTTCTCCAAGGCCCCTCGGACCCGTTCCACGATCTTCGAACCGTCCGTGCCGTGGTCCGTGAAGCTGTCGACCCCGGCGAGGATCGCGGCGGCGGTGGCCTCCTCGTGGGTGTCGAAGTAGTGCTCGGAGTCGACCAGGTTGGAGGGGGCGCCCGCGTCGGAGCAGACCAGGAGGTCCTGGTCCGTCCAGGTGCGCAGGTGTTCCCGGAGGTACGGGGAGACGTGGTTGGGGCGGCCGTTGACGAGGTTGTACGCCGGCATCACACCCGCCACCGCGCCCGCCTCGACGGTCGCGTGAAAGGCCCGCAGGTCGTACTCGTGCAGCACGCGCGGGCGGACCGAGGAGGAGGTGGTGTCCCTGTTCGTCTCGTTGTTGTGGGCGAGCCAGTGCTTGAGGACGGGGGCCGTGCGCCAGTAGTCGGGGTGGTCGCCGCGCAGGCCCCGGGTGTACGCCGTGGCGATCGCGGAGGTGAGCTTCGGGTCCTCCGAGTAGCCCTCCTCGTTGCGGCCCCACAGCGGGTGGCGCAGCAGATTGACCGTGGGGGACCAGACGTTGAGGCCCACCCGGTCGTCGCGGGCGCGCATCGCGCGGACCTCGGCCGAGACCGCCTCGCCGACGCGGCGCACGAGTTCGTCGTTCCAGGTCGCGCCGAGGCCGACGGCCTGTGGGAAGACCGTCGCCGGGCCCATCCAGGCCACACCGTGCAGCGCCTCCTGGCCGGTGCGGAACGCGGCCACCCCGAGCCGTTCCACGGCGGGCGCGTACTGGTGCAGGAACGCGATGCGCTCGTCGAGCGTGAGCCGCGCCAGCAGATCGTCGATGCGCTTCGCGAACGGCAGTCGCTGATCGCGAAAAGGGGGCGTAGGCGGCGTTTGTGCGGTCACGTGGTGATCCCTTTGCGGTGGAGCGACGGGGCACTTTCGAAGCGCTTCGATGCTGGTTCGCCCGAGGGGTGGGTGTCAAGACACCTCAACGCAACAACTCCGTTTACTCATTGGCATTTCAAGCGCCCACCGAGTCCGCTCCAGTCCTTCACACGTCCGAGGAATCTTGGAATCGGCTCTTGTGCGCCCCCAGGTGTTCACTTAACCTCGCAGCAACATCGAAGCGCTTCGACTAGTGGACTGCTCCCTCGAGGCACGCAGTCCTCCACGCAGTCCCCCGAGGACCGCTTCGGCTCAGCCAGTTCCACTCAAGACACCGCAGCCGACGGCTCCACCGCCGGGTGTCCTGCTGTGCGCCATGAAGGGTTGACGCAATGACGCCGAACTCCGCCACCTCCGCCCCCTCCGCTCCCAGCCGGAGAAGCTTCCTCGCCTCCACGGCGGTCGCCGCCGCGGCGGTCGCGGGAGGAATGCCGCTGCTCGCCGCCTGCGGCGGCTCGGACAGCGGCTCGGGCGGGGGCACGTCGGCGGGCAAGGGCGCCAAGAAGCTGCTGCCGGCCTACGTCGCGACCAACGTGGTGACCCCTGACATCGCCGCCAAGAACGGCTCCGCGGTCGGCTTCACCAGCAAGCTCGACATCGCCTCCCTGAAGACCTCGGTGCCGAAGAAGCTCGGCAAGGGCGGCAAGGTCAGCATCATGTCGCCGTTCTGGGGTTCCCCGCCGAAGGGCGACAACGCCTACTACAAGGCGATGAACGACCTGATCGGTGTCGACGTCCAGTGGCAGAACCAGGACGGCAACACCTACGACCAGAAGCTCGGCGCGGTCCTGGCCTCCAGCGACATCCCGGACGTCGTGGTCATCCCCGGCTGGAACATGGGCGGCAAGATACCCAGCGCCATCATCGGCAAGTTCGCGGACCTCGGCCCGTACCTCTCCGGGGACGCGATCAAGCAGTACCCGAACCTCGCGGCGATCCCGACGGACGCCTGGCAGCGCTCCCTCTTCGGCGGCAAGCTGCGCGGCCTGCCGCAGCCGGCCCCGTACGTCACCGGCATCGTGCCCCTGTACCGCAAGGACATCTTCGACAAGGAGGGGTACGAAGTCCCCACCTCGGCCGACGAGTTCACGGCGTTGTGCAAGGAGATCACCAACGCCAGGGCCAAGCGGTGGGCCTGCCTCGACATGAAGTGGACCGCCTTCCAGTCCTTCGGTGTGCTCTCGGGCAGTGAGAAGCCGCTCGGCTGGAACCTCGTCGACGGCAAGATGGTCTACCGCATCGAGACCCAGGAGTATCTCGAAGCGCTGGAGTGGACCCGCAAGCTCTTCGCCGCCGGATACGTCCACCCGGACGCCAAGCTGGGCAAGAGCGCGGCCACCGACCCGGGTCCCAAGTTCGCGGCGGGCGAGTTCCTCATCTACGCCCAGAACATCTCGCAGTGGTGGAGCCGCACCGCCGAACAGGCCACCCAGAACCCGGACTACAAGATCTGGGGCATGGACATCTTCGGCCACGACGGCGGTTCCCCGACCCTCTGGGCCGAGCAGCCGGCCGGCATCTTCGCCTTCGTCAGCAAGAAGGCCTCCGAGTCCGTCATCCGTGACGTGCTGGCCGTCGCCAACGTCACCGCCGCGCCGTACGGCACCAAGGAGTACATGCTCACCAACTACGGCGTCGAGGGCACCCACTACACCGTCAAGAACGGCGTTCCCACCAAGACCGACCAGGGCAACAACGAGGTCATCAACGCCTACGTCATGGTCGCGAGCCCCACCGCGACCATCGCCCACCCCGACTTCCCCGAGGTCGCCAAGGCGCAGGTCGAGTGGCAGCAGCGGATGGGCGCCTTCACCAAGAAGTCCTCCTTCTACGGCATGCAGATCACCGAGCCCAGTCGGTACACCAACCTCTCCAACGACTTCGAGCAGCTGGAGGACGACGTCGTCCGCGGCCGCAAGAAGATCAGCGACATGCAGCAGGCCGTCTCCGACTGGAAGAGCAAGGGCGGCGACAAACTCCGCGACTGGTACAAGAAGCTGCTCGACGAGAACGGCCCGGCGGCGAGCTGACCGGGCACCGAGGCAAGGAGAACGGCCGTGTCCCACAGCACGGTGCCTCGGAGCGGGACCGAGGCCGACACGACAGGGAAGACCCCGGTGGCGTCCGGCGGCGCCACCGGCTCCCGGGAGAAACGCCCCTCCGGGAAGGTGAGCCTGCGGCTCAGGTTCAGACGCGACCGCGTCCTGCTCCTGATGACGCTGCCGGCGGTCCTGCTGGTCCTGCTCTTCAACTATGTGCCGATCCTCGGCAACGTCGTCGCCTTCCAGGACTACGACCCGTACATCAGTGACAACGGCATCGTCTCCATGCTGCACAGTCCCTGGGTGGGCATCGAGAACTTCCAACGGGTCTTCGCGGACTCGGCGTTCTGGGATGCCGTGCAGAACACCCTCGTGCTGTTCTTCCTCCAGCTCGCCTTGTACTTCCCGATCCCGATCGCGCTCGCGCTGCTCATCAACAGCGTGGTCAGGCCCAGGGTCCGGGCGCTCTCGCAGGCGATCCTCTACCTGCCGCACTTCTTCTCCTGGGTGCTGGTCATCGCCGTCTTCCAGCAGCTCTTCGGCGGCGCCGGAATCCTCTCGCAGCTGCTGCGACAGCACGGGTACGACGGTCTCGACATCATGACCGACCCCAACACCTTCAAGTTCCTGATCACCGCGCAGAGTGTGTGGAAGGACGCCGGCTGGGGGATCATCGTCTTCCTCGCCGCGCTGTCCTCCGTCAGCCCGGACCTGTACGAGGCCGCCGCGATGGACGGCGCGGGTCGCTGGCGCCGCATGTGGCACGTCACGCTGCCCGCGCTGCGCCCGGTGATCGCCCTGCTGTTGGTGCTGCGCGTCGGTGACGCCCTCACCGTCGGCTTCGAACAGATCCTGCTCCAACGCGACGCCGTCGGACCAGGAGCGGCGGAGGTCCTCGACACCTTCGTCTGGTGGAACGGCGTCCGCAATCAGGACTTCGGCTACGCGGCGGCCGCCGGACTGATCAAGGGCGTGGTCAGCCTCGGCCTGGTCCTCGCCGCGAACAAGGTGGCCCATCTCATGGGCGAGCAGGGGGTGTACAAGAAGTGACCGCCGTCATCGACAAACCCGTGCGCGGCCCCGGGCGCCTGGCCGCGCCGCCCCGGCCGGTGTGGGAGGAAGAGCCCAGCAAGGCCGGCCTCGCGGGCAAGGGACTCGTGCTGACCCTCGCCTGCCTGGGGATCTTCTTCCCGCTGTGGATCGTCATCGTCACCAGCCTCTCCTCACGGAGGACCATCGACGAGGCCGGCGGTCTGGTGATGGTGCCCAAGGGCATCACCTTCGTCGCCTACAAGGAACTCCTCAGCGGCGGTCAGGTCACCCGCGCCTCGGTCATCAGCATCCTGGTCACCCTCGTCGGCACGCTGTTCTCCATGACCGTGTCCGTCCTGTGCGCCTACGGCCTCTCCCGCATCGGCTCGCTCGGCCACCGCTGGATCCTGCTGGCGCTGCTGGCGACCATGTTCTTCAGCGCCGGTCTCATCCCGACCTATCTGCTGGTGCAGTCACTGGGCCTGACCGACAGCTATCTCGCGCTGATCCTCCCGAGCGCGATCAGTGTCTTCAACATCCTCGTGCTGCGCGGCTTCTTCATGGGCATCTCGCAGGAACTCATCGACAGCGCCCGCATCGACGGCGCAGGTGACCTCCGCATTCTGGTGCGGATCGTCATGCCGCTCTCCCGCGCGGTCCTCGCGGTGATCACCCTCTTCTACGCCGTCGGGTACTGGAGCGCCTGGTTCAACGCCTCGCTCTACCTCAACGACCAGGACATGATGCCGCTGCAGAACGTCATGATCCAGCTCGTGCAGAAGCAGGAGGCCCCCGTGGGCCTCGGCCAGGCCATCAAGACCGGCCAACTGTCGGGCCTGGCCGTACAGATGGCGGTCATGGTGATGGCGTTGCTGCCGGTGGCCGTGTTGTCGCCGTTCGTGCAGCGGCATTTCAAGAAGGGCATGTTGACGGGCGCGGTGAAGGGCTGACCCGCGCCTGTTGAAGAGGGCTTTCCGGTGGTCCGGCGACCGCGGGCCGTCCGTGGCCGGCCGTGCCCACGCGGCGGAGCCGCATGTCGATGCAGTCCCGCGCCCCTCAGGCAACTCCCCTGACCCTGACCGTCTCTCCGTAGAACGAGGTATGTCATGCATGCGTCCCGACTGAGCCGCCGGGCCGTTCTCGCCGGGACCGCGGCCGCCGCCGCTCTCACCACCGTGGCGCCCCTCCAGGCCCGCGCGCACGCCGCCGAGGTCACCGCCGCCACCCCCTCCTACCGCTGGCGCAACGCCGTCATCGGCGGTACCGGATTCATCACCGGTGTGCTGTTCCATCCGGCCGTACGAGGACTCGCCTACGCCCGGACCGACATCGGCGGCGCCTACCGCTGGGACGAGCGCGCCGCCCGCTGGACCCCGCTCACCGACCACCTCGGCTGGGACGACTGGAACCTGCTCGGTGTGGAGTCGCTCGCCGTCGACCCCGCGCATCCGGACCGGCTCTACCTCGCCCTCGGCACCTACGCCCAGTCGTGGGCGGGCAACGGCGCGGTCCTGCGCTCCGAGGACCGCGGCGTCACCTGGACCCGCACCGATCTCACCGTGAAGCTGGGCGGCAACGAGGACGGACGCGGGGCGGGGGAACGGCTGCTCGTCGACCCGCGTGACAGTGGCACTCTCTGGCTCGGCTCCCGGCACGACGGACTGCTCAAGTCGTCCGACCGGGGCGCCACTTGGGCGGTCGTGAGCGGCTTCCCGGCCACCGCGAGCGCCTCCGGGCAGGGTGTCACCTTCCTCGTCGCCGTCGGCCGTGCCGTCTACGCCGGGTGGGGTGACGGCGACGGGACCGCGACCGCCGTCAACCTCTACCGCACCACGGACGGCACCACCTGGGAACCCGTCCCCGGGCAGCCCACCGGTACTTCCGCCAAGGTCCCGATCCGCGCCGCCCACGACCGGCACACCCGCGAGTTGTACGTGACGTACGCCGACGCCCCCGGGCCCAACGGCCAGGCGGCCGGCAGCGTGCACAAGCTCGCCGCCGCCACCGACCGGTGGACGGACGTCACCCCCGTCCAGCCCGGCGGCGGCGACACCTTCGGCTACGGCGGTGTCGCCGTCGACGCCCGCCGCGCGGGCACCGTCGTCGTCTCCACCAACAACCGGTGGTCCGACGGCGACACCGTGTTCCGGTCCACCGACGGTGGCCGTACCTGGGCGTCCCTCAAGGACGTGGCGGTCTTCGACGTGTCCGAGACTCCTTTCCTCGATTGGGGTGAGGACCAGCCGAAGTTCGGCTGGTGGATCCAGGCGCTCGCACTCGACCCGTACGACTCGAAGCACCTCGTGTACGGGACCGGCGCGACCCTCTACGGCACCCGCGACCTCAGACGCTGGGCGCCACGGATCCGTGGTCTGGAGGAGACGGCCGTGCGCCGGCTGATCTCGCCCCCGGCCGGGGAGGCGCATCTGATCAGCGGACTCGGGGACATCGGGGTGATGTACCACGAGCGGCTCACGGCGTCTCCGTCACGCGGCATGGCGACGAACCCCGTGTTCGGGTCGGCGACGGGACTCGCGCAGGCCGCGGCCAAGCCGTCGTACGTCGTCCGGGCGGGCTGGGGCGACCACGGCAACGGCGCGTACTCCCACGACGGCGGGCGGACCTGGGCGCCCTTCACGGCCCAGCCCGATATCGCCAAGAACGCACCGGGGCCGATCGCCACCAGCGCCGACGGCGGCACGCTGCTGTGGTCCTTCGTGCACTGGGACGGCACGAAGTACGCGGCGCACCGCTCGGCGGACAACGGCGCGACCTGGTCAGAGGTCCCCTCCTTCCCGAAGGGCGCCACGCCCGTCGCCGACCCGGCCGACCCGACGCTCTTCTACGCGTACGACACCGACACAGGAACGCTGTACGCCAGCACTGACAGTGGCCGGTCCTTCATCGCCCGTGCCGGTGGACTGCCCTCCGGGGACGACCAGTTCCAGCTGGCCGCCGCGCCCGGGCGCAGCGGTGACCTGTGGCTGAGCGTGAAGTGGAACGGGCTCTACCGGTCCACCGACGGTGGAGTCACCTTCGCCAAGGTCGCCAGTTGCTGGGCCTCGTACACCCTCGGCTTCGGCAAGGCGGCCGACGGCGCCGACTACCCGGCCGTCTATCAGGTCGGCTCCACGGAGACGATCACCGCCGTCTACCGCTCCGACGACGCGGCCGGGACCTGGGTGCGGATCAACGACGACGCCCACCAGTGGGGCTGGATCGGCGAGGTCATCACCGGAGACCCGCGCGTGTACGGCCGTGTGTACCTCGGTACGAACGGGCGCGGCATCCAGTACGGGGAGCCGGTCTGATGCCGGCACACAAGAACCCGACGCCGACCCGCCAGGGACCCAGCCTCGGCGACGCCACCCGCGGCCGCATCCTCTTCGGCGGTGACTACAACCCCGAGCAGTGGCCGCAGGAGCTCTGGCAGGAGGACGTACGGCTCATGAAGGAGGCCGGCGTCAACTCCGTCACCGTCGGCGTCTTCTCCTGGGCCAAGCTCGAACCGACGCCAGGCGCACGGGAGTTCGGCTGGCTCGACCGGCTCATGGACCTGCTGCACGAGAACGGCATCGGGGTCGTCCTCGCCACCCCCACCTCCTCGCCCCCGCCCTGGATGGGCCGGCTCCACCCGGAGACCCTGCCCCGCGACGCGGACGGCCGTGTCGAGTGGTGGGGCGGCCGCCAGCACTTCGCCCACTCCAGCGCCGTCTACCGGCGCTACGCCGCCGCCATCACCGAGGACCTCGCCGCCCGCTACGGCGCCCATCCCGCCCTCACGATGTGGCACATCAACAACGAGTACTGCACCTACGACTGGGGCGACGAGGCGGCCGCCGCCTTCCGCTGCTGGCTCCAGGACAAGTACGGCACGCTCGACGCCCTCAACACCGGCTGGGGCACCGCCTTCTGGAGCCAGGGCTACGACGACTGGGAGGGCGTCCTCCCGCCGCGCCACGCCCACTACATGAACAACCCCACCCAGGTACTCGACTTCAAACGCTTCACCTCCGACGCCCTCCTGGAGTGCTTCCTCGCCGAACGCGACATCGTCGCCCGGCACACCCCGCACATCCCCGTGACCACCAACTTCATGCCGTTCTGGCAGGGCCAGGACGCCTGGGCGTGGGCCGAGCGGGAAGACGTGGTCTCCGTCGACATCTATCCGGACCCGCGCGACCCGCTCGGCGCCCAGTACGGCGCCCTCATCCACGACATGACGCGCTCGCAGGCCCGCGGCGGCCCCTGGATGGTCATGGAGCAGGCGGCGGGGCCCGTGAACTGGCGTGGCGTGAACCACCCGAAGCCCCGCGGGCTCAACCGGCTCTGGTCCCTCCAGGCCGTCGCGCGCGGCGCGGACGCCGTCTGCTATTTCCAGTGGCGGCAGTCCCGGCAGGGGGCCGAGAAGTTCCACTCCGGGATGGTCAGCCACGCGGGGGAGCGGGGCCGCACCTTCCAGGAGGTCAAACGGATCGGGGCGGAACTCGCCCTGCTGAGCGCCAAGGTGACGGGCACCCGGGTCACCGGCGCCGACGTCGCCGTACTGCTGGACTGGAACGCCTGGTGGGCGAGTCAGCAGGACGGGCGGCTGTCCTGCGAGGCCGACCACCACGGCGTCGTGCGCGCCTGGCACCGCGCCCTGTGGGAGGCGAACACCACCGCCTCCTTCGCCCACCCCGAGCACGACCTGTCCGCGTACAAGCTGGTCGTCGTCCCGCAGCTGTACCTGCTGACGGACAGGGCGATCGACAACCTCGTCGGGTACGTACGCGGCGGTGGCACCCTCGTCTCCGGCTTCCTGACCGGCGTCGCCGACCAGGACGACCGGGTGCGGCCCGGCGGCATGGACGAGCGGCTGCGCGAACTCTTCGGCATCCGCACCCTGCACGAGTGGTGGCCGCTGGACGCCGACGAGAAGGTCGAGGCCGAGGGCTTTCGCGGCACGCTGTGGTCCGAGGAGATCGAGGCCGCGGACGACACCTACGCGGTCGTCCCGTACAAGGGCGGTGAACTGGACGGTCTTCCGGCCGTACTGCGCAAGGGCCGCGCCTGGTACCTGTCCACCCTCCCCGAACCCGAGGCGCTGTGGCCGCTGCTCGCCGGGATCGCCGAGGACGCGGGCGTACGGCCGCCGCTCGACCACCTCCCGGCCGACGTGGAGGCGGTACGCCGGGGCGAACTGCTCTTCCTGCTCCACCACGGGCGGGACACGGTGACCGTGCCGGTGCCGGGACACCACCGCGACCTGCTGACCGGCGAGGACGTCGTCGATGCCGTGGAGCTGGGGCGGTACGGGGTCGTCGTACTGGAGGCGGCGCCATGAGCGAGCCCGCGGGCGGCCCCTCGGACGCTCCCGTCCACGGCTCCACCGACGCTCCCGTCCACGGCACCTGGGAGCCCGCCCCCGCCGCCCGCTGGGAGGACGCCTTCCTGAGCGGGAACGGCCGACACGGCGTCATGGTGTTCGGTGATCCGAACGACGACCAGGTCATCGTCAACCACCACAGCCTGGTCCGCCCGAACGGCAGTGAGGACGCCCGGCCGCCCGAGCTGGCCGAACGGCTGAGGAGCGTCCAGGACCGGTTGCTGGCCGGCGACGTCACCGCCGGGGAGGACTTCACCGACGGGCGACCGCTGCTGTGGGTGCAGCCCTTCCACCCGGCCTTCCAGGTGCGGCTGCGCCGGGCGCCAAGGGAGTCGCGCGCGTACCGGCGCGAGGTCGACTTCACCACCGGTGTCGTCCGCGCCGAGTGCGGGGGCCGACGCAGCGAGGTCTTCGTGTCGCGCGCGGACGACGTCATCGTCCAGTACGTGACCGAGGCCGGCCTCACCGTCGACGTGACGCTCGACCACCGATTGCCGGGTGTGCCCGCCGACTTGGCGGTGGGGCACGGTTGCGTCCGCACGCCCGAAGGCGCCCTCCTCACCCTGCGGGCCCGCTATCCGGGCAGCGAGCGGGCATACACCGGGGTGACGCTCGCCGTGGTCACCGGGGGCCGGACGCGCACCGCGCCGCCCGGGATGCGGGCCGAGGGCGCACGTTCGGTGCTGCTGCTCACGCGGGTACGGCGGCACACGGGGGAGTGGGACGCGCTCGCCGAGGCCCGTGAGCTGCGCGCCCTGCTGCCCGACGGCGACGAGGACGCGTACGCCCGTCTCCTCGCCCGGCACACCGCCCTGCACCGCCCCGCCTACCTCCGGGCGGGACTGGAGCTGGGCGCCGATCCGACCGAACGGGCGCTGGCCGGCTCGGAGTTGGTCCGTCGTCCGAAGAGCTCCGCCCTGCTCGAACGGCTCTTCGCGGCCGGTCGTCACCACCTGCTGTCCGCCGCCGGAATGCTGCCGCCACGGCTGACCGGGCTGTGGACCGGCGACTGGGACACCGCCTGGTCGGGGGCCTTCACCACCGACGCCAACGTCAATCTCCAGACGGCGTCGGCCGCCGCGGCGGCGCTCCCGGAGGTGTCCGAGGCCCACGCCGCCCTGGTCCACGGCCAGTTGCCGCACTGGCGCGACAACGCCCGGGCGATCTTCGGCACCCGGGGTGTCGTCGCCCCCGCGCACACCGACGGCGAGTCCGGGCACATCTACCACCTCAGCCGCGAGTACCCGCTGCACGTGTGGACCGCGGGCGCCGACTGGCTGCTGAAACCCCTCCTGGACCACGACGAGACGCGCGGCGCACGCGACCCGCGCCTGGCCGCTGCGCTCGCCGAAGTGGCGTACTTCTACGAGGACTTCCTCACCCGGACCGACGAGAACGGCCACGTCGTGATCGTGCCGTCGTACTCACCGGAGAACCGGCCCGCGGGCGCGGGCTGGATCACCCTCAACGCCGCCATGGACCTCTCCGCGGCGCGACACGCCCTGCGCACGGCCGCCGACCACCACCCCGGACCCGACGCCGAGCGCTGGCGCGCGCTCGCCGACCGGCTGCCGCCGCACCGCGTCAACGCCGACGGGGCGCTCGCCGAGTGGGCCCGGCCCGGTCTCGACGACACCTACGACCACCGGCACCTCAGCCACCTCTACGGCGTCTGGCCGCTCGACGAGATCAACCCGTACGACACCCCCGAGCTCGCCGCGGCGGCCCACCGCGCCCTCGTACTGCGCGGCGCCGAGAACGACTCCGCGCACGGCCACCTCCACCACGCCCTGGTGGCGGCCCGGCTGCGGGACGCCCAGCGGGTGGCGGGGGCCCTCGACAACGTCCTGACCGGGGACTTCTTCCATGTCTCCCTGATGAGCGGCCACTACCCGAACCGGCACGTCTACAACGCGGACGCCGCCCACACGCTCCCCGCCGTGCTCATCGAGATGCTCGTCCAGTCCACGCCCGGACGGCTGGTCCTCTTCCCCGCGCTCCCCGCGGCGTACCCGAGCGGCCGGCTCCACGGCATCCGCACCCGGTTCGGCGCCGAGATCGACCTGACCTGGAGCCCCCAGGAGCGCACGGCCGTCATCCGCCCCACCCGCACCACTCGGATCGATCTCAGGACTTCCGCCGGCGCGCGACCGCTCTCCCTGAGCGCCGGCGAAGACTGCGTCCTCACCCTGGGGCCGCAGTAGCACCCGCAGTTCCCCCCACCCATGGAAGGGACACCATGGCAACACGGACACTCGGCAGGGCCGCCAAGGCCCTGCTGGCCCCCGCGCTCGCGCTCGGCGCCACCGTCGGCCTCGCCTCCGCCCCCGCCCAGGCGGCCGTCTGGAGCTCCTGCGAGCAGTACGGGAACACCAGCCTCAACGGGTACACGCTCTACAACAACATCTGGGGCTCCGGCGCGGGCAGCCAGTGCATCTGGGCCAACTCCGGTACAAACTGGGGAGTTTGGGCCAACCACCCCAACACCGGCGGCATCAAGTCGTACCCGAACGCCAAGAAGGTGATCAACAAGTCGATCACCTCGCTCGGCTCGCTCAGCAGCGGCTACAACGTCACGGTCCCGTCGTCCGGCGCGTACAACACGTCGTACGACATCTGGGACACCGGCTACAAGTACGAGGTCATGCTCTGGGTGAACAAGACCGGAGCCGTCGGTCCGCTCGGCACCTCGCAGGGCACCCTCACCCTCGGCGGCCACACCTGGACCGTCTACAAGGGCAACAACGGATCCAACGACGTCTTCTCCTTCGTGCGCACCTCGAACTCCAGCTCCGGCACCGTCGACGTCCTGCCGATCCTCAAGTGGATCAAGGACACCAAGGGATGGTTCGGCAACGTGACCATCGGCGACCTCCAGTTCGGCTTCGAGATCACGTCCTCGTCCGGCGGTCTGGACTTCGCGACCAACAGCCTGTCGGTCAGCAGTAGTTGACCGACGCCCCAGGGGTGCCGACGCCCCAGGGGTATCAGTGGCTCGGTTCCCGCGTCGCGCGGGGGCCGGGTCGTCGCGATACGAGTCGCGCGGCACCGGCGCACCCGGCGCCGGCCAGCGCGAACCCCAGCACGCTGGGGTTCAGGTAGTCGGGAACGGCGTCGGTGACACGGCTGTCACCGTCCTCCGTCGCACAGACGAACCGGATGGGCAGGTAGCGCACCGTGTAGTCGACGGTGCCGGAGTCCTGCGCCCGCTCCTCCCAGTCCGGCGCACGACAGGGCCGCAGCAGTGCCGAGTCGGCGCCGTTCTCCCCCACGTCCATGACCGCGCCGACCAGATGGACCAGGCCCCACACGTACAGGACGGCCGTGGCGGCTCCCATGAGGGCGGCGAGGACGCGCAGCCACACCATGCGGTCGGCCCGCCGCAGGCCGATCCGGCCGAGGGTGCCGAAGCAGTACCCGACGAAGGCGAAGGCCGCGACCAGTCCCCCCGGGACGAGTAGCAGGAGCAGGTACACCATCCGGTGACTCCAGCAGCCCAAGGCCGCCTTGGCTGTGATGGAACCCACAGTTCCGGCAACAGTGTCGTCACGGGCGGTGGGGGAGGCCCGCCCGGCCCCCCGCACCCGCGCGTGGCTACTCCGTCACCGGCAGCCGAGCGCCGTCCCGCAGGAACAGCGGGATGCGGTCCAGCGGGGCGTCGACGGTGACGGCCGTGCCGCCCTCGTACGTCTCACCGGTCCACGCGTCGGTCCACCGGGCGCCCGCCGGAAGGTACGCCGTACGCACCGTCGCGCCCGCCGTGAGCACCGGCGCGACCAGGAGGTCGGAGCCGAAGAGGTAGGAGTCGTCGACCGACCAGGCCGTGTGGTCCTCGGGGAACTCCAGGAACAGCGGGCGCATCACCGGCAGCCCCTCCTCGTGGGCCTCCCGCATGACGTCCAGCACATAGGGCTTCAGACGCTCGCGCAGCCGCAGGTACTTCTCCAGGATCGCGCCGGCCTCCTCGCCGTACGACCAGACCTCGTTCGGGCCGCCGGTCATGTCGGGGCCCAGCGCCATACCGGGGTCGCGGAAGCCGTGCAGGCGCATCAGCGGGGAGAGCGCGCCGAACTGGAACCAGCGGACCATCACCTCGCGGTACGCCGGGTCGTCGGGGTCGCCGCCGTGGAAGCCGCCGATGTCGGTGTTCCACCAGGGGATGCCGGAGAGCGCGGTGTTGAGGCCCGCGGCGATCTGGCGGCGCAGGGTCGCGAAGTCGGTGCCGATGTCGCCGGACCACAGGGCGGCGCCGTAGCGCTGACTGCCCGCCCACGCCGAGCGGTTGAGGGTGACGATCTCGGTCTCGCCCGCCGCGAGCATGCCCTCGTGGAAGGTGCGGGCGTTCTCGCGGGGGTAGAGGTTGCCGACCTCCAGACCCGGGCCCGCGTGGTAGCGCAGGTTCTCCTGGAAGCCCGGCTTCAGCTCCGGCTCGCAGGCGTCCAGCCAGAAGGCCGAGATGCCGTACGGATCGAGGTAGTTGTCCTTCACGCGCGACCACAGGAAGTCACGGGCCTCGGGGTTCGTCGCGTCGTAGAACGCCACCTGGACGGTGGAGGCGACCTCCTTGTCGGGCCAGTCCGCGTGGGCCATCGGGCCGTACTCGGTGCCGATGAAGTAGCCGCGCTGCTCCATGAGCGGGTGGTTCTCGGAGAGCGGGGAGACCGACGGCCACACGGACACGACCAGCTTGACGCCGAGTTCGGCGAGCTCGCGCTGCATCGCCGCCGGGTCCGGCCACTCCGCCGGGTCGAACTTCCAGTCGCCCAGGTGGGTCCAGTGGAAGAAGTCGCAGACGATGGCGGACAGGGGCAGGCCCCGGCGCTTGTACTCCCGTGCCACGTCGAGGAGTTCGTCCTGCGTGCGGTAGCGCAGCTTGCACTGCCAGAAGCCGGCCGCCCACTCGGGCAGCATCGGCGTACGGCCGGTGGCGGCGCTGTAGCGGCGCTGGGCGTCGGCCGGGGTGCCCGCGGTGATCCAGTAGTCGAGCTGGCGGGCCGAGTCGGCGACCCAGCGGGTGCCGTTGCCCGCGAGTTCGACCCGGCCGATCGCGGGGGAGTTCCACAGGAAGGTGTAGCCGCGGCTGGAGGTGAGCACCGGGACGGTGACCTCGGCGTTGCGCTGGATCAGGTCCAGGACCGCGCCCTTCTGGTCGAACAGCCCGTGCTGGTGCTGGCCGAGGCCGTACAGCTTCTCGCCCTCGTACGCGGCGAAGCGCTGCTCCAGGCGGTGGTGGCCGTTTCCCGTCGGGGTGTACAGGCGCGGGCCGGGCCACCAGAAGTGGGCGCGCTCCTCGGCGAGGAGTTCCGTGCCGTCGGCCGTGCGGAGGAAGCGGACCTGGCCCTCGGCGCCGACCTCGACGGTCAGCGCGCCGACCGTCAGCCGGCCCTCGCCGTCCTGGATCTTGACGGTGCTCTCGGTCGCCTGCGGCTCGTCGAGGAGCGCGCCGGGGAGGCCTTCGAGGACCGGGCCGCCCAGGCGCGCGCGGACCCGGACCGCGTCCGGGCCCCAGGGCTCGATACGGACGGTCTCCTGACGGCCGCTCCACTCCAGCGCGCCGTCCCGCTCACGGAACGTGCCGACGGTCGGGGAGGACTGCGCGAGGCTGACCGCGCCTGACTGGGTCTGGTTTTCGGCAGGCTGATTCACGGGGGCGCTCCTGAAGGAATGCAGACATGAGGAATGCAGGCATGCAGACATGGGGGTGCCCGGCGAGGAAGGCACGACGCTGGGGCTGGGGCTGGGGCAGTGCGGTGCGGGGTGGGGCAGTGCGGGGTGGGGCGGAGTCGGGTGGGGCGGGGCCGGGTCAGGCGGCGGTCGGCGCCGGGCCCGTGCTCGCCCGTACCGTCAACTCGGGTGCGATGAGGACGACTTCGTCCTTGCCGTGCCCTTCCAGCTTGACGATCAGATGCTCCACGGCGAGCCGGCCCATCTCCTGCGCCGGGATGGCGACCGAGGTCAGCCGCACCGAGGCTTGTGTCGCGACCTGGTCCGGGCAGATCGCGATCACGGACACGTCCTCGGGGACGGCCCGGCCCTGCTGGCGCAGCAGCGCGAGCAGCGGCTCGACCGCGGACTCGTTCTGCACGACGAAGCCCGTGGTGGCGGGGCGCTCGTCGAGGATGCGGGCGAGGGTCAGGGCCATCGCGTCGTACCCGCCCTCGCAGGGGCGGTGCAGCACGCGCAGGCCCAACTCCCTCGAGCGGGACCGGAGTCCGTCGAGGGTGCGCTCGGCGAAGCCGGTGTGCCGCTCGTAGACCGCGGGGGCCTCGCCGATGACAGCGATGTCACGGTGGCCCAGCAGTGCGAGGTGCTCGGCGCACAGCGCGCCCGTCGCGCCGAAGTCGAGATCGACGCAGGTCAGGCCGGAGGTGTCGGCGGGCAGGCCGATCAGTACGGAGGGCTGGTCCGTCTGGCGCAGCAGCGGGAGCCGTTCGTCGTCGAGCTCCACGTCCATCAGGATCATCGCGTCGGCGAGCCCGCTGCCGGTGACGCGGCGCACGGCGTCGGGACCCTCCTCGCCGGTGAGCAGCAGAACGTCGTAGCCGTGCGTGCGGGCGTGGGTCGCCACCGCGATGGCGATCTCCATCATCACGGGTACGTACATGTCGGTACGGAGCGGGACCATCAGCGCGATGATGTTGGACCGGCTGCTCGCCAGGGCCCGGGCGCCCGCGTTGGGGTGGTAGCCGAGCTCCTGGATGCTCCGCTCGACCCGCTGCCGGGTGTTCGCGGAGATGGACCGCTTGCCGCTGAGGACATAGCTCACCGTGCTCGCCGAGACTCCGGCGTGCTGGGCGACCTCGGCGAGGGTGACCATCCAGCTCTCCAAGCATTGTGTGAAGCGCTTCGACAGTGCGCATTGCGGACAACGGCGTGTGAGGGTGGCTCGACAGTAGCTCGACGGGTGGTGGGTGTCCATAGGTTGTCGAAGCGCTTCGACAGGATTCTTGCGGTGCGGGTCGGGAGTCGTTGTCGTGCGGCGCGACGGCGCGTTCGCCGTGCCGTGCTTGGGCGTGTTTCCAGTGTCGTGCGCCGGTACGTTTCCCGCGCCGGACTTCGCCATGTCTGCCGGACGTGTCCCCCGGTCGCGCGACGCCGGCGGCCCCCGCGCCCCCTCCTCGATGCGGCGGCAACCTTTCGAGCCGCGGTGGTCACTGAGAAGGCGTAAGCAGACCCTTCCGGAAGGACCCCCGATGCAACACCGCCGACCGCGCCTGTCCAAGAAGGCGAAGACGATGCTCGCGGGAACGGTGGCGCTCGCGGCCGCCGCGGGCGTCACCGTCGCCCAGGCAGGCGAGGCCAGCAAGAAGTGCGGCGCCTTCGACACCGTCACGATGGGCAAGTACTACGTCAACAACAACCTCTGGGGGCAGGACGACGGCACGGGCACCCAGTGCGTCTGGGACACCTCGCGCTCCGGCGACACCATCGGCTGGGGCACGAACTACACCTGGACCAGCGAGGCCGGCAAGGAGAACAGCGTCAAGTCGTACGCCAGTACCGTGCTCGGCTGGCACTGGGGCTGGAAGACCGACAAGGCGGCCACCGAACTGCCCGTCCGGGTCGGCGACCGCAAGCCGGTCAAGACCAGCTGGGAGTTTTCGGTCAGTTCCAACCCCGGGACCATGAACGTCGCGTACGACCTGTGGCTGCACGCCAAGAACAACGCGGACTGGCAGGACCAGCCCACCGACGAAATCATGGTCTGGCTCAACCGGCAGGGCGGTGCGGGCCCCCTCGGCACCAAGTACGGCAGTGTGAGCCTCGACGGCGCCATGTGGGACATCTACCAGGGCGACATCGGCTGGAAGGTGTACTCCTTCGTCCGCCGCACCAACACCACCAAGGCCTCCCTCGACCTCGACGACTTCACCCAGGCCCTGGTCCGCCGCAAGCTGCTCGGCAACGACAAGTACCTCTCCGGCGTCGAGTCGGGCAGCGAGGTCTTCCGCGGTTCGGGACGGCTGGACACCAAGGCGTACTCGGTCGACATCGGCTGACATCAGCCCAAACCCATGGGGTACACGTTCACTCGAACGCGCGCGAGGACTGGTGGGCTCACCCGTATTCGGGTAAATACGATCGAGTAGCACCGATCGGTAACGAAGGTCCCCAAGATCCCTATGCGCGGCGAGGTGAGCCTCATGTCCGCAACACCCCACCAGCCCACCGTCACTGAACGTGAGGCACGACAGGTCGCGGAGGCGGCCCGCGAACAGGACTGGCGCAAGCCCAGCTTTGCCAAGGAACTGTTCCTCGGCCGCTTCCGCCTCGACCTGATCCACCCGCACCCCATGCCCGCCGAGGACGACGTACAGCGCGGCGAGGAGTTCCTCGCCAAGCTGCGCGACTTCTGCGAGACGAAGATCGACTCGGCCCGTATCGAGCGCGAGGCGCAGATCCCGGACGAGGTCATCGACGGCCTCAAGGACATCGGCGCCCTCGGCATGAAGATCGACACCAAGTACGGAGGCCTCGGCCTCACCCAGGTGTACTACAACAAGGCGCTCGCCCTCGTCGGCTCCGCGAACCCGGCGATCGGCGCGCTGCTGTCCGCGCACCAGTCGATCGGCGTGCCGCAGCCGCTGAAGCTTTTCGGCACCCAGGAGCAGAAGGACGTCTTCCTGCCGCGCTGCGCCCGCACCGACATCTCGGCCTTCCTCCTCACCGAGCCGGACGTGGGCTCCGACCCGGCGCGGCTCGCCACGGCCGCCGTGCCGGACGGCGACGAGTACGTCCTCGACGGAGTGAAGCTCTGGACGACCAACGGCGTGGTCGCGGACCTCCTGGTCGTCATGGCGCGCGTCCCGAAGTCCGAGGGGCACAAGGGCGGCATCACGGCGTTCGTGGTGGAGGCCGGCTCCGAGGGCGTCACCGTCGAGAACCGCAACGCCTTCATGGGCCTGCGTGGCCTGGAGAACGGCGTCACCCGCTTCCACCAGGTCCGGGTCCCGGCGGCGAACCGGATCGGCCCGGAGGGAGCGGGCCTGAAGATCGCCCTCACCACCCTCAACACCGGCCGCCTCTCGCTCCCCGCCATGTGCGTCGGCGCGGGCAAATGGTGTCTGAAGATCGCCCGCGAGTGGTCGGCGGCCCGCGAGCAATGGGGCAAGCCGGTCGCCTTCCACGAGGCCGTCGGCTCCAAGATCTCCTTCATCGCGGCCACCACCTTCGCCCTCGAAGCCGTCGTCGACCTGTCCTCCCAGATGGCCGACGAGGACCGCAACGACATCCGTATCGAGGCCGCCCTCGCCAAGCTGTACGGCTCCGAGATGGGCTGGCTGATGGCCGACGAGCTGGTCCAGATCCGCGGCGGCCGCGGCTTCGAGACCGCCGAGTCGCTGGCGGCGCGCGGCGAGCGGGCGGTGCCCGCCGAGCAGATCCTGCGCGACCTGCGCATCAACCGCATCTTCGAGGGCTCCACGGAGATCATGCACCTGCTGATCGCCCGCGAGGCCGTCGACGCCCACCTGTCGGTCGCCGGTGACCTCATCGACCCCGACAAGTCCCTCTCGGACAAGGCGAAGGCAGGCGCGAACGCGGGTGTCTTCTACGCCAAGTGGCTGCCGAAACTGGTCGCGGGGCCGGGGCAACTCCCCCGCTCGTACGGCGAGTTCAACCGGCACGTGGATCTCTCCCCGCATCTGCGCTACGTCGAGCGCAATGCCCGCAAGCTCGCCCGCTCCACCTTCTACGCCATGTCCCGCTGGCAGGGCCGCATGGAGACCAAGCAGGGCTTCCTGGGCCGGATCGTCGACATCGGCGCCGAGCTCTTCGCGATGAGCGCGGCCTGCGTCCGCGCCGAACACCTGCGCCTCACCGGGCAGCACGGCCGCGAGGCCTACCAGCTCGCCGACGCCTTCTGCCGCCAGTCCCGCATCCGCGTCGACGAACTCTTCGGCCGGCTGTGGAGCAACACCGACGAGCTCGACCGCAAGGTCGTCAAGGGCGTACTGGCGGGCACGTACGAATGGCTGGAGGAGGGCGTGATCGACCCGTCCGGGGAAGGCCCCTGGATCGCCGACGCGACACCCGGCCCCAGCCGGAAGGAAAACGTCCACCGCCCCATTCGCTGACCTTTTCCCCAGGAATTCACTGCCGCCCCGGTTCGCCATTCCGACGCTTGCCGCACCGAATATGTGCGTCAACAATGAGGAGAATGGCGAACGGGGACGGCAGATGCGCCAAGGAATCGGGGAAGAACACGGTCACGGCCTTTCCGCGCAACTGACGCGCGCCCGCGCCGAGGCCAGGCTTCAGCTCGACGAACCTGATCTCGTACGGGCCCTGCGGACCGTCCGCAAAGAAGTGCGGCCGCTGGCGCAGAAGCTTCGCGAAGCCGCGCCCGAGACCTTCGAGGGCCATCGCGACGCCCTCGCGGTTCTCCTCAACGACTGCGCGCTCGCCCTGGTCGACTTGGAGCCGCGCCCGCCGGTGCCCTCCTTCGACGCCGTACGGATCCGGCGCATCGACCTCCGTGACGTCGACGGTCTGCTGGACGCCGGTCGGCCGGGGGAGCGGCCCGTCATCCAGCAACTCCTCAAGAGCGCGCTCGACGTGGTCGACGATCCCGTCCTGCGCGAGGTGATCACAGCGAATCAGCAGGGCGTCCACATTCTGCAACGAGCCAATCACTGGATTCGGATGCTCGTGGACGCCGTTTAGTTCTGGGGGAATTCCTATGCCGGGCAAAGGTCTGGACATCATCACCGGCAGGATCATGCGGGCCGGCGAGGGCCGTGTGCTGCGCAGGCTCCAGCGCGTCGTCGATCAGGTCAACTCCTTGGAGGAGGAGTTCAGGGCCTTGTCGGACGAGGAACTCCAGGCCCTCACCCCGGAGTTCAAACAGCGCCACGCCGACGGCGAGAGCCTGGACGACCTACTGCCGGAGGCCTTCGCCGCGATGCGCGAGGCGGCCAGGCGCACCCTGGGCATGCGCCACTTCGACGTCCAGGTGATGGGCGGCGCGGCGCTGCATCTCGGCGACATCGCGGAGATGCAGACGGGGGAGGGCAAGACCCTCGTCGCCACCCTCCCCGTCTATCTGAACGCCCTGTCCGGCAAGGGAGTCCACCTCGTCACGGTCAACGACTACCTCGCCGAGCGCGACGCCGAGTGGATGGGCCGCGCCTACCGCTTCCTGGGCCTGACCGTCGGTGTCATCAAGTCCGAGTCGACGCCCGCCGTGCGCCGCGCCCAGTACGCCTGCGACATCACCTACGGCACCAACACCGAGTTCGGCTTCGACTACCTGCGCGACAACATGGCCTGGTCGAGGGACGAACTCGTGCAGCGCGGCCACCACTTCGCGATCGTCGACGAGGCCGACTCCATCCTCATCGACGAGGCCCGCACCCCGCTGATCATCTCCGGTCCCGCCGACCAGCCCACCCAGTGGTACGAGGCGTTCGCGGGGCTCGTACGACGGATGAAGGGCGTCCGCGTCCAGGAGGAACTCTTCACCCGGCCGTCCGAGAAGGAGGAACTGGCGGCGCTGCGGGCCACGTACGACTACGAGTACGACCCCAAGAAACGCACCGTCGCGATCCTGGACCGGGGCGTCGAGTACCTCCAGGACCAGCTCGGCATCGAGAGCCTGTACGAGTCCGACCACACCTCCCTCATCGGGCACCTCAACAACGCCCTGAAGGCCAAGGAGCACTTCAAGAGGGACAAGGACTACGTGGTCGTGGACGGCGAGGTGCTGATCGTCGACGAGCACACCGGCCGCATCCTCGCGGGCCGCCGCTACAACGAGGGGCTGCACCAGGCGATCGAGGCGAAGGAAGGGGTGACGATCAAGGACGAGAACCAGACCCTCGCCACGATCACCCTGCAGAACTTCTTCCGCCTCTACGAGAAGCTCGCCGGCATGACCGGCACGGCGATGACGGAAGCGGCGGAGTTCCACCAGATCTACCAGCTCCAGGTCGTGCCGATCCCGACCAACCGGCCCCCGAAGCGCGCCGACGACCCCGACCAGATCTACCGCACCGTGGACGCCAAGTACGCCGCGATCGTGGAGGACATCGCCGAGCGGCACGCCCAGGGGCAGCCGATCCTCGTCGGCACCACGTCGGTGGAGAAGTCCGAACTGCTCTCCGCGCTGCTCAGGAAGCGCGGTATCCGGCACGAGGTGCTCAACGCCAAGAACCACCAGCGCGAGGCCCAGATCGTGGCCCAGGCGGGCCGCAAGGGCGCCGTCACCGTCGCCACCAACATGGCGGGCCGCGGCACCGACATCATGCTCGGTGGCAATCCCGAGTCCGTCATAGCCGCCGAGCTGGAGAAGCGCGAACTCACCGAGGAGGAGCACCCCGACGCCTGCCGCGAGGTGCGCGAGCGCGTCACCGCCGCGGTCGGGGCGGCGTACGAGGAGGTCAAGGAGCTCGGCGGGCTCTATGTGCTGGGCACCGAGCGCCATGAGTCCCGCCGTATCGACAACCAGCTGCGCGGCCGCTCGGGGCGCCAGGGCGACAACGGCGCCTCCCGCTTCTACCTCTCCCTGGAGGACGACCTGATGCGCCTGTTCCGCGCCCAGGTCGTGGACCGCGTGATGTCCATGGCGAACGTCCCCGACGACATCCCCATCGAGAACAAGATGGTCACCCGCGCCATCGCCTCCGCCCAGGCCCAGGTCGAGCAGCAGCACTTCGAGTCCCGCAAGGACGTCCTGAAGTTCGACGAGGTGCTCAACCGGCAGCGCACCCTCATCTACGCCGAGCGCCGCCGCGTCCTGGCCGGGGAGGACCTGCGCGAACAGCTCCTGCACTTCATGGACGACACCGTGCGGGCGT
Organism: Streptomyces sp. NPDC090798; assembly: GCF_044768965.1. Lineage (NCBI taxonomy): Bacteria > Bacillati > Actinomycetota > Actinomycetes > Kitasatosporales > Streptomycetaceae > Streptomyces > Streptomyces sp. NPDC090798. The sequence continues at coordinate 333,319 of NZ_JBIVXA010000009.1, forward strand.
ACATCGAACAGGAGACCAGCGAGGGCTTTCCCGAGGAATGGGACCTGGAGCGGCTGTGGGGCGCCTTCAAGCAGCTCTATCCGGTGCGGGTCACGATCGAGGACCTGGAGGAGGCGGCGGGCGACCGCGCGAATCTCACCGCCGACGACCTGACCGAGGCCGTCACCCAGGACATCCACGACCGCTACGAGGACCGCGAGGCCGAACTCGGAGCCGAGGCCCTGCGGGACCTCGAACGCCTGGTCGTCCTCAACGTCCTCGATCGCAAATGGCGCGAGCACCTCTACGAGATGGACTACCTCCGTGACGGCATCGGCCTGCGCTGGACGCTCGGCCGGGAACCCATCGTCGAGTACGAGCGCGAGGGCTTCGACATGTACGGCGCGATGACCGACGCCATCAAGGAGGAGTCCGTCGGCTACGTCTTCAACCTGGACGCCTCCGGCGGTGCGCCCGGGACCCTCGAACGCCGCGACCGGGTCGAGGACCTGCACTTCACGGCCCCCACCATGGACACGGCGGAGGGCGTGGTCGAGGGCGGCTTCGCCCCGGCGGACGCCGACGCGCCCGCGACTGCCCCCGCGCCGGCCGCCGCGCCGTCACGCGGTGGCGCGCGCCCCGGCAGGTCCAAGGCGCGGCGCCGCCGCAAGCGGTGAGGCCGCGGGGGCCCGCAGTGGATGGGGCTAGCAGTACTTGTCGCTGGGGTCCCGCGTCGTCCACGAGCACGCGTCGACCTTGCCGCCGTTCGCCTTGGTGAGCGTGGCGGTGTCGCTGGTGTTGTTCCAGACGTACGCGCGGCGGTTTTGGTACTTGTCCCCCGCGGTGTCCCTACCGCTGCCCGTGTGCACCTTCATGGTCTTGTGCGCCCCGATCTTCACGTTCGGGAAGGTGTACCTGTGGTTCGAGACGTCCTTCAGGATCCAGCCCTTGAGCGAGATCGACGCCGAACTGGTGTTCTTGATCTGCACCCACTCGGCGTTGAGGCTCGCGTTGGAGCGGTTGTCCGAACCGGGGCTGTCGAACCAGACGTGATAGATGGTCACACCGCCGGCCGCCTGCGCCGGAGTGCTGAGAAGAAACGTGCCTGTCAGTGCCACGGCGCCCGCGAGCGCGGGCAGGGCAGCGCGTATCCGCATGAGAACCCCCCAGGGTGTCGCACCCCGGCCGGTCGTCCACCGGCCAGTGAGAGTGACGACGTGCATGAAGAGTTATCACATGATCTTCACGCGGGTTTCACAAAGGGTGATTTCCCTTCCTCCGGTACGTCGGGGTGCTAATGGGGTCAGAAGAGGGAGAAGAGGGGAGCCCTGTCCTGCGCGGGTCGCGCAGCGGCCACAATGGGGGGATGAGCGACAGTCCAGCCCCCCTCGCTGATCCGCATCTCGTCTTCGACCCCGTGGACGGAGTCCGGGATGTCGTGATCCTCGGCTCCACCGGCTCGATCGGCACCCAGGCCATCGACCTCGTGCTGCGCAACCCCGACCGGTTCCGGGTGAGCGCGCTCTCCGCCGCCGGCGGCAGGGTCGCACTGCTCGCGGAGCAGGCCCACCGGCTGCGCGTGCGCACGGTCGCGGTCGCGCGCGAGGACGTCGTGCCGGCGCTGCGGGAGGCGCTCACCGCCGAGTACGCACCCGGTGAGACCCTTCCCGAGATCCTGGCCGGGGCGGACGCCGCCACCCAGCTCGCCGCCTCCGACTGCCACACCGTCCTCAACGGCATCACCGGCTCCATCGGCCTCGCCCCCACCCTCGCCGCCCTGGAAGCGGGCCGCACCCTCGCGCTCGCCAACAAGGAATCGCTCATCGTCGGCGGCCCGCTGGTGAAGGCGCTGGCCAAGCCCGGCCAGATCATCCCGGTCGACTCGGAGCACGCGGCGCTCTTCCAGGCACTGGCGGCCGGTACGCGTGCCGATGTGCGCAAGCTGGTCGTGACCGCCTCCGGCGGACCCTTCCGGGGGCGTACGAAGGCGGAGCTGGCGAACGTCACTCCCGCCGAGGCCCTCGCGCACCCCACCTGGGCCATGGGCCCGGTGATCACCATCAACTCCGCGACCTTGGTCAACAAGGGACTGGAAGTCATCGAGGCGCACCTCCTCTACGACATTCCCTTCGATCGCATTGAGGTGGTCGTGCACCCGCAGTCGTATGTCCACTCGATGGTTGAGTACACAGACGGATCGACACTGGCCCAGGCGACGCCCCCCGACATGCGGGGACCGATCGCCATCGGCCTCGGCTGGCCCGAACGCGTCCCGGACGCGGCGCTGGCCTTCGACTGGACCAAGGCGTCGAGCTGGGAGTTCTTCCCGCTCGACAACGACGCGTTCCCCTCCGTCGGGCTCGCCCGGCACGTGGGGCAGCTCGCGGGCACGGCCCCGGCGGTGTTCAATGCCGCCAACGAGGAGTGCGTGGACGCGTTCCTGAACGGCGCCCTGCCGTTCAACGGGATCATGGAGACCGTCACCCGGGTCGTCGAGGAACACGGCACGCCCGGAACGGGAACTTCCCTGACCGTGGCGGACGTCCTCGAAGCGGAGACCTGGGCGCGCGCCCGGGCCCGTGAACTGACCGCACAGACGGCACGGACAGCACCAATGGCACAGACGACAACCGCGGAGGCTCGTGCATGACGACCCTGATGATGATCCTCGGCATAGTCGTCTTCGCGGTCGGCCTGCTCATCTCGATCGCCTGGCACGAGCTGGGACATCTGTCGACGGCCAAGCTCTTCGGCATCCGTGTGCCGCAGTACATGGTCGGCTTCGGGCCGACCATCTGGTCACGGAAGAAGGGTGACACCGAGTACGGGGTGAAGGCGGTCCCGCTCGGCGGCTACATCCGCATGATCGGGATGTTCCCGCCCGGCCCGGACGGCCGTATCGAGGCACGCTCCACCTCCCCCTTCCGGGGCATGATCGAGGACGCCAGGTCGGCCGCCTTCGAGGAGCTCCAGCCCGGCGACGAGACCCGCCTCTTCTACACGCGCAAGCCGTGGAAGCGCGTGATCGTGATGTTCGCGGGCCCGTTCATGAACCTCGTCCTGGCCGTCGCGATCTTCCTCGGCGTGATGATGACGTTCGGGGTGCAGACCCAGACCACGACGGTCGGCAAGGTCTCGGACTGTGTCATCCAGCAGAGCGAGAACCGGTCGAAGTGCGCGGCGAGCGACCAGGCCGCGCCCGCCAAGGCCGCCGGGCTCAAGGGCGGCGACAAGATCGTCGCGTTCAACGGCAAGGCGATCGACGACTGGTCGGCCCTCCAGTCCGACATCCGCTCCAACCCCGGCAAGGACGTCACGCTCACCGTCGAGCGGGGGGGCCAGAAGGTCGACCTGACCGCTCACCTGATCAAGAACCAGGTCAGCAAGACCGACGGCAACGGCGGCTATGTCGAGGGCAAGTACGTGTACGCCGGCTTCCTCGGCTTCACGCCCGCCTCCGGCATCGTCCAGCAGTCCTTCGGCCAGTCCGTGAACCGCATGGGCGACATGATGCAGAACGGCGTCGAGTCGCTGGTCTCGCTGCCCGGCAAGATCCCCGACCTGTGGAACGCGGCCTTCGGTGACGGCCCGCGCAAGGCGGACTCCCCGATGGGCGTGGTCGGCGCGGCCCGTATCGGCGGTGATGTCTTCACTCTCGACATCCCGGCGTCGCAGCAGGTCGCGATGATGCTGCTGCTGGTCGCGGGCTTCAACCTCTCCCTGTTCCTGTTCAACATGCTCCCGCTGCTCCCGCTCGACGGCGGGCACATCGCGGGCGCGCTGTGGGAGTCGCTGCGGCGGAACGCGGCGAAGGTGCTGAGGCGGCCGGACCCGGGCCCGTTCGACGTGGCGAAGCTGATGCCGGTGGCCTACGTGGTGGCCGGAATCTTCGTCTGCTTCACGATCCTCGTCCTGATCGCGGACGTTGTTAACCCGGTGAAAATCTCCTAGGCGGTCTCTTCGCAAGACACCGTTCGTGGCGGCCGGACACCCTGGGTGCCCGGCCGCCATCCGTTGGGTGGGTTTAGGGGCGTGATGTGCTCGGGCGTGCGCCGGTGCCGTAATCTCGGAGCCTGGAGCCCACGATTCCGGGACCTTGATCCACAACTTGGGGTTGCACAGCAGATGACTGCGATTTCTCTCGGCATGCCGTCCGTTCCGACCAAGCTCGCCGAGCGTCGGAAGAGCCGGCAGATCCAGGTCGGAACCGTGGCCGTGGGTGGAGACGCACCCGTCTCGGTGCAGTCGATGACGACCACGCGTACGTCGGACATCGGCGCCACGCTGCAGCAGATCGCCGAGCTGACGGCCTCGGGCTGCCAGATCGTACGGGTGGCCTGCCCGACCCAGGACGACGCCGACGCGCTCGCCACGATCGCCCGCAAGTCCCAGATCCCGGTCATCGCGGACATCCACTTCCAGCCGAAGTACGTCTTCGCGGCGATCAACGCGGGCTGTGCGGCCGTCCGTGTGAACCCCGGCAACATCAAGCAGTTCGACGACCAGGTCAAGGAGATCGCGCGGGCCGCGAAGGACACCGGCACCCCGATCCGGATCGGCGTCAACGCGGGGTCGCTCGACAGGCGGCTCCTCCAGAAGTACGGCAAGGCGACCCCCGAGGCGCTCGTCGAGTCCGCCCTCTGGGAGGCGTCCCTCTTCGAGGAGCACGACTTCCGGGACATCAAGATCTCGGTCAAGCACAACGACCCGGTCGTCATGGTCAACGCGTATCGCCAGCTGGCGGCGGCGTGCGACTACCCCCTGCACCTCGGTGTGACGGAGGCGGGTCCCGCCTTCCAGGGCACGATCAAGTCGGCGGTGGCGTTCGGGGCGCTGCTCTCCGAGGGCATCGGCGACACGATCCGGGTGTCCCTGTCGGCGCCGCCCGCCGAGGAGGTCAAGGTCGGTCTTCAGATCCTGGAGTCGCTGAACCTCAAGCAGCGCGGTCTTGAGATCGTCTCCTGCCCGTCCTGCGGGCGTGCCCAGGTCGATGTGTACAAGCTGGCGGAAGAGGTCACCGCCGGTCTGACGGGCATGGAGGTCCCCCTCCGCGTCGCCGTCATGGGCTGCGTGGTGAACGGTCCGGGCGAGGCCCGCGAGGCCGACCTCGGCGTCGCTTCCGGCAACGGCAAGGGGCAGATCTTCGTCAAGGGCGAGGTCATCAAGACGGTCCCCGAGTCGAAGATCGTCGAGACGCTCATCGAGGAAGCGATGAAGCTTGCCGAGCAGATGGAGGCCGACGGTATCGCCTCCGGCGAGCCCTCGGTGTCGGTGGCGGGCTGACCCACCGGCGGACCCGCAACCACCCTGTCCCGCCCCCGCCGCCCCTACCCGTCCCATCCCCAGGGGCTCCGCCCCTTCGACCCCGAACCCCCACATCGGCCTGAACGGCCTCGTCCTCAAACGCCGGACGGGCTGAAGACGCGGGCCCGGGTGGGCGGAGCGAACGGGGGCGGGTGGAGATTCGGCCTCCGGCCCTCCAGGGGCGCGGGGAACTGCGCGCCCGGCCCTCACGCGCCCGCGGACTATCAACTTCGGGCGGGCGGGGTATTCGGGGCGTAGCCCCGCCCCAGGGGCGCGGGGAACTGCGCGCCCGGCCCTCACGCGCCCGCGGACTATCAACTTCGGGCGGGCGGGGTATTCGGGGCGTAGCCCCGCCCCAGGGG